>CAWGJE010000018.1:0-134474 GCA_963822855.1 uncultured Solirubrobacterales bacterium | reverse complement strand
TCATCGCCGAGGAGTTGGCACGCCGGATCGCCGAACGGCTCGACGGGCCGGTCGTGGTTGCGCCCGTACTGCCGGGCGGGCTTTCCACACACCACCTCGCCTTCCCGGGGACGGTCACGCTCCCCGAGGAGACATTCGGCGCGGTGCTCGACGCATATGTCGCTGCCTTCGAGCGGATGGGCATCCGGCGGATCGCGATCTTCACCGGCCACGGCGGCAACCTTGGGTTTCTCGGCCGCTACGAGGCCGCCCACGCGGCCAAGGACACCGACACGCAGTTGATCGCTCACCACGACTTCGAGGGCTATGTCGACGCGATGTTCGCCGGCGCTCGCGCGGCCGGCGTCGAGCCGCCATCCACCGACGTACACGCCGGCGGCGTCGAGACCAGTCAGGGCTGCCCTGTTCCCGGAGTTGGTCCGCGCGCACGCCGACCTCACCGGCTACGTCGCCGACGAGGACGGCTGGCGCGAGCGCATGTTCTCCGAGGGGATCGACGCGGTGACGCCGATCGGCGTGCTGGGCGACCCCAGCAAGGCGAGCGCGGAGGCGGGCGAGTCCATCTTCGCCCACCTCACCGCTTACCTCGCCAGCTGGATTGACGCGGAGTTGAGCTCCTCGATCGGGGCCCACTCGAAGTCGTAGTGGAAGTGCCCGGGGCCGCCGAGCGCGATCCCCTCCGGCGTCCGCCACTTCGAGTCGCACGGCATTCCCAGTACGACCACCCGCGCCCCGTACCGCAGCCGCTCGGTCGTGATGGCTGTCCCGGCGTCGGAGTCGATGATCGTGATCAGGTCCGGGACCGCAGCCACCACGTCTCCGTCGCGCCACGCGACGAGGTTCTCGTTCTGGAACGAGACGGTCATCCCTGACCCCGAGAACTCCTCCAAGCCCTCCATTTCGGCTTCGCCGACCGACCAGCCGTGCATCGTCCGCCGCCTGACGTCGGTGATCTTGCCGCGGAACAGCACGTAGCCGTTTGTGATCCTGACCACGTCCGCGATCGCGTCGCCGTGCGATTCACGC
Source organism: uncultured Solirubrobacterales bacterium (assembly GCA_963822855.1). Lineage (GTDB taxonomy): Bacteria > Actinomycetota > Thermoleophilia > Solirubrobacterales > Solirubrobacteraceae > Palsa-465. The sequence goes on along the minus strand of CAWGJE010000018.1, from coordinate 133,448 downwards.
GCCTCGCGAATCGCGGCGCCGATCTGCTCGGCGTACGACAGCGTTCCGAGGATCGCCGCCTCACGCAACTGGGCACCGGTCATCGCGAAACCCATGCCGGCACAGATCGCCCCGAACTCGACCACGGCCGCGCGGGCGATCCGCTCCACCCAGCGGTTGGTGGTCCCCTGGATGACCAGGCTGTTCCCGTGCTCGTCGGCCAGGGCGAACGGCGAGGCGGGGATGCCATAGAGGGTCAGCGTCGTGAGGTCGATCTCCGGATAGGCGCGCCCCATCGAATCCGCGTCCACGACCGGGATACCGAGGCGCGCACCCAGGGCGATCGGCACGACCGAGTTCACTCCTCCCATCTCCGGCGACATCATGGCTACCAGCGACCCGTCGAGGTAGTTGTCGAGCGCGTGGAACACGGTGTCGAGTTCCGACCCGAACGACAGCTTCTCGATCAGCGGCACCGGCGCGCCGACCATGACCGGCATCGCGATCAGCGCGTCGTCGTCGATCTCGTCGGCAGTCAGAACGGTCGGCGGGCCGTATTCCTCGAGCACCCGCAGGGCTGCGAGCGTTCCGAGATAGGGATCGCCGCCTCCGCCGGTACCAAGGATCGCCGCTCCCCGGGCTACGTCCTTGAGCTGTCCTGCGTCGAGTGTTCGCACTTCACTAACTCCCCGTGATCCCGAACTTCTGCAGGATGCCGGACTGCAGCAGGTACTGGTCTTGTGGAGCAAGCGGCGGCGACTGGATCGCAGTGTCGCCGCTTCCGTAGTACTTGGAAACCGTCTGCTTGGAGATCACGGTCTGCGGCGCGAGCGTGAGCGGCGGCGGCTTCTGCCCGTTGAGAACTGACACACCCATCGCCAGCAGGTACCGCGACCACAGCTCGAAGAACACACTGCCCTCGGCCACCCACGACGGATTCGTACGCAGGTTCTTGAGGCCGTCGGCGTCGGCGCCCTGGCCGATGATCATCGTCGTGTTCTGCCTGTTGGCCTCGGTGATCGCGCGCCACGCGCCGAGCGCCGAGTCATCGTTCTGGGTGAACACGATCAGGTGCCGGCTCTGGGGCAGCACAGTCAGCTCCTGCTTCATCGCGGTGTAGCTGGGCTCAAGCGCGTCTTGGCCGTTGATCTGCACGCCGTCGGGTCCCGTCCCGATCGTCGTCGTGCTGTCGGTGATCTGGTCGGGCGTCCTTTGCACCATCTGGGGGAATGCCTTGGCGACGTCGGAGTAGAAGTAGCGGCCGTTGGAGTTAACCTCGGCTCCGGCGCCTGGATTGAACACCATCACGATCGTCGTGTCGGCCGGAGTCCAGCCCTTTTGCTTCATCAGAGGCACGACGATGGCGGCGGCTCCCGAGCCCAGGTACTTGTTCTGCAGGTTGAAGTACGGGCAGCCGGCGATGTTCTGGTTGACGGCGATACACGGTAGGTTCGCGCGCTGGAAAATCGCGCCGATCGACTTGCCGATGCTCTCGGTGCCGGACCAGTCGATCGCGATGTCCGGCTTCTCCTCGACCATCAGCGTCGCGTTGGAGAGAGCCGTCGACGCGTCGAGGTTGTTGTTGAAGCGCTTGACCGTGATGCCGACCGTGGAGCCATCGGAAACCATCCGATCGCCGACGGTCTTGAACAGGGGGCTGCTGTCACTGACGTTTGCGTACGCGAACGTGTAGTGCTTTGTCGTCGCCGCCGTCGAGCTCGTGGAAGCCGAGCTCGCGGAGGCCGAGCTGCCGCCGCTACTGCCACTGCTGGTGGTGCTACTGCTGCTCCCGCAGCCCGCTACAAGGGCGGCCACCGTAGCCAGCGCGCCGAGTGAGCGCCAAAGACGAGTCATTGCCGTTGCTCCTTTCAGCTTGTGCCGGCGAGGAAGGACCGCAGCCGGCCGAACCCGACGGCGATCAGCAGAACGCAGCCGGTGGCGATCTGCTGGTAGAAGGTCTGGACCTGCATCAGCGCCATCCCGTTGGCAATCGTGCCGAGCAGCAGAACGCCCACCAACGTGCCGGGGATCCCCCCGACGCCGCCCGTGAGCGCAGCCCCGCCGAGGATGACCGCGGTGATCGATTGGAGGTTTGAGTTGAGCCCAACCGAAGCCGAGCCGGCCAGCAACTGACTGGCCGTGACGACACCGGCGAATGCGGCGCAGGCGCCGCACAGCACGTAGACCGAGGCGGTGATCGCGCTGACGCGAATGCCGGCGAGCCGGCTCGCCTCGCTGTTGCCGCCGAGAGCGTAGAGCGACCGCCCGTAGACGGTGTACCGCAGCAGGACCGCGGCCGCCACCGCGAGCACGACAAGCGCGATCACGCCCCATTGGATCTGGCCAAAGGCCGTGTTACCCCACACGCCTGCCGAGGGGTTGTTAAACGGCTCCGTCACCCCGTTCGTGAATGTGTACGCCAGTCCGCCCGCAATCGAGAGCGTGCCCAGCGTGGTAATGAGCGGGTTGATGCCGAGCCGGGCGACGATGAAGCCGTTGACGAGGCCCACCGCGGCACCGATAAGGATCACGAGAACAGTCGCCAGGGGCCAGTTGATCCCGTGGTTGACGAATGACGCGAACGCCACTGCGCCGAGTGGCAGCACCCCGCTCACCGACAGATCGAAGCCTCCCCCGATGATCGCCAACGCCTGGCCGATCGACACGATCCCAAGGACCGCGACCGCAGCGAGGATCGCCGCGAAGTTCGAGTACTCGAGGAAGTGATCGGCCTCGATCGAAAAGAAGATGAAGACCAGGACGTAGAAGACGCCGATGCCGAAGGCCTGAATGCCCACGTCTCGCAGCGTCTGGCGCCGCCGCTGCGCGAGTGTCCGGTCGACGACGAGATCCTCCTCGACGATCGGATCCGTCTGACTCACCGTCACGCCGCCTCCCCGGCTGCGAGCGCGACCGCTCGCCCCTGCGTCTTACGGGCACCGACGAGTTCGTCGACGATCGCGCCGTCGCGCATCACCAGCAACCGGTCGCAGAGGGACACGGCTTCCTCTACGTCCGTCGACACGATCAGCAGTCCAACGCCCTCAGCGGCAACCCCGCGGATGAAGCGATGGAGTTCGACCCGGGCGCCGATGTCGACTCCGCGGGTGGGCTCCTGCAGCGCGAACACCACCGGATCGGTCGCGAGCCGGCTCGCGACCATCACCTTCTGCTGATTGCCGCCCGACAGCTCGCTGGTCGGCTGGTTGAGGTTGCGCAGGCGGATGTTGAACGCGCTCGTCCACCGCTGTGCGGCGGTGCGCTCGAGCCGCCCACGGAGGACGCCGAAGCGCGAGACCTTCTTGAGTGTCAGGAGGCCCAGGTTGGCCTGCACCGAAAGCGTGAGAACAAGGCCGTCACGCTTGCGCTCGGCGGGCACGTAACCAATCGCGGCGCGGCGTGCCGCCAGCGGGGAAGTCACCCGTCGCCGGCGCCCGGCGACGTCCAACGTGCCACGAATGTCCTTGTGCACGCCTCCGAGCCCTTCGGAGACCAATTCGGCGCCGCTGCCCCGCAATCCGAACAGCCCCAGCACCTCGCCGCGCGCCACATCGAGACTCACGTCCTTGAGCCCGGGCTCCCCCGGCATCGTCCAGTTCCTGATCGAGAGCGCCGGCGTCTCGTCGGTGCGGGCCGCGGACTCGCTCGCGTGCAGTCCGCTGGCTGCCTGCCCGAGCATCGCCTCGATCAGCGTCGCGGGCGTCGTCGCGCGCGTCGGGGCGGATGCCACGAGGCGGCCGTTCCGCAGCACGTCGACGCGGTCCGAAAACCGGAACACCTCATCCATGCGGTGCGAGATGTAGACGATGCCGTGCCCTTGCGCGGCGAGCTTGCCGAGCAGCGAGAACAGGTTGCGGCTCTCGGCGGCGGTCAACGCCGCGGTCGGCTCGTCGAGGATCAGCGCGGAGGCGTCGCGGGACAGCACCTTCAAAATCTCCACGAGCTGCCGCTCGCCCAGCTTGAGCGCGCGCATCGGGCGGCCGAGATCGAGCGGGATCCCGAAGCGCTCGGACAGCTCGAGCGCCCGCTTCTGGAGCTCGCGTGGTGAGACCACCCCCCGCTTCGAGGGCCAGGTACCGACCAGGACGTTCTCCCCGACCGAGAGATCCGGCCAGTACGCCAACTCTTGCGGGATGAACCCGATCCCGGCCTGTAGCGCGTCGCGCGGCGAACCGAAGCTGAGGGGCCGCCCGTCGAAGCGCAGCTCGCCCTCGTCAGGCCGGGTGACACCCGCCATCAGCTTTGCCAACGTGGATTTGCCGGCGCCGTTCTCACCGATCACCGCCACCGTCTCGCCCCTGCCGACGCTGAGGGAGACGCTGTGGAGTACCTCGTGCGTGCCGTACCGCTTCACTACCGATCGCACGTCCATGAGAGGCGCAAGCGCGCTCTGTGTGTCGCTGACCATCCTCTCGCTCTCTCGCTGCTCCGCTCCTCCATCAGAATCCTGGATCGCCGGAGACACACGATCCGGGCTCCTTGCAGAATATTGAAGATGCCCGATAATCTGCCGGAAGTCAAGCGACTGAGGAGTTGGGATGCGGATTGGGATTGACGTGGGAGGCACGAACACCGACGCGGTGTTGATGGACGGCGATCGCGTCGTGGCGTCGCACAAGACGTCCACGACCCCGGACGTCAGCTCAGGGATCATCACGGCGCTCGAGCAGGTCCTGTCAGGCGGCCGGTGCGCGCCAGGCGACGTGACCGCGGTGATGATCGGCACGACGCACTTCACCAACGCGGTGATCGAGCGCAGGCGACTACTCGAGGTCGCCGCCGTGCGGATCGCATTGCCCGCCACGCAGGCGCTGCCGCCGATGGTCGACTGGCCCGATGACCTGCGCACGGCGCTTGGCAACCACGCCTTCTTCGTCCACGGCGGCTACGAGTTCAACGGCATCGAGATCTCCCCGATCGACGAGGAGGAGATCCGCGACCTGGCCGGCCAGATCCGCTCACGTGAGCTTCGCTCCGTCGCTCTCACATCGGTGTTCTCGCCGGTCAACGGTGCGCAGGAACAGCGCGCGGCGGAGATCCTGCGCGAGGAGCTACCGGGCGTCTACCTGTCGCTGTCGAGCGAGATCGGGCGCATCGGATTGCTCGAGCGGGAGAACGCCACGATCCTCAACGCGTGTCTGGCCGAGTTGGCGATCGCGGTCGTCGAGTCCTTCCGCACGGCGTTGAAGCAGATCGGTATCGATGCGCCGTTCTTCATCAGCCAGAACGACGGGACGCTGATGTCGTCGGATTTCGCGGAGCGCTACCCGATCCTCACGTTCGCTTCGGGTCCGACCAACAGCATGCGCGGCGGCGCCTTCCTGTCCGGGCCGACAACGCGGTGATCGTGGACATCGGCGGCACGACGTCAGACATCGGCGTGCTGGTCAAGGGCTTTCCGCGAGAGGCGGCCACCGAGGTGGAGATCGCCGACGTCCGCACCAACTTCCGGATGCCCGACATCATCTCGATCGGCCTCGGCGGGGGCAGCCTCGTCGTCGAAGACAGCGTCGGGCCGCAGTCGGTGGGCTACGAGCTGACCACCAAGGCACTCGTGTTCGGCGGCGAGACGCTGACCGCGACCGACGTGGCGGTGGCTGCCGGGCTGGCGTCGATCGGCGATCCCTCCCGAGTCGAGCATCTCGACCACGACCTCGTGGACCGCGCGCGAAACACGATCCGCGCGATGATCGAGCGCGGAATCGATCGCATCAAGACGTCCGCCGACCCGGTGCCGGTCGTGCTGGTGGGCGGCGGAACGGTGCTTCTGGGCCACGAGCTGGCGGGCGCGTCACAGATCATCAAACCGCAGCACGCGTCCGTGGCGAATGCGATCGGCGCGGCGATCGCCCAGGCGGGCGGTGAGGTGGACCACGTCTACTCGCTCGACGGGACGAGCCGGGAGGCGGTGCTCGCCGAGGCCCGCGCGGACGCCATCGCCAAGGCCATCGCCGCCGGCGCGACCGCCGACACCGTCGAGATCGTGGAGGTCGACGAGCTTCCCCTCACATACCTGCCGGGCAACGCGATCCGCTTCCGCGTCAAGGCCGTTGGCGAGTTGAGCCTCGGAGCGTTGTCGGTGGCATCGTGAGGGAGCTCTCGGAGCAGGCGATCCACGACATCGCCTACGGCGCGACCGTCCTCGGCACCGGAGGCGGTGGCGATCCCTATCTCGGGACGCTGGCGGCCATCGCGGCCGCCCGCCGCAACGGCCCGGTGCGGCTTGTCGACGCCGACGAACTGCCCGATGACGCGATCGTGGCCTTCCCGTTCCTGATCGGCTCACCCCTGCCCTTCGTCGAGAAGCTGAGCGCGGGACCGAGCTGGTGCGCGTCCTCGCGGGACTCGAGCGCCTGCTCGGGCGCCCGGTCGACGCGGTGATGTCCGCCGAGGTCGGTGGGGCCAACTCGACGCTCCCGATGTCGCTGGCGGCGGTCGCCGGCATCCCGGTGGTCGACGGCGACCTGATCGGGCGGGCGTTCCCGGAACTCAACCTGTGCTCGCTCACGCTGCACCACAAGTCGGCGAGCCCGCTCGTCGCGGGCGACGAGCACGGCAACGTCGTCGCGTTCAACACGGTCTCGAACCGCTGGGGCGAGCGACTGGGTCGGGCGGTGTCGATCTGCTTCGGGGCGACCTGCGTCGCGATCGCGTACCCGATCACCGGGGCGGACTGCCAGCTGCTGACGATCCGCGGCACGATCGGCTGGGCCGAGGAGATCGGAGTGGCACTGCGCGAGGCCAGAGCAAGCAAGCGCGACGGGGTCGAGGCCGTGCTCGAGGCCACCGGCGGAGAGATCCTGTTCCGCGGCAAGATCGTCGACGTTCTCCGTCGCACGCAGCAGGGCTGGTCCGTCGGCGAGGCGCGGATCACCGGTGCGGACGGCGACGCCGGCTCAGAGCTGTTGCTGCGCTTCCAGAACGAGAACCTGGTGGCGGTGCGTGACGGCGAGCTGATCGCGAGCGTGCCGGACCTGATCACAGTGCTCAACCTCGAGACCGGGAACGCGATCACCACCGAGGCGCTCCGCTACGGCGCGCGCGTCGCGGTTCTGGGCATCGCCTGCCACCCGATCTGGCGCACAGCCCCAGGCCTCGCGCTCGGCGGGCCCGCGCACTGGGGCTACGACCACGAGTACGTGCCGCTCGCGGGCGACTTCAAGACCGCGGCGCGCTTTCCTTGGGTGAGCCCCGAGGCGGTGGCGGCATGAGCCCCCGCGAGGCGGCCGTCAGCGCTCTGCTCGACGAGCAGGGACTCGACGCGGTCGTCGGTTGCTCCTACGAGGCGCTCAGCTACTTCGCCGGCACCGACATTCAAACGCAGCTGCACCTGCCCGAGCGGCTCGAGTTCTACGTCGCGCCGCGCAACGCGGCGCCAACGCTGCTCGTATGCAACATCGAGGAATCGCAGGTGCGCAGCCAGTCGCCGATCGGTGACGTGCGTAGCTATGTCGAGTTCGAGCACGATCCGGCCTCCGAGCTCGCATCGCTGCTTGGCGACGCCGGGGTGCGAGGCCGCATTGGCATCGAAGCGCATCGGCTTCCCGCGTCCGCGCTGCGCACGCTCGAGTCGCGGTTGCCGGACGTCGAGTGGGTCGGGATCGATCGTGCGCTGGAGCGCTTGCAGATCAGCAAGACGCCGACGGAGGTCGAACAGCTCGGCGCCCTTGCGAACGACCTGCTCCGCGCCCTCGGCGACACTCTGGCGGCGCTCGGCTCCGGTGCCAGCGAGGCCGACTACGGCGGCGAGCTGGTGAGTCGCGTCGCGCGCACAGGGGCGATCCCCCTGTTCATGGTGTTCTCGTCAGGCCCCCGCACGACGCTCGGCCATCCCGAACCCGAACTCAGACCGCTCGTCGAGGGCAGTATATGGCGGACCGACTTCGGCGCGCGGCGCGCGGGCATCGGCGGTGACGTTGCGCGTACCGGGGTCGTCGGAGCACCCACCGAACAGCAGCGCGAGATCTTCCAGACGGTGCGCGCCGCGCAGGACGCCGCGGCGGTGCTGGCCGAGCCCGGCCGCCCGGCGAGCGAGCTGTTCTTCGCGGTCAAGCGCACGTTCGAGGATGGCGGCGTGCCGTTCCTGGTGCCGCACGTCGGCCATGGCATCGGCTTCGGCCTCCACGAGGCACCGCTGCTCGAGCCGCGCAACGATCAGCCGCTGACCCCCGGGACGGTGCTGAACATCGAGCCGTTCGCGATCGTCACCGATCGCGGTGAGGGCTATCACACCGAGGACATGGTCCTGGTCGGGGAGGCTGGGCCTGAGCGTCTAACCGCTCCCCAGGAGGAGCTACTGGTGATCGAACCATGAGTGACGAAGCCATTTTCGAGCCGCTGTATGAGAAGTGGGCACGCGCGGTCGCGGACCGTGACCGGGCGGCGCTCGAGGAACTGTTCGCCCCCGACTACCGGTACACGTCCCCCGACGGGGAGCGAATGAGCCGCGAGGAGATTCTCGCCGTGGAGATGGACGTGCCGCCGCCGGGCCTACCCTTCACGGACTTCAGCGTCCAGCGCCTTGACGACGTCGCGATCGTGCGCGGAGGTCACTCGTTGCAAGGCGAGTTCCCCGGCGGCCATGTGCGGCCCGAGCTCGCCGAGCGGATCGCCGCAGGGGTCCAGATCGCGTTCACATCGGTATGGCGGCAGGGCAGTGACGGCTGGCAGGTCGTCTCGAACGATGCTCACATCGTCGCCACCTGAGAGCATCACAGCGTTCGCCGCCGGCTTGCGGGCGGGCGATTTCACGGCGCTCGAAGCGACCGAGCGCGCGCTGACGGCCGCCGAAGCGACGCAGTCCTCGATCAACGCGTTCATCACCGTTCTCGGGGACCGGGCGCGCGAGCAGGCGCGCGCGGTCGACGCGGCCTTGGCCGCCGGCCGGGACCCCGGGCCGCTCGCCGGCGTCCCCGTGGCCATCAAGGACCTCTTTGACGTCGCCGGCGTAGCGACCACCGCAGGCTCGCGTGCGCTCGCCGACAACATCGCCTCCCATGATGCGGCCGCCGTCGCCCGCCTCACCGACGCGGGTGCCGTGATCGTCGGCAAGGCCAACATGGACCAGTTCGCATTCGGTCCCCACCAGGCCGACTACGGCCGGACGAACCTGCCCTGCGACAACGCGTACTACGCGGGCGGCTCGAGCGGCGGGTCGGCCGCCGCGGTGGCCGCGGGAATCGTGCTCGCCGCGCTCGGCAGCGACGCCGGCGGGTCCGCGCGCTTCCCCGCATCGTGCTGTGGGGTCGTATCGATCAAGCCGACGTTCGGCCGTGTATCCGGGCGCGGGGCAGCGCCGACATTCTGGTCGCTGGATCACGTCGCACCGATCTCCCGATCGGTTCCTGACGCGGCCGCGATGCTGGCCGTACTTGCCGACACGTGGTCGCCGCCGTCGCCGTCGCATGGCGCACCGCGCCTGGGCGTACTGGCCGGCTGGGACGAAGGCTGCGACCGGACGGTCCGGGATGCGATCGCTGTTGCGCTCGATGTGGCCGAGTCAGCCGGTGCTCGGCTGCTGTACGAGCGCGAGGTCGCGGGCCTCGACGGCTGGTCGCGGATGCTGATGGCGACCGTCGGTCCCGAGGCCGCCGTCGCCCTCGAGCCGTACCCGCGCGAAGCGATGCCCGCGCCGCTGCTCGAGATCCTCGATGCCGGCCGGGCGCAGTCGGCGACCGATTACGTAGTCGCCCAACGTGACCGCGCCGCCTTGCGCGAGGCGATCGACCAGGCGCTCAGCGACGTCGATGCGCTCGCGCTGCCGACCAGCCTCACGGTGGCCTGGCGGTGGGACGAAATCGACGACTCCGACATGGGCGTCCGGAACATGGCCACGATGCGGCTCCCGGCCGCGAACCTGTCCGGGCACCCCGCCATCTCGATCCCGGCCCCCAGTGCCGGCCTGCCGGTGGGCTTGCAGCTGATCGGCCACACCGGTTGCGACGAGGCGCTGCTCGACGTCGCCGCCTGGTTCGAGTCGGAGCTCGCCGCCGCGTAGGCGACACGCCCGGTCAGCCGACCGGAGCCCGGAGGTTGCGTTCGGTCACCTCGTCCGCCACCTCACGGGTCAGGTCGCTCAGCCAACGCACGTATTCGGGGTAGAGGTTCATCACCTTCATGATGTTCTCGTCCATGGACCGCTTCCACTCGCGGAGCGTCTCGTCGACCTCGACGCCCTCCATCGCCTCCGCCGCCGCGATCAGTCGCACCGCGCCAACCAACAGCCGCGCCGACCCGTGGCGAGGCGCCTCGTCGAGTGACAGGCGCGCGGCAGAGATCAGGTAGCTCACTATCTCGAACAGCGACTCTGGCTCCGACGACGCCACCGTGTCGTGCTCCTTGGGCCCGTTCACGCTCATGTTCCTGCCTCCGATCCGAACCGCTCGCGGTGGACGATCGGCGTGAATCTGCGAGCTGGCTTCGGTGGATTGACCACCGGATATCCGATCGCGATGAGAAGGTCGGGGCGGATATGCGCGGGAAGACCAAGCACCCCCTGCACGGCCTCCGCCGGCCAGCTGGTGACGAAGCAAATTCCGAGCCCGAGCGCCTGAGCCGCGAGCGACACGTAGGCGCCGGCCGCCCCTGAGTCGAGCGCGGTCCCCCATTCGGCCGAGGCACCCATGACCTCCTCCGCAGCCCGGGTATCCGTGCACACGGCCATCATCGCCGGCGCATTGTTGAGCCATCCAGGACAGACCTGGCCGATCGAACGGATGAGCCTGGGATCTGTGGTGACGATCAGGTGCCGGATGTTCGCGCGTGGCGCCGGCCCGCGCCCAGCCGCGTAGATGAGCCGCTCGAGCAGCGCCTCGTCGACTCGCTCAGGCAGAAACTCCCGATGCATGCGGCGCTTGCGCATCGCCCGGAACACGTCGTAGGGCTCGGACTGCGTCGGAGCCGGCCAGGTTGCCGCGTCTGTCGCACTCACATCAGTCACCCCTCTTGCAGAATATTGAAAGCGCGCCTAGAATACACCCCGCTGGGCGGCGGTGCAGACCGAGGTAATCCGTCATAGAGAGAGGGATGCGCATGCGCATACACGTCGTCACCCCGGTCACAACGAAGGGCATCACCACCGCCTCGGACTTCGAGTCGGTGGCCCGCGCCGACACGGAGGTGGGTCACTCCGTGCTCGACACCGGCCCAGCGTCGATCGAATCGGCGTTCGACGAGGCGATCGCGCTGCCCGACACAATCGCGAAGATCCTCGAGGCCGAGCGCGATGGCGCGGACGCGGTCGTGATCGACTGCATGGGAGACCCCGGCATGGGGGCCGGCCGTGAGGTGACTTCGATCCCGGTCCTCGGTCCCGCGCAAACCTCGATGCACGTGGCAGCACTGCTGGCGAACTCGTTCTCGATCGTCACCGTGCTCGACGCGGTGATCCCGCTGATGGATGACCTCGCCGCGAAGTACGGCCTGGCCGACAAGCTCGCCTCCATACGTAGCGTGGACATCCCGGTGCTCGAACTCGAGGACCACGACCGGCTGATGGACGAGCTCGAGGAGGAGTCGATCGAAGCGATCGAGCAGGACGGCGCACACGCCATCGTGTTCGGCTGCACGGGGATGCGAGGCTGCGCTCCCGCTCTGAAAGAACGGCTTGCCGCACGTGGCTACGAGGGCATCCCGGTCATCGACCCGGTCGTGACCGCCTTCAAGATCGCCGAGGCACTGGTCGATCTCGACCTCACCCCGTCGACTCGAACGTACACGCGCCCGCGTGAGAAGGCGACGCCCGGATATGACCTCATGTTCGAGCGCGCGACGGCCTAGAGCTCGCGCTTGACTGCTTCGCTGGTCATCGGCGGTGGTCGGGTGATCGACCCGCTCACCGGCTTTGACGACGTCGCCGACATCGCTGTCAGCTCGGGGCGGATCACCTACATCGGCCCCGCCCTGGAGGGAGACGAGAGACTCGACGCAACCGGCCTCGTCGTGGCGCCCGGGTTCATCGACGTTCACAGCCACGTGCACTCGATTTCCGGCCAGCGACTCCAGGCCCACGACGGCGTCACCACTGCCCTCGATCTCGAGGCAGGCGCCTCACCGGTGTCGACCGCCTACGCCGCAGCGGCTCGCGAGGGCCGGCCGCTCAACTACGGCTTCTCGGCGTCGTGGGCAGCGCTGCGGATGCAGACACTGGCCGGCGTACCGGCGGACGCGACGATCCACACCACGCTCCACAACATCGGCAACCCCGAGTGGCAACGGGCCGCCACCGCCACCGAGCAGCAGCAGCTGATCGGCGCTCTGGAGAGCGAGCTAGCCGATGGAGCGCTGGGCGTCGGGATCCTCCTCGGCTACGCCCCCGGAACCGAGCCCGGCGAGTATCTCGCGGTCGCTGCCGCGGCCGCCCGGGCGGACCGACCCGTGTTCACCCACGCTCGCGAGCTCGTCGAAGCGGATCCAGCCGTGCCCGTCGACGGCCCAACCGAGATTGTCCGGGCAGCGGCGGAGACCGGCGCCCACATGCACTACTGCCACATCAACAGCACCTCCCGCCGTCACATCGATCGCGTCCTGGCGCTCGTCGACAAGTGCCGGCACGAGGGAGGTCTCATCACCACCGAGGCATACCCCTACGGGTCGGGCTCGACCGCGATCGGCGCCACTTTCCTCGATCCCGATCTGCTCCCGCGCTGGGACCTCACGCCCAGCTCGATCATCTACCTCGCAACCGGCGAGCGCATCGCCGACGCCGCCCGGCTGCGGGAGCTGCGCGCGCTCGACCCGGGGGGATTGGCCGTGGTCGAGCTGCTGCGCGAGTCGGATCCGCGCGATCGCGCGCTGATGGCCGCGTCGATCCTGCACAGCGACACGATCATCGCCAGCGACGCGATGCCCGTCATGCGGGCGGGCGGCCCCCTCGACGACGACAGGATCTGGCCGCTACCCAGCGGGAGTGTGACCCACCCGCGCACCGCGGGCACATTCGCGAGAACGCTTCGTACCTACGTCCGCGAACACGCCACCATGGATGTCGTCGAGGTGATCCGGCGCGCGGCCACGCTCCCCGCGTTGCTACTCGAACAGGTCAGCCCCGCCATGCGTCAAAAGGGGCGGCTGCAGACAGGCGCGGACGCCGACATCGTCGTCTTTGATCCGGATGCGATCAGCGACCAGGCCACCTACCAGGACAGCTGTCGCATCTCGGCCGGCTTCCGGCACGTGCTCGTCAACGGCGTGCCGCTGATCAGGCGCGGCCGCCTCGACCTCGACGCCATGCCCGGCCGACCAATCAGGGCGGGCTGAGTTTGGACAACTCGGCGGCTCCACGGAGATCAAAGACAGGACGGAGGAGGAGCGCAGGCGCACATGGAGCATCAGATAGACGCGAATCAGATCCACCACGGGTGGGACAACACGCTTGAGCCGACGCTGCGAGTGGCCTCGGGCGACGTCGTGCACTACGACCTGCTGATGGCCGGACACGGTCAGGTGCATGAGGGGGCGACGTTCGAGGAGACGAGTTTCGACTTCGACACGCTGTACAACCTGCTCGGCCCCGTGTACGTCGAAGGCGCCAGGCCGGGCGACACGCTGCGGGTGGAGATCGTCTCCCTGGATCCCGGCGAGTGGGGCTGGTGCGTGATCCTGTCCGAACTGGGGACGCTCCCCGACCAGTTCCCGGACTCCTATCTCCGTACATTCGACTTACGCAGCGGAACGCACGTCCGGTTCGCCCCGGGCATCACCATACCGTTCGCGCCGTTCCTGGGAACGATGGGCAACCACCCGGACGAGCCGGCAACCGCCTCGGCGTTCCCACCACACAAGGGCGCCGGCAACATCGACACCCGTCACCTCACGGCCGGTTCCACACTGTGGCTACCGGTGTGGTGTGAAGGTGCGCTGTTCTCGTGCGGTGACCCGCACGCGATGCAGGGTGACGGTGAGGTGTGCGTTGCGGCGATGGAATGCGACATGCGAGCGACGCTGCGCTTCACGCTCGAGCAGCGCACGATCCCGGTCCCTTACTTCCTCTCTCCCGGCGCGCTCACGCCGAAGGTCGACGGCGCGCGTTATCAGGGCGCGATGGGGATCGCGCCGGACTTGATGGAAGGCACGCGTAAGTCAGTGTCGGCGATGATCGACTGGATCGTGTCAGAGCATCGACTTACGAGACAGGACGCTTACATGCTCTGCAGCCTCGCCGGCGACCTCAAGATCCTCGAGGTCGTCGATGCGGGCATGTGGAACGTTGGATTCACCTTGCCCCTTTCCATATTCGGCGACAATGGAGGCGCGACTTGAGCCAGATGGCCCCACATCACCGTCGCTCCAACGCCGTCGATACCGCGGGCCGAGCGGCGCCTGCTCGCGCCGAGGATTGGCCGCTGGTCCTGGACGGCGAGCTGATGCGCGCCGGCGAGGCGATGATCCCCGCTTCCGACGACGGGCTGATTCGCGGCGACGGCGCGTTCGACGCGTTCCCGGTCAGGGATGGCCGGACGTTCGCCCGCGCGGCGCACCTGGACCGTCTCGAGCGCTCGTGCCTCGCGCTGGCGCTCCCCTGTCCGCGAGCGGACCTCGAACAAGACATCGATCTGCTGCTCGGCGAGGCTCCCGACGGCTACGCAGTCGTGCGGGTCGTACTCACCCGCGGCGGTCACCGGATCTGCCGCCTGGAGTCCCGCGGCGACATCGCCGGGCTGATCAAGCCGGTGCGCCTACTACCGGTCGTCTACAACCCTTCGGTGCTGCTCGACGGTGTCAAGTCGCTTTCATACGCGGCCAACATGCTGGCCTCGCGCCGCGCGACCGGAGCCGGCTATGACGAGGCCCTTCTGTTGCGCGCCGACGGGGTGGTGCTCGAGGGACCAACGTGCTCGATCTTCTGGGTACGTGACGGTCGCCTGCGGACGCCGGCGCTGGAGACCGGGATCCTCGACTCGATCACCCGCCGCGTGATCCTGGAGACCCTGCCGGTCGAGGAGGGCATATTCATGCTTGAGGACGCCACCGGTGCAGACGAGGCATTCCTGGCCTCGACGGCACGCCTCGGCCAGCCGATCGCGGCCATCGGTGACGCGGTCCTGCCCTCCGTTCCGGGACCGCACACGCTGCTCGTGCAGCAGGCGATCGAGCGCGCGATGGATACCGACGCGATCGCGTAAGCGATATCCATTGGGGCTGTCGGAGGGGCGAGTCAGCTGCCTTTCAGAAGTCGCGCTTCAGCCTGCCCCTTGAGCGGATCAGGTACGCCCCGAGCCCGGCCCCTATGGCGATAGGCGCGCCAATGAGCAGCTCGAACACGATCGCTCAGCCGAGCGCGGGGGTCTCATGGTCCGCGAACCACGCCGCCTGCCATCCCACAATCGATACCACGACGCCGGCGCCGACAATCGCAACCACAACCCACCAACGTCTGAACAAGATGCCGGTGCGAAGCCCGACGAGCAATGCGGGTGCCGCCGAGACCACGCTGGGACATCAAATCACGCGCCGCCGGTAGATCGCCATCGTTGCGGCGGTTGGCTCGGATGCGAGCGTCCCCTCCCGCACAAGCTCGAAGCCGTTCTTCTCGAGCACCCTCCGTGACGCGAGATTTCTTGCCTCGGGGTCGGCGATGAAGCCGGTGGCCGGCTGCCGTTCGGTGACGTAGGCGATCAGCGCTGCGATCAACGACGTGCCCACGCCCTTGCCGATACGAGCCGGGTCACCGATCGCAAAATCCACCCCGATCTCCCCCGGTTCGGCGTCTACGGCCGCGGCGTGGTCGGGATAGTCCGAGCACAGATACCACTGACACCAGCCGATCGACCGGCCTCGCTCGAGGATCACCAGCGGATAGGTCGGTTGTTCGTGCGCGATGCACTGACGCAACTCGTCCAGCTCCTGCTCGAGCGTCGAGCCGGCCAGGTACCACCTGGCTACGTGCGGCAGCCCGAGCCACGTCCTCACCAGCTCGAGGTCGGCTTCCCGCATCGATCGGAATGTCATCTCGCTTGGCATCAGCCGGTCCGCGTGACGCCCACCGCCAGTGCCAAATCCGAGGGCGAACGACGCTAGCCACAGGACGAGCCCCGCCATCTCGCATCACAACGTACCGCGCCGGTCCCCTACCGGCAAGAGCTCAAGCATTACGATCGGCGAATGACAAGTGACACCAGGAGTTCGAGTGAGGCTCGGCCGACGGTCACCGTGATCGGCGAGGCCGCGATCCGCACCGAGCCCGACGAAGCGATCGTGTGGATCACGTTGTCAGCAACCGAGACGTCGCCTGGACCCGCCCTGGCGGACGTCGCCACTCGAAGCGAGGCGCTCGCGCAGATGCTGGACGAGTTCGGCATCGCTCGCCAGGACCGGTCGACCACGGGCGTCACGGTCAGTGAGGAGTTTGAGCACACGAACGAAGGCCGGCGCTCGCTCGGGCACCGGGCGCTCGCGAGCATGCTGGTCCGCCTCGCGGATACCGAGACGATCGGCCGCTTGATTATGCGCGCGACCGGCGAGCTCGACGCGCGGATCGCCGGACCCAGGTGGCGGATCTCAATGGGCAACCCGGTGCGGCTCGAGGCGGCGACACGAGCCGCCGAGCACGCCAAGGCGAAGGCGGCCGCATACGCGGCAGGTGTCGACGCGCGTCTCGGGGCGTTGATCGCCATCTCGGAGCCCGACCATCAGGGGATCATCATGACGGCGGCTGCCCGCCGTAGCGGGGGACCCGACATTCATGTCGAGGCGGGCGAGCAGGAAGTCGTGGCCACCGTCAGCGTGACGTTCGCGCTCGAGCCGGTGTAGCGCACTCATCGTCCGCGCCCCGGCCGATCCCCAGGCAGCGTGCTCGGGCCGACGAGCTCGTCCAGCCAGCCGGTCACCGGCTCCGCCCCACGCCACGTTCCACTGACGAACGCAAGCCCCTGGGCGCGGCCGATCCCCCGCCCGAACTTCAGCGTCGCCCCAAGCGACAAGCTCTTGCGGCGGAGCAACTCGATCCGACCGTGGTCCTTCGGATAGCCGCGCGGCGCCGTCGCCACGCTCTCACCCCAGAGCTCGAGGCCCGCCGTCGCAGCGAGACCCGTGAGCTTGGCCAATTCGGCGCCGGTCTTGTCGTCAAGAACCCCCTCCCGGTAGCGGTCGAGCTGATCCCGGGCCATCACGTGGTAGCCGCTTCCAGCCACCAGGCCGCGCGCCGAGATCGACGCATACAACCCCTGGGCGGCGAGGTCGGATCCATGCAGGACGCCGTACGTATTGGTCTTGTACGGCGACTTGTCGGGCGAGAACCGGATGTCGCGGTTCTGGCGGAACATCTTCACCTCGCCGCCGAACTTCTCGCTGAGCTCGGTCAGCAACGCCTCCATCTGGTCACGGATCGACACCTCGAAGAACTCCCGGCTGGCGCTGAAGTACTCCCTGCTGTTGTCAGCCTCGAGCCCCTTGAACCACTTCTGGACCGTGGGACCGAAGCCCTCGAACCTGGTCATCGCGCGATCTTCTCACGCGTCGCGTCGTGCGAGTGCGAGACCACCGGCCACCAGCGCGGCCGTGGCCCACGCGGCCAGTACCCCCAGCCCCGCCCACGGGCCGATCGGTAGGCCACGGAGGTTCGTGGTCGCCTGGATCGCGAGCCCCGCGGTCATCGGACCGATCTGCTCCAGGTGGCGCCGGAGATGCGGATCGGGAGCGAGCGCCGCGAGGATCGGGAACAGGTAGAGCAGCCCGAGGACGAGCCCGATCGCCACGGCCGGCTCGCGCACGGCGGTAGCTATGCCGAGGCTGAGCAGACCGATCAGCGCGAGGTACAGCACCGACCCGAACGCAGCACGCAGCGTGGGGCCACGGCCCAGCGAGAGCAGTGGGTAGCCGTGGGCGGCCGTGAACCCGCTCGCCGGAAGCAGCAGCCGTCCTGCGAGCAAGCTGCCGAGGACGGCCAAGGCCCCGGCGGCGAGCGCCAGCGCGGTCAGAACCGTCGCCTTGGCCGCCAGCACGCTCATCCGGCGTGGCATCGCGGTCAGCGTGACCTGGATCATTCCGCTGCTGTATTCGCCGGCGATCGTGAGCACGGCCAGGACCGCGATGATCGCCTGGCCGAGATAGACGCCGGTGAGGCTGAGCCTGGTCACGTCCTGGCCCGAGCCGAGCGAGGCATAGGTGACCGCGAGCGCGACGACGCCGCTCAGCGCGACAGTCAGCGCAACCACGCCGAGCAACAGCCACCCGGTCGCCGCGATCGTCCTCAGCTTGGTCCACTCGGCGTGGAGCGCGGAGCTCATGCGTCCCGGGTGCGGAGCAAGCGGCCTGCGACCAGCATGGCGACGAGTGCGTAAGCGGCGAGCACCGCCAGGCCGACTCCGGGCGCCAGCGGGTAGAAGCCCTCGGCGGGCGTGTAGAGGTACGAAACCTGGTGGTACTGCGGCAGCGTCTGCTCGACCGCGAACGCGGCGGCGGGCGTGACGCGCATCAGCCACTGCGAAGCGCCGGCGGGCAGCGCCGAGGCGAATGCCAGCACGTACGGCACGATGATCAGAGCAATCACTGCGGTGACCGCCCCCGCGCCCCGCCGGAATACCGCGCCCAGCGCAAGCGCGAGCACGGCAGCGAGCGCGACGAGCGCCCCCGTCCCCAGGATCACCCTCAAGTCGGTGAGCGCGCTCACCGGATAGACGAAGTTGCCGTTCACACGCAGGATGTGGTTCCCGAGCGGGATCGACACCGCGGCCGCGCCGGCACCGACGACGAACGCGACCACCCCGATCACGAACGCCTTGGCGATCAGCACCTGGCCACGGTTAGGGCTGGCGGTCAGCGTCGTGTGGATCAGCCCGCGACGGTACTCGGCGGTTATGAACATCGCGCCGAGCACGATCAGCACGATCAGGCCGACGAACACGCCCGTGAGCGCGTTCCTGTCGGTATCGCCGGCGGCAACCGACGGCCCGAGATCCCCGGACCCGGCGATCATGAAGCCGGACCCCGAGCGCTCCGAGCCGACGGTGCTCAGGGTCGGGATCGACCCGTTGTCACCCAAGTCCTGCGGCGTCCAAGCCCCGGGCGACCATCCACCCTGAAGTCCCGGCGCGCCGAACGTGGCGCTTGCGCCCGTGGCCGCGCCATCGGCGCCCGGCACGAGCGCCTGCTCGGTCGGCGCGGTCAGCGGTGAGGTCACGAACATCCCGCCCTGGACGGTCCGCGGCCAGCCCGCAACCCGAATGGATCCGACCGTGGTCCAGGTCCGCCCGTCCCCGGACTCATACGTAGTCACCGTCGTGCCCGAACGGGTCAGCCGGAGCCAGCGCGGGGCGTCCGGCGATGCCGCCGGGCCGGCGATGTCGCGGAGGTAGTCGAACTGCATCCGCACGCCGTGGGCGCCGGTGAGCATAACCGCGGCGTACCGAGACCCCGGTTTGGTAGCCGCGGTCAGGATCAGCCCGGCCTTGGCCCACGGCTGCGCCGGACTGGGCGCGCCGGCCACGTCGGCGACGCTCGCCGAATTGCCGTTGCCGCCCTGGATGCGACCGCTGAGCGAACTGACCCGGACGGTGATGCTGCCGTCCCCGGTCAGGGTGCGGTGCACGAAGTAGTAGGTGTCGGTCACCGCGACGCCGCCCGGCCCGATGGGAGGCGTCGGGTGGGAGAACGCCCGGCAGGTCGCGGTTGCCGGGTTCGGGCCGATACAGATTCCACCGTCGTGATGGGCGAACGTGCCCAGGTACGCGAACCCGACGATCAGGAGCGCCGAGGCGAGCGCGGTGATCACCCATCCGCGGACGGTCCGGAACTTCGTCCACTCGGCGCGCAGCAACGGCGCGAACCCGTCCCGACCGGCGGGCACGCTCGAGCGGTAGGGCGCAGCGGTCGCGCTCATCGGGCGACGTCCGCTGTCGGCGCCGCCCTGAACTCGACCGCATCCCGGGTCAGGTCCATGTACGCCTCCTCGAGGCTCGAGCGATGAACCGTCACCTCGGAGAACGGCACCCCGCCCCGGCCGAGGACCTCGATGATCTGCTCGGATACGAGCCCCGTGACCGTGAGCGTGTCCGGCCCGGTCGCGGCGACCGTCGCGCCGGCGTCCGCCAGCGTGGTCATTGCCTCCGAGCGGGCGCTCGTCCGCAGCGTGACCCGGCCGGCTGAGGCAGCCGCGATCAACTCGCCGACGCTCGTATCGGCGACGAGCTTGCCCCGCCCGATCACGACCAGATGGTCGGCGGTGTCCTCGAGTTCGCTCATTAGGTGACTCGAGACCAGTACGGCTCTCCCCTCGGCCGCCAGCGCCCGCAGAAACCCTCGCATCCACACGATCCCTTCGGGATCCATGCCGTTGAACGGCTCGTCGAGGATCAGGATCGGTGGGTCGCCGAGCATCGCCGCGGCAAGCCCGAGTCGCTGGCGCATCCCGAGCGAGAACCCGCCGGCCTTGCGCCGCGCCACCGATTCGAGACCGGCTTGCTCGATCACCTGGTCGACGCGCCCGGACGCCAGACCCTGGGAATGGGCAAGCCACAGGAGATGGTTGCGGGCACTCCGGCTCGGCTGCACGGCGCTCGCGTCCAGCAGCGACCCGACCTGACGGAGCGGATGGCGCAGGGTCGCGTACGGACGCCCGCCGATGAGCGCGCTGCCCTCGTCGACCGCGTCGAGGCCGAGGATCACCCGCATCGTGGTGGACTTGCCGGCGCCGTTCGGCCCGACGAACCCGGTCACGCTCCCGGGCGTGACCGCGAACGAGAGGCCGTCGAGGGCGACCGTCTCCCCGAACCGCTTCAGCACCCGGTTGACTTCGATCGTCGATTCCATGCCGGAAAAGCTAGGCGGCCAAGGACGTCTTGTCGTCGCGCCGGCGAGCCATCTTTCCTCTCGCTGCGCTGAGCTACGAAGGCCGCACCAGCGTCCCTCTCAGGGGGGATGGTCGGATCGCTGCGCAGAGCGATGCCGAATGGGCGGCCAGCGGGGACAATGATCCACGTGGTGGGAGTAGAGAACTGGCGCCGCGACAGGCCGGACCACCAGGCGTGGATCACGCCGGGCGCGACCGCTCCCCTGTTGACCTACGGATCGCTCGGCATCCTGGCGGTCGCCGAGTCGATCGTGCGCTGTGCACTCGAGGGCGTCAGCGCGCAACGGGCCCTCGGGCTGTGCATGGTCGCGCTCGCGACGACGCTGCCGCCGGCGTTCGCGGGCAGGACGGCAGCGGCAGTCGCCATCGCGGCGGCGGCCATTGTGTCGGTGACGCTGTTCGGTGCGCTGACCATCGCGGCGCTCGTCGCACAGGTCGCGGTCCTGTACTCGCTCGCCCGCGCCGGCGAGCCGCGCCCTCGGGCACAGCTCATCGCCGTTTCCTTGTCGGGCACGTTCGTCGTGCTCGCACTCGCGCACCACGTGCCGAGCGGCTCCGAGGCCGGGGTGCTGACCCTACTCCTCGCCTCGCTGGCGCCGGCGTCCGCGTTCGCGGGGATCGCGCAACGAGCGCGCGCCGAGGCCTCGTCGCACGACGCCGCCCGTCAAGCGGCCGCCGGCGACCTGCTCGAGCACGTTGCGCGGGGCGAGCGAGCGGCGATCGCGCGCGAGTTGCACGACGTCGTCGCCCACCACATCTCGATGATCGCCGTACAGGCCGAGACCGCCCGGGTCTCCACTCCGGGCATGCCCGCCGCCGGCGCGCGCCGGCTCTCGGCGATCGGCGACACCGCCCGAGCCGCGCTCACCGAAATGCGGAGGCTGCTCGGCGTGCTGCGAGAGGACGCCGGCACCGACACACCCGCCCTGGCGCCCCAGCCCGGCCTCGAGCAGCTTAATGAGCTGCTCGACGCCGCCCGCGACGCCTCGGTCTCCGGGGCTCGCCTGATCCTCTGCGGCGCGCCGGTCGCGCTCGACCCGGGAGTCGAGCTGGCGGCGTACCGGATCGTCCAGGAGGCGCTCACGAACGCGCGCCGGCACGCGCCGGGCGCCGGCGTCGACGTTGAGCTGCACTATGCCGAGCGCGCCCTGAGCGTCCGGATCCGCGACACCGGGCCCGGTCCGGCCGAGCACGCGCCCGCGGGCCATGGCCTGTCGGGCATGCGGGAACGCGCCGCGGCGGTCGGCGGGGAGCTGCGAACCGGACCCGCGACCGGCGGCGGCTTCCTGGTCGAGGCGACGCTTCCGATCGACGCGAGTGCGGCGCTCCGGTGAGCACGACCGCACCAACTGGGACCGCGACCACGCCGCCGGTGCGAATCGTCGTCGCCGACGACCACGAGGTCGTGCGCTCAGGTTTCGCCGAATTGCTCGACACCCAGCCCGACTTCGCCGTGGTGGGCACCGCCGCCAACGGACAGCAGGCTGTCGAGATCAGTCGCGAGCGCAGCCCCGACGTGGTCTTGATGGACATCCGCATGCCCGGCATGGACGGGATCGAGGCGACCCGACAGCTCGCGAGCGACGGTTCGCGCACGCCGCGCGTGCTCGTGCTCACGACCTTCGATCTCGACGAGTACGTCTACGACGCCCTCCGCGCCGGAGCGAGCGGCTTCCTGCTCAAGGACGTCACGGCCGAACGGCTGATCGAGGCCGTACGCATCATCGCCGCCGGCGACGCGCTGCTCGCCCCGGGCGTCACGCGCCGGCTGATCAGCGAGTTCGCGCAGCGCCCGGCGGCGAGGCCGCAACCGGTGCCCTCGTTCGCCGACCTCACTCCCCGCGAGACCGAGGTCCTCGGGCTCGTTGCCGAGGGGCTATCCAACCCGGAGATCGCCGCGCGCCTCGTGGTCACCGAGGAGACGGTCAAGACGCACGTCAGCCGGGTCCTCAACAAGCTCGGGCTGCGGGACCGCACCCAGGCGGTCGTGGCCGCGTACGAGTCCGGGCTGGTGGTGCCCGGCTCGCGGACGTCGGCCTAGCCCGCAGGCGGGCGTCGGCTACCGGGCGTAGCCGCGAAGATCCCCCAGTGACCGTCGAGCCCGGGCAGCTCACGCTCCCCGCGGTCGTCGCACGCGATGCCGGACCCAACGACCAGGTCCCAACTCGTACATGCTCGTGTCGGCGCGCGGGCGCCGCCCGGCGAGTTGACGCCACGACCAGCACGGGCGTATCGTTGTTAGGTGATTGGTTAACAAAGGGGCTGCCGGCGTGAGGACGCCGATCGCCGAGGCGGCCCGGACCGAAGAAGGGGCACATGACCGATTTCCTGACCAGCGCGGGGCTGACCCCGCGCAAGATCCATCGCTACGGCTGGAAGCCATCGCTCCCGGACGTACGCGACCACATCGCCGACGCCGCGGGGCTGCCCGTGCTCGAGGAGGTCGACCCTCGCGCCGACCTTCCCGCCGTGTTCGACCAGGGCCAGCTCGGGAGCTGCACGGCGAACGCGGTAGCGGCCGCAGTCGAGTACGACGCGAAGCTGGGCGGAGCCGATCCGGGGTTCCTGTCGCGATTGTGGATCTACTACTACGAGCGACAGCTCGAGGGCGCTCCCGCCGACCAGGACACGGGCGCGTACGGCCGTGACGGTTTCAAGGTTTGCCAGAAGCTCGGCGTGCCGCTCGAGTCCGATTGGCCGTATGACATCTCCAAGTTCTCGGATGATCCGCCCGCGACCATCGACGCCGAGGCGCGGCAGCACCGCATCTCCAACTACAAGGCGGTTCCGCGGAACCTCGACACGATGAAGGCGGTGCTCTCCAACCGGCAGACGATCGCGCTCGGGTTCTCCGTGTACGAGTCGTTCGAGTCACAGGAGGTCGCGCACACCGGCATTGTGCCCCTCCCCACCCGCAACGAGAAGCAGCTGGGCGGCCACGAGGTCCTGCTCGTCGGTTACGTGAAGGACCAGCCCAACTACGGGCTCGTGCGCAACTCGTGGGGGACGAGCTGGGGCATCAAGGGCTACTTCCTGATGCCCTGGGCCTACCTCCTCGACGCCCACCTGGCGAGCGACTTCCGCACGATCCGCCGGCCCGCCGGGAAGTAATTGGGCGACAGCCTGTCCGCGCGCCGGCAAATGCCTCCGCGCGGACAGCGCCGCTCAGCGGCGCGACGGAACGCGACGCTCAGGAGTTGACGTCGTTGAGCGCCCCGCATTCAGGGCACTCGATGAACACCCCGAACAGCTGTCCGTCGCTGACGCCTTGGGCCAGTACTACGGCGCAGCCGCCGCAGAGCAGGTTGTCCGGTCCGTCGCCGCTGAACGCCATCTTGCCCTTCGGCGGAGCGTGGATGATCGCGCTGGAGCGAGGGACCTCGGTTATGACAGTGAGTGTTTGATCGGCCATGTAAGGAAACGTATCCGCCTGGGCACTCCCCGGCAAGTCGCCCGCTCCTCAATCCACGCCGGCGCCGGAGCGCTCCATGACCTCGGTGTCCGAGTCGCTGTACGCGGGCGAGCACGCGCAGAGCAGCACGAGCTCCTGGTCGGCGGCCGCCCACAGCTTGTGCGGGGTGCCCGGCGGGATCACGACGCAATCCCCGGCGACGACGTTGCGCTCGTCGGGCCCGAGACGCATGCGGCCGCGGCCTCGTACGAAGTAATAGATCTCCTCGCTCACATGGTGGCGGTGCTCGAGCGTCTCGCCGCCGGCCCGGATCGTCGCCTCGGCGAGGCTCTGGTGGCGCGCCTGCGTCCACGCCGGGCCGGCCAGTTCCCGGATCGTCGAGCCGTCGAGCGTGACGAAGCTGTCGACATCGGCACGGTTTGAGATCTGCACGCCCGCGAGCTTAGTGGTCACTTAGTCGTCCAGTCCGCCCCACCTCGGCTTAAGGCTCGGCTCGGCGTGCCGACCTAGGAACCTAAGAACGACAGTTCTCAGGGTCCCTCATGCCAGACGCATTCGTCGCTCGCCAGCCCATCTTCAACCCCAAGCTCGAGGTTGTCGGCTACGAGCTGCTGTTCCGCGGCGAGGGTTACGCCAACGACGTGGCGATGATCGCCAACCCGGAGCGCGCCACCGCCACCGTGGTCCTGAACGCGCTCACCGAGCTCGACCTGGGCCGGCTCGTCGGGACCCGCACCGCGTGGGTCAACATCTCCCGCGAGTTCGTCACCGGCGGCCTCGCCCACGCGCTGCCGTCCGGCCTGGTCGGCCTCGAGATCCCCGAGACCGAGGCGTTCGACGACGAGATGCTCACCGCGCTCCGGGAGCTCAAGGAGCAGGGGTACAAGCTCGCGCTCGACGACTTCCGCTACCGCGAAGGGTCCGAGGCGCTCATCGAGCTGTTCGATGTCGTCAAGCTCAACATCAACGAGCTCGGGCGCGAGCAGCTCAGCGAACTCGTCCAGCGACTTAAGCCGTACGAGGGAAAGCTCGTCGCCGAGAAACTCTCGACCCAGGCCGATCACGAGTTCTGCGTCGACGCCGGATGCGACCTGTTCCAGGGCTACTTCTTCTGCCGGCCGGCGGTCGCGTGCACCCGCGGCATCGCGGCCAACCGGCTCGCGCTGCTCCAGGTGGCCGCGGTGCTCAACGATCCCGACGTTCAGCTCGAGCAGATCGAGCAGCTGATCGTCCACGACGTGGCGCTCAGCTTCCGGCTACTTCGCTACGTCAACTCGGCGTTCTTCGGCCTGCGCGGTGACGTCCGGTCGATCGGTCAGGCGCTCGCGCTGCTCGGCCTCGAGAACGTCAAGCGGTGGGCGACGCTCAGCGTGCTCGCGAGCATCGACGACAAGCCGACGGAGCTCACCGTCACCGCGCTCATCCGCGCCCGCTTCTGCGAGCTCGCCGGCGAGCCGCTCGGGATCGCAAGCCCCGGGGAGCTGTTCACGCTCGGCCTGTTCTCGGTGCTCGACGCGATGATGGACGCACCGATGGTCGATGTGATCGCCTCGCTTCCGCTCGCCGTCGAGATGCGCGAGGCGCTCGTCTCCCGCAAGGGCAAGCGCGGACTGTTGCTCGAGTGCGTCACCGGGCTCGAGACCGGCGAGGTCAACGATCTGCCTCAGGTCGTCCAGGGCGCCGGCGAGCTGTACCTCGAGGCGATGATGTGGGCGAACAGCGCCGCCGAGTCCCTGTTCAGCGCCGCCGCCCCGAGCGCACACGCCAAGAGCACGCCACCGCCGGTGTCGCAGCCGGCCGCCGTTCCCGTTGCGGCCCCCGCCCCCGTCTCGGGTCCGGTCGACACCCGCCGCGTCGAGCCCGATCAGAAGCGGGGCCCGTTCGCTCGTGCCTTTGGCAGGCTATTCGGCTGGTTCGGGCGCCGGGCCAGCCACGAGCCGGCCTAGAAGGCGTCCCGCAGCGCGCGCTCGGTCGACCAGAACGCGAGCTCGTCCCACGGCAGCTCGTCGACGCTGAACGCGCGCACCTCGGGCGCCTCGGGCGTGGTGTGCGGCGAGCCGATCGCCCGCGCGCGGTAGACGATCAGCACGACGCGATCCTCGGCGCGCGAGTACACGCCGACCAGCCCCTGCACCTCGATCGCCATGCCGAGCTCCTCGACGGTTTCGCGCCGCGCAGCGTCCTCCACCGACTCGCCGAGATCGACGAACCCGCCGGGGAACGTCCACAGCCCGCGGCCCGGGTCGAACCCCCGGCGCAGGAGGATCACCTGACCGGCGTCATCGACCGGGATCGCGCCGGCGACCGGCTTGGGGTTGTAGTACGCGGCATAGCCGCAATGCGGGCAGATGATCCGCTGCGGGAAATCCACCTCGGCGGGCTCACCGCACCGCGGGCAGAACCGGGCCTCGGCAAGAGCGGGGTTCAACGACGCTTCCATCCATGCGATGCTACGGCCGCCGTGCACGCCAGGCTGTATGGTCGCGGCTGAGAGACGATGGGCCAACGGGAAAACGACTCCCGGGAGCTTCGCTCGAGCCTCGTCGTGCAGCTCGAGCGGGCGTTCGCGGCAGCGCTTCTGGCGGGCGACGAGGTCGCGGCCGAGACGACGATCCGCGAGGCTATGGACGCCGGGCTGAGCGCAGCGGAGATCGACGAGGGGATCATCGCCCCGGCGCTGTGGCTGCTGGGCGCGCTGTGGGAGCGCGGCGAGATATCGGTAGCCGACGAGCACCTGGCGACCGAGATCACGCTGCGGGTGCTCGCCCTGCAGCGCGAGGCCGACCGCGTCGCCCAGGCCCGGCGCAGGCACCGGGTGCTGCTCGCGACGCCCGCAGGCGAGCGGCACGTCGTCGCCCTACGGATGGCGAGCAACCTCCTGAGCGGAGCGGGCTACTGGATCGTGATGCTCGGCGCCGACGTGCCGGCCGAGGCGCTCGTCGCCAGCGTGCTCCGCCACCGGCCGGAAGTCATCTGCCTGAGCGCGACGATGCCAACGGTCTCGGTCGCGCTGACGGACGCGATCTTCCAGGTCCAGTACGCGTGGCCCGAGGCGCAGTTCGTCATTGGCGGCCGGGGACTCGGCAGCCAGCTGCGATCCGAGACGGGGGTGGGGATCTGCCATCGCGTGTCCGAGGTGGTCGAGGCGGTCGACGCCCGGGTCAAGCGGGCGGAGCTCAACTGACGCCCGTGGCTCCGGCGAACCGCATGCCGGTCACCAACTGGGCGGGGAGCCACACCTACCGGGCGCGCGTGATCCACGCCCCGGCGACGCGCGAGCAGGTCCAGGAGATCGTCGCGGCGGCGCCGCACATCCGGGTCCTGGGCTCTCGTCACTCGTTCACCGATATCGCCGACTCGACCGAGCTTGTGACGCTCGAGCACCTCCCGCCGGAGGTCGTCGTCGATCGCGCCGCGATGACCGTCACATGCAGCGGCGGGCTGCGCTACGGCGACCTTGCAATCGAGCTCGCGCGCGAGGGGCTGGCGCTGGCCAATCTGGCCTCGCTCCCGCACATCGCGGTCGCCGGCGCCGTGTCGACCGCAACGCACGGGTCCGGCGATCGCAACGGCAACCTGGCGACCGCCGTCGCCGCGCTCGAGATCGTCACCTCCGACGGCACCGCAGTGCTCGCGGCCCGCGGGGATCCAGATTTCGACGGGCTCGTCGTCGGGCTCGGGGCGGTCGGAGCGCTGACCCGCGTCACGCTCGACGTTGAGCCCGAGTACCAGGTGCGACAGCGGGTGTTCGAGGGCCTCGAGTGGAGCGACCTGTTCGAGCATTTCGGCGCGATCACGTCGAGCGGATACGCGGTCAGCGTGTTCACGCGCTGGGGCGAGAACGTTGACCAGGTGTGGATCAAGACCCGCGCTGATTCGGCTGGGCACGCAAGTGTCCCGGACGCCGGTCTGTTCGGCGCGGTCGCCTCCACTCAGCAGCGCCACCCGATCCTCGGCCTCGATCCTGTCAACTGCACGCCGCAGCTCGGCGTCCCAGGCCCGTGGGCCGACCGCCTGCCCCATTTCCGGATGGGCTTCACGCCGAGCGCCGGCGAGGAGCTCCAGTCCGAATACATCGTGCACAGGAGCGACGCCGTCGCCGCGATCGAGGCCGTGCGCGGCGTCGCGGCGGCGGTCCGACCGGTGCTCCAGGTGAGTGAGATCCGGACGATCGCGGCCGACGCGCTATGGATGAGCCCTCAGTACGGCCGCGACACCGTCGCGCTCCATTTCACCTGGAGCCCCGAGCCGGCCGCGGTGCGGCGTGCGCTGGCCGAGGTCGAGCGCGTGCTCGCTCCATTCGGGGCACGTCCCCACTGGGGCAAGCTGTTCCTCGCCGGCGCCGGCGAGATCGCCGCGCTGTACGAACGGCACGGGGATTTCGTCGCCCTACTGGATCGCATCGACCCGCGCGGGGAGTTCCGCAACGCCTGGCTTCGAAGGCACGTGCTCGGCCCGGATTAGTCCGGGAACAGCTCGCGCCAGCTGAACTCGGGCTGATAGCCGAGCATCCGCCGGGCCTTCGCGATGTCGAGCAGCGTGTCGTTCCCCTGGACGCGATCCGCCACCGGGACTCCGGGGAACACCTCGGCCATCAGTTCCCGGCTCGGGCGCTTCATCACGGTGTCGGCCGCCGCGATGATGAAGTTGTCGGCGCCGGCGATATCGGCCTCGAGCGCGAGGCGGACGCTCTGCGTGACGTGGCTCTCGTCGACGTAGCCCCACAGGTTCCACTTGCGCAGATGCGGATCGTCCCACCAGCCCGGGAACTGGTCGTAATCGCCGCGCACCATGATGTTCGAGAACCGCAGCCCGACGATCGGAACCCCGCTCCAGCGACTGAATTGGCGGGCCATCTCCTCGCCGAGCACCTTCGAGAGCGCGTAGCTGGTCTCCGGGTACATGTGCGCCTCGTCGACGGGGGCGTAGTCGGGCGGCCGCTCGAACGGCAGACCGAGCGTGGTCTCGCTCGACGCCCACACGACGCGCCGCAGACCGAGCCGCGCCGCCGCCTCGAACACGGCGTGGGTGCTCGTCATGTTGGTGCGGAAGACCTGGTCGGGCGGCGCGTGAGCCGGCGACGGGATCGCCGCCAGATGGACGACGGCCTCGATCTCAGGTAGGAACTGGACCCCGCTCAGCGCCTCGAGCACCTGGCCGAAGTCGGTCACGTCTACCCGGAGGAACGGGATCGTCGATTCGGGAGAGCTGGACTCCGGCGACGGAACCCGATCGATGTTGAGGACGTCGTGCCCGTGCTCGAGCAGATCCTGGACGACCACCCGCCCTGCCTTGCCACTCCCGCCGGTGACAGCGATCTTCGCCACGACCACAGCATTAGCAGACCCGCCGCGGGTTATGCTCGCAGCCGTGTCCGCGCGCCCGCTCGTGCCCGATCTCGACCGTGGGGCGACGACGGTGGGCGAGTACCTGGATCGTCAGGTCGAGCTGCTGCTGGAGGCGCATGATCAGGGCGACCGCCTCGCCGCCCAGGTGATGCATGCGACGGTTGACCGGAAGGCGACGCCGGACGAACTGCTCGCGTCCCCGCTGACGCTCGAGGTGGCGCGGGACGCGATCGCGCGCGACCACCGCTACGCGGACTGGGCGTCGGCCCAGGCACACGCCGACGACCTGCTCGACGC
This sequence comes from uncultured Solirubrobacterales bacterium, assembly GCA_963822855.1. Classification (GTDB taxonomy): domain Bacteria; phylum Actinomycetota; class Thermoleophilia; order Solirubrobacterales; family Solirubrobacteraceae; genus Palsa-465. The sequence continues at coordinate 103,627 of CAWGJE010000018.1, read as the reverse complement.
CGGCTTCGAGGCCGCGTGCGACGCGATCGAATGGGGCGAGGTCGATGCCCTGAGGACGCTGCTCGATGCGCGCCCCGAGCTCGTGCGGGCCCGCTCGCCGTTCCCCCACAACGCGATGCTCCTCCATCACGTGGCCGCGAACGGGATCGAGGTCGAGCGTCAGCTCCAGTCGCCGCAAAACGCGGTCGACATCGCGCGGCTGTTGCTCGAGCGCGGCGCCGACCCCGATGCCGTGTGCGACGCCTACAGCGGCAGGGACACGACGCTGACGTTGCTGGTCTCCTCCGCGCACCCTGCTTCGGCCGGCGTCCAGGCGCCGCTCGTCGAGGAGCTGTGCCGCGGGGGCGCTCGGGTGGACGGGCTCGACGACGACGGCGCGCCGCTGTTCACGGCGCTGACATCCGGATACACGAAGGCGGCCGAGGCGCTCGTGCGATGCGGGGCCCGCGTCGACAACCTCGTCTTCGCCGCGGCGGACGGACGCCTCGACGCGGTCCAGGGCTACTTCGACGCCGACGGGACGCTCATGCCCGACCGCGCCTGGGGCACCATCCGCGCCGCCCCCGGCGGTTCCCGGCTCGACCCGGACCGGCTCGTCGACTACGCGCTGATCTGGGCCGCGCTCCACGGCCGGCGCGCGGTGGTCGAGTTCCTGCTCGCCAAGCGTCCCGACCTCGACGTCACCGAGCCGTTCTTCAACAGCACCGCGTACGGCGCCGCCCGCCACGGGCGGCACGAAGAGATCGCCGCGCTGCTCGCCGCGGCGGGCTAAACCGACGCGCGCGCTTAGACTGCCGCCCGTGCCGTCGGCATTCGAGCAGAGCGTCCGCGTCCAGCTGCGCTGGCGCGACATCGACCTGCTCGGCCACCTCAATCAGTCCGTGTACCACGAGCTGCTCGAGGAGGGCCGGGTGGCGCTGATGGCCGAGATCATGCGGCGCGTCGGGGATGGTCACATCCACGGCGGCTTTGTCGTCGCCCACGTCGACCTCGACCATCACGCCGAGGTGCGCAAGGACCACGAGGAGGTGGACGTCGTCGTCCGCCTGGCACACGTTGGTACGTCGAGCATCGTGCTCGAGCACGAGGTCAGGTTGCTCGACGGCAGGGTGGCCGCGTCGGGCAAGAGCGTGCTGGTCGGTTGGGACCCGTCGACAAGAGGCAAGCGCGCGCTGACCGAGCGCGAGCGCGCCGCGCTCTCCTGAACCCAGGCTCAGCGGAGCAGCCAGAAGACCTCGGTTTCGAGCTCGCTGGGGTCCTCGCGCCAGTGGCCGTAGACCTCCCAGCACGGGCCGGCCAGCTCACGCCCGCAGGCGGCGGCGTGTGCGCGCACGGCGTCGTGGGTGGCGCCCAGCCTTGCGTAGTCGCCGCGGTGCACGGCCGTCGCCACCTCCCCGCCGGGAAGCTCTGAACACACAACCCGGCCGTGCGGCTCGAACGGTTGCGACACCAGGACGCCGACCTCGACGTCGGGCCGTTGGTCCTTGTAGAGCATCACGTTCTGCCACCGCTCGCCCGGGCCGCCGGTGGCGAGCTCGGGACGTGCGCGGACGAACCCGTAGACCTCGTCGAGCAGCTGGCCCCACAGGCCGGGAAACTCCGCCCATGTCGTCGTTTGGGCGACGACCGCAGTCGGACGCAGGTCGGCGGTCACGAATTTCACTGGCGGGGTCATGACCAAAGGGACAAACCGAAGCCTCCGTCGACGCGTAGCACCGCACCGGTCAGGTACGCGGCCGCCGGCGAGAGGAGGAAGCTGACGACACCGGCGAGCTCCTCGGTCTCGGCGAAGCGCCCGAGCGGGATCCGCTCCAGCGCCGCCTCCCGGACGCCTGCGGGCATCGCGCGGACCTTCGGCGTCGCGACGAAGCCGGGCATGATCACGTTGCAGCGAATCCCCTGCCCCGCCCACTCCGCCGCCAGCGTGCGCGCCATCCCGACCAGGCCGGCCTTCGACGCGCCATAGGCGACCTGCCGCGGAATGCCGGTCTCGGCCGCGACCGACGCGATCACGATCACGCGGCCGTCGCCCGACGCCGCCAGCGCCTCGAACGCGGCCTGCGCCAGGAAGAACGCGCCGTACAGGTTCGTCTCCATGTCCTTGCGCCAATCCTCCTCGGAGAACCGCTCGGCCCGGTGGATGGTGTCGACGAGGCCGGCGTTGGCGACGACCGCGTCGCATCCCCCAAGCGCCGCGATCGCTTCTGCGACCCCCTCACGAACCGCGTCCCGGTCGCGGACGTCGAAGCTCATGGTGGCAGCCGCGCCGGCAACGCCGTCGACCGGCGCACCGGGAGCGTCGCAGGCCGCCACCGCGCAGCCGTTTTCGACGAGGGCGGCAACGATCGCCTGCCCGATCCCGCCGGCCGCGCCCGTCACGATCACGCGCCGTCCGCTCGGCACCGTGCTAGTCGGCATCCGCGCCCCCGTTCGAGTGGGCCAGGCCGTAACGGTCCCAGTGCCGGCGCGGAATGTCCGCCGGGTCCTTGTACCAATACCAGGTGCACGGGTCGGTGGCGAAATCCTCGGGAGGATCGCTCGGATACAGCGGGTAGCCGATCCAGCGGATCGGCAGCGACTCGTTCATGAACGAGCAGTGCGTGCAGTAAAGCGGGAAGCCCTCGCGGCCGTAGCTCCAGTCGTGTGCCGCGTGGGTCAGCCCGAGCGCGTTTGGCCCCTCATAACGCCCCATCCGGACGAGCCGCTGACCGGAGCCGCATGGGTTCATGGCGAACGTGAACTTCTCCTCGTCCTCGGTGATCGTGAACGCCCCCGGATGGGGTCCGGTGCCGCTGCAGGAGTGCGCACGCCAGGTCGCTGCCAGCGCGTGCACGATCTCCTTGCGGTCGCGTGCCGCGATCTTCTCGACGTCGCGACGCCACCCGCGGCCCTGGCCGTTGGTCCACGCATCGGCCACGCCGTCGTCGCCGAGCCGCTCCTGCACGAACGAGATCAGCCCGCCGATGCCCTCGACCATCAGGTCGTGGAGGTAGCGCCACTCGTGCTTCATCTGCTCGCACAGCGCGCGTGCCTCCTCCATGTCGCCACGATCGAGCGCCTCGATTGCCCGGTCCATCGTCGGCCGCGACATCTGCTCGAGCTCCTCCTCGGAGAACCACCGCTCCGCCATCACTCCTCCAATCGTCGCGCTTGGCGAGCGCGATCCTATGGGGCCGCGGACGCTGACCGGCGCGACCGGTCAGGATTCGCACGATGGCGGCGGACACGCTCGAGCTCCTGAAAGCGCTGGTGGCGATCGACTCGGTCAACCCGTCGCTCGTCGTCGGCGGCGCCGGCGAGCGCGAGATCGCCGAGTTCGTGGTCGGCTGGGCACGCGGGTGCGGCCTCGACGCCGAGGTGCTCGAACAGACCCCGGGCCGGCCGAGCCTGGTCGTCCGGGGGCGGGGCAGCGGCGGCGGGCGGACGCTGCTGCTGTGCGGTCACTACGACACGGTGACCGTCGAGGGGATGGCCGATCCCCACACGCCGCGTCTGGACGGCGATCGACTCCACGGTCGCGGCGCCTACGACATGAAGGCAGGACTCGCCGCCGCGCTCGTCGCCTGCCGTGAGCTCGCGCAAAGCGGGCTCGCCGGCGACGTCGTCGTGGCCGCCGTCGCCGACGAGGAGCACTCGAGCCTCGGGATCCAGGAAGTGATTGGCAGGTTGCTCGCCGGTCCCGCGATCGACGCGGCGATCGTCACCGAGCCCACCGAGTTCGAGTTGGGTCGTCGCGCACAAGGGGTTCGTGTGGTCCGAGGTCGAGGTCCGCGGCAAGGCCGCGCACGGCTCGCGCCCGCACCTGGGCGTAGACGCGATCGCCAAGACCGGGCCGATCCTCACCGCGCTCGATCGGCTCGACGAACGGCTGGACGAGCGCCGCGACCCGCTCCTGGGTCGCGCATCGGTGCACGCTTCGACGATCGAAGGCGGCGAGGAGCTCTCGAGCTACCCGGCGCGCTGCACGGTCGGGATCGAGCGGCGAACGCTCCCCGGCGAGACCGCCGCGACTGTCGCTGCCGAGCTCGAATCGCTGCTGCAGGCGTGCCGCGCCGAGGATCCGAAGCTCCAAGCCTCGCAGCGAACGCTGCTAGTCCGCGAGCCGTTCGAGATCCCCACCGACCACGAGCTCGTCGGGCTCGTCCGCGACGCGGCGGCCACCGTGCTAGGAACGCCGCCGCCGATCGCCCGCGCCGGCTACTGGACCGACGCCGCGTTCATCGCCGCCGCCGGAATCCCGACGATCGTGTTCGGTCCGAGCGGCGAGGGCGCCCACGCCGCTGAGGAATGGGTGAGCGTATCCGCCACCGACGCGGTCGCCGAGATCCTGATCGAGGTCGCGAAGCGGGTTTGCGGCTGAGATCCCTTACGCGGCCTCGAACACGACCGCGAAATCGCAGTCTGGGCCGCGGATCTCGTCGGGCGGGCTGCCGGAGATGTACGTGACCCGGTCAACGAGGAACGCGGCCAGCCGGCGACGGGACGAGTGCTCGGACCCGACGGCGTCCCAGTATTCGGCGACGGCGCGCGCGGCGGCCGGCGGCTCGAGTGCGAGGATCGCCTTGATCTCAACCAGTGCCGCTCCTCGTTGACTCGAGTGGTTGTCCGCGCCAGTGTGCGGCTTCCCCGAGGGTCAAAGTCAAGGCCCCATTCGTGACGTACGCTACGGCGCCTGAACCGCGCTGGCTGGCTTGACGCCTCGGAGCTCCGCATCGGCCTCGGCTGCATGCGTCTGTCGACCGACTCCGAGCGCGACGAGGAGCGCGCGCGGCAGACGATCGCGGCCGCGGTGGCCGCGGGCGTGACGGTGTTCGACACCGCGCACGCATACGGCCGCGACGGGCCAGAGCTCGGGCACAACGAGCGGCTGCTGGCTCGTGTGCTCCGCGCGACCGCGATGCCGCGCGGGGGCCCCGACCCACACCCGAGGGCGCGGATCGTGACCAAGGGCGGGATGACCCGGCCCTCCGGCGCCTGGATCCCGGACGGCCGCGCCAAGGCGCTCTTCGCCGACTGCGACGCGAGCCTCGCCGCGCTCGACGGTCTGGCCATCGACCTGTACCTGATCCACGCCCCCGACCCGCGGACGCCCTGGCGGACCTCGGTCCGCGCGCTCGCCCGCCTCCTCGACCAGCAGCTGGTCAGCCGCGTCGGCCTGTCGAACGTCAACCGCCGGCAGCTCGACGAGGCGATCGAGTTCGCGCCGGTCGCGGCCGTGGAGGTCGCTCTCGGCGTCAACGACGACCGCTCGCTTCGAGGCGGAGTAGTCGAGCGCTGCGCCGAGCTCGGCATCGCGGTGATTGCGCACTCTCCGCTCGGGGGACCGAGCCGCGCGGGCACACTCGGGAAGCGCTTCCCGGCGCTGGCCGACGCCGCAAATGAGCTCGCCGCGACGCCGGCCGAGGTCGCGCTTGCCTGGCTGCTCGGCCTCGATCCCAAGCTCGTCGCGATCCCGGGCGCGCGCCGCCCGGAGACCGCGCGCTCCGCCGCCCGCGCGGCGACGCTGGCAATCGACCCCAACGCCGGAGCGGTCATCCGCCGCGCCCTCGGCGGCCTCCGCCCGCCGCCGCACGTCAGGCCAGGGCGGCCGACCGCCACCACCGACGACGGAGACATCGTGCTCGTGATGGGCATTCCGGGCGCCGGCAAGAGCCTTGTGGCGAATGAGTACACCGACCGCGGCTACGTGCGCCTCAATCGTGACGACCGCGGAGGCACCCTGCGCGAGCTCGCGCGCGCGCTCGAGACCGGGCTGTCCTCGGGCATGCGCCGGATCGTCCTCGACAACACCTACCTGACGCGTGTGGCGCGCAGCCACGTGATCGAGACCGCGCACCGCCACGGGGTCCCGGTGCGATGCGTGTGGCTCGACACGCCGCTCGCGCAGGCCCAGGTCAACCTCGTCGAGCGCATGCTCGCCCAGTTCGGCACGCTGCCGGCCCCGGGCGAGCTTAAACGTCTCGCCCGCCGCCACCCTGGCGTGCTCGCGCCGACCTCGCAGATGCGGACCGTCCGCGAGCTCGAGCCGCCCGCGACTGACGAGGGGTTCGAGCAGGTCGAAGCGATCGCGTTCGCGCGCCACCCCGCCCCGGACCGACCACGCGCACGCGCCGGCGTGTTCGTCGCCGCTGCCGCGCTCGAGCGCCCGGGCTGGGAGCACGCGCTCGAGCAGGCCGACCGCGACGCGCCCCACCTGTTGTTCCACTGGAGTCCCGGCGACTCGCCCGACGTACTCGAGCCGGGCCGCGCCCTTCTGATCGCCGCGGTGGCCGGTCCCGTCCAGGTCGCGCTGTGCCCGCACCCCGGTGGCCCCCCGACATGCTGGTGCCGTCCGCCGCTCCCGGGTCTGCCGCTCGCGTTCGCGCGCGCCCACGACGTAGACCCGGCGCGGTCGATTCTGATCGGGACCGGGCCTGCGCACCGCAACCTCGCGGCCGCGCTCGGCGCGCGGTACGTCGCCGTATAGCCTCGTCAACCAGGTGGTTGAGCGCGAGCCCGATCCCTCAACCGCGGCTGGGACCGGGCCGATGCTCACTGGTATGACCGAGATCGCACTGTCCGGCGTAATCGGCGCGCTGTCATACGCGCTCGACATCGCCGAGGGACAGCCGCCGGGCCACGCAATCCGCTCGTGCCTGATCGGGATGCGCCTCGGCGCGGAGATCGACCTCAGCGACTCCGATCGCTCCGACCTGTTCTACGCGCTGCTTCTGAAGGACGCCGGCTGCTCGGCCAACGCCAACCGCATGGCGGTTCTGCTCGCCGCCGACGACCGCGCGGCAAAGGCGACCTCGAAGCTCGTCGACTGGACGAACCCGCGCGCCGCGTTCGTCTGGTCGCTGCGCACGGTCGCGCCCGGAACCGGGCTGCGCCGCCGGATCGAGGTGCTCAAAGGGATCCGCGACGAGGGCGAGGTCACGCGCAAGTTCATGGAGGCCCGCTGCGACCGCGGCGCCGAGATCGCCCGCATGCTGTTCCTATCCGAGGAGACCGCGGCGGCGATCCGGAGCCTCGACGAGCACTGGGACGGGCGCGGGATGCCCGACGGGCTCGGCGGCGAGGAGATCCCGCTGGCCGCCCGGATCTTATGCCTGGCCCAGACGGTCGAGGTTTTCCACGGCGCCGGCGGCGTCAAGGCGGCGCGGCGGATGGCCGAACAGCGGCGCGGCAAGTGGTTCGACCCCGCGCTCGTCGACGCGTTCCTGCGCTTCTGCGGCGACGGGGACTTCTGGGCCGCGCTCGAGGCGCCCGACGTATCCGAATGGGAGCCGCCCGACTTCGCGCTCGCCGGCGACGACACACGCCTTGACCGGATCGCGGAGGCGTTCGCGCGCGTGATCGACGCCAAGTCGCCGTTCACAGCCCGGCATTCGGTGCGCGTCGCCGAGATCGCCGATGGGATCGCCTCGGTGCTGCGGTTCGACCCCGACGGCCGGCGAACGCTGAAACGGGCGAGCCTGCTCCACGACATCGGCAAGCTCGCGATCTCGAGCCGGATCCTCGACAAGCCGGACAAGCTGACCGACGAGGAGTTCCGCGCGATCCAGACCCACCCCGTGCACACGCTGCGGATCCTCGAGCGCGCGCCCTGCTTCACCGACCTCGCCGACCTCGCAGCCAACCATCACGAGAAGCTCGACGGCACCGGCTACCCGCGCGCGCTCGACGCCTGCCACCTCGACCTCCCGATGCGAGTGCTCGCGGTCGCCGATGTGTACGAGGCGCTGACCGCGGACCGCCCCTACCGCGGCCCGATGCCCGTCGAGGAGGCGCTCGCGATCATCGACCGGGACGTCCCCCGCAAGCTCGACGCGGATGCGCGCGGCGCGCTCGAGGTTTACGTCGGCCAGGGAACGACCACAGCTTCGGCCTTGCCAATCCTCACCTGAGTGAAGAACTTCTCGGCTCCGTCGGGCTTTCGCGCCGTCCGCCGGCTGATCCACAGCCGGAGCGGCTTGCGGCGGTGCTCCCGGTCGAGCGAGCGCCGCACTTGGACTTCGGAAACGGGGGTTGTCGTGTCGATCATGCTGCCTCCAATTCGAATTCCACAGGGTTCTCTTCGCGTACGTCCGCGACCACCTCGGCGGAGCGCCCCGACGGACGCAGCCACATGGCCGCGATCAGCGCGCCGACGACGACCGTGCCGGCGCCGATCGCCCAGGCAAGGTGAAAGCCGTCGGTGAGTGCCAGCAACTGGTGCTGTCCTTCGCCGGTCAGCACCTTGGTCCGCTGCGCGGCCACCGTCCCCAGCGCCGCGATCCCGATCGCCGCTGAGATCTGCAACGACGCGTTGACGATCCCGGAGGCCAGGCCGGCGTCCGCCAGCGGCACGTTCGCCATCGCCATCGTCATCAGCGGCAGGAACGACAGCCCGGCACCGAAGCCGAGCAGCAAGAACGGCACGACGATCGTCGGCAAGTAGCTCGCGTGGGCTGGTATCTGCGACAGCAGCACCAGCGAGGCGGCGATCGCGGCCAGCCCGACGAGCAGGACGCGAAGCGCTCCGAACCGCCCCATCAGCCGAGCGGTCACGCCCAGCGACATCACGCCCATGATCAGCGTCAGCGGCAGGAACGCGAGCCCGGTCTCGAGCGCACCGTAGCCGCGCACGTGCTGCAGGTACAGCACCCCGAGCAGGAACGTCGAGAACATGCCGGTGACCAGGAAGGCGCGGACCACGCTCGAGGCGGCCAGCCCCGGCACGCGCAGGATCCGCAGCGGGAACATCGGGTTCGCCACACGCGACTCGACCGCGACGAACGCCGCCAGCAGTGCCAGCGACACCCCGCCGAAGCCGAGCGTATGCGCCGAGACCCAGCCGTACTCGGTGACCTTGACGATCGCGTACACGCCGAGCATCAGCGACACCGTCACGAGCACCGCGCCGAGTACGTCGATGCCCTGACCGCGGCCGGTGCGCTCGGTCTCGCTGATCAGCGCGCGGCCGAGCGCGAACGTCACGATCCCGATCGGCAGGTTGATGAAGAAGATCCAGTGCCAGCTGAGCGATTGCGTGAGCACGCCGCCGGCGAGCAGGCCGATCGAGCCGCCGCTCGAGACGATGAACGTGTACACGCTCATCGCGATCGCGCGCTCCGCCGGCTTCGGGAACTCGGTCACGAGCAGCGCCAGCACCGCAGCCGACGCGACCGCTCCGCCGAGCCCCTGGATGAACCGCGCCACGATCAGCAGCACCTGGCTGTCGGAAAGTCCGCAGGCCGCCGAGGCAAGCGTGAACAGCACGAGACCGCCCAAGAACATGCGCTTGCGCCCGAAAAGGTCGCCGAGCCGGCCGCCCAGGAGCAGGAAGCTTCCGAACGCGATCAGGTAGGCGTCGATCACCCACGCCAGGTTGGCCTGCGAGAAGCCCAGGTCGCGCTGCATCGAGGGCAGCGCGACGTTGACGATCGTCGCGTCGAGCACCATCATCAACTGGCCCATGCAGACGACCGCGAGGGTGACCCACCGCCGCCGCTCTCCACTAATTAGACTATTGATAGTGATCATCCCCTCTGCATAGCTCGTCGCTCATCGAGTGATGATCACCGTATCATGGACTATCATCTGGTGCAAGATGATAATCCTGGTACCCTGCAAATCGCGATGGCTGTAGACATCTCGCCCGGGACGGTGGTGATGCTGCTGCGGCTGGCGAAGGTCATCCACAAGCGCAGCACCGACGAGCGGCTGGGCATCAAGCTGAGGCAGCTGATGCTCTTGAGCTACCTGCGTAACGGCGCCCCCGCCCTCCAGCAGCAGCTGTGCGAGTCGCTGTGGCTCGACCCCAACAACTGCGTCCTGCTTCTCAACGAGCTCGAAGAGATGGGCTACGTCGAGCGGCGGCGGGACCCCACCGACCGGCGCCGGCACATGGTCGACATCACCGACGAGGGACGGGTCGCCCTCGAGCACGCCCAGCGTGCCCAGGAAGAGATCGGCGACGAACTCCTGTCCGCGCTCAGCGACGAGGAGCGCGCAACGCTCCGGTCCCTGCTGAGCCGCGTCGTCGCTTGACGTGAGCCGGGCGGTACTCGTCACCGGTGCCTCGCGGGGCATCGGTGCCGCCGTAGCCGCCGCGTTCGCGCGATCGGGCGAACGCGTGGCGATCCACTACGGCTCACGTGAGGACCTGGCCCTCGAGGTCCGGGCGTCGCTGCCCGGCGACGGTCATCTCGTCGTCGGCGCCGACCTGCTCGACGCCGGCGCCGTCCGCCGCATGGTCGACGAGGTCGCCGAAGCGTTCGGCGGGGTCGACGTGCTCGTCAACAACGCGGGGATCTTCGAGCCCCACCCGATCACCGACACCTCGTACTTCGAGTGGCAGGAGTCGTGGCGGCGCACACTCGGCGTCAACCTGATCGGCGCCGCCAACGTGACGTGGTGCGTGATCCAGCACATGCGGGGCGGCGGGCGGATCGTCAACGTCGCCTCGCGCGGGGCGTTCCGCGGAGAGCCCGATCAGCCCGGCTACGGCGCCAGCAAGGCCGGCCTGATCGCGTTCGGGCAGTCGCTGGCGCGCGCGCTTGGCCCGCGCGGGATCGCCGTCACCGCGGTGGCACCGGGCTTCACCGAGACCGACATGGCCGCGGCCGAGCTGAGCGGCGAGGGCGGCGTCCGGCGCCGCGCCGAGAGCCCGCTGGGGCGCGTGGCCACACCCGAGGAGGTGGCGGCCGCGGTGCTCTACCTGGCTTCGCCCGAGGCCGAGATGGCGAGCGGCACGGTGCTCGACGTCAATGGGGCGTCGTATCTGAGGATGTGACTTCGCCGCGGCCGGCGGCGACGCTGGCGCGGAGCAGGGCAGCCATATCGGCCAGCGGCCCGAGGTGGGCGAGCTTGTCCGGGTTGACGACGGAGTTCACGCCCTGGATCTCGCCGCCCCCGATCTCGAGCTCCCACACGCCGACGAGGCGACCCTTGCCGTCGAGCAGGAGCGCTCCCGGCATCCCGTTGACCTCGACCTCGCGGATCGAGGCGCCCGGGACCCGGGATCCGAGGCGGATCCAGCTCATCAGGGTCTGCGCGACGCGGGTCCGGCCCGCCACCGGGTGGCCGAGCGCCGGCACCTTGCCGCCGCCGTCCCCGGTGAGCACGACGTCGTGGGCCAGCAGCGCCTCGAGTCCGGCGAGATCGCCGTCCGTGGCCGCCGCGAAGAACCGCCGCGCGAGCTCATCCCGCTGCTCGCGCGAGCTCTGAAAGCGCGGCCGGCCGGCGTCGACGTGCGACCGCGCGCGCGAGGCAAGCTGGCGCACGTTGTCCTCGTTCTTGCCGATGATCTGAGCGATTTCGCCGTAGCCGTAGTCGAACACGTCGCGCAGGAGCAGCACCGCGCGCTGCTCGGGGGACAGGGTCTCGAGCAGGACGAGCATCGCGATCGAGAGCGAGTCCGCGATCTCGGCGTGCTGCGCCGGGTCGTCGCGGCTGTCGGTGAGGATCGGCTCGGGAAGCCACTCGCCGACGTAGCGCTCCCGGCGCGCCCGCGCCGAGCGCAGCTCGTCGATCGCCAGCCGTGTCGTGATCGTGGCGACGAACGCGCGCGGCGACTCGATCTGCTCGCCGGCCTCGAGCGCACGATGGACGCGCAGCAACGCCTCCTGGACCACGTCCTCGGCCTCGGCGACGCTGCCGAGCATTCGGTAGGCGATCGCGAACGACGCCGGGCGAAGCTCGTCGAGCAGGGCCTCGTTTGAGCTCGCGCCCGTGCTCATGCCGCAAATCCTTCCCGCCAGGTCGGGTGGCGCGGCTCCCAGCCGAGGTCGCGCTTGGCCTTGGCGTTGGACGCGCCGCGCATCTCGGTCATCATCACGATCCCGGGCTCGCCCGCGAACATGCGCCCGACGAACGTCGGGACGTGCCACGGCTTCGGTGCGCCGATCGCCTGCGCCAGCGCGGGCAGCCACTCAGCGACCGCCGCCGGCTCGTCATCGACGACGTTGTAGATCCCGCGCTTGCCGTGCTCGACGGCGGCGACGGTGGCCTCGGCGGCGTCCGCGATATGCACGAACGACCACACGCCGGCGCCACTGCCGACCACCGGGTATTTCCGCTTGCGCAACATCTCGAATTGCTCGCCGCCCGGGGACAGGGACGTGCCGGGGCCGTAGAACCCGCCGTACCGGAGCACGATCCCCTCGGTCCAGTCGGCCCCGGTGACCGCCGACTCGAGGTGGCGGATCGCGTCGAGCGACTCGCGCATCTCACGCGGTGGCGTCGGGTCGAGCGGATCGTCCTCGGTCTTGACCGGCCCGCCGGTCCGCGCGTATGGCCAGCTCGTGTAGCTCTGGATCACGAATCGCTTGACGCCGGCCGCGCGCGCCGCCGACAGCAGGTGATCGGTGCCCTCGGTCCTCAGACGGTTGGTCATCGCGAAGCTGCGGTCGAAGTGGCGCAGGTCGAGCGTCTCGATCGACGTTAGCTCGTGCACGATCGCATCGGGCTGCGCCTGGGCGACGGCCGCGGCGACCTGGTCGGGGTCGAGCGCGTCGAGCACGACCGGCGTGGCGCCGAGCGCGTACAGCTCCGCCTGCTTGGACTCGCTTCGCGTGGTGCCGACGACCTCGTGACCGGCGGCGATCAGCCGGGGAACGAGCTGCTTTCCCATGGCGCCCGTGGCGCCCGCAACGAAGACTTTCATGGTCTGCTCCTAGATTCCGAATTGCACCAGCTCTGACGAGGTAGGCCTCGCGGCTGTGACACCGCATTCGGAGACTGCGCCGGGGTCGTCACGGGTATCGATATGCACATGGCACGGCGTGGCCCCTTCTACTTGGGCGCGTCGAGTTATTCCGGGGCGATCGGGTCCGGCCGGCCCGGCGTCCGCGCGCGCCCGCGTCCGCCACCGGCGCACGCACCCCCGGAGCCGCCTCCGTTCAGCTCGCCGGGTCCAGCGCGGTCCGCAGCGCGGCGAGGTCGGTTGACCCGAACACCACGCGATTCCGCGTGGCGACGTAGACGAGGTCGAGGTCGACGCCGGCCTTGGCGATCTTGCGGGTGAGGTCCGCGAGCACGCCCGGCCGGTCCTCGACGTCGACCACGACGACCTCCCGCTCACGGGTGACCGCGAGGTGTGAGATCGCCAGCGAGTGCCGGGCGGCCTCGACGTGCGGCACGAGGATGTGCACCTCGGCGCGCTCGCCGGTCCCGATGCAAGTGGCCGCCGCGATGTTCACACCGGCGTCGCTGATCGCCGCAGCCACCTGGGCCAGCGCTCCGGGTGTGTTCTCGATGTCGATGACCAGATCGAAGGCCATACTGCCGGTGGCGTCAGCCTAACCGCTGGGTCGGCCATCAGGCCACTTCACCGCGCGCGGTTTCGGAATAGGACCCCGGACAGTGCGACCGAGACGGCGATGATGCCGACGCTCCACACGATCGCGTGCCAGGCGTCGGCCCCGACGTGGCCGCCGTTCAGGAGCGCGCGCATCGAGTCGATGACGGCGGTCGCCGGCTGGTTGTTCGCCACCGTCCGCAACGCGGCCGGCATCGTGCGGATCGGGACGAACGCGCTGCTCACGTAGGGGAGGAAGCTCACGAGGAACGCGATCCCCTGGGCCGCCTCGGGTGACCGAGCGACGATCCCGATCGCCGCCGCCAGCCAGGACAGCGCCAGCACGTACAAAGCGAGGATCCCCGCGGCCCCGAGCCACCCGGCCACGTCGGCGTGCGGACGAAACCCGATCGCGAACGCGACCACGACGACGACCGCAGCCGACAGCAGGTTGCGCGCGACGCTCGCGATCACGTGGCCGTTGATCAGCGCCTCGCCGCGGACATCCATCGAGCGGAACCGGTCGATGATCCCGCCGCCCAGGTCGTGGGCGACGCTGATCGCGGTCGTGCCGGCGCCGAACCCGACGCACACGAGCAGCACGCCCGGGACGACGTAGTCCACGTACCGGGTGCCGGTCGAGATCGCCCCGCCGAACAGGTACACGAACATCAGCATGAGCAGCACCGGCAGGACGAGTGCGGTCATCATGCCGTCGACGTTGCGCAGCGACAGCCGGAACGCGCGGGCGATCATCGGCTGGATGGCGTATTCAGACATTCGCGAGCTCGCGTTCTGGCGTGTCGGCGTGGGTGCGGTCTTTGGTCAGGGTTAGGAAGACGTCGTCGAGGCTTGCCGTCCGGATCTCGAACCGAGTGACCCGAGTCCCGTCCGGGTCGAGTTCGTCGAGCAGCGCTCGCGCGTCGGCGGCGCTCCCGTCGGTCGCGGTCGCGACCGTCAGCGTCGAGCGGTCGGCGCTGAGGGCGCGCACGCCGAGGTAGTCGAGCAACGCCTCGAAGCTCGGAGCGTCGCTCATCGTCAGCTCGAGCCGAGCCCCGCCGACGCGCTGCTTCAGCTCCCGGGCGGTCCCCTCGGCCACGATCCGGCCGCGGTCGAGGACCGCGATCGTGCCGGCGAGCCGTTCGGCCTCGTCGAGGTACTGCGTGGTCAGGAACACCGTGACCCCGGCGTCGGCCAGGCCGGTCACGACGTCCCACATCGATTGCCGGGCGCGGGGGTCGAGGCCGGTCGTAGGCTCGTCGAGGAAGATCACCTCGGGGCTCGCCACCAGACCCGCCGCGAGATCCAGGCGCCGCCGCATCCCGCCCGAGTAGCCGGCCACGCGACGATCCCCGGCGTCGATGAGGTCGAACCGCTCGAGCAGCTCGCCGGCCCGCGAGCGCGCCGCGCGACGCGGCAGGCGGCGCAGCCGCCCCATCATCTCGAGGTTCTCCCTGCCGGTCTGGAGCTCGTCGATCGCCGCGTACTGGCCGGTGAGGCTGATCCGCCGCCGCACTGCGTGCCGGTCGGCGACGACATCGTGGCCGGCGACCCGCGCCGAGCCGCCGTCGGGCTCGACGAGCGTCGCCAGGATGCGCACGGTCGTCGTCTTGCCAGCGCCGTTGGGGCCGAGCAGCGCGAACACCGTGCCGGCGGGAACGTAGAGATCGATCCCATCGAGCACCCGAACAGCGCGATAGGACTTGGTCAGGGCCTGGACCTCGATTGCCGCGCTTTCGCTCATCGGCCTCCCCTCTCTGTCGAAACGAAACTAAACTGCGTACGAGATACGCTCTATTGCGTAGAGGATACGCAATTACGCTGTGATGTCAAATACGAAATTCCGCCGATGAGCGACGACGACGACAACCTGATCCCGCCCAGCATCGAGCTCGCCTGGGGACGCCGACCGCGAGCCACACGCGGCCCGAAGCCGGGGCTCACGCTCGACCGGATCGTCGCCGCAGGAATCAAGGTCGCGATGACCGAGGGCATCGGCTCGATGTCGATGACGCGCGTGGCCTCCGAGCTGGGCGTGGGTACGATGTCGCTGTATCGCTACGTCACCGCCAAGGACGAGCTGCTGACGCTGATGGTCGACGACGTGCTCGGGTCGCCGCCGCCGGCGCCGCCCGGCGAGGACTGGCGCACGGGCCTGACCCGGTGGGCGGTCGGCGTCCGGGACGCCTATCGGCGCCACCCGTGGGCGCTGCGTGTCCCGATCAGCGCGCCGCCGCTCGGCCCCAACAACGTTGCCTGGCTCGACAACGCGCTCAGGACCCTGACAAAGACCCCGCTGTCTGAGCAGCAGAAGCTGTCCACCGTCCTGCTCGTGAGCGGCTTCGTCCGCAACGACGCCACCCTGAATCAAGACCTCGCCGCGGGCGCGGGCGGCAGGCAGGTGATGCCCATATACGCCCGGATGCTCGGGGCGCTGATCAAGGGCGGCGATTTCCCGGCGCTGGCGGACGCGGTGGCGTCGGGCGCGCTCGAGGATGAGGACGACCCCGACAGCGAGTTCGAGTTCGGCCTCGAGCGGATCCTCGACGGCGTCGCGGCGCTGATCGCCCGCCACGAGTCATGAAGCTCGCGTGCGCTAGAAGATGTCAGGAGCCGGCCCTGGGACCGGCTCACCGAAGCTCGCGTAGATCTCGGTCGCCGGGGTCGACCCGTCCGGGACGCCCGCGCCACGAGCGGCGGCGAAGGGCTCGAATGGATAGCGCACGCTGGCCTTTTCCTTCCGTGCCCCCACCGCGAGGATCAGCGCTGGCTCTTCGCCGGTGTTGACGATCGTGTGCGCCGTCCTCGGCGGGCAGTGGAAGAAGTCCCACGGACCGACCGACCGCTCCTCCCCCTCGACGAGCACCGTGCATCGGCCGCGCAGGATCAGGAAGTCCTCCTGGCGGGCCTCGTGGTGGTAGAGCGACATCGGCTTACCCGGCTGGATCCAGTAGAGGCCAACGCCTAGGTCGTCGAAGTGGGCCTCGCCTTCTCCCCCGAACCGGCACAGGTCGCGCATCTCGTTATGCATCCACCGGGCGTCGCGCGCGTTGACGACGAACCAACCGCCGATGACGGGGACGCCGTCCTCGAGCCTGGCCTCGGTCATGCCGGCACGACGACGCGGCGCGCGCCCTCGCCGGTGATCGCCTCGAGCGCCTCTCGGAGCACGGCCACTCGCTCTGCACCGAAACGCTCGCCCCATTCCTGCTCGAGCTCATCGATCAGCCCGATCCCCAGGGCCTGCGCAGCGCGCCCGCGCTCGGTCAAGCGGATGATCTTCGCCCGGCCGTCGCTCGGGTCGGGCACCCGCTCGACGTAGCCGCGCTGCTCGAGGTCGCTCGTGACCTCACCCACCGACTGCTTGGTCATGCGAGCGCGGTCGGCAAGGTCGGTCAGCCGGGTCCCTTCGCGGTCGATGTTCCCGAACACGCACCCGTGGCTGATGCGGATGTCGTTGTACGGCGTGTCCGCCAGGCGCCGTTCCAGCAACGTGCAGAAATCGTCGAAAGCGACGCTGAGCAGGCGGATCATCAACGGCGCGCGTGGGCTTTGAATTTCGGTTGACATTTCGTCAGGACTCCTGATAAGTTCTCCAGACAGTTCGGAAGCCTTACAAGGTTGCCTGACGATTTTAGCACCGAACCCGGAGGAAACAAAATGTCTAGAAAGTGGTGGACCCTACTGGCGGTGAGCGTCGGCACCTTCATGTTGCTGCTCGACATCACCGTCGTGAACACGGCGCTCCCCTCGATCGAGAAAGACCTCTCAGCGAGCTTCACCGACGTGCAGTGGGTGATCGACGCGTACACGCTGTCGCTCGCCGCGGTCGTCCTGACCGCCGGGTCACTCGCCGATCGCCTCGGACGCAGAGCTGTGTTCGTGGTCGGTCTGGCGATCTTCTCGGCCGCATCGCTGGCCGCGGGCCTCGCGCCTGACGCGACGTTCCTCAACATTTCCCGCGCGATTCAGGGAATCGGCGGCGCCGCGATGTTCGCGGTCTCGCTGGCGCTCGTCGCGCAGGAGTTCGCAGCCGGGCGAGAGCGCGCGACGGCGATGGGCGTATACGGCGCCACAATCGGCGTCGCGGTGGCGGTCGGGCCGCTCGTCGGGGGAGCGATCACCACCGCATTCGGCTGGCGATGGGTGTTCTTCCTCAACGTGCCGATCGGCATCGTTGCGATCGCCGTGACCTTCCTGCGGATCCAGGAGTCCCGCGATCCGAACGCGACCCGCATCGACTGGCTCGGGCTGGTCAGCTTCAGCAGTGCGCTGGTGATGCTCGTGCTGGCGCTGCTGCGGGGCAACGACGACGGCTGGGGCAGCCCGCTGATCCTCGGCCTGTTCGGCGGCGCCGCGGCGATGCTGGCGGCATTCACGGCGATCGAGCAGCGGGTGCAGGAGCCGATGCTCCCGCTCGAGCTGTTCCGCCGTCGCGCGTTCACCGGTGTCCAGCTCGCGGCGGCCGCGGTGTCGGCCTCGCTGTTCGCGCTCTTCCTGTACCTGACGCTGTATTTGCAGAACTACCTCGGCTACTCACCGCTGCAAGCCGGGCTTCGCTACCTGCCGATCACACTGGTCCCGTTCCTGGTGGCGCCGCTCGCGGTCGCGCTGATGGGCCGGGTCCGTGCGCGGGTCCTGATGGCGATCAGCCTCGCGCTGGTCGGCGGCGGCCTGCTGCTGATGTCCGGACTGACCGCCAGCGACGGCTGGACCGCGCTGCTGCCGGGCTTCATCGTCGCCGGCATCGGCGTCGGCCTGCTCAACCCGGTGATCGCCGACGTCGCCGTGAGCGTCGTGTCCAAGGAGCGGAGCGGCATGGCGGCGGGAATCAACGACACGTTCCGCCAGGTCGCGATCGCGGTCGGCGTCGCCGCCTGGGGAGCGATCTTCCTCGGACGCGGCGCCGCCAAGATCTCCGCGCTGACGGCGGGCACGCCGGCGGCCACCGGCGGTCACCCCCGCCAGCTGATCGAGGCGGCGTCGGGCGGGAAGCTCGCGCAGGCGCTTCAGGCGGTGCCGCACGGCGCCCGCGCGCTGGTCGAGAACGCGACGCGCCAGGGGTTCCTGAGCGGTCTGAACACCATCCTCGTGATCGGCTCGCTGCTCGCCTTCGGCGGCGCGGCGCTCGCGCTGTGGCTCGTCCGCGAGCACGAGATCGAGCGCGAGCAGCTGCCCGACGTGACCGGGGTCGCCGAGCCCGAGATCGAGGCGATCGCGGCGTGAGAGGGCTCTAATTCACGGCGAGCCGGAATGGGTAGGCATCAGTCGGGATGTCCGGCTCGCTCGATTCGGTGCTGTCAGGGATCGACTCGGTCGTAGGCGACGGCGTCGAGACGGCGGTGCGCGCCAAGCATCGATGGCGCCTCCGCCGCCTCGGCTGGAGTCGAGCGCTCGCGCCCCCGGACGACGGGTTGTGGGCCGTGGGCGACCCCCCGCCCCGCGCCGGCTGCGCGCTCGACGTGCTCGTCGACGGCGCGCAGGCGTTCCCAGCGATCGCGCACGCGATCGAGCACGCCCGCGACTACGTCCACGTCGCCGGGTGGCACGTCGCGCCGTACTTCGAGCTCGTCCGGGGCGAGCGGCCCGGGGTGCTCGGCGAGCTGCTGGCCGAGGCGGCCGAGCGGGTCGACGTCAGGGTGCTCGTGTGGGCGGGCGCGCCGGTGCCGGCGTTTCACCCCACCCGCAAGGAGGTGCGCGAGGGCGTCGACAACCTGATCCGCGGCACGCGGATCCGCTGCGAGGTCGATCCGCGCGAGCACCCGTTCCACTGCCATCACGAAAAGGCGGTGGTCGTCGACGGCGAAATCGCCTTCGTCGGCGGCATCGACATGACCGACTACGCCGGCGACAGGTTCGACACGAGCGACCACCCGGCCCGGCGCCGGCTCGGCTGGCACGACGTCGGCACGCGCCTGCGCGGTCCCGCCCTCGCCGACGTCGAGGATCACCTCGCGCTCCGCTGGCGGGAGCTGACCGGCGAGCAGCTCGACCGGCCGGCGGCGCCCCCGCCCGCCGGCGGTCACACCGTCCAAGTCGTGCGGACGATCGCGAACGGCATGTACGACGCGATCCCGGACGGCGAGTACCGGATCCTCGAGAGCTACGTGCGTGCGCTCAGCGGCGCGCAGGACTTCGTCTACCTCGAGAACCAGTTCCTGTGGTCGCCGGAGATAGTCCGGCTGCTCGCGGACAAGCTCCGACGGCCACCGCGCGACGAGTTCCGAGTCGTGATGGTGCTGCCCGCCAAGGCCAACAACGGACACGACGACACGCTCGGACAGCTTGGCGTGCTCGCCGCCGCCGACGACGGCGCCGGACGGCTGCTCGCCACCACGATCCGCTCGCTCAGCGGCGATCGCGACGACCGGCTCTACGTGCACGCCAAGGTGGGGATCGTCGACGATCGCTGGCTGACGATCGGCTCGGCGAACCTCAACGCGCACTCGCTGATGAACGACACCGAGATGAACGTCGTCACCGACGACGCCGAGCTCGCCCGCGCCACGCGTCTGCGACTGTGGGCCGAGCACCTCGACGTCGACGCCTCGACGATCGCGGGCGACGACCCGCGGACGGTGGTCGACGACCGCTGGCGGCCGATCGCGTTCGAGCAGCTCGAGCGCCTCCATGCCAGCGCGGCACCGACGCACCGGCTGGTCGCGCTCCCCGGTCTGTCTCGGCGCTCCCGGAGGCTGCTCGGTCCGCTCGTCGGCCTCGTCGACGATGGCTGAGTCAGGCCCAGGCCGGCTCGCGCTCGTTCTCGCGCACCCACTGGCCGACGAGCCCGCGCAGGTGCGCGACGAAGCGATCGTGCTCGTGCGCCGGGTACGTCGCCCGGACGGTGTTCACGAGCAGCCGGTCGAAGTCGGCCGAGCTCACCCAGTCGAGCACGAGCTCGTCGACGTGGCCGAGTCGGCTGGCGCAGAAGTCGCGATAGCGGTCGGCCTCGAAGTAGTCGTCCGACAGGCGTCGGTAGGCCGCGAGCTTGTCCTCGTAGGTCAAGTCCTCGCGGTCGCCGATCTCGAAGTAGCGCCGCGTGTCGAGGTCGACCCGCGGGTGTCGGCCGGTGACGAGGCAGAACGTGCACCACCTGAGCAGCGCCTTCATCGCCCAAGGAAAGTAGTAGTGCAAGCTCGTCAGCGCCACATCGGGTGAGGCGTTGGCGTAATCGATCGGATGGACCTGGTCGCCTCTGACGAGGCACTCGCACGAGTTGAACTCCCAGCGGAAGAACGCGTTGACGAGCCGGCTGATCGTCAGCACCTCGTCGCCGAGCTCGGGCGAGAGGAAGTCGTGCGCGACCTCGTAGCGGTCGTGCATCGGCCGGTCCGGGCGGAACTTCATGACCATCGTCTCGGGCCCGATCGACAGCGACCGCGCGAACACGTCGAAGTCCTCGATCGAGGCCTGCAGATGCATCAGCCTCCGCCCCGAGGCGTCGTAGGCGCGCTCCAGCTCCTCCCGGTTGCGCACGCGGCTGACGCCGATCCATTGCCCGCCGTCGTAGGGCTTCATGAACAGCGGGTAGCCGATCTGCTCGGCGATCGCGGGCAGGTCGAACGACTGGTTGTACCGAGCGGCCGTGTACTGGAAGCGGGCGTTGTCCGGCGGGTCTTTGTGCGGGACGAGCACCGTCGGCGGCACCTTGAGCCCGAGCCGGATCATCGCGCAGTACGCGGCGTGCTTCTCCATCGCCTGGAACGTGAACGGGCTGTTCAGGAGGTAGACGTCGTTCATCAGCGCGACCTTCTTCAGCCACTCGCGCGGGAGGTAGTACCAGTACGCGAGCCGGTCGATGACGAGCTCGTAGCGCGGCCGGTCGCGCAGGTCGAACGGCTCCATCGTGATCCGCTCGGTGGCGATCCGGTGCTTGTGCCCCGAGGCGTCGGTGATCGGCCCGAGTCGCGCCACGAGCGTCTCGAACGCCGTCGGCCAGTCGTCCTCGGTCCCCAGCAGCAACCCGATCAGATGCTTGGTCTCCGCCATCAGTCAGACGAAGCGTGGCAGATGGTGCGCCAGCTGCGCGCGCCACGACGGCCAATCGTGCGCCACGTCGTGTCCCCAAAGGTCGAGCTCGCAGCGGATGTCCTTGGCTTGGAGCAGCCCAGCGAAGCGACGCGTCGACTCGAGCGCGCCGGTCGTGTCCTCCCACTGGCCCTGCCCGCAGACGAGCAGCAGGCTGAGGCGCCCCCGCAGCCAGTCGAGGTGGTCGCCACCGAGGTTGCCGACGTAGTCCATCGGATTGTTGAAGTACGTGGCCTCGCCGCGCTCGCCCCAGCCGTCCCAGGCGGACGGGTCGTAGTTGCCCGACAGGCCGATCGCGAGCGGGAACAGGTCGGCGCGCTTGAGCGCGAAGTTCGCGGCGTGGAACGCGCCGAGGCTGACCCCGCACGTGATCATCTCGCTCGCGCCGCCGCAATCGTGGCGGACGAACGGCACGACCTCGTCGAGGATCCATGACTCGTACACGCGGTGGCGGCGGGCCCGCTCCTCGAGCGGGATGCCGCGGTTCGACCACGTCTCGAGGTCGAACGAGTCGACGCAGTACAGCTTGACCCGGCCGGCCTCGATCAGGCCCCTGACCGCTCCGACCATCCCGCGGCGCTCGAACTCGCCGGCGTCGCCGCGCTCGGCCGGGAACGCGAGCAGCGGGCGGCCCCAGTGTCCGTAGACCGCCACGCCGTTCAACAGACCTGCCCCCACAGACCCGCGAGCAGGCGCGTCAGGTGCGGATCCAGCGCGTCGCGCCAGTTCGTGTAGTTGTGAAGGTCGGGCACCTCGGCCAGCTGCGCGTCGTATCCCTGGGCGGCCAGCGCGCTCGCCACCAGCCGGTTGTTGTGGATGTTCTCCTCCTCGGCACCGCACGTCATCGACACCGGCACCGGCTCCTCGAACGTCGCGGTTCGCAGCACGCGCCGCACGAACCGCACGATCCGCGCGTAGCGCGGGAACCGGGACTCCTGGCGGTCGAAGCGCGGAACGAAGAAGCTCGCGGACTGGAGGAACAGGCCCCCGAACACCCCCGGCCAGGTCCGCTGCGCCTGGAGCATCGCCAGGCCGCCGAGGCTCGCGCCCATCCCGACCGGGAGCCCGGACACCGCGACGTGCTCGCGGACCGCGGGCAGGATCCGGTTGCACAATGCCCGGCCGTACGCCGCCGACGCCGAATACCACTCGTCCCGATCGCCGGGCGGCAGCAGCGCGACTCGGAACGGCCGGACCGCGCCGCGCTCGATCATCGCGCCCGCGTACCGGGTGAGCGCGGCCAGTTCGTCGTACTCGGGCCCGTCGTGAGCGACGAGTAGCGGCAGCTCGCCTTCAGCCGGCGACCAGATGCCGATCTCCAGGTCGCGGCCAAGCACCCGGATCGCGACCGGCTCGAGCTCGCCGGCAACGGCAGGCGCATCGAGCCACGCCGGCGGGCGGTACCCGTCCGCGAGCAGCACCGATTTCTCGCCGAACGCCCCAGGGGCGCGCTCGGGATTGTCCGGATCGCACACGACTGCGGTGTCGCCGTCGCGAGCTGACAGCTCGAGCTGGTACTCGAGGCGCGCGAGCCCGGTGGGCGGAAGGTCGAGCATCCAGCCGCCATCCTCGCGAACAAACGACGGGTCGGCGAGCGGCAGATCCGAGCACAGGCGGACCGCGGCGAATCGCTGCTCGGGGTCCTCGACGCGCAGGCTGGCGAACACCGGGCCGGAAGGTAGCGATACTGTCGCGCCCGTGGGCTACTCGACCAGGCGGCCGGTCAGCCGGTCGAGACGGTCACGCTCGACATCACGACCGCGGGCGTCGGAGCGCCGTCCTGGGGCGGGTTCGTGGGTAGCGAGCCGATCTTCTCGACAACGTTGATCCCCGAGGTGACCTTGCCGAGCAGCGCGTAGTCGGGCGTTAGCCCGGCGGATTGCGTGACGTTCGGGGCGGTCACGATGAAGAACTGACTTCCCGACGCGCCCGCCGGCTGGGCCTGGGTCTTGGCCATCGCGACGTCGCCGAGCACGTACTGCGTGTTCTTCGGCGGAGCCTCGACCACCGTGTAACCAGGTCCGCCGGCGCCGGTGCCGGTGGGATCGCCGCCCTGGATGACGAACCCGGCGGCCACGCGGTGGAAGGTCAGCCCGTCGAAGAAGCCGCGTT
Source organism: uncultured Solirubrobacterales bacterium (assembly GCA_963822855.1). Lineage (GTDB taxonomy): Bacteria > Actinomycetota > Thermoleophilia > Solirubrobacterales > Solirubrobacteraceae > Palsa-465. The sequence continues at coordinate 80,223 of CAWGJE010000018.1, read as the reverse complement.
TCACCAGCGAGTAGAACGAGGCCGAGGTCTTCGGCGACTGCACGACATCGAGGGCGAACGCGAACGTCCCGCAGTTGGTGACGATCGTGACCGTGTATTTCTTGTGGGGGTCGAGGCGCAGGTTCGGCGCGGACAGGTGCCCGTTGGGCTTCGGCGCCGGCACCCGGGCCGTGGTGCAGACGTGCCTCGTGGACGGCGCCGACGCCGTCGTGGACGGCGTCGACGCCGAGGCGCTCGCAGCGGTCGTCGACGCGCTGCTGCTGCTGCCGCCGCCGCAGCCGGCGAGCGCGGCCGTGATGGCGACGGCGAGGACGAGGGTCAGGCCTGCTCGGCGCACAGCGCCCAAGCAAACCAGATCGCGTCATCGCGAGACGCTGGAGGTCGCCGAGCCGCCGGCGTCGCTGCCGGTGACGCCGAAGCTGCCGGCGACGGAGCCGCCGGTGACGGAGCTGCCGGAGACCGAGCCGCCGCCGACCGACCCGCTCTCGCTCATGCCCGAGGCGCACCGCTGCGTCCCGCACGGAATCTCCGGGCTCAGGTTGAACGTCTGCGTGACGGTCCCGGTCGGGGTGGTGAGCTCCGCCGACTTTATCTCGTGCCCGCTCGGCCACCAGGCCACGAACCAGCCGCCGCCCACCGTCGCCCGCACGTTCGTGCCGTCGTCAAGGCTCAGGGTCACGCCGCTCACCCCCGGGCCGGTCCGGCCATCGGCGAGCGAGAACGCGTGGCCGCCGCGATCGGTCCGGTGCGAGCTCGACAGCAGTACCTGGCCGGCGGGGACGTTCAGCGCAGCGCTCGCGACGTTCGCCGAGGTCGACATGAACCCCGGCCCCTTGAAGCAGGTCGCGCTCGAGTTGCTATTCGCGTAGACCGAGAAGGTGAACGGCCCGCGCGTGTCAGTGAGCGTCAGGGGAAGGCCGGCAATCGGGGACTGCGACGCCTCGCAGCTGGCCTGGGCAGCGGCGAGCTGACCCGGCAACGGCGCGGTCGGCGTCGCCGTCCAGCCGGCGAACGCGTTCGACGCGCCCGCGGTGAGCGAGATCACGACGGCCGCCGCGCCGGCGACGCCGGCCACGCTCGCGAGCCCGCCGATCGCCAGCGACGGTCTGAGGCGACGGGTGCGCGGACGGTAGTCAACGTGGCTCAGGCGGTCGATGCTCGCCGCGGGCACCTGGGCTGCGTGCTCGCGGAGCGCCGTGCGCAGCTCGGATTCGAGTTGCTCGGTCATGTCGGGATGCTCCTTGTGTCGTTGGTCGTGCGCAGCGTCTGCTCGAGTCGCGCGAGTCCACGAGAAGCCGTGCTTTTCACCGTGCCGAGTGAGCACTTCATGGCGGCCGCCACCTCGGCTTCGGGAAGGTCAAGGAAGTAGCGCAGCACGAGCACGGTGCGCTGGCGCGGCGGCAGCGCCGCGAGCGCGCGCATGAGCTCGTCCTGTGCGTCGACGGCGTCGGACTCGCCCGGCTCGTGGCCGTGATCGGGGAGCTCCTCGCCGGTGAGCTCGCCCCGGCGCCGGCCGCGGCGGGCGGCGCCGCCGAGCGCGAGGTTCACGAGGATCCGGCGCGCGTACGCGACCGGGTGCTCCATCCGCCGGACGCGGGGCCAGCGGCCGGCCACCTTGAGCAGCGTCTCCTGCACCAGGTCCTCCGCCTCCGGCAGGTCCCCGAGGATCAGGTACGCGGTACGCAGCAGCGCATCGGTGCTCTGCGCCACGAAGCTGTCGAAGTCGGCTCGCCGTTGGTCCATGTGCCTCTACACGGTTAAGGGGCCGTGCGCGGCAAAAGGTTGAGTCCGGCGGTTACGCCTGGAGGCGGGTCGACGATCGAGTCGTGCCTACGGACGCCAAGGCGCCTGGAACCGCCAGTAGTTCACGTCTGCATCGGGGTCGTCGATGGGATTGGCGACGCGCCAGAGCAGCGGAAGCCCCACCAAGGCGATGGGCAGCAGGACGAATATCGCGTAATCGCCGAACGCCGCGAACAACACAACCACCCCGAGCAGCCAGAGCGGGAACGTCCACGGAAGCCACCACCCCTTCATGGCTGCAAGATACTCCCGCCCTGGCCCGATTCATAGAGCGAGGAGCCCTGAGCATGACCCGAGTCGGTTGGACTCAGGTCAGGCTAAGGGTTCGCTTGCTGCTGCCGACATTAGGGGTGTGATCGAAGCGGGCGCCCAGGCTGGAAGGGCCGCGCTCGCGGGGTGAGCTTCGGCGACTCACCAACCCGCCTCAATCATCCCTCTGTCAGCTCGGGCTAGCTGATGTGGATCGCCTTCTCGAGCGCCTGCGCCAGCAGGCTCTGCCCGGCGTAGCTCGGGTGGATTCCACAGCCGCCGGTCGACAGCTGCGTCAGCAGCCCGGCGGTGCAGCTGTTCCCGCCGGAGTGCACGGCCGCGGCTCCGAACTCGCCGAAGCCGTCAACGACGACCACGTGGAACGGCTTGGCCGCCGTGTCCTGCGTCGAGTTGAGCAGCTCCGACTGCTCGTTCCCGGCCGCGCTGCTGTAGTTGAGCGAGTAGTAGTTGACGATCGCGATCTGCCCGCCGTAGTGAGCCTTGTTGCGGACGCCCGACAGGATCGTCTTGACGTTCTTGGAGACCGCGGCGCCGACCGCCGCCTCCTCGGGGAGGCTCGCGCAATGGTCCGCGGTCGTCTCCTGGCACAGGAAGAAGTCGTTGGCGCCGATCATCAGCGACACCAGCCGGACGTTCTTGTGCGTCTTCAAGTACGACACCGCATAGTCGAGCTGCGAGCCGCTGTACTTGACGTGCAGCGGGAACATCGTGCGATAGCCAGGGCCACCGCCCGGCGAGTTCTCGCAGCCGTTACTTGGCGCGGTCGCGTCGATCAGGCTCGAGGACGTCTCGCCTGAGCACGCGGCGTTCGCCACCGTCAGGTGCAGCTCGGAGCCGAGCAGCTCTGGGTAGCCGAGGAAGCTCGCGGCGTCCGCATAGTTCGGCGCCGGAACGACCTGCTGCTCCTCATACCCGAACGTGACCGAGTCACCGAGCGCGAGGTAACCGGATCCGGGTGTGACCGGCGTGTGGATCGTGATCTTCGACGCGGTCGGCTTCTTTGCCGGCTTCTTCGCCAGCGCCGGAGCGCTCACGAGCGCTAGACCGAGCGCCGCGCAAGCCGTCAGAACGACAAAAGTGAGCGTACGCCGCGCGGTCACGCGCGTACCTCGTTGGAGACCTTCCATACCGTGTGTACTCCTTCCCCACGGGTCGGGCGCGCCCCGGCCTGGCCACGCACTGATTAGCGCCGACGGATGCTAGCCGGGGGCGCCGCGGGATGTGTCCAGCCTGTAAACGCAGATCGCGCAACCGCATGAGGCAATCGTCACTACAATCCGGCGCGTCGCGACCGAGCTTTCGATCAACCGCAGGGACGAGGCCGGGGGTGTAGTGCTCGTGCTCACCGGCGAGCTAGACGTGGTCTCGGCCCCGGAGCTCGCCCAATGCCTGAACGACGCACTGGCGGCAGACCATGCCCGCGTGACGCTCGATCTCAGCGAGCTCGAGTTCGTCGACAGCGCCGGGGTCAGCGTGCTGATCAAGGCCAAGCAGGACGCCGAGTCGAACGGACGCACGCTCGTCCTCAGCCATCCGACCGAGCAGGTGCACCGCGTGTTCGCGCTCATCGGGCTCGCGGACTGGCTGTCGGACTGAGGGCGGCTACGACGCTGCGGCCTTAGCGACCCGCTTGCAAGCGTCGCGGATCGCGAACCGCAGCAGAACCGCGGTGATCGGGCCCGCCCGATCGTACGTCGAGCGCCACCGCACAAGCGTGCCGCCCTGCGCAGTCGGTTCGAGCGTGACCTCGGCCCTCTAGCCGCGGACCCGCATTCCTTCGAGCAGCTCGTAGCCCATCCGCGCGTCGGGCGCCCAGGTGGTGACGCGCTCACGCAGGTGAAACGGCGTGCGCACGAGCGCCCGGACTGAGCCCGGTCCCTGCGCGCCCCCACCCTCGATCTCGACCTTCGACCACGCGCCCCACTCCTGCGGCCGCGTAGGGTTTAAGGCGTGAGTCAGTACACCGAGCGCCTGGTCTCCTCCGCGCTCGCCTGCTGCACCTGGGAGCAGCGGACGACCGCCTCCACCGTGCAGCGCGTCGTCCCCGACGCGTGCGTCGACCTGATCTGGTCGGGCGAACGGTTGATCATCGCCGGGCCGGACACGCGGGCGCGTCTGGTGGCACTCGCGCCGGGCGCGCGGATGGTCGGAGTGCGGCTGCGCCCCGGCGCCGCCGGCGCCGTCCTCGGGCTGCCGGCCGGCGAACTGTGCGACGCGTACCCCGACGCCGCCGACGTGCTCGGGCGCGACCAGGCCGAGGCGCTGCTCGACGCGCTTTCGACGCTCGGCGCCGGGGACGATCCGCACGCGGTCCTCCTTTCGGCCATCGAGCGCCGGCTCCCGTCAGGTCTCGATCCCCTGGTTCGCGCCGCGGTCGCCGCTCTCGACCGTCCGCAGGCGCGCGTCGCGGCGGTCGCCGCCGAGTTGGGCCTGAGCGCGCGGCAACTCCAGCGACGCGTCGGCGACGCGGTCGGGTACGGGCCGAAGATGCTCGCGCGCGTACTGCGGTTCCGCCGTCTCCAGACGCTGCCGGCGGCGCCGCTCGTCTCGTTGGCGCTCGAGGCCGGATACGCCGACCAGGCGCACATGACCGCCGAGGTCACCGATCTCGCCGGCATCCCGCCCGTCCGATTTCTCAAAGACCGCACGCCGACCGCCGCCTAGTGTCCGGCGCATGCCGATCGATCGCACGGCCGCCGAAACGTTCATCTGGTCGACCGCCCGCCTCGTGGACCGCCACCGCTACACGATGCTGTTCGCCGAAGGGTCCGCGGATCCGGTGCTCGCGGCGCTGAGCGGCTACCGGAATCTCGACGGAGGATTCGGCCACGCGCTGGAGCCGGACCTTCGCTGCCCGGGGAGTCAGCCTGCCGCGACGCTGCAAGCGCTCGAGATACTGCACGAGGCGGGGAGGCTCGACTCCGAGATGGCGCGCTCCGCGCGCGCCTGGACCGCCTCGATCGCCGCCGCCGACGGCGGCATCCCGCAGGCGTTGCCCGGCTTCGAGCGCTACCCACACGCCCCGTGGTGGTCGTCAGATCCGGGCTCGATGTTGACGTTCGCGATCGCCGGCGTGCTTCACGCGGGAGCGGTCACCCGCGACGACTGGCTCGAGCGCGCAACCGGCTGGTGCTGGCGGGCGATCGACGGTGTCACCGAGCCGAGCGGCTACTGGCTCAAATTTGCCTGCGCGTTCCTCGACGCCGTTCCCGACGATCGCCGTGCGCGCGCCGCGGTCGCATCACTGCGCCCCAAGGTCAACCCCGAGGCGTTCGCACCGGCCGGCGGCACCGAGGGCGAACGGCTCCGCGAGCTCGATATCTCACGCCGACCAGGGAGCCGGAGCCGCGAGCTGTTCTCCGATGCCGACATCGCCGGACACCTCGACGAGGTGGAGGCCGGCCAGCAGGCCGACGGCGGCTGGATGTTCGACTGGCTCGCCTGGTCGCCCGAGCAGACGTCCGCGTGGCGGGGGATCGTCACGATCCGCGCGCTGACATGGCTACGGGACAACGGCCGTTTGGCCTAGGTGAGCTTCAAGAGCTCGCGGCCTAAACCACAGCGGTACGTCCCCCCGTTTAACTCACCGTGGCGCGCACGCCCGGATCGACGGCTCGGCGGCGACGAACCGGCGCAGCGGCGCCCAGTTCTCGCCCGGCTGCGCGTCCCTGAGATCGAGCAGGTTGCCGTACAGGTATGTCAGCGCCCGCCGGCACGGGCCGGCTGCGAGTGGATGAATGGTGGCGAGGTCGGTCAGTCCCAGCGCCCCGGCATAACTCCTGAAGTGGGCGGTGCGATGCGGGGCCAGCCCGACGTTGCGCGTCCGGGCTGCCGCCTTGATCTGCTCCCAGTCCGCGTGATCGGGGCGTGTTGGGAGGGCCGCGGACGCGACCGCCGCCGTCGCGGATCTGATCCGCGACCGCCGACGGCCGGGAAGAGGTCGCGGACTATGCTCTTGGCTGGGCCGTCGAGCACGAGGGGCAGCGTGATGGATCTTCATTTGACTGACAAGGTCGCGGTCGTCACCGGCGCGAACAAGGGCATCGGGCTCGCGATCACTGAGGCCCTCGTCGCCGAAGGAGCGTTCGTCGTCGCGGGGGCGCTCACCACGGAGAACCTCGACGACATCGAGCGCGTGACGCCCGTGCAGGTCGATCTGCTGGCCGCCGACGGCCCGGCGTCGCTCGTGCAGACGGCGATCGACGTGCACGGCCGCCTCGACGTGCTCGTCAACAACGTCGGAGGGGTCCGGATCAGAGTCGGCGGTTTCCTCAGTACCAGCGACGAGGAGTTCGAGTGGGCGCTCCAGATGAACTTCTTCGCCGGGCTCCGCGCCACGCGGGCGGCGCTGGGTCCGATGCTCGAGCAGGGTTCGGGGGCGATCGTGAACGTCGCTTCGATCAACTCGTTCTTCCAGCCCGACGCCGCCACCGTCGACTACGGCGTCGCTAAGGCCGCGGTTGTAAACCTGAGCAAGTCCTTGTCGCAGGAGTTCGGTCCGAAGGGGATCCGCGTGAACTGCGTCTCGCCGGGACAGGTCAGCACGGATCTGTGGCTCGGCGAGCACGGCGTCGCCGCCACGTTCGCGGACGCCACCGGGGTCGACGCCGACGCGATCCGCGCCAGCGCGGCCGCGGCGATCGCCACCGGCCGGTTCAGCACGCCGCAGGAGGTCGCGACGCTGGTCGCACTGCTCGCCTCCGATCGCACCGCGAACGTCACCGGCGTCAACTACGTGATCGACGGCGGCCTCGTCAAGACCACCTGAAGGAGCGAACGCGCAGACAGGGCGCGCGAGCGCGCTCCTGGACGACGAGCGCAATCGGGTCCGTCGAGGTCCGCGATAGCCTGACCGTGGACGTGTTCGCGGCGCTCATGCACGACGCCGGCGAGGCGTACCTGGGCGACATGCCGCATCCGATCAAGCACCGCAGCGCGCTCGGCGCTGCGTTCCGGGATGCCGAGGGTCGGCTCGAGCAAGCTATCCGCGACCGGTTCAAGATCAAGGCGGACGTTCCGGAAGTCAAGATCGTCGACCGCTCCCTACTGGCCACCGAGCGGCGGGCGTTCAGCGCCGAGGCATGGCACTGGCCCGAGCTCGAGGATGTCGAGCCGCTCGACCTCGAGCTCATCGCATGGTCACCGGACCAGGCCGCCGACGAGTTCGCGAGGCGCTACGCCGAGCTCGAAGCCAGGCGCTGAACAACCGGCGACGCTAGGCGCGCAGGTCCAGGCGCCAGTCGTTGCAGGTCATGAAGTGGCCCTTCGGATACTCGAACTCGCACGCCTCGACCAGCTCGAACCCGAGCCTGCGGCAGATCGCGTTCGACGGCGCGTTCGCGACGCTCGGAAACGCATGCATGAGGCGGTGCTTGTCCGCGCGCCTGGCGAGCTCGATCGCCTGCGCGGTCGCGGCGACGGCGATGCCGCGACCCTGATGCTCCGGCACGACCATCCAGCCCACCTCGTACACCTGCGCCTCGCGCCATTCCTTCGTCCAGAAGCCGACCGAGCCAACGCCGGTGCCGCTCGCCACCTCGACGATCTTGAACATCCGATCGCCGCCCGCAAGGGCCTCGTAGCGGCCCTGGCGCTCGCGCAGCTTCTCCGGGCTCTCGGGGCCGCCGAGATGCTCGGTCATGTCCGGGTCGCCCATCAGCCGCTCGAGTAGCGGCAGGTCGCCGCCGGCCCAGGGCTCGAGCGTCACCGTCGCGTTCACCCCACGCAGCCTAGTGTCCATCGAAGCCGGTTTCGCCGCGGCATGACCGGGTAGCGGCGTGCGTCGAGGAGGTAGAGGGAATGCGAACAGCAAACGCGCTCATCGGGCGAGGCATCGCGGCAATCGCGGTGGTGCTCGCGGTCACAGCGTCGATCGGAGGCGCCGTCTCGAAGGCATCCCAGGGGGCCGCGGCGCAGGCGGCACCGGGTGGCCCGGGTGCCCAGTCGTACCTGGATCTCGCGCGTAAGGACTGCTTCGGAACCGCGCGCAACACGACGTCGAAGGTCTGGTTCACGGTCGCCGACGGCGTCCTGTCGGACACGTTCAGCCCGTCGATCCAGAACAGCAATGTGAACACGCTGCAATACATCGTCACCGACGGGCGGTCGTTCGCCGACCTGCAGCAGCGCGACATGACCTACACGGTCAGCTCGCCCGACCGCAGCGGAATGGTCTGCCAGATCACCAGCCGCGACTCCAAGCACGGCTTCGCGCTGGTCACCGACTACTTCACCGACCCGGCGCGCGCCAGCGTCCTGATGCACACGACGCTCGAGCCGCTGCCCGGCACCATGGCGGCCGCGATCGGTCGGCTGAAGGTGTACGTCCGCTACGACGCGCAGATCGACAACACCGGCGGCGGCGGGCAGACCAACGCGCTGCCGAACAACGCGGTCATCGACCGCTCGACCGGCGCCCTGGTCGCATCCGACACGACGCCGCCGACCGGTCCCTGGGCCGCCCAGGTCGTCGCCGCGCTCACCGCCGACCATCGATTCGCCAGCGAGTCGAGTGCCTTCGTCGGAACGCCAAGCGATGGCCTCGCCCAGCTCGACACCTACCACCACCTGCGGTTCGACTACGGCTCGGCGACCGACGGCAACGTGGTCCAGACGGCGCAGATCAGCGATCCGGCGCAGCCGTTCACGCTCGCCCTCGGTTTCGGCCCGACCTCGAACGCGGCCGTAAACACCGCGCAGGCCAGCGCGACGCGGCCGTGGAGCGCCACGCTCGAGAGCTACGTCGGCGGCTGGCATGCCTATGACGCGAGGCTGAACGCCCCTCCGACGGCAGACGCAAGCTCCTACTGGCTGGCGGCCAACGTGATCAAGTCAGCCGAGGACAAGACCCACCCCGGCGCGTTTGTGGCCGCGCCCGCCGACCCGTGGGGCCAGTCGATGCTGGCGGTCACGACCCACGCGGGATACACCTATCGGTCGGTCTTCGCGCGCGACAGCTACGAGACGTTCACGGGCCTGCTCGCCGACGGGGATCTGGCAAGCGCGCGGCAGATGGTCGCGTTCCTGTTCGACCGCGTGCAGCAGCCGGACGGGAGCTTCCCTCGCGATTCCGAGCTCGACGGGTCGGTCGCACCTGACACCTACGGCCTGTACGAGATCGACGAGGACGCGTACCCGTTGCTGATGGCGTGGGACGCGGGCTTCGCCGGCGACAAGTCTCTGTATGACGGGCACATCCGACCGGACGCCGACTTCATCGTCGAACACGGACCCGCCTACGGGGAAGATCGCTGGGAGGAGCACATCGCCTACTCGCCTTCGACGATCGCCGCCGAGATTGCCGGGCTCACCGCGGCCGCGCATCTGGCCCAGGCGGCCGGTGATCCGGCGCGTGCGATGCTGTACCAAGCCACCGCCGACGACTATCAGCGCAACGTGAAGTCCTGGACGGTCACCGACACCGGGCCGTACGGCGACCATCGCTACTTCATCCGCCTGTCACCGACCGGCGACCCGAACGCGGCCGAGACGTACAACCTCAACAACGGCAGCCTCAACAACGTCGATCAGCGGAGCGTCGTCGACGCCGGCTTCCTCGAGCTGACCCGGCTCGGCGCGCTTTCGGCGACCGACCCGGACGTTCAGGCCTCGCTGAAGATCGTCGACTCGATCATCGAACGGCAGACGCCGTCCGGCCCCGGCTGGCATCGGTACGGAGTGCAGGCCAACGGCTCCACCGACGGCTACGGCGACTGTTACGAGCCCGACCCGACCGACTGCTCCCCGAGCGGCGCGCCGTCTTACAACGGCGTCGGGTCCGGGCACCTGTGGCCGCTGCTCGATGGCGAGCGGGCCGAGCAGGAGGAGCAGACCGGCGACCTGACCGGCGCAGAGAGCCTGGCGTCCACCATGGACCGCATGTCATGGGGGATCGGCCTGATGCCCGAGCAGGTCTGGGAGGACCCGGACATCCCGGCCGCGCCCTACGGCTCGAATCCAGCCACGGCATCGATCGGATTCGTCGACGGCAAGGCAGCCGGCTCGGCCACACCGCTGATCTGGGGCGAGGGCCAATACGTGCGCCTGATTCGCGATCTGCAGACCCGAACGCTCGTAGACCAACCGGCGACCACCCGCGACCGGTACGTGACCGGCGGCCCGCCGGCCGTGGTGCCCGTCACGATCGCGTCGCCGGCTGGCGGCGCGACTGTCGGCGGGTCGACAACTATCACCGGAACGACAACCCCCGGCGCCAAGGTGACCATTTCCGCGGGCCAGCCCGGCTCGCCCGCCGACAGCACGACCGTCGCCAGCACCGCAGCCGGGTCCGACGGTCAGTTCTCCGCGACAGTTCCCACGCCGGCCGGGAGCGACCTGTTGACCGTCGCGGTCAACACAGGCCAGCACTCCACGGGCTGGGCGCAGGAGACGGTTGCTGGTTCGTAGGCCGCCGAAAAGCCGGCGCACGCGAGGACGCGCCGGTCGGCGTCCCGTGCGCCGCTAGCCTGGTTTGGTCAGCGCCTGCTGATTCTTGCCGGTCCGGCCGCCTTCGAACTCGTGAAGAAAATCGGATTCCTGTCCTTCGGTCATTGGAGCGCCGGCGCGCACTCGCGGACGCGCTCGGGCGCGGATGCGCTGCTGCAGTCGATCGAGCTCGCGGTCGCGGCCGAGGAGTTGGGCGCCGACGGCGCGTACTTCCGGGTTCATCATTTTGCGCGTCAGCTGGGCTCGCCGTTCCCGCTGTTGGCCGCGGTCGGCGCGAGGACTTCTCGGATCGAAATCGGCACGGCCGTGATCGACATGCGCTACGAGAACCCGCTGTACTTCGCGGAGGACGCCGGGGCGGCTGATCTGATCGCCGGTGGCCGGCTGCAACTGGGGATCAGCCGGGGATCGCCCGAGCAGGTGATCGATGGCTGGCGATATTTCGGCTACGCGCCCGCCGACGGCGACAGCGATGCCGACATGGCGCGCAAGCACGCCGAGGTGGCGCTGGAAGTTCTGCGTGGCGAAGGGTTCGCGCAGCCGAACCCGCGGCCGATGTTCGCCAATCCGCCCGGGCTGTTGCGGGTCGAGCCGCATTCGCCGGGCTTGCGAGAGCGGATCTGGTGGGGATCGGGTTCGAACGCGACGAGTATCTGGGCGGCCCAGCTTGGGCTCAACCTTCAGAGCTCGACGCTCAAGGACGACGAGACTGGGGAGCCGCTGCACGTCCAGCAGCGCAAGCAGATCGAGGCCTACCGCGAGGCGTGGAAAGAGGCCGGGCACGAACGTGAGCCACGGGTTTCGGTCAGCCGCAGCATCTTCGCGCTCACCACCGACACCGACCGCGCCTACTTCGGGGGCGGCCGCGACTCTCAAGACCAGATCGGGATGATCGACGAGAACACCCGCGCGATCTTCGGCCGCTCCTACGCGGCCGAGCCCGACGCCCTCGTCGAGGAGATCCGGACGGACGAGGCGATCCAGGCGGCGGACACGCTGTTACTCACCGTGCCCAACCAGCTCGGAGTTGAGTACAACGCTCACGTCATCGAGAACATCCTCGTCCATGTCGCGCCGGCCCTGGGCTGGCGCTGAGCCGACCGGCGTTTCACGAGGTCTGGACCGAGCCAGCTTGATCGCCGTCGACTCCTGGCGGTAACGTCTGCGTCACGTAGCGTCCGTGCGTCACTGAGGAGGTCGACTTGTCCGGTACGTCCTTCGGCTCGCGTGAGATCCGCGCTCTGACATGGGGCTGGTGGCTGGCGCTGCTGATCGGCGCGCTCAGCATCGTCGCGGGGATCATCGTGATCCTGAAGCCGAGCAACAGCCTGTCCACGCTCGCGGTGATCCTCGGGATCTTCATTCTTATCGACGGCATCTTCGAGATCGTCGGCGCCATCCTCGGCGACACAGAGAACCGGGGGTTGCTGGCGGTGATCGGCACGTTGAGCGTGATCGCTGGCGTGCTGCTCATTCGCCACCCGCTCGGAGGTGTTCGGGCGGTGGCGCTGTTGCTCGGAATCTGGTTGATCGCCGCCGGGGTGGTCCGGCTGATCTCTGCCTTTGCCTTCCCGGGCGATCGGGTCTGGCGCATCATCGTGGCGCTCGTGCTCGGGATCTTCGGGATCGTGATCGTGTCGGCGCCCCACATCGGATACGCGACGTTGGCAGTGATCGCCGGTGTCTGTTTCATCTGCTACGGGATCGGGATGCTCGCGGTGGGATGGGCAATGCGTGCGATCCGACAGGAAGGCGCTGCGATCGACCCAGACGGCACAGCGCTGACCTAACCTCGATAGCCACCGGGTCCGCGTCGGACGCTCCGGGACGGTGTCAAGCGCCCTGGCGGCTGGCCGACATCGACAGCCAGGGGTAGCTGGCGGCGGATCAGCACGTTAGCGTGATCGCCGGCGACTGGAGACATTCGCCACCGCCTCGTAGGCGTCCGGGCGGTGGCACTGTTGCTCGGAATCTGGTTGATCGCCGCCGGCCTCATCCGGCAGATCTCTGGTTCGCATTCCCGGGCGACCGGATCTGGCGCATCATCGTCGCGCTCGTGCTTGGGGTCATCGGGATCGTGCTCGTGTCGGCGCCCGACATCGGATACGCGACGCTGGCAGTGATCGCCGGTATCTGCTTCATCTGCGACGGGATCGGGATGCTCGCGGTGGGATGGGCAATGCGTTCGATCCGACACGAAGGCGCCGCGATCGAGCCAGACGCCGGAGCGCTGACCTACCCTCGATCGCGACCTGGTCCGCGCCGGACGCTCCGGAACGGTGGCGAGCGCTCGGGCGGCCGGCCGCGACCATCGCAGCCAGCGCCTCGGCCTCGTCGGCCAGCTTGCGGTACTCGGCCAGCATCTCGGGGGAGTCGATTTCGGGCAGCTGGCGGCGGAGTGCCAGTACGTACGCGTAGCCGGCGGTCGGAAAGACATCCTCCACCGCCTCGTAGGCGGCCTTCACGCGGGCTTGCTCTTCGGTCAGCGGCATCGGTCTCCTGAGAAGATCGGCGGCGGTCCCGCCAGTGTTGCAAAGCTGGGGGATAGCGATCATCGTGCGACGGGGTTGACCGATCTGCGTGCTGATCGGTTACACGACCGTTAGCGTGTTGGCCATGCCGACCACACTGGCCTGGGTTGGCGACGACGCCCCGCGGATGGCGGTCGCGCACGTTGAGCAGACCGCGCCCGAGTCGTGGCTTCGCGCACGCAGTTGGGGGTCGCATACGAGCTGCGGTACCGGCACCGGTGATCCGCGACCGACTGCTCGAAGCGGGTCCACCGCGCGACTATCTCATGCGCTGGGTCGACGTCCCCTCGCTGGAGGTGAGCATCACATTCGACTCGGACGGGTTCGTGACGAACTATCCGGGGATCGGCGTGCGGGCGTAGCCTCGACCAGACCCAGGCATCACCTCAGCCCGTCGGTATAAATCGGAAGTCCATGATCGAACGACTCACAGACATGCCGCCTGGCACGACCGGATTCCGTGTGGCCGGTGAGATCGAGCGCAAGGATTACGACGAGGTGCTCGTCCCCGAACTCCAGCAAGCGCTCGATGCGGGAACTGGGCTGCGGACGCTCTACGTGATCGATGATCTCGACGAAATCGACCCCGGAGCGCTCTGGGCCGACGCGAAGGTCGGATTCAACCTCGGGATCCGGCACCGCGAGTCGTGGGTGCGGTCGGCGATCGTCACCGACATCGAGTGGATCGTCCGCTCGACCAAACTGTTCGCATGGATGATCCCCGGCGAGGCGCGTGTGTTCGCGCGCCCTGAACTCGAACAGGCTAAGGCCTGGGTCGCCGGCGGCTGAGCGTCTTCGCCCGGGCCGCGCTCGCGGTCGGCGACCGGGTCGCGCCTACCGCCCGCGACACTTCCTCTCGACGACGTCGTCTCCGAGCATCGAGACGCCGGCGCCCGACGAGTCGATGTCACCGACCGCCCGGCCGCGGTCCGAAAGCGCGCGCCACTCGGACGCCTGGACGTGGTCGTGGAACAAGGCGCGGGCTCCGGCGTGTCGGGGCGACGAAGTCGGAGGAGTCAGGCTCGCGGCAGGTCGAGTAACTGTTCGGCCACTGGTGCAGACGCGTCCGGCGACGGCCTTCGAGGGGGCGGCGCGGCTGGCTGCGCCCGTACTCGATGTGGCGAGCCGGCGCAGAGGCCGACCGGGATCGAGACTCCACCGTGCACCGACGGCCTGGACGGGCTCCTGTCCGATGCGGCCCGGGAGACGCCGATGGCTCTGTTGGTGGACGACGCCCAGTGGGTCGACAGCCGGGCAACCCCGAGCTCGCCGCGCAAGCGCTGCTCGACACGCTCGATCTGGACGATCCTCCGTTCCGGCTGCTGCTCGGGAACGTCGCCTACGACGTCGCCGTCGACCGCTACGAAGCGCGCTTGAGCGAGTTTCGCGCCGGCGAGCAGGTCGCGCGCGGCGCCGACGACCGCTGAGACGCCAACGCCCCCGCGGGGCCGGCCCGTCAAACGAAGCCGAGCGTGCGGTTCAGGAAGTCGTGCTCGGCGGCGAGCGCGAGGTCGGCCACGGTCATCGGCAGCGAGACGAACCCGTGCGGCGCCTCGGGCCAGACGCGCAACTCGGTGGCGTGACCCGCGGCCCGCCACCGCGCCTCCATGAACAGCGAGTCGTCGAGCAGCGGATCGGCGGTGCCGACTGTGAAGATCGCGGGCGGCATCCCCGCCAGATCGGCGAACAGCGGCGAGATGTCCGGGTCCCGGCGCTGCTCGCGGTCCCGGCCGGCCAGGAACTGGTCGCCAAACCAGATCATGATCGGCCCCGACAGCACCAGGTTGCGATCGCCCCACAGCCGCTGGCTCGGGGTCATCGACAGGTCAAAGCTGCCGTACTGGAGCACCGCCGCGTCGAACGCGCCGGTGATCCCGTGACGGTCGCGCAGACGGAGCAGCGTGCAGGCCGCCAGCTGCCCGCCTGCCGAGTCGCCGCCGATCGCACGCGGCCCCGAGGCGGCCGAAGCGCCGACCGCCGCGGCGCCCGCGTCGCTCAGCAGCCACAACGCCGCGGCTTCGCAGTCGTCGGGCCCGGCCGGGTACGGATTCTCGGGCGCAAGCCGGTAGTTGACGCTCACGACGGTCAGCCCGGTATCGCGCGCCAGCCGCTGTAAGCGCGGGTCCTGCCCGTCGGCCTCACCCAGCGTCCACCCGCCCCCGTGCAGGTGCAGAAACGTTCCGAGCGCCGAACCCTCGGGGGCGATGATCCGCAGCCCGATCGGCCCTCCAAAGCCGTCGATCTCGACCTCGCGTGCCTCGGGCACGTACACCGGCGGGGGGAAGATCCCGCGGCCCTCGCGCCGCGCCCGCCGGCTCTCCTCCGGGGGCACCGTGTTGACCGGGGGGATCGTCGCCAGCCGGCGCTCGAGCTCGGCGTTGAACGCCAGCGTGTCGGCGAGCAGCGTTTCGGCATCCGGCGTGGTCACGGGAGGAGCGACTGTATCGTGGGCCCGTGAGGCGCGTGGTCACGATCGGGGTGTACGACTGGGACCTCAGCAGCTTCCTCGGTGCGCTCGCCGGCGCCGACGTACGGCTTCTGATCGACGTGCGCCAGCGCCGCGGCGTCCGCGGTCCTCAGTACGCGTGGGCGAACGCCGCCCGGCTACAGTCCGCGCTCGCCGAGGCGGGCATCGCCTACCGCCACCACAAGGAGCTGGCGCCGACGACCGAGTTGCGCCAACTCCAGTACGCCGAGGATGCGCGACGCGGCGAGGGCAAGCGATCGCGGACGGTGCTCTCGCCGCAGTACGCCACCCGTTACACGCACGAGATCCTCGACATGGCACCGCTCGAACCCGTGGTCGCAGAGCTCCCGCCCGACGGCGCCGGCGCTCTGTTCTGCGTCGAGCGCGACCCCGAGGCCTGCCACCGGTCGATCATCGCCGAACGCCTCGCGGCCGAGCATGGCGTGGACGTGCGCCATCTGCGGCCATAGCGGGCCGAGCCCTCATCCGCCTAACGTAGGCCACATCTCAATCCCCTTGACATTGGGGAGAAGGGACCACTACGTTTTGTCACGTTCGCCTGTAGAAGGGTTGTTCGCATAACGAACAACCCTCTCGTTTGGAGGAACCATTCAAGCCGGATGCCCAGCTGTGGTCCCGATCCGATGGCTTTGGGCTGAAACGCCCGCCGTCGAGCCGCCGCAGCTGGGCGCCGCGCTGACGGTCGTGACGGGCTGAGCGAACGCCGTGGGGACCAGGCGCTGCCCGTAACCCGCGCGGGCGGCGCCGGTACAGTCCGCGCGATGCTCGACCTCGACGCATACCTCGACCGCATCGGACTCGCCGGCCGCCCGGGCCTGGCCGAGGTCCACCGTGCGCACGTCACCTCGGTCCCGTTCGAGAACCTCGATCCCCGGCGCGGGATCCCCGTGTCGCTCGAGCTCGAGGACCTCGAGCGCAAGGTCGTGACCGACCGCCGCGGCGGCTACTGCTTCGAGCAGAACCTGCTGCTGAAGGCGGCGCTCGAGGAGCTCGACTTCGAAATCGACATGTTCCTCGCGCGCGTGCGCGTCGGCTCCCCGCATGGCAATGCGCGCCCGAGGACCCACCTGCTGCTGGGAGTGCAGGACGATGGCGCCCGCTGGCACGCCGACGTCGGCTTCGGCCACGGCACGCTGCTCGAGCCGATTCCGTTCGGCCCGGGCGGGGAGCACGAGCAATCGGGGTGGCGTCACCGTGTCGTCGAGGACGGCCCCGAGCTCGTCCTGCAGTCGATGGGTGAGAGCGGCGAGTTCGTTGACCTGTACGGGTTCGTCCCCGAGCCAGTGCCGCTGATCGACGTCGTTACGAGCAACTGGTACACGTGCACGTACCCCCGCTCGCCGTTCGTGACCGGACTGGTCGTCAGCATGCAGCGCCCCGACGGCACGCGCGAATCGCTCAGCGACTGGAATCACTCGCTGTCGCTCACCGTGGAGACGCCCGCAGGCGCCGCTGTCACCGAGGTAGACGCGGAGGCGGTACCGGAGCTGATCGCGGCCCGCTTCGGTCTCGAGGCCACCCTTGTCTGACGGCGGCCTGACCGTCGCGGTCACCGGCCCGACCGGGACGTTCGGCTTCGGGCTGATCCCGCTGCTCCAGGCGGACGACCGCATCGAGCACATCATCGGGATCGCGCGACGGCCGTTCGATCCGGCCGAGCACGGCTGGACCAAGCTTCGATACCGGCAGGGCGACGTCCGCGATCCGGACGTGCTCCGCGAGGCGTTCGAAGGAGCCGACGTGGTCGTCCACCTCGCGTTCATGATCACGGGCACGGCGTCCCGCGAGACGATCCGTGCGATCAACGTGGACGGCACGCTGAACGCGTTCGGGGCGGCAGCCGCCGCGGGCGCCAAACGGTTCGTCTACGCGTCGTCGGTCGCCGCTTACGGCTTTCACGAGGACAACCCGATCGGGATGACCGAGGACTGGCCGACCCGCCCGGCGAGCCGGCTGTTCTACGCCCAGGAGAAGGCCGAGCTCGAGCAGCTGCTGCATGAGCAGGCCGACGCGCATCCCGAGGTCGAGCTGTACCTGCTGCGCCCTCCGATCGTGCTAGGTCCCCATGCGGTCGGCGCGAAGAACGCGCTGCCCGAGCCGGTCGCCGCGCTCGCGCGGGGAGCGCTCGATTTCGCGAATCGGCTGCCGATCCCCGTGCCGGTCCCGGTCCCCGACCTGCCCATGCAATTCATTCACGAGGACGACGTTGGTGAGGCGCTGCGGGGATGCGTGGTTGCGGATGGACCGCCGGGCGCCTACAACATCGCGGGCGATGGAATCGTGACCGCAGCCGACGTCGTGCGCGAGCTTGGCTTCACACCGTTCACCGTGCCCGCCGGCATCGCGGAAACCGCCGCTCGCGCGGCCGCGTCAATTCCACTCCCTTCGTTCGCCCCTCCCGTCGCCGAGTGGGTCGAGGCGGCGAGCCATCCGGCGATCATGGACACCGGGAAAGCCAAGCGCGAGCTCGGTTGGGAGCCGAAATACACGGGCCTCGAGGCCCTGCGGGCAACGCTCCACCGCGAGGCGCCTTAGGGCCTCAGCCGAGCCAGGCCGAGACCACGACGCCGGCGTCGAGCGGGATGTCGACGGTGACAAAGCCGTTGTCGGGCGCGTGCATGCGCTCCACGTAGGTGACCTGATCGGGATCGTCCGAGCTGAGGTCGGCGATCACCAGCGCCCCCGGCGACAGGCGCGGTGCAAGCAACTCGACGATCGGCTCGTACAGGTTGTTCCAGCCGTCGAGGAACAGCAGATCGACATTCTCGACGTCGGCGAGCGTCATCAACGCGTCGCCCACCCGCATCTCGACCAGGTCGTCGAGGCCCGCCGCGACAAGATTTCGTTGCGCGGCCGCGACCTTGGCAGGCTCGATCTCGGTGGTGATCACCCGGCACGAGCCGACGTCGCGCGCGGCCGCCGCGAGATGAATCGTCGAGAACCCGTGCGACGCGCCGAACTCGACGATCGTGCGGGGTCGGCGCGCCAGCACCAGCACGGACAGCAGGTCCCCCACCTCGGGCGTGATCGACAGCGGGGCGTCGCCGTACGCCTGCGCTCGCTCCGCGCCCCACACCCTGTGGCCGAGCTCGCGCTCGCGATCGAGCACGCGTGCCTTCGCCGCCGGGTCCTCCGCGTCGCCGAGCCGCATGAGCTCCGCCAGGACGCGAGCGACTTGGTCGCTGCGAAGGGTGCTACTGGAAGATCTCAGTCGTGCAGTCCCCGCCGGGCAGGTGGATCTCGGTGCCGTCGCTCTGCCGGTCGAGCTTCGTGAGCCAGCCCTTGATTCCCGGGCAGAACTGGTTGTCCCACGTCGAGACCAGCGAGTTGGTGACGTACACGCGGTCGCCGTCGAGCGAGTTCTGGATCATCTCTTACTCCGGCCTTCTTATGACCGCGTCACGCCGAGCAGCCCGCCCAGCCACACCTGCGACTTCAGCTGCGGATTCGCGGTCCGAGACGTCGTAGTGACGCACGTCGCCGTGCAGCCAGTTCGAGAAGAACAGGTCCTTGTCGTCAAGCGACAGCACAAGGTCGGTGATCAGACCGGGGACGCCGCCCTCGAGCGGCCAGCCCTCGAGCTCCTCGTTGGCGACGTCGATCGCCTTGGCCGACGCTCCAGCTTCCGTTGTCGCGATGGAACGGATGATGTTGCTCGACAGAGTCGCGCCCACGAACCCCTGAGCCGAATCGGGATCGTGCTGCCAGCGGATCTCGAGCGGGATCCAGCCTTCGTCGCCGAGGTCGATAGTCTGGACCTTCGTCCGCTTCTCGAGGTCCCAGAAGTGCAGCTTCCGCCCGTACTTGCCGGCGGCGACGTCGGCCGGGTTGAACCCGTCCTTGAACGTGTTCGGCGCGCCCCATTCGCTTGTGACCAGCGCGTTCTGGCGCGGCTGGTACCAGAAGTCGTACATGAACTCGATGTCGCCGGCATCGCGCTCCCACCGCTCCGCGACCGAGAAGTCGCGGCGTCGAGCACCGCGAACCCGCCCGGCGTGTTCCCGTCCGCGTCCCCGAGCATCGAGATCGTGACGATGTCACCCGGCATGCAGTGCACGGTGTGCGGCGCGCTCAGCCCCAGCTTCTCCCTGATCTCCTCACCCTCGATCACGTTCTTGATCCGCGGCGCGCGCGGATCGGAGATGTCGACGATGTGGATCCGCGAGGACCGGAGGCCCGGAACGATCATCGTGTCGCGCTTACAGCTGCGAGTGGCACGCCGACGAGCACGCGTTCCAGCCGAAGTGGTGCAGCTCGTCGCCGACATTCGGCATCTCCGTGCGGTGGACGATCTGCCCGTAGCTCGACGAGCTCGGGTCGACGTCGACGACCGCGATGAAGTCCGGCCGGTCGATCCCAGTCCCCTCGTACAGGGCGGCCACGTACACGAACTGCTCGGGCGGCTGCTCGCGAGCCGCCTGCGGGATGCGTAGCCCGGCCGGCGTGCTCGTGGTCGTCGTGTGCGCTCATGGACGGGCTCCTCCTGTTCAGTTAGTGCCTGACAGCCGCAGCGTGACGAGTCCCAAGCTTACGGACTCGCCAAGGACACGTGCCCGCCCGCGGCGGGGCCGGACGCCGCGGACGGGACACGAGAGGGCGAGGGCCTTTTGGCTCAGGGCGTGGGCGCGCTGCGCGCACGCGCAGCGCGCGATCACGTCCTGTTGGTTCAGGGCGTGGGCGCGCTGCGCGCACGCGCAGCGCGCGATCACGTCCTGTTGGTTCAGGGCGTGGGCGCGCTGCGCGCAGTCACCGACGTGCGCTGCGGTGCATGCACCACCGCCACGCGCTGCCCTGCCGTGAGGGTCGACAGTGTCGATGCCTGACGGTTGTCGCGCACCTTCGCGTT
The DNA here is from genome assembly GCA_963822855.1 of uncultured Solirubrobacterales bacterium. Classification (GTDB taxonomy): domain Bacteria; phylum Actinomycetota; class Thermoleophilia; order Solirubrobacterales; family Solirubrobacteraceae; genus Palsa-465. The sequence goes on along the minus strand of CAWGJE010000018.1, from coordinate 59,840 downwards.
CGACGGGATCGTGAGCGCCACGGTCTTGTACGTCGTGTTCTTCGTCCCTTCGCGAATCGTCAGCTGCTGGCCGCTCACCGACTGCACGAAGCCGCGGTCGATCGTGACGGTGGCGAAGCCCGTCTTGGTGGCCACAACCACGTTCGCTTGGACGGTGCGGCGCTCGAGCGCGCGGACGCCCGCGCCGCGGGCGCGCGCGGTCTTGGCGTTCGTCGAATTCGCCCCGCTGCTGCCCGTGGTCGCGGTCGTCGTCCCGGTGCTGGCGGCGCCGGCGGTGGCAATCGCGCTCCCGGCGGCGCCGACGGCGACGCACGCGGCCGCGACCGTGATGAGCTTCACGTGTTTACGCAGGTATGTCACTTCGGAACCTCCCGTAGTCAGTGGATGTCGACACCCTGGCAGACACCTGCAAAGCGGCGGTCAGGTAAAGGTCAGCTGCGTGTAAAAAGTGCGGCGCCGACACCGGCATGCCCGCCTACGATCTCTCCTATGCCGGCCACAATCCTCGTCGTCGAGGACGAGCAGAACATCGGTGCGCTCGTGTGCACCTACCTCCGGCGCGAGGGATACGGAGTGGTATGGGTCCGTCGGGGCGAGGACGCGCTCGTCGAGCTTCGTCGCCATCCGGTCAAGCTCGTGGTGCTCGATATCCGCCTGCCGGGGATCGACGGGTTCGAGGTGTGCCGCCAGATCGGCGGAACCGTGCCGGTGATCATGCTCACCGCGCGCGACGAGGAAGCCGACCGCGTCGCGGGCCTCGAATTGGGCGCCGACGACTACGTCACCAAGCCGTTCTCGCCACGCGAGCTGGTCGCGCGGATCAAGGCCGTGCTGCGGCGGGCGGCCGCTCCTCCGCCGGCGAGCGACGTCGCCCGCATCGGACCGGTGACAGTCGCGCGTGGGGCCCGCGAGGTGCACGTCGACGGCCGCAAGGTCGTGCTCACCCAGCGCGAGTTCGATCTGCTCGACTATCTCGTGCGCCGGGCCGGCCAGGTGGTGACGCGCGACGAGCTGCTCGAGTCGGTGTGGGGATTCATGTCACCTGGCGAGACACGCACGGTCGAGGTCCATGTCGCACAACTGCGCAAGAAGCTCGGCCGCCCGGACCTGATAGAGACCGTGCGCGGCCTCGGCTACAAGGCGGCCCAGCCGGCATGAGGCTCCGGCGCCGGGTCCTCGGCTACCTGGCGGCGGCGGCGATCGCCTCGTGCGTGCTCACGGTCGGGGTCGGTGTGGTGCTGGTCAGGCACCAGATCGCCAAGCAACGACTGTCCGCGCTCGAGGCACAGGCCGACCTCGTCGCCGCCGTCGGTGGCCCGGCCGGGGCGCTGTCGCCCGGCAATCACGTGTACCGGGTCGGGAGCGGGCGCCCCCGCCGGCTCGGACCGCGGGCGCAGGACGTCGTGCTCGCGGCACTCCCGTCCCCGGGCGCCGGTCAGGGGACGGTCGACGTCGCCGGCCGGTCGCTGATCTACGCGTCGCGGCCGACGCTCACCGGCGAGATCGTCTTGATCCGTCCCGCGAGCCTCGCGTTCTCCGAGTGGCGGCCGTTCATGGGAAGTCTGCTCCTGGCCGGACTCGGGGGCGTTCTGCTCGCCGTGGTGCTCTCGTTCCTGCTCGCGCGGCGCCTCACCCGCCCGATCGGCGAGCTGTCCGCGGCGACCCGCCGCCTCGCGACCGGCGAGGTCGGCGTGTCGGTGCCCGTCCGCGGCGAGGACGAGTTGTCAGACCTGGGGGCGTCGTTCAACGAGATGTCCGACGAGCTGTCGCGCGCCCGCGAGGCGCAGGGACGCTTCCTCGAATCGGTCAGTCACGAGCTGCGGACGCCGCTGACCTCGATCCGCGGGTACGCGGAGGCGCTGGAGGAGGAGGCGATCGCGCCAGCCGAGTCAGCGCGGGTGATCGGCGCCGAGGCCGCCCGGCTCGAGCGGTTGGTCGCCGATCTACTCGACCTCGCGCGCTTCGGACGCTCCGGCTTCTCAGTTGCCCGCGAGCCCGTCGATCTTGCCGGCGTGGTCGAGCAGGCGCTGGAGCGCCATCTCCCGCGGGCGCGCGACGGCGGCGTCGAACTGTCAGGCGCGGCGGCTCCCGACAGCTGGGCGCTCGGCGACCAAGACCGGATCCTCCAGGCCGTCTCGAACCTGATCGAGAACGCGCTGCGGGTGACGCCGGCGGGCGGGGCGGTGGCGGTCCACGCCGCGGATGGGGCGATCACCGTCCGCGACACCGGCCCCGGGCTCGATCCCGAGGACATACCGCGGGCGTTTGAGCGCTTCTACCTCTACGGCCGCTACCGCAGCGAAGGACCGGTCGGCTCGGGGCTTGGCCTGGCGATCGTGCGGGAGCTCGTCGGCGCGATGGGCGGAACAGTGGAGGCGTCGACGGCGCCGCCTGGCGGGGTTTCGCGCGGGGCCACCTTCACGATCCGGCTGCCGTCTATGCCGGCACGCTCCGCTCGGCAAGATGCGCTCCGACCTTTCGCTTGACCCGCTGCAGAGCGTTGTCGACGGTCTTGCAGTCGCATCCGATCCGCCGACCCACTTCCTCGTAGGAGTGGCCATCGAGGTACAGCGCCAGCACTCGGGATTCGAGCTCGGAGAGCGCGGTCGAGATGCAGGCCACGAGCGCGCGCAGCTCCTCGGAGCTGATCACCTGGTTGACCGGGTCGTGAACCGGCGACCCGGGGATGATCTCCTCGAGCGTCGGCTCCCCCTCCGACGAGGACGCCGGCGAGCTCGAGAACGACACGTACTGGTTGAGCGGCGAGTGCTTGTTCCGCGTCGCGGTCTTCACGGCGGTGATGATCTGGCGCGTGATGCACAGCTCCGCGAAGTTGCGGAAGCTCGACTCCCGGTCGGTGCGGTAGTCGCGCACGGCCTTGTACAGCCCCACGAGGCCTTCCTGGATCAGATCGTCGGCGTCGCCGCCGGCCAGGAAGTACGACGAGGCCTTCAGGCGAACGAATCCGTAGTAGCGACGGACGATGCAGTCGTACGCAACCGGATTTCCCTGCTTGGCAAGGGCGATTAGATAACCATCCTCAACCTGAAGTTGAGGGTGCGAGTACGGGGAAAGCCGTGCCACGAGTAATCCCTTCTCGACCCGGCCAACGGATCGGTCAGATTTCGTGGCGCACTACCTCCCCTGGCGCCTGATGTGCGATTCAGTTGTGGCGCGGCCGGTGTCCGGCGCACCCTCTACAACCGGCAAGTCTAAAGCTTTACTCTACCGTTACTCTCCCGCGCGGGAGCTTTGCAGAGGGCCGGTTCAATGTCAAGCGCCTTCGGTGCCGTCTCCCACGGGTGACGCGCGTGTCGGCCCGGGTCGCTTGGCGCGCTGGATCGAACGCGAGTCACCCGAGCGGGACATGCACCTCCGCAACCAGAGCGCCGACGGGACCGCACCCGAAGCTACGCAGCCGGAAGCAGCTCCGGTCCGGCGGGGCCGTCGCGGACCTCCCAGCCGTGCGCCCGAATCTCGTCGCGAAGCCGGTCGGCCTCGGCGTAGTCGCGCGCGGCGCGGGCCCGCTCGCGGGCCGCCGACAGCTCGACGACCTCGGCCGGGGCGTCGACCGCCGCAACATCAAGCAGGTTGTCCAGCGCGAGCACGCCGAGCATGTCGCGCAGATCGGCGTCGCCGGCGCCCGCCTTCCCGCGATTGGCCTCGCGGACCCACTCGAACACCGCCGCCAGTGCCGCCGGCGTGTTGAAGTCGTCGGCAAGCGATTCGAAGAACCGCTCGTGCAGCGGCGCCGACCATGCCGGCGAGGGGCCGAGCGCAAGCCTGCGCGCCGCTTCCTCGATTCTCTCCACGCGCGCCCGGGCCTCGGTCAGGCGCTCGTCGTCGAACTCGACCGGCTGGCGATAGTGGCCCCCGCAGAAGTACATGATCAGCGCGTCCCGTCCGTAGGCGTCGAGCGCCTGGTGGAGCAGAAAGATGTTCCCGACCGACTTGGACATCTTGGCCTGGTCGAGTCGGACCATCCCGTTGTGGACCCACAGCTGGGCGAGCGGCACGCCGTGGGCCGCGCAGGTCTGTGCGGCCTCGTTCTCGTGGTGGGGGAAGATCAGGTCCGCGCCACCGCCGTGGATCTCGAACCCGACGCCGAGGATTTCCTCGGCCATCGCCGAGCACTCGATGTGCCATCCCGGCCTGCCGCGCCCCCAGGGCGCCTCCCACGCTGTGTCCTCGCCCGGCTTGTGCGCCTTCCACAGCGCGAAGTCGGCGGGATCGCGCTTGCGCTCGGCCCCCTCGACACCCTCGCCCTGGTCCATCTCGTCGACGTGCCGGTGCGATATCTCCCCATATTCCGGGTAGCTGCGCACCGAGAAGTAGACGTCGCCGTCGACCGCATAGGCATGGCCGCCCTCGATCAACTCCCCGATCAGCTCGACGATCTCCGAGATCGTCTCGCTCGCCCGCGGCTCGTGGTCGGGCCGGCCCAGGCGGAGGCGGTCAGTGTCGGCGATGTAGGCGTCCGACATCTCCCGCGCCAGCTGCTCGCTCCCTACTCCGGCGGTCAGGGCGGCGGCGTAAATCTTGTCGTTTACATCCGTTATGTTGGCAACGAATGTGACCTTGTAGCCCTCATGGACGAACAAGCGCGCCATCAGCGAGAACACGACGTAGGGGCGAGCGTTTCCGACGTGGACCCGCCCGTACACGGTCGGCCCGCAGGCGTAGATCCGGACTACGCCGTCGGCGTTCGGATGCACCGGCAGCACCTGGCCGGTACGCGTGTCATGCAGGCGAATCGTTCTGGGCAGGATCTGGCAACCCTAGCGCCAGCAGGCGCGTCCGGCCGGGACGGCCGGTAGGGTGGCGCAAATGGCGGGGAAGCCGTCATCCAATCAGCGACTGATCGCCGTAGAGCAGGCGTTCAGATCGCTCCCCGACCGCTATCTCGGCGCCGACCCGGGCTTCGACGCCACTTATCAGATCACGCTGTGTGACCTCGGCCACACCTGGGAGGTGCGTTGCACGAGCGGCGCCGCCCGGGTGCGCAAGGGTGGGTCGCGCCGGACGCCGGACGTGACGATGTCCACCGATGCCGATACCTGGCTGCGCCTGCGCCGGGGCGAGTTCTCGGGCATCGACGCGTTTCAGCAGCGCCGGCTGGCCGTGCGGGGCAACCTCGATTTCGCGATCGCGTTCGAAGGCATGTTCCGGCTCGTCGGTGGCCGCCGGCCGCTGGTCGAGATCCACGACATCCCCGTCGGACGTCATCACGTCTCGACGCTGACGATGGGCCGCGGGCCCGACGTGCTCCTGCTCCACGGCCTCGGCGGAACGCGGGCCTCGCTGTTCGAGACCGCCGCGGCGCTCAGCCAGTCCTATCGCGTCCATGCGCCCGACCTCCCCGGCTTCGGCTCCTCGTCCAAGCCGTCGCTCGGCGGCTACAACGCCCGCTGGTTCGCCGAGATCATGTTCGGGCTGATGGATCAGCTCGGCATCACCCGGGCGAACGTCGTCGGCAACTCGATGGGCGGCCGGGTCGCGATCGAGATGGGCCTGACCGCGCCCGAGCGGATCGGCGCGCTCGGACTCCTGTGTCCAGCGGTGGCGTGGATCCGGCGCGGGCTCCACCCGATCGTCCGGCTGCTCCGGCCCGAGCTCGGACTCCTCCCCCACACGTTCCGCCGCTCGGTCGTCGTGTCGCAGTTCTGGAGCATGTTCCACGACCGCGACCTGATCGATCCCGCCGTCGCCGACCTCGTGGTCGACGAGTTCCAGCGGATCTACCAGACCGCCGGCGCCCGCTACGCGCTGCTTGCGAGCGCGCGCAACATCTATCTCGAGGCGCCGTTCGGACGCCACGGTTTCTACCGCCGCCTGGCCGAACTGAAGCCGCCCGCGCTGTTCGTGTGGGGCAGCCACGATCGCCTGGTGCCGCCGGCGTTCTCACGTCATGTGCACAAGTGGCTCCCGGAGGCCGAGCAGGTCAAGATCGACGGTTGCGGCCACGTCCCGCAGGTGGAGCGCCCGGACGAGACGAACGAGTTGCTGCTGAGCTTCTTCCGCCGGGCGGAGAACAACCCGGCGGCTGGCCACGGGGGTTACAGAGCGGACGTCGAGGCCGCCTGACCCCCGAGCCATGGCCCAGGCAGACACAACGAGCTCCGCGCGCCGCAACGGACACGAGAGCACCGTCCCGGTCGAGGACCCCGAGGCCGCGGAGTCGCGCTCATCGTCGCTCGCAGGCCGGGCGTGGCGCGAGCTCGCAGGCGTCGTCCAGCGCCGCATTCCCCGCGCTGACCTCGACGAGCGCGATCCCGATTACATCCGCGAGCAGCTCCCGCGGTTCTGGCTGCTCTCGAGCATCTGGTTCCGCGGCGAGGTCCGTGGACTGGGCAACATCCCCGACGACGGTCCCGTGCTGCTCGTCGGCAACCACTCGGGCGGGAACATGATCCCGGACACGATGGTGTTCACGGTCGCGTTCAGCACCTACTTCGGGGTCGAGCGCGCCTTCTATCAGCTCGCGCACAACCTGGTGCTGTCGCTGCCCGGCCTGAGCTGGCTGCGGAAGTTCGGCACGGTCGCCGCGTCGCCTGGGAACGCGCGCAAGGCGCTCGCCTCGGGAGCCGCGCTACTGGTCTATCCCGGCGGGGACTACGAGGTTCATCGCCCGAGCTGGGAGGGGAACCGCGTCGACTTCGGCGGACGCAAGGGATTCATCCGCCTGGCGCTCGAGCAGGAGGTTCCGATCGTCCCAGTGGTAGCGATCGGCGGCCAGGAGACCGCGCTGTTCCTGACCCGCGGCGAGCGGCTCGCCCGCCTGCTCGCGCTCGACCGCGTGCTCCGCCTCAAGGTCCTGCCGATCTCGCTGTCGCTTCCGTGGATCGTGAACATCGGCGACTTCGGCCACATCCCGCTCCCGGCGAAGATCACGATCGAGACCTTGCCGTCGATCGACCTGCGCGCCGAGTTCGGCCCCGACCCCGACCTCGACGAGGTCTACGACCACCTGATGCGGCTGATGCAGGACGCGCTCGATGCGCTCGCCGCCGAGCGGCGCTTTCCGGTGATCGGGTGAGGGTCGCCTCCGATATCGCCGTGGCCGCCCCGGTCCAGGACGTCTGGTCGATCGTCACCGACCCCGAGCGCGTGCTCAGCTACATGTCGGGCGTCACCCGCTGGGAGGTCGCGAGCGATCTGCCCGCCGGACTGGGAGCTCGCTACCGGATGCTGTTCCGCGTCGGCGCCGCCGAGGTGGGCGGGCTGATCGAGGTCGTCGAGTTCGCGGAGCCGTTCGAGTTCGCGTGGACGTCGATCACGGGGCTCGACCAGCGCGGCCGCTGGCGCCTACGCGAGATTCCGGGCGGTCGCACGCGGATCGAGCTCCGCCTCGCCTACGGCATCGCCGGCGCCGGCCTGAGCGGCTGGCTCGCGGAGCGACTCGCCGCGCCCAGCGTCTCGCGCCACGTGCGCCAGACTCTGGCGCAGCTCGGCCGGATCGTCGAGCACGAACAGCTGCGCTCCCGGGCGGCCGAGCGCCGCGCCGGCGCCCGCGGCGCCTGATTCAGCCGGCCTTCGCCGCCTGCCACCGAAACGACCGCCCCCCGACCTTCACCTCGGGCCCGACCATCCCGGCTGCCTCCAACCGCCGCGGCAGCGTTTCCGGGTCAATCAGGTTCAGCGTGTCCCCGATGTGGATCAGCTTGAACACGAGGCCGTTGCCGAGGCTGTCGGTGCCGGCGAACGTGCCTCCGGGGCGGAGCACCCGCGCTATCTCGGAGAAGGCCCGGTCCTGGAGGTCGAGCGACGGGATGTGGTGCAGCATCGTGAAGCACAGCACGCTCGAGAAGCGGCCGTCCGCATACGGCAGCCTGGTCGCGTCGCCCTGGGTGACCGTGACCGCATCTCCGAGCGACGCACGCAGGCGCCGGCAGTAGCGCGCGTCCAGCTCGAGCACGTTGACCCTGCCGAAGCGCTGGACCAGGACTCGCGTGGTGGCGCCGAACCCGGGTCCGATCTCGAGCACGTCGTCCCCGGCATCCACGCCCTTCAAGCCGAACGGGATCAGCTCGAACTCCGCGCGCCGCGCCCACCACCCCGACGAGCACAGGACGTTGTGGACGCTGTTCACCGCTCGACCGTAGCAACGGCGAGCGCCGCGGCGCCCTCACCGCGCCCAACGAACCCCATCCCCTCCCCGCGCGTCGCCTTGACGCTCACGTGCTCGGGCGAGATCCCGATCGCCTGGGCCAGCGAGAACCGTATGTCGTCCCGGACCGGCGCGACGTGCGGCCGCTCGATCACCACCGTCGCGTCGACGTGCACGACCGAGAACCCCCGCCCCCTCAGCATCGCGACCGTCGTGCGCAGCAGCTCGAGCGAGTCGGCGTCGCGGTAGCGCTCGTCGGTGTCGGGGAAGTGTTGGCCGATATCCCCGAGCGCCGCCGCGCCCAGCAGCGCGTCGATGATCGCGTGCGTGAGCACGTCGGCGTCCGAGTGGCCGGCGAGGCCTCGGTCGTGCTCGAGCTCGACTCCGCCGAGGATGAGCCGCCGGCCGTCGGCGAACCGGTGGCAGTCGTAACCGAGCCCGGTCGTGACCGTCGTGCCGCTCCTGCCCCCCTCGGCCTTCATCCGCCACCTTCCGCGAGTAGCAACTCGGCCAGCTTCAGATCGGTCGGCGTCGTGATCTTGATGTTCCCGGGCGCGGCCTCCACGACCTGCACCGAACCGCCGTCACGCTCGACCAGCCACGCATCGTCGGTCGCCTTCGCGAGTAGTTCGTCGTCCGCGCCGAACAACGCGCGAACGAGCGCCTCGCGGCGGAACACCTGCGGCGTCTGCACGGCCCACAGCCGCGAGCGTTCGAGGGTCCGCTCCACGGTGCGCGCGTCGGTGGCGACCTGCTTGATCGTGTCGGACACGCGTGCGGCTGCGATCACTGCGTCGACGCCCGACGTCTCCAGCGCGAATAGGGCGCGCTCGAACAGCTCGGCCGGCGCGAGCGGTCGCGCCGCGTCATGCACGACGACGGGGTTTCCGACCGGCGACGCCGCGAGTGCCGCGCGCACGGACTCGGAGCGGACCGCGCCACCGGCGACCGCCACCGTCCCCTCGGGAGCGGCGTCGAGGGCGTCCGCCGGCAGCGCCACCACGATCCGTTCGATCTCGCGCACGCCCCGCAGCGTGGCGACGCTCCATTCGAGCATCGGCCTGCCCCCGAGCGTGACAAGCGCCTTGGGCCGATCCGACCCAAGGCGCTCTCCACGCCCTGCGGCCACGATCAACGCGACCGCCATACGCGCCGCGGGCGCCTATTTGGCGCCGACGGTCACCTTTCCGTTCTTGCCGTTCTTCCCGTGGAAGGACTCCAACAGCAGGCCCTGGAGGTGCTCCTCGACCTCGTCCTCGTTCATCCCAAGCGCGTACATCAGCTCCGAGGCGAGGATCTTCTTGGCGCGCGTGAACATCTGCTTCTCGCCGGTCGACAGCCCCTTCTCGGCTTCGCGGATGGCGAGGTTGCGCACGACTTCGGCGAGCTCGTAGATGTCGCCGGTCTTGATCTTGTCGCGGTTGTACTTGAAGCGACGGTTCCAGTTCTTGGGCATCTCCGAGCACTCGTCCTGGAGGACGCCCAGCACCTTCTGCACCGTCTCCTCGTCGATCACCCGGCGGAGGCCCGCCAGCGCCGCGTTCTCAGTCGGGACCATCACGGTCATGTCGTTGTGCAGGATCTTGATTGTCAGATACTCGCGTCGCTCGCCGAGGATCTCCTTCTGCTCCTTGCGAATCACCTTTCCCGCCCCGTGGTGGGGGTATACGACGTTGTCGCCGATTTCGAACTCGATGTGAACTACCTCTACTTCTTCCTCGGCGATCTCGAGGTCCTCCAGCTGCTCTTCCATTAGCTCTGTGATGGTGTCCTCCTCTTTCCGGGACGGGCATGAGTCCTGAGACCCGCGCTCGATCATTCTCTCCCTAACTACGTTTGCAGGTACCTGTCCACGAGGTTGATCTCCTGCTGACGCCGGAGACCCTCACGGATGTCCTTCGCACGGATCTCGCCGACTCCGTCGACGGTCTCCAACTCGCCGTCTGTGGCGGCGAGCAACTCCTCGAGCCCTCCGAACTCGCTCACGATCCGCTGCACAACGAGCTTGGGCAGACGTGGAATCCGGCCCAGGATGCGGAAGCCGCGCGGAGATGTCGGATAGTCGAGGGTGTTCAGCTTGCGGTCGTAGCCGAGCAACTCGGCCAGGCGACCGAAGTCCAATAGGTCCTGGTTGGGCAGGCGCACGAGCTGATCGAACGCCGTCGCGAACGTCTCGTCGGTGTCCTCGCTCAGGTAGTCGTGAACCAGCGCCGTCTTGTCCGCCGATACGCCCACCATGGTCTCGTCGAGCTGCATCTCGATCAATCGGCCCTCCGTGCCTAGCTCGACGATATAACGCTCGATCTCCACCGCCATTCGCGTCACGAGTTCGGCTCGTTGAAGAACCGTCAAAACGTCGTGCAGGGTCGCGCCGCCCTCGAACTCGAGCGCGGTGAGGCGCGTCGACACCTGGTCGAGGCGACTGCGGTACTTGTCGAGCGTGGCCAGCGCCTGGTTGGCCTTGGCCAGCACCACGGGGATGTCCTCGAGGATGTACTTGATGCCGTCGACGTACAGTGAGACAACCTCGCGGCGCTCCGAGATCGCCACGACGAGCGCGTCGGTCTGCTTCGAGACGCGCTCGGCCGTGCGGTGACGCGTGCCGGTCTCGAACGTCAGGATCGTCGGATCCGGCGTCAGCTGGACGTTGACGTGGACGATCTTGGTGGCGTTCGAGCTGAGGACGATCGCACCGTCCATCTTCGCCAGCTCGTACAGCAGCGCGGGCGAGTAGTCCAAATCGAGCTTGATCCCGCCCGAGAACAGGAAGGCCAGCTCGTCGGGATCGCCGATGACGATCAGCCCGCCGGTCCGCGCGTGGAGGATGTTGTCGATCCCCTCCCGGAGAGCCGTTCCAGGAGCGACCATTTCCAACGCTCTTACCAGCCGGGAATCCTGTCGAGATTCGAGCTCTCCCTTGAGCTCTTCCCCGGAACGCGGCGGCATGAAGGCCGATTTTACCGCTTCTTGACAAACGATTGCGCGCCTCGTCCCGATGCATGAGCCGCCGGTGCGTCCACGGGGCGGTCGCCGGTTCGCAATCCGCACCGTAGACCGGAATGCCGCAAAACGAACGGGGCCGCTCGAACCTCAGGCCGCGCGCACGGCGCCGCGCTCGCTCCCCAACGCGGCGGCGAGCGCAGCCCGCAATGTTTGATGCGCGCCCGGCTCGAGCACCGGACCGAGCCCGAACTTGGCCGCCTCGGCCATGCGCCGGTCGGCGTGAGCGACGGTTCGCAGCTCGCCGGTCAGCCCGAGCTCTCCGAAGCACGCGAGCGGCTGTCCGCTGGCGCCGCTGAGCGCCGTCCCCTTGACGGCGCTGGCAACCGCGAGGGCGACCGCCAGATCCGCGCCCGGCTCGTCGACCCGCACGCCGCCGACGACGTTGACGAACACGTCGCTCGTCCCGGCCCCGATCCCCGCATGGCGCCCGAGCACGGCCAGGACCAGCGCCAACCGGTTGCGATCGATCCCCGACACGACCCGGCGCGGCGGTACCAGCTCCGAGGTCGAGACCAGCGCCTGGACCTCGACGAGCAGCGGACGCGAACCTTCGATCGCGCACAGGACGACGCTGCCGGGAGCGCGGGTGGCCTCGCCCACGAACCGCGCCGACGCGTCCAGCACCTCGACCAGGCCATCGTCGCGCATCTCGAACACGCCCGCTTCGTTCGTCGAGCCGAACCGGTTCTTGATCGCGCGGACGGTGCGATAGGTCCGTTCGCGCTCGCCCTCGAACGAAAGCACGCAGTCGACCAGGTGCTCGAGCACCCGCGGCCCCGCGAGCGAGCCGTCCTTGGTCACGTGCCCGACGAGCAGCACCGCGACCCGTAAGGCCTTCGCCACCCGCATCAGCTCGCCGGCCACCTCGCGGACCTGGCCGACGGACCCGGCCGCGCTCGAGAGCTCCGTCGAGTGGAGCGTCTGCACGGAGTCGATCACGCACACCTCGGGGCGCTCGTGCTCGAGCGTGGCCAGCACGGTCTCGAGGTCGGTCTCGGCGATCACCGGGATGTCCAGCGCGTCCGCGCGCAGGCGCTCGGCCCGCAACCGGATCTGCGCCGCCGACTCCTCGGCGGACACGTACAGGGTGCGCCGCCCGGCGGCGTGCAGGTTGGCGAGCACCATCGTCGTGAGCGTCGACTTGCCGATGCCGGGAGACCCTCCGATCAGCACGAGCGAGCCGGGCACGATCCCGCCGCCGAGCACGTTGTCGAGCTCACCGATGCCGGTGGGCAGACGGTCGCGCTCGGCCGCGGCGACGTCGCGGAGCGCCACCGGCGTCACGATCGCGCGCCGAGCTGGCTTCGCGCCACCGCCCCGCCCTGAGGGCCCCGACTTGCGCACCTCCTCGACGAGCGTGTTCCACTCGCCGCAGCCCGGACACTGCCCCGCCCAGCGCGGGCTCTCGTGCCCGCACGCGGAACAGACGTGGATCGAAGTTGGTCGGGGCATGGCCGCGCAGCCGAGGCTACGCCGGGGGCCCGACGGAAAGGATGGAAGCAGCAGCGTCCTCAAGGCGATCGTCGCCCCAGAACAGCTCCTCGCCGACCGCGACCGTGGGAACGCCGAACACGCCGCGCTCGTACGCCGCCTCGGTCGCCTCGCGCAGCGCCGCCTTGATGTCCGGATCACCCATCGCCTCGTCCGCCTCGCCACGCCCCAGGCCGGCCCGTGCCGCCGCGTCGAGGACATGAGCCCTGATGCTGAGGTCGCGACCCCGCGCGAACGAGTCCGCGAACACGCGAGCCGCAACCTCTCGCCCACTTCCGACCCGGAACGCGTGCGTCACCAGGCGCATCGCCGCCAGGTAGTCGCTCGGCCACGGGTCGGGCCACACGATCGGAGGCATCCCGTAGCCGCGGGCGCGCCGCTCGATCTCGGCCATCCCGCGCTGACGCCGGCGGTAGTCCCCGAGCGCCCAGGAACTCCGGCCGGTGAGCTTGAACAGACCGCCAAGCAGGACCGGCTGCCAGTGCACCGGACCCGGCAGCACCCGCTCGGCGCGCTCGGCGGCGAGGTACGCGTACGGCGATCCGACATCGAAGAAGAAGGTGACGGGCGGCACTGGGCTTAAACGAGCATCCTCGATCGCGCGTGAGACCGTTCGATAAACTGAACGATCTGTTCTCTATGGTAACCCATGCGACCTCACCCCGGCCACAGGAAGTTCTGGCCGCGAACCTCCGTCGACTGCGAATCGCCCGCCGGGTCTCGCTGTCCGAGCTGGCCCGGGCCACGGGCATGAGCAAGGCGACGCTGTCGAGCGTCGAGAGCGGCCGGTCCAACCCGACGATCGAGACGCTGTCGGCACTCGCGGCGGCACTCCGGGTATCGCTCGGCGAGCTGCTGGAGGAGCCCCCGCTCGACGAGGTTCGGATCGTCCGCCACGGCCGTCACGAGGTGCTCGACCGGAGCGATGACGACGGCATCGAGGTCGTGGAACGCGCGTGGGGCGCTCGGCAGGTGGACGAGCGGGAACCCGGGCCCGGCGGGAGCCGGGCCGGCGTCTATGTGCTCGAGGGCAAGCTCCTGGCCGGCCCGGTCGAGCGGATCACCGAGCTGTCTACGGGCGATTACGCGTCGTTCCCGACCGACGTGCCTCACGTGTACGAGACGGGGCGGGCGGCCGCTCGCGGGCTGATCCTCACGTACGGGACCTGAGACACGTTAAGGGCGCGAGATGCCGGGAATCACGATTCGTCAGCTCGCGGCCTCGGACCGCCGGGCCGTCGCGTTCACGTTCGTCCGGCTCGGTGAGCGCTCGCGCTTCCAGCGCTTCTTCTCGCCCAAGCGGGCTCTGAGTGCCCGCGACCTGAGCCGGCTCCTCGACATCGACCACTGGCACCACGAGGCGCTGATCGCGTACTCGCCGCCGCCGCGCGCGCCGATCGGGATCGCGCGCTACGTCCGCCTCGATGACGACTTCGAGGCCGCAGAGGTGGCGATCGAGATCGTCGACGGGTGGCAGCACCGGGGCGTCGGCATCGTGTTGCTCGCCGCGCTCACCGAGCGGGCCCGGGCCGCCGGCATCCGCCGTTTCCACATGTCGATGCTGCGCGACAACCTGGCCGCTCGCGCCCTCGCGCGCAGGCTGGGGCCGCCCGCCAAGCCGGCGACGGTGGTCGCCGCCGCCGGCAATATCGTGGAGCTGAGCTACTCGCTCGCGGGAGCGTCGTCCGACCCGGCCGGGCCGTCCTCGGACCCCGACGGCTCGCCGCCGCTCTCGCCGCCACCCTCGGCACCGACCCCGACCGGGGTGGGCTGGGGGGCCGGCTCGATCACCGTGAGCTTGACCTCTGCGTCCGCGGGCGGCGCGGCGCCGTCCTCGCCGAACGGCCAGTCGACCATCACGGTCGAGCCGGACGGCACCTGCGAGCGCAGGACGAAGTCCGCGAGCGGATCCTCGACGTAGCGCTGGATCGCGCGGCGCAGCGGCCGGGCGCCCATCGACGGGTCCCAGCCCTTCTCGACAAGCATCTCCTTGGTCGGCTCGGATAGCTCCAGCTGGAGCTCGCGGTCCGCCATCGACTCGCGGATCCTCCGCAGCAGCAGGTCGACGATCTCCTTGATCTCGTCCTTGGCCAGCTTGTGGAAGACGATGACGTCGTCGATTCGGTTGAGGAACTCGGGCCGGAACACCTTCTTGAGCTCGCCCGTGATCCGGGTCTTCATGTCTTCGTAGGTGATGCCGGTCTCGTCGTCGGACACCGCGAACCCGAGCGGGGTGTTACGGGCGATCTCGGAGGCCCCGATGTTCGAGGTCATGATCACGATGCAGTGGCGGAAATCGACGGTCCGTCCCTGCGCGTCCGTGAGCCGTCCGTCCTCCAGGATCTGGAGCAGGATGTTGAACACGTCGGGGTGGGCCTTCTCGATCTCGTCGAGCAGCAGCACGCTGTAGGGCTTGCGCCGCACGGCTTCGGTGAGCTGGCCGCCCTCGTCGTAGCCGATGTAGCCCGGAGGCGACCCGACCAGACGCGAGACCGCGTGCTTCTCCATGTACTCGGACATATCGATCCGAATCATGGTGTCCTCGTCGCCGAACAGGAATTCGGCCAGAGTCCGGGCGAGCTCGGTCTTACCGACCCCGCTCGGGCCCAGGAAGATGAACGAACCGGTCGGCCGCTTCGGATCCTTGAGGCCGGCCCGACTCCGCCGGATGGCCTTCGAGACCACTTCGATCGCCGGGTGCTGGCCGATCACGCGCTTGTGGAGCTCTTCCTCCATGCGCATCAGCTTCGCCGTCTCGGCCTCGGTCAGCTTGAACACGGGGATGCCGGTCCACATCGAGACGATGTCGGCGATCTCCTCCTCGCCGATCGCGGGACGCTCGGTCGACTCGCCGGCCTCCCACTGCTCGGCCAGCTCGCGCTTGCGCTGGGTCAGCCGGCGCTCCTTGTCGCGCAGGTTGGCGGCCTTCTCGAACTCCTGGTTCTCGATCGCCTCCTCCTTGGCGCGCCGCGTCTCCTCGATCTCGTCCTCGAGCTCGCGATACACGGGCGGGGAGGTCATCGACTTGATCCGCATCCGCGAGGCGGCCTCGTCGATCAGGTCGATCGCCTTGTCGGGCAGGAACCGGTCGGAGATGTACCGATCGGCCAGCTCGGCGGCGGCCTCGAGCGCCTCGTCGGTGATGTTCACCTTGTGGTGCTGCTCATAGCGATCCCGGAGACCCTTCAAAATCTGCACCGTCTCCTCGGTCGACGGCTGGTCGACGGTGATCTTCTGGAAGCGCCGCTCGAGAGCAGAGTCCCGCTCCAGATACTTGCGGTACTCCTCCAAGGTCGTCGCGCCGATCGTCTGCAGCTCACCGCGTGCCAGCGCCGGCTTCAGGATCGAAGCGGCGTCGATCGCGCCCTCGGCGGCTCCCGCGCCGACGAGGTTGTGGAGCTCGTCGATGAACAGGATGATGTCGCCGCGCTGGGTGATCTCCTTCATCACCTTCTTGAGGCGCTCCTCGAACTCGCCGCGGTACTTCGAGCCCGCGACCAGGGCGGCCAGGTCAAGCGTGTAGATCTGCTTGCCCTTGAGCAACTCGGGAACCTCGCCGTGCGTGATCCGCTGCGCGAGGCCCTCGACGACCGCGGTCTTGCCGACGCCGGGCTCGCCCACGAGCACGGGGTTGTTCTTCGTGCGGCGCGAGAGGATCTGCATGATCCGCTCGATCTCGGTCTCGCGACCGACGACCGGATCAAGCTTCGACTCGGCGGCCAGCTTGGTCAGGTTGCGCCCGAACTGGTCGAGCAGCTTCGAGGACTTCTTGCTCTCGCCCTGGGCGGCAGCAGCCGCACCGCTGGCACCGGCGCCGCGCTGGCGGCTTCCGGGCCCGGAGAGCATCCGGATGACCTCGTTGCGAATCTTTTCGGAGTCTGCGTCGAAATCGAGCAGAATCCGGGCCGCCACGCCCTCGTTCTCGCGCACCAGCCCGAGCAGGATGTGCTCGGTGCCGATGTAGTTGTGGCCGAGGCTCAGCGCCTCGCGCAGCGCGAGCTCGAGCACCTTCTTGGCCCGCGGCGTGAACGGGATCTGGCCCGACGTGACTTCCTCACCGGAACCGACGATCCGAACCACCTGAGCGCGCACGCGCTCCACCGTGATATCCAGCGACTCGAGTACGCGCGCGGCCAGTCCTTCCTCTTCGCGGAGGAGGCCGAGCAAGATGTGCTCGGTGCCGATGTAGTTGTGCTTGAGCGTCCGCGCTTCTTCCTGGGCCAGGACGACCACCTGGCGCGCACGCTCTGTGAATCGCTCGAACATGATCCTTCTCTTCTCTGGCGGGTCTCGGTCTGTTCGGTCGGGTGGTTTTCCGGTCTGCTCCGCCTACCTGCTTCGGTACATGGTAGTTCGCGAATGCGGGGACACCGACGATTCCGTTCTACCCACGTAATCGGCGGCTAGGCGCGATCTGATAAGCAAAACGGTCTCGAGTTTTCGGGCCATACGCCAGTTTACCAGCGGGTCTACGCGCAACTTCGATACCGGACGCGCTTCACGGGTTGTTCATGTTCCCTCGCCGGCGACCGGATTCCACTCGTATTCGATCTGTTTCGCCGTGCTTGCGGCGAGTTCTCGGCCTACCAACCGGTCGACGAGGTGCAGCGACATCGCGATCCCCGAGCTGAGGCCGCCGGATGTGACGACCTCGCCGGCGTCGACCCACCGGACCCACGCTTCGCCGCGACCCTCGACTCGCTCGGCGAGCGCCGGGACGTCCTCCCAGTGGGTCGTCCACGGGCACTCTCCGATCAGGCCCAGCGCTCCGAGAATGAACGCCCCGGTGCAAACGGACGCGACGATCCCGGCATCGCGCGCGGACGATCCGACCGCGGCCATCAGCCCAGCGTCCGCGATCACCTCATCGATCGCGATCGCGCCGGGGACGACGAGCACGTCAAGCGCTCCGCAGGCCTCGAGCGACGCGTGCGGGGTCAGACGCAGTCCCCCGTAGGCGGTGACCGGATCTGGCGTCGAGCCCACCGTGAGCACTTCGAACGGCGGCTCTCCGCCGTCGCGGACGACCAGGCGGGACGCCGTCAGGAAGACCTCGTACGGACCCCCCAGGTCGAGTAAGTCCACCTGCTCGAATAAGAGAATGCCTATCCGCAATTGCCTGTTTTCCCCCGTTGGGGCTCCCCCCGGTGAACGCGTGCGCCGGCTCTAGTCGCGCATCGCGGGAAACAGCACGACCTCGCGAATCGAGCGCTTGCCGGTAATCACCATTACCAGACGGTCGATGCCGATCCCGATTCCGCCCGTCGGGGGCATGCCCTGCTCGAGCGCCTCGAGGAACGCCTCGTCGTACGGCTGAGTCTCCTCGTCGCCGGCGCCAGCCAGCGCCCGCTGCTCCTCGAACCGCCGGCGCTGCTCGTCGGGGTCGTTAAGCTCGGTGAACGCGTTGGCGATCTCGATCCCGCCCACGTACGCCTCGAATCGCTCGACGAGGCCGGGAATCGAGCGATGGCGCTTGGCAAACGGCGACAACGCCACCGGATAGTCGATCAGGAATGTCGGCTCGATCAGGGTCGGCTCGACGTACTTGGACAGCAACTCGTCGACCAACTGCGGCCACGTGTCGCCGCTCTTGACGGCCAGTCCGCGCGCCGCCATCGACTCCGCGAGCTGCTCCCGAGATGTCAGCTCCATGATGTCGATCCCGGTCCGGTCGAGGATCGCCTGCGGCAGCCGTTCGCGCCGCCACGGCGGCGACAGGTCGATCTCCCCCGAGTAGCCGGCTTCCGAGGCCGCATACGCGATCAATCGCTCACACCGCGCGGCGATGTCCTCGTAGTCGGCGTATGCCTCGTACCACTCGAGCATTGTGAATTCGGGGTTGTGGGTGGTGTCGACGCCCTCGTTGCGGAAGTCCTTGCCGAGCTCGTACACGCGCTCAAGGCCACCGACGATCAGCCGCTTCAGATACAGCTCGGTGGCGATACGCAGGTAAAACTCGCGGTTCAAGGCGTTGTGGTGCGTCGTGAACGGCCGCGCGAGCGCGCCTCCGTACAGAGGCTGGAGCACCGGCGTCTCGACCTCGATGAAGCCTTCCGCGTCGAGGAAGCGGCGAACGGCGGAGATCACGCGGGCCCGCGTGATAAATAGATCGCGGGCCTCCTCGTTGGCGATCAGATCGAGTTCGCGACGGCGAAAGCGCGTCTCGACGTCCGTGAGGCCGTGGTGCTTCTCGGGCGGGGGCCGGAGTGACTTGGCCAGCAACGTGAAGTCGAGCACCCTCAACGTGAGCTCGCCCCGCCTGGACATGAACGCGGTCCCGTCGACGCCGATCAAGTCGCCGAGATCGAGGCCGAGCAGCCGGTCCATTCCCTCCTGCCCGAGCTCGTCGACGCGCGCCTGGAGCTGGATCCGCCCCGACCGGTCGACGAGGTCGAGGAACGCCATCTTCCCCTGGCCCCGGCGCGCAGCGAGGCGCCCGGCGACGCGGTGGCGCACGTCGGTCTCGTCCCCGGGCGACAGATCCGCATGCCTCCCGCGGACGGAAGCGATCGGCTCGACACCGTCGAACTCGTGCGGGAACGGGTCGATTCCGGCGTCGCGCAGCGACTCGAGCTTGTGGCGGCGCGCCGCCAGCAGCTCGTCGGCGCCGTCGGCTCGATCACTCACGGCCGCACGGCGAGCGAGCTAAGCGGACGCGACGTCGATCTTGGTGATCTTGAGGTGACGCTCGCCCCTCGGGGTCGTAATCACGACCTCATCGCCGCGCTTGCGACCGAGCAGCGCCTTCCCGACGGGCGACTCGTTGGAGAGCTTCATCTCGGCGGGGCTGGCCTCCGCCGACCCGACGATCGTGTACTTGTTCGACTTGCCGGCGTCGTCCTTGACGTGCACGACCGAGCCGACCCGCACCAAATCGGTGCCGAGATCGGACTGGTCGATCACCGTCGCCGAGCGGAGCTTCTCCTCGAGCGACGCGATCCGCGCCTCGAGCATCGCCTGCTCGTTCTTGGCGTCGTCGTACTCGGCGTTTTCGGAGATGTCGCCGAACTCGCGCGCCTCTTTGATCCGGGCGGCAACTTCGCGACGACGCGTGGTTGTCAGTTGGTCGAGCTCTGCCTTGAGGTTGGCGAGCCCTTCGGGTGTGATGATGACGTCCTTGGGCATGTCGCAGACCTGTATTGAGGGGGGAACCGCCGCAAACAACCGACGGTCCTGGACGAGAAAAAACCCGCCTGCTAAGCGGGGATTTAGTACGCAGCTGGGGTGCGTGGGCGGATCAGTATAGGGCGCAATCGCCCGGGGGGCGATTGCGCTTAAGAGAATTGGGCCCAATCGCCTTGGGGGCGATTGGGCTTAAGAGAATTGCCCGGGGGGCAATTCTCTTGGGCTGGACTCAAGACCCACCCTCAAGCCAGATGACCCATCGATCCGCCTCTACGGGCGATGACCCACGATCTGGTCAGCCTGCTGGAACGTCGGGCGGTTGACCCATTCGATCAGCGGCTGGCTGATCACCCCGATCGCGCGGAACTGGATCGAGTCCGAGCACATCTGATCGCCGGCGGCGCACACGCTGTCCGCCGGATACACCTGCTGCGGGGACTCGGCGATCGCCTGGCTTAGCGAGGACTCGAGCGCCGCGCGGCACTTGGCCAGCGATCCGCCCCCGCAGTACACGCGGTTCAGCGGCCCGGCGACCTTGTCGCCCAGGGCCGAGCGCAGGTCCTTCTGAACGATGCCGTAGAACCCGACGTCGAACGCCGACCCGAGATGGGCCCCCGAGACGCCGTGCCCGGGCTCGTCGTTGATCGGGAAGTCGTTCTCGACCTGGTTCAGGAGATCCGAGCCCAGCGTGGGGCCGAAATCGGCGCTCACGAGCAGCGGCCACCAGGCGTCCAGGATCCGGACCGCGTCTGTCTGGTCGTAGTCGCCCGAGGCACCCGGATGCTCGCGGTTGACGCGGTGCGCGCCGCTCGCCACCCACGCCTGCAACTCGTTGACCGCGGTGGCGAGCGTCGGGTCGCTTGGGTGGCCGATGATCTGCAGCGCGTACGGCAGCACCTCGACGCCGCGCAGGTCCTGGGTCCCGGCGGTCGCCATCGCGTTGATCAGGTCCGCCAGCGTCATCTTGTCGCCGGTGGCGGCGAGCTGGGCCTTGATGTTGTTGTCGAGCAGCTGGGAGCGGTAGATCGACGAGTACTCCTGGCCGGTGGCCGCGTCGTTGTAGCCCGGGGCCTGCTTGTTGTTCCAGCTAGTCAGGTAGGCCTGGTTGACCGCGTGCGGGTGCGCGGTCTGCGGCGTCTGGTCCTCGGTCACGCTCGCGGGCGTCATCTGCGCCGCCGGGTGCATGCCCTGCCACGCGTCACTGGCCCAGGACGGGAACAGCGGGTCGGTGTTGGCCGCGCGCACTGGGTTCAGCCCCGAGTTGAAGTACGCGATGTTCTTGTCGTCGGTGTAGAACCAGTTGAACGTGTAGCCGACGTGGTAGGCCGCGTTCATGAAGTCCTGGGGGTTCTGCATGATCGCGGGCTCGTTGAACATCTCGAATCCGAGCGCCGAATCGAGCTCGTGCATGTACGTCGAGCGCAGATTCGTGTAGACGATCGGCTGCCCCTTGACCCGCGCTCGCGCGATCACGATCCCGTAGGCGGTTCGCTTGGTCTGGAAGGTCACCGAGCCGGCCGGCGTCGAGTCGCCGAGGTTCGGCTGCCAGGACTCGGTGCGCGTCAGCGTCTCCATCTGAACGCAGTGCCCGTTCAACACGTAGTAGTCCGAGTCGATCGAGACCGTGCCGCCGCTGGGGTTGCACAGGGGGGCCGCGAACGTGTCGATGATGTTCTGGCCCGCGGACGTCGCCGACCACGCGTAGTCGGGGCCGTGGCCGAGCTCGACGTACAGGTTGACGCCCGGGAAGGCCGCGCCCTCGGCGTCGATCCCCGGTCCGTGGATGTCCTCCTCCATCAGGATCTCCGGACTGAAGTAGCTGACCTGGGGACCCATCACGGCGAGCGGATGGCCGCTGGCGCTGTTGGCGGCGCTGACGAGCAGCGCGTTCGACATCGACCGCGGGAACTGGAGCAGGCCCTGCCCGGCGCTCTCCGCCATCCCGGCCACCCCGCTCGAGGACGGTCGGATCTTCGACCCGGTCTTGGCCTGGCCGCTCTCGCCGGCCGGAACCGCGCCGACCGTGACGGGGTTCACGTAGGACACCGAGCCGGCGTCGGGCAGCGCGATCGTGTTCTGCACCGCCTTGCTCGGTCTGGGCAGCGTCTGATAGGGGAACGACTTGCCCTGGACGGTCGTCGGCGCCTCCGGGTCGTTCGGGTCGTCGAAGCTCATGAACGTGGCGAAGCCGGAGTCGTCCTTCGAGATCTTGCCGGCGCCGAGCGCCGCCTTGCCGGCGCGACGCATGGTGGGCTTCGCGGGCTTGTGCGCGCGGGCGACCGCCGCCACCACGAGATCGGCTGCCTTCTTCGGCTTGGTCTTCCCCTTGTGCTTCCCCGGCTTCGCCTTCTTCTTCTTCTTCTTGGCCAGTTGCGCGTTCAGCTCCGGCGACCCCGCCACCGTGTAGTGCTCGGGCCCGAATTTCTGCTCCATTTTCTGGTACAGGACCGCGTTCGATAGCTGCTGGCCGCCACCGTTCCCGAAGATCCCGCCGACCAGCGTCGCGATCGAGACGAGATCTTCGACCGTGAACGGCGCCGGGCCCGCGGGTTGGCCGATCGCGGCGTATTCGGCCGGCATCATCGTCAACGCCTCCAGCGGGCTCTCGGCCTTGGCGATGTAGGCGTTGATCCCGTCGACGTAGTTGGTCGCGTCGCTGAGGATCTGCGGCCCGTCGGGCGAGCTAGACGCGGCCCAGTTGATCTGGTTGACGAGGTCCTGCTGGGTGTAGGGCTCGTTCGACCACACGTCCTCGTCCATCGCGACGTTCGAGCCGCCGGCGAACTGGGCGAGGTCGCCTTGGCCCGAGTGCCTGAGCACGTCGATGAAGAACAGCCGGTCCTCGGCGGTGGCGTAGCCGATCCCGAACATCAACTCGGCGCGCGTGTCGCCGTAGATGTGCGGCACGCCGAACCCCGAGTCGCGTTCGATCGTCACGCCCGGCTCCGGACTTTCGCTGCTCGCGACATCCCCGGCCGGCACGCCGAAGGTCGCGTCCTTGTAGAACTGGGGGATCTGCGCCTCGGTGATCGGGACCGCGGTCGTCAGGTTCGAGTACATCCCGAGCTGGTCGTTCGAGTGCGGCGGGTACGTGCCGGCCGCCTTGAACTGCGCCGCCTGCGTCAGCGTGTCGAGCCCGTTCTGGCCCGGGGGCAGGATGTTGTGGAAGCCGCCGTAGTCGTCGTAGCCGTACGGCTCCACCTGGGCGGCGGCCGCGGGGGCGAACGCCAGTGCGAGGGCGAGCGCGAACGCGCCAACGACCGCCGTCACCCTGCCGATGCACCGGAACACGGGCGGGCAACCTACACACCCGTCGGCTCGCGTGCGCCGGTTCCCCACGCGACCGACGTTTCAGGCAACTATTGCCCAAAACGTCGTATGCGCCCGACTACGCCGCGGCAACCTCGACGCCGGCGTCCCGCAGTAACTCCCGGGCCGCGTCCAAGGTTGGAGCCGTCTGGAGCGCCCCCTGGAGGGCGCGTCCGCCGCCGAGCCGCTCGACGTACCAGGGGTAGAACTTGCGCAGGTATCGGGTGGCGCGATCCTCGCCGAGGTGCTCGATCGCGGAGTCGATCACCCAGTCGAGCTCGGCCAGGATCTCCTGAGGCGCGGGCGGGTCCTCGCGCACCCCGAGGACCTGCTCGAACAGCCACGGGTTCCCGAGCGAGCCGCGCGCGAGCAGCACGCCGGCCGCCCCGGTGACCTCGAACGCGTTCCGCACCGCCGAAGCCGACTGGAGCCCGCCCGACACGAGCACCGGCACCGGCAGCTCCTCGACCAACTGGGCCACCAGCGAGTAGTTCGGCAAGCCCTTGTGGCGCTGGGACGCGTGGCGCGGGTGAATCGAGATCCCGCAAACGCCGCCGTCGAACACGAGCCGCCGCGCGACCTCGAGCCCGCTCAGGTCCCCGGGTCGCTGCCCCGAGCGCAGCTTGACCGTGACCGGCAGCCCACTTCCGCGCGCCGCCGCCCGCGCCACCGCGACCGCGCGCTCCGGCTCCTCCAGCAGCGCCGCGCCGGCTCCGGTCTTGCACACCTTCGGCACCGGGCAGCCCATGTTGATGTCGATCAGGTCCGCGCCGGCGGCGGCCACGCGCTCGGCGGCCGAGGCCATCACGTCGGGATCGTTGCCGAACAGCTGCACGGAGACCGGGTGCTCCTGAGGGTGAATGCGAAGCAGCTCGCGGCAGGTACGCTCGTTCTTGTAGTGCACCGCGTAGCTCGACACCATCTCGGACACCACGAGCCCGGCCCCGTGGCGCTTGGCCTGGAGGCGCACGAACCAGTTGCCGATTCCGGCGAGCGGCGCGAGCACGACGCGGTTGGGGATCGCGACGCCGCCGAGCTGCCAGGCGTCCGTGAGGGATCGGGACATCGGGTTTCATGGTACGAATCAGCCAATGAACCTGTTTGACGAACTGCGTCCCTGGGCCGAGGTGGTGCTCGACCAGGTCCCGGGGCTCGAGCTGTTCGACGCCCACACCCACCTCGGCCAGAACGACCCGGACGGGATGAAGCAGACCGGCGAGGAGCTCGTGACCGCGCTCGAGCTCGCCGGCGCGCGGGGAGCGTTCACGTTCCCGTTCCACGAGCCCGACGGCTACCCGGCCGCCAACGACGACGTGCTCGCGGCGGCACGCGACTCGAGCGGCTTGCTCGTCCCGTTCTGCCGCGTCAACCCGCACGACAGTCCGGTCCCCGAAGCCGAGCGGAGCCTCGCGAACGGCGCCAAGGGGATCAAGCTTCACCCGCGCGCCGAGCAGTTCACGCTCGACCACCCGAAGGTCCACTCGATCGTCGCGCTCGCGCACGAGCGCTCACTGCCGGTACTGATCCACGCCGGCCGGGGCATCCCCGCGCTCGGATTGCACGCCGTTGAGCTGGCCGAGGAGTTCCCCGACGCGCGGCTGATCCTCGCGCACGCCGGGACCAGCGACCTGTCCTGGATCTGGCGCGTCGCCTGCGATCTGCCGAACCTGCTGTTCGACACCGCGTGGTGGATCCCGGCTGACCTCCAGGCGCTGTTCTCGCTCGTGCCGCCGGGACAGATCGTGTTCGCGAGCGACGCCCCCTACGGCAACACCTTCATCTCGGCCGCGTTCCAGCTGCGGTGGCCGCTCCAGCTCGGCTTCTCACCGGACCAGATCCGCTCGATCGCCTCCGAGCAGTCACTGCGGATCGCCGCCGGCGAGCCGCTGAAGCCGGCCGGCCCGGCGATCGGAGAGCGTGATCGGGCATCGCATCTGCTGCTCGACCGGGTCGAGTTCTTCCTCCTGTTCAGCGCGATGGGGGCGATGCGCGGCATCGACCCGACCGAGATGCTGGCGCTCGCGCGGCTGGCCTGCGACGTGCCCGACGAGATCGACGACGCGCCCGTGTTCGCCGCAATTCGCTCGCTGCTCGACGGCTACGAGGTGTACGCCGCCGAGAACCCGGACGAGCGCCGGCGGATCACGTTCCTGATCCTCGCTGCCACCGTCGCCAAGACGCCGGACGTGCCCATCCCGCCGGCGGTCGTCAACCGAGAGAGTTCCGCTCCCAGATCAGCCGAAGCCCGGTCAGCGTGAGCAGGTCGTCGACCTCGTCGATCGCCTCGCGGACGTGAGGCACGAGCACGCCGGCGAGGCCGCCGGTCGCGATCACGTGAGTTGACGCGCCCAGCTCGGCGCGTAGCCGGCGGACGATCCCCTCGACCTGACCGGCGAACCCGTACACGATTCCGCTGCGGATCGCGTCGACCGTCGACTTGCCGATCAGCGCCCGCGGCTCGGCGAGCTCGACCTTCGGCAGCTTGGCGGCGCGGTCGTACAGGGCGTCGATCGAGATCTCCGCGCCGGGGGTGATGATCCCGCCCAGGTACTCGCCGGCGGCCGACACGATGTCGTACGTGATCGCGGTGCCGAAGTCCACGACGACGACCGTGTCGTGGACCCGGTCGTACGCCGCCACCGCATTCGCGAGCCGGTCCGCGCCCACCTCATGCGGGTTGTCGTAGCGGATCGGCATCCCGGTGCGGATCGTCGGCCCGACGACGAGCATTTCGTGGCCGAGGTAGTGCCGGGCCATCTGCGTCCATTGCTGCGAGAGCTGAGGCACGGTCGAGGACACGATCGAGCGGTCGACGTCGGTGAACGACAGTCCCCGGAGCCCGAGCAGGCTCGCCAAAGCGGCGCCGAGCTCGTCGCCGGTCGAATCCCGCACGGTGGCGAACCGCCAGTGCTGCGAGACGTTCGTCTCCCCGTCCCGGAACAGGCCGAAGTGCGTTTGGGTGTTTCCGACGTCGACGACCAGCAGCATGGCCGAACCCTAGACGAGCGGGTCCCCTGCGCGCCGGACCTCCTGGCCGTCGCCTCCGAGCGCATTCAGAGCGTCAGCCAGCGACGTGCCGTCCGGAAGAATCAGGCCCGGGTCGAGCTCGAGCAGCGGCACGAGCACGAACCGCCGCGAGGTCACCTCGGGGTGCGGGAGGGTCAGACGATCCGAGGCGTACTCGAGCGCGTCGAGCAGCAGGACGTCGACGTCGATCGGCCGCGGACCGTGCCGCGGGCCGCCTGGCTCACGCCCCAGCGACCGTTCGACCTCCTTGCATGCTCGGAGCAGCTCCTCCGGGCCGTGGTCGGTCTCGATCGCCAGGCACGCGTTGTAGAACTCGCGCTGATCGAGCACGAGCCCGACGGGCTCGGTCTCCCACACCGACGAGGACGCCAGCACGTTCACCCCCTGCACCGGCAATGCGGCGACGGCTTCCTGGAGATGCGCCCGCCGGTCGCCCATGTTTGACCCCAGGCCGAGATAGCCGGGCGTCACCGCGGCCCCCGCCCGGAGCGCGGCGGCGTCATTCGGCCTCGCGCCACACCTCGACCGACACCTCGCTGACCGGCAGCGCCATCGGCGGCTCCGGCTTGGCCGCCTTGACCCACACGGCGTTGGCTTCGTACTGCTCGAGCAACCGGTCGGCAATTGCGGCGCACAGCCGCTCGAGCGTCTTGTAGCTGCGCTGTTGGGCCACGAGGTTCGCGGTGTCGCACACCTGGGCGTAGTCGACCGTGTCCTCGATCCGGTCGGTGACGGTCGCATCGCACTCGCCCACGTCGATCCGCAGGTCGAGCAGCAACCGCTGGCCCACCTCGCGTTCGGCCGCGGTCACGCCCACGTGCGTGAACAGCGACAGCCCGCTGACTTCGATCGTGACCTCGGGCTCGGGGTGCTCCTCCCCCTCGTCCTCGTCTACCTCGTCGTACTCGTCGGGGTCGTCCATCGCGCGCTGACCGTAGCAGCCGTGACCGCGAGGGCGTCGTTTACCGGGGCCACGTCGTGGACCCGGAACACGCGAGCGCCCCGCTCGTACGCAAGCACGTTGGTCGCGATCGTCGCGGCGACACGATCGTCGACCTCGCGCCCGGTGATCTTGCCGAGGAACGACTTGCGCGAGGTCCCGATCACGACCGGACGCCCGAGCTCGACCAGCTCCCCCAGCCGCCGCAGCAGCTCGAGGTTGTGCTCGACCGTCTTGCCGAACCCGATCCCTGGGTCGAGCATGATCCGCTCCTCGGCGATGCCGCTCGCAATCGCGTATCCCATCCGCTCCTCGAGGAACGCCTTGATATCGCCGACGACGTCGTCGTAGCGGGGGTCGTCCTGCATCGTCCGTGGAGTGCCGAGCATGTGCATCAGGCAGCAGTCGGCTTCCGCCTCCGCCACGACGCCGGCGATCTCCGGGTCGTCGCGGAACGCCGTGACGTCGTTGACCAGCGTCGCCCCTGCCGCCAGCGCGCGAGCGGCCACCCTGCTCTTGGACGTGTCGATCGAGATCTGGGCCCGGCAACCCGCCGCGATCAACCCCTCGATCACCGGGAGCACGCGCCTCAGCTCCTCGTCCTCGGGCACCGGCGCTGCGCCGGGCCTCGTCGACTCGCCGCCGACGTCGAGGAGCGCGGCGCCCTCGGCCTCGAGCTCGAGCCCGTGGGCAATCGCGAGCGCCGCGTCGAGGTACTCACCGCCGTCCGAGAACGAGTCGGGCGTGACGTTGATCACGCCCATGATCCGGTAGTCGCCCCCGTCATTCATCGGGCCACCGTCCGTACCGGTCGAAGTACTCGCGTGCCTCCTCCTCGCGCTCGCGGTCGCGGTTGCTCTGCACGCTGATCCGGTACATCCAGTTGATCATCCAGACGATCAGACCGCAGAGCACCAGCGACACGCCGGCGCCGGCGACGATGTCGTCCTTGCCCCCGCCGACCACGATCCCGACGAGGCCGACGACCGCGATCCCCACCGGGATCCAGATCCTCGTGATCGCGAGCACGAACGCTGCGCCGCGCCGGCGCCGCTTGCCCTGGATTGCACTCTGGTCGGACATCCGCACGAGATAGTGTCCCGCACCATGCGCCGTTCGACCCCACCGTTTCCCCTCGATCACACGATCACCCGCCGTTCGCTGCTCGGCGCCGCCGCCGGCAGCGCGGCACTGCTCGCGACACGCGGGCTACCGGCCTGGGCGCGCCCGGTGGCGTTCCCCGCCGGCGTGCGCCAGCCCGAGAGCCTCCCGTTCCCGGGCAAGCCCGCCGGAACCCCGAGCATGCCCGAGATCGAGCACATCGTGGTGCTGATGATGGAGAACCACTCGTTCGACAACCTGCTCGGCATGGTCCCCCACCAGGTGGCGGGGCGGGCATCGGTTGACGGATGGCGCTTCAAGCACGGGAAGCCGGTGAACTTCAACCTCGACGCGTCGGGCAACAAGGTCATCGCGACCCACGCAGGCTCGCCGTGCCAGCTCGACGGCGCGCCCAGCCAGAGCTGGGACGCGAGCCACGAGTCGTACGACAACGGCCTGAACGACGGGTTCGTCAAGGCCAGCGGCCCGATGGCGATGCGGTTCTGGGACAAGACCGACATCCCGTTCACGTACTCGCTGGTCGAGCACTTCCCGATCGGGGAGAGGTACTTCTGCTCGGTGCTCGGCCAGACGTTCCCGAATCGCGCCTACCTGTTCGCTGGCACCTCGCAGGGCAGGATCAACGACACGCTCTTCTCGACCCCGCCTGCGAACGGGACGATCTGGGACCGCCTCGACGCGCACGGCATCAACTGGGGGATCTACTCGAGCCGCCCAGCTACCCGAGCTTCGTGCTGGTCGATGGGTCCGACACGGCGGCGCGAATGGCGACGCGCGTGCATACCTTCAGCCAGTTCCTGTCTGACGTGGCCGCCGGCAAGCTCCGCCTCAACTTCCGCCACGCGGCGTTCGCGACGCCGCCCAAGCTGGCCGCCGCCCCGTCGCTCGGGCCGGGGCTGGCGAAGTGCCACGCCGCGCGCCTGAACCCGCCGCTTAGCGGCGGCGTCTCCTGAGCGCCGCGCCGCGAGAGCGCGAAACTACTCGGCCGTGCCGCCGGCCAAGCCGGGGCGCGGGAGGGGGCGCGGACCCTCGCGGCGCTCGCCGGCCGGCGTGCCCGAAATCGGCACCTCGGGCGGCGCTGGCGCCTCGGCGCCGAAGACCTCTTCCTCGGTGCCGCCGCTCAACAGCGACTCGAACTGCTCCTTCTCGATCGTTTCGCGCTTGATCAGGATCTCCGAGAGCTTCGTGAGCGAGTCGCGGTGCGAGCTGAGGATGTCCTTGGCCTGGACGTGCGCCTGCTCGACGATCCGCCGGATCTCGTCGTCGATCTCGCGGGCGATCTCATCCGAGTAGTCGGGCTCGGCACTGAACTCGCGTCCGAGGAACGGCATGCCGTGGTCGTGGCCGAACACGCGCGGGCCGAGCTTCTCGGACATCCCGAAGCGCATGACCATCTGCTTGGACGTCGCTGTGACCTTCTCGAGATCGTTCGAGGCGCCGGTCGTGACCTCGCCGAACACGATCTCCTCGGCGGCGCGACCGCCGAGCGTCATCGCCATCTGGTCCTGCAGCTCCGCGCGCGTGGTCAGGAATTTGTCCTCGGTCGGCAGCGAGATCGTGTATCCGAGCGCCTGCCCGCGGGAGACCACGGAGATCTTGTGGACCGGGTCGGCGTTCGGGAGGTAGTGGCCGACGATCGCGTGGCCCATCTCGTGATAGGCGGTGATCCGCCGCTCCTTGTCGGACATCACGCGGGTCTTCTTCTCGGGACCCGCGATCACGCGCATGATCCCTTCCTCGAGCTCGATCTGGGTGATCTCGCGCTTGCCGTTGCGGGCGGCGAGCAGCGCTGCCTCGTTGACGAGGTTCGAGAGATCCGCGCCGGTGAAGCCGGGAGTCTGGCCCGCCAGCGCGTCGACATCGATCTCCCGCGCCAGCGGCTTGCCGCGCGTGTGCACGTCGAGGATCTTCCTGCGGCCGAGGCGATCCGGGCGGTCGACGACGATCTGGCGGTCGAAACGGCCCGGGCGCAGCAGCGCGGGATCCAAAATGTCCGGGCGGTTGGTGGCGGCGATCAAGATGATGTTGTCCTTCATCTCGAACCCGTCCATCTCGACGAGCAGCTGGTTCAGGGTCTGCTCGCGCTCGTCGTGACCGCCGCCGAGCCCGGCGCCACGGTGGCGACCGACGGCGTCGATCTCGTCCATGAAGATGATGCACGGGGAGTTCTGCTTGGCCTGCTCGAACAGGTCACGCACGCGCGAGGCGCCCACGCCGACGAACATCTCGACGAAGTCCGAGCCGCTGATGCTGAAGAACGGGACGCCGGCCTCGCCCGCCACGGCGCGAGCCAGCAGCGTCTTGCCGGTGCCCGGCGGCCCGTACAGGAGCACGCCCTTGGGGATTCGCGCCCCCAGGGCCTGGAATTTCTTGGGGTTCTCCAAGAACTCCTTGATCTCGTGCAACTCCTCAACGGCCTCGTCGACCCCCGCGACGTCCCTGAACGTGATCTTGGGGGAGTCCACCGACATTCGCTTGGCGCGCGATTTGCCGAACGACATCACCTTCGAACCGCCGCCCTGCACCTGATTCATGAGGAATATCCAGAACCCGATGAAGATCACGAACGGGAGGATGTACGTGAGCAGCGACAACCACCCGCTGGAGGCCTTGCCCTGGATGTCGAAGTCGCCCGGCGACAGGTTCTTGTCCGCCGACGTGATGATCTCCGAGACGTAGCCGTCGGGGAAACCGACCGTGTACTTCTGCCCGCTTGTCGTAGTGACGTTCGCGGTGTTGTCCTTCTCGTGCAGCGACAGGCTCTGAATTCCGCCGTGATCTAGCTGGTAGATCATGTCGCCGAAGGTCTGCTTCTCGGACTTGCTCGAGCTGCCGATCAGCTTCTGCGCGAAGAAGGCGAGCACGACCACGATGAGGATCGGGAATGCTGCGCTCTTGAAAAACCTGCTCATGACGGATAAATCAGGCGCAAACCGCGCCAGGACTCCAGGTCTGGGACTGTCAAGCGTAGCATCTGGTTGGGGCCCGCTGAACAGGCCTGCACGCAGGCGTTCACAGTCTGTTCAGTCCTTCAACGCGGCCACGTAGGGCAAGTTGCGGTAGCGCTCGGCGTGGTCGAGCCCGTACCCGATCGCGAACCGGTTGGGGATCTCGAAGCCCACATACTTGGTGCGTAGATCGACCTTTTGGCGATCGGGCTTGATCAGCAGCGCGCATACTTCGAGAGACCGGGGGTTTCGGCCGGCCAAATTGCGCAATAGGTATTGCAGGGTCAGCCCCGAGTCGACGATGTCCTCGACGATCAGCACGTCCCTGCCCTCGATCACTGCGTCCAGGTCCTTCAGGATCCTGACCACGCCCGAGGATTTGGTCGCCGAGCCGTAGGACGCGACCGCCATGAAGTCGACCTCGCACGGCACGTCGAGCTGGCGCATCAGGTCCGAAAGGAACAGGACCGCGCCCTTCAGCACGCCGACCAGCACGAGGTCTTTCCCCTGGTAGTCGCGGGAAACCTCCTCGGCCAGCTCCTGGACGCGGCGCTTCAGGTCCTCGGCTGGGACGAGGATCTCCCCGATCGCGTCGTCGCCTTCCACAAAGTTGAATTATGGGCGCGCATCCGCGCGCTTGTGTTCTGGTCCGGGTTCTCGTCACGTATCGCCCGCCTCAAGCAATGAACGGGCGATGACCTGGTTGCCTCACGCGGGCCGTCGAGGTCAGCTTCGGCAGCTGAGTCGGACCGCCTCGCGCGTGGCCGGGGTCACCTTAAATCGCTCCGCGGTGGCGACGCCGGCGACCCAGGCGATCTCGCCGCCCGACTCGACCACCGGAACCGCCCCTCGCTCGAGCCTCGGCACACGCCTCGCGGTGAACAGGTCCTGCAGGCTCTTCGTCCCGCCGAGCCCGAGCGGCGCCATCCGGTCGCCGGGCCGCCACGACCGGACCACCAGTTCGGTCCCGAGCGAGGCACGGTCGAGCATCCCCGGCTCCCGCGCGGGCTCGGCGAGCTCGCAGCGCACCTCGACCGATCCGAACGAAACGCTCCCCGGGATCGGGAGCACAACCGCCGCCCCGGCCAGTGCCCTGCCCGGGCCAGTGCCGAGCGGCTCGAACCGCAGCGCGCCGTACTCCGCGATCGCCCGCAGCCCTTTGCCGACGTCGAGCCTCGCCGTTCCGCGGTCGCTCAGCGCCGCGATCTCCTCGGCTCGGCCGCCCACGCCCGGGGCGAAGCCGCTCGCGGCGTCGTCGGCCATCCGTTGGACCACGAGCCGCCGCAGCGCCGGAGGCAGCGAGCGCAGCACCGACAGCGACACCGACGACCCTTCACCCACAACCTCTTCTACGAGCGCGTCCAGCACCTCCCCCTCCTCGCGCAGGAGCCGCGCCACCTCGAGCACGTTGTCCTCGGCCGCGGCGTGGACGCCTTGCAGAGCCGGCACCACCTCGGCGCGGATCCGGTTGCGAGCGTAGGCCGGCGAGGCGTTGCTCTCGTCCTCGCGCCACCGCAGTCCGCGCTCGAGGCAGTACGCCGCGGTCTCCTCGCGCGTGAACCCGAGCAGCGGCCGAACCAGGCTGCCCTCGCGGGGGCGCATCCCAAGCAGCGCCCGCCGGCTCGGCGATGACGCCAGTCGGTAAAGGATCGTCTCAACCTGATCGGTCTTCGTGTGGCCTGCGGCCACGTCGCCGTCGCCGGACCGCTCGAACGCCTCGCGGTAGCGGACCTCGCGAGCCCATGCCTGGACGTTCCCGCTCGATGGCGGCCCCGGCGGCCGGCATACCCCGAGCCCGACCCCGAGGCTCGTGCACAGCGCGTGGCAATGGCGATCGTCCTCGCCCGCCGATTCCCGAATCCCATAATTCACATGCAGTGCCGTCACGGCGCTCGCACCGGCCACGCGGACCGCGAGGTCGAGCAGGCAGGTCGAATCTCGTCCCCCCGATAGCAACACGAGCACGGGTTGACCGAAGGAGAGCAGGCCGCCCTCGCGCACGCGCGTGAACATCGCGTCCTGGTTCATGCCGCGTCCCGCTCGCGCGCGACGAAAATCTCGGTCGACTCGCTGAAGCCCTTCAACCGGACGTCGGCGATCCGCTCGAACTCGAGGCCGTTGCGGGTCCGCTCGACGACGGGTCTGGTCACGAGCACCTCGGCGCCTGCGGCCCTCGCCCCGACCCGCGAGGCGATGTTCACGTCTCGCCCGTAGTAATCGCCGTCGCGGTAGAGCGCGTTCCCGTAGTGGACGGCGATCCGCGCCGGCACGCGCCCAGCCTCGAGGCGCTGGAAGGCCACCGCCCAATCGGCCAGCGCCGCCGGGTCGGACCCGACGATCATGACCGCGTCGCCGATCGTCTTGATCACGCGTGCGTCGTCGGGCAGGGTGCCCTTCACCATCTCGACGAACCGCTCGACGGCGTCGACCGCCTCGATCTCGCCCTGCTCCTCGGTCAGCCGCGTGTACCCCGTCAGGTCGGCGAACGCGATCGCCACCCGCATCCGCCCGAGATCGATCGCGTCGTCCTCGAGGTCGGACTCCATGTGGCCGACGACGTCCTGCTCGACGAAGTGCTGGAGGTAGCGCTGGTGCACCTCGTCCATCACCGGCGAGGACAGCGGCAGCAGCCGGCGCGTGAGCTCGAGCATCTCGTCGGCGGTCTCGAGTCCGGTGGCGCCCGAGCGCATCAGCGGCTCGTGCACGTACATGTGGAACAGCCTCACCTCGGCGTCTGCGACTCGCGCCATCGCCTGCCCATATACACGCACGAGCTGGAGCAGCGCCACCAGCGGCAGGCCCGCGTCGAGCACGGCGGCGACGTACCGGAGCAACGCGATGTCGTTCGCGGACAGGCGCTCGACCTGCGCCGGTGCCGTGCCCAGCGCGCTCAGCACTCTGACGATCAGCGCCGGGTCGAGCCCCGTCGCGCGCGATGCCTCGGCGAGCGTGTAGACGTCATCGCCGGTGGCGAACAGCTCCTCGACGTAGCCGTACGCGAGCCGACCCTCATCGCTCGCCTGCCGGATCTCCCTCAGCGAATGCCCGCGGTCGCGGAGCCTGGCCACGATCTTGGCGTGGCTGACCACGGCGGGCGACCAACTGCCGTCGTAGCGCGGGAGCAGGCCCTGGCGCGCCCAGCGCCGGAGCGTCGAGGCGGCCACGCCGACTCGCTCGGCCGCCTCCTGAATCGAAAGGCCGTCGGGGCCGGTTCCGTTCCGACGGTTGTGACTGTTGACGCGTTCGGTGAACATCCCCTGTGGATGTTCCTACCCGCGGCGGCCGCCCCGGTTGCGCGCGCCCGGATGACAGTCCGAGACCTACATAGTCGGCGGCGGGGCCTCGACGAGCACGAAGCCCCGCCGCCCGCGGGACTAACGGCCCGCTGCGTCGGCCGTTGGCGCTCGTCACGTTTCCGGCGGCGCCTCGCGAACGTGCACCCCAGCTGGCCTGGGCAGCCCGTCACGGTCCGGCCTGGTGCCTTTTTCAGTGGCCCTAGGTCTACTCGTCAATCCCCGATCTGTCAATGGCAGACACAGGTAGGAGGGCATAAATAACAATAGGTGCGATGACCGCTCCGAACGCGCTCCAACCAACCGCTGCGCTCGGCGAGCGGGTGTTGCTGCCGGGCGACCCGGGCCGCGCTCTGTTGCTCGCCGAGTCACTGCTCGAGGGAGCCAAGATGTTCAACCACAATCGAGGCCTGTGGGGTTACACGGGGCTCGCGCCCGACGGCGAGCCGCTCACGATCCAGAGCACGGGGATGGGCGGTCCGAGCGCTGGGATCGTGATCCACGAGTTGATCGAGCTCGGCGCGCGGCGGCTGCTGCGAGTAGGCACATGCGGCGCACTGAACGAGGGCCTGGCGCTCGGCGATCTCGTCGTTGCGACCGAGGCGATCGCAGCCGACGGCATGAGCCGCGCGCTCGGCGGCGGCGACCGGGTGGCGGCGAGCCCGGATCTCCTGGCGGCGGTGATCGCGACCGCGGATGCGCCGGGCCACCGGGCCCACCAGGGCCCGATCGTGACCAGCGACGTGTTCTACGACGACCGCGGCCTGGAGCCCGCGTGGAGCGCCGCCGGTGCGCTCGCCGTCGAGATGGAGGCCGCGACGCTGTTCACGCTTGCGGACGCTCGGGGGGTGCAGGCCGCAGCACTGCTCGTCGTGTCAGACATCGTCGTCCCGGACCGGATTCGGATCGGCCAAGACGAATTACGCGCCGCGGAGCAGCGGATGGGCGCGGCGGCGCTGCGCGCACTGACCGCCGGCCCGGTCCGTCGGCCCGCTCAGCCCTCGGGCGCCTGATCGCCGGCGGGCGCCTGATCGCCGGCGGGCACCTGGTCGCCGGCGGGCTCGGCGAGCGACGCCTCCAGTCGCGCCAGTAACTCCTCGATCGCGGCCAGACGCCTGTCCAGCGCGCTCGAGGAGCCGAGCGTGTCGATCCGCTGCTCGACCCGGTCGAGGGCGTCCTCGATCGCCTCGAGCCGCTGGGAGACGCTCCGCAGCCGGCGCGTGAGGCGCTCGAGATCCCCGGCTGACGGGAGGTTCAGCGCGCTCATGGCGAGTTCCTGCGCGCGGGTTGCGCGCTCGCGCGTCTCGAACGCCGTCGAAAGCGCCTTGCTCACGACGGGGTTGTCGAGCATGCCCTGGGTGACCTTCCCGATAGCTTCCTGCCCCGAGCGGGTAGCCCGGTTCCGCAGACCATCATCGTCGCTCATCTCCACGCGCCTCTCGTAGTCGGTCCAACGCTCATGACAGCACTCTCACAACCAATGACCCTAAGGCTCGAGTCGAGGCTTAGCTGATGCTTAGACAACACGCCCATCGCTACAGTCCTCACTGGATCGTGCCGATTGACATGGTTGCCTGGACGTCCGTGACCAACGTCACGACGCGTTGGTACCCGAACAGACATCCAAGACACCGACGGTTCCGAATTGCAAAGCTCGGCGGCAGCAAGTAGCGTCCCACAAAGCCTATCTGTGATCGTAGCTGGGACGAATTTACGAGTGGCACGCCGCGGGAGGAGTAGGCCACAGTGTTGAGAAGGCGCAACCTGTCGATTGCGGCCGTGACCTTGTTCTGCCTGGTCGCGGTGTTTGGCTTGGGCGCGATCCCGAGCGCGTCCGCGGACGGCTGCACGGTGGTGATCACCGTCGCCGGCGGCCAGCAGTTCACGTTCCAGAACGTCGCGCCGGGCACGAACCCGAACTCGCTGCCCCTCCCGGTCCAGCTCCCGATCGTCAGCGTCTCCCAGACGTGCCCGCCCGTTGCGGCGACCACGCCGGCCCTCACTGTCACGACCACCACCCAGGCGCCGACGACCTCGACCTCGACTTCAACCCGGACCTCGACCTCCACCAAGCCGGCGCCGTCGAAGCCGAAGCCGACGGCCTCGACGAACAAGACGACGACTACGGGGACGACGTCCACCCCGACGCCGACGACCACAACTAACAGCGCGAGCGCGCTGAGCAGCATCTCCCCGGGGAAGGCCCTCTCCAAGGCGGGCAAGGTCGAGAAGGGAAAGAAGCCGCACAAGAAGAGCAAGGCGAAGAAGAAGCCCGCCGCTACGACTCCGCCGCCGCCGGTCACCAAGAGCGGCGTGCCGACCCCGTCTAACCCGACCTACTCGCTCGCGCTGCCCGGGCCCGCGCCGATCGGAGTCCCGAACTTCTTCATCGACAGCTTCGAGATCCCGCCGTTCCTCCTGCCGATCTATCAGGCCGCCGGGATCCAGTACGACGTGCCGTGGCAGGTGCTCGCGGCGATCAACGAGATCGAGACCGACTACGGCCGCAACCTGTCCGTGTCGACCGCCGGCGCCGTCGGCTGGATGCAGTTCCTGCCCTCGACGTGGCAGCGGTGGGCCGTCGACGCGAACGGTGACGGCATCGCCGACCCGTACAACCCCGCCGACGCGATCTTCACCGCGGCCCGCTACCTGCAGGCGGCCGGCGCCTCCAAGAACCTCTCGCAGGCGATCTTCGCCTACAACCACGCGGGCTGGTACGTCCAATCGGTGCTGCTTCGCGCGCAGCTCATCGGTGGGATGCCCAAGGGCGTCATCGGCGCGCTGACCGGTCTGGTCGAAGGGCACTTCCCGGTCGCGGCGCCCGCCAAGTACGCCGACGACTCCGTCCTCAAGCTCGCCAAGACGCGCGTGAAGGGGTCCAACGCGGCGGTCACGGTCTCGTCAAGCTCGAAGACCACAGGTACCGGGATCTACGCCAAGCAGGGCTCACCGGTGATCGCGGCCAACGACGGCAAGATCGTCAAGATCGGCAATAGCCCCAAGCTCGGGCGCTACGTGGAGCTCCAGGACGCGACGGGCAACACCTACACGTACGCGAACCTCGGGTCGATCCCGGCGGAATACCCGGTGCCCAAGCCGGTGAGCGTGAGCTCCACCTCGATCGCCAAGGCGCTCCTCGCCCCGGCGTCCGGGGCGCCCAAGCAGGCCGCAACCGCCGGCTCCCAGAAGGCGGCTCCGATCGTCAGCACGGCGAAGGCGACCAAGGAGGCCAAGAGCAGCCCGATCTCGCTGCCCGTCGCCCCCGCCACCGCCGGGACGCAGTCGACCAGCGGGGCGCCTTCCACCGGCGCGACCCAGTCCGCCGCGTCGGGGTCCCCCACATCGCAGCCCGCGAGCGCCGGCACGCAAAGCGGGACCCCGACCACCACCGCGCAGCCGGCGGCCACGCCGACGATCAGTGCGCCGCTGGTCAAGGAGCGGCTGTTCGCTAACCCGTCGCTCCCGGCCTCATACGCCGCGGGCGGAAAGCTCCAGGTCGCGACCCCCTCGGCGCCCCAGATAGGGAGCTTCGACAACTACTTCTCCGACGTGCTGCACCTGGCCAAGAACCAGTACACGCTCGAGCCGCTCAAGGTCGGCTCGGTCGTGGTCGCCGGCACGATCCTCGGCCGGTTGGGCGCGGGCACCCCGACCGACGCCTCGCACCTCCAGTTCATGATCCAGCCGGCCGGCAAGAACGCTCCCTACATCGATCCCAAGCCGATTCTCGACGGGTGGAAGTTGCTCGAGGCGACCGCCGTCTACCGCGCCGCCGGCGTCGACCCGTTCGTCGGCTCCGGAGCGAAGAACGCGACCATCGGCCAGATCCTGCTGATGTCCAAGGAGCAGCTCCAGTACCGCGTCCTCCAGGATCCGAACGTGCAGATCTACCCGTGCGGCCGTCGTGACATCGAGGACGGCGCGATCGACCGCCGCATCCTTGCGGTGATCGAGTTTCTGTCCGCCTCGAGCCTGAAGCCCGACGTCACCGGGCTCAAGTGCGGTCACACCGCGAACGCCTCCGACGGCGTCGACAGTGCCGGCGCGACCGGCGAGAGCGTCGACATCTCGGCGATCAACGGCATCCCGATCCAGGGTCACCAGGGCAAGGGCTCGATCACCGACCTCACCGTACGCCGCCTGCTCACGCTTCAGGGCGCGATGCAGCCGGACGAGATCGTGTCGCTGATGAGCTACAAGGGCCAGTCGACCGCGATGTCGCTGCGCGACCATGCGAACCGGGTCCAGATCGCCTACACGCCGCTGTACGGGGCGAACAAGCAGGTGTCGGCCGAGCTCTCGAGCATCCTGCAGCCTCAGCAGTGGACGCAGCTGATCAACCACATCAGCCAGATCAGCGAGCCGATCGTCCCGATCTCGCCGAGCAAGTACGCGATCAAGACCGCGGGCCAGTAACCCGCCGGGCAGGTCGCGGGTAGCAGGCTCGGCCCACTAGCCTCCCGCGATCGCTCCTCTGTTCCGCTTCACCCAGCTCGAAGTGCCCTGGGCGCTCGGTCCGCCGGACGGCCGCTACCTCATCCGTCCCGGGGGATCCGGCCCGAACGCCGCCCCCTCGCACGTGCTCGTGCTCGCGGCGCTGGGAGCCCAAAAACGCAGTCGGATAGGGCCTTCCCGGAGACAACGTAAGGCTCTACCTGAACCTGAGCCTTCGCCCGTATCGATCACCAGAGCGACCGTTGTGGACGTCGGCGAGCCGTTCGACGGCGATGGCGCGGCCGCCGCGTGGCTGAGCGGCGCCGGCGAGGACGATCTGGCGGCCGGAATCGCCGTGCTCAACCGCGCGCTCCGCTCCTACCGGCTCGCGTCGGCCGACCCCCACGTCCACGGCATCGGCCGCCGCGACACGCTCGTCGCCCGCCTCGGCTACGGCGCCGGCGAGGAGGTCGCGGACGGCCTGTGGACCGACGCCCGGGAGCTGATCGGCGCCACGGCGGGCCGCCGCCACTCTCGGCGGATCCCCGCGGCCCAGGCCCGTCTGGCCGCGCTGCTCACCGGCCGCCATGACGAGCTCGCGACCGAAGAGCTGGCGCTGCGCGCGCGGCTCGACGTCGACGAGGGACGTCCGCGCGAGGCGGCGCTCCAGGTCCTGGTGGCGCTCGACGCCGCGCTCGCCGAGCTCGTCGCCGACCCGGCCGCCCCGGCGTTGGTCGACCGCCTGGAGGAGTTGCGCGGGCTGCGCGACGGCGTCGCCGCGGCGGCGCGCGCAGCGCTCGGGCCGGAACCGCTCGGCGACTCCGACCGGGAGGCGACCCGGTTCGCGCTCGGCCGGATCGAGGCCGCGCTCAGGGCCCGGGCGATGGCGCTGCCCGGATAGGCAGCTCGAGCGCGGCCAGCACGGCTTCGAGCTCGTCCACGACGTCGCCGCCGAGCCGGACCGCAGCGTGGCGGTCGAACGGCGTCCGGCTCTTGGTCACGATCGCGATCTGGCCACCGTTCGACAGCGTCGTGTCGGGCAGCTGCGCCACCGGGTACACCTCGAGCGAGGAGCCGAT
Organism: uncultured Solirubrobacterales bacterium; assembly: GCA_963822855.1. Lineage (GTDB taxonomy): Bacteria > Actinomycetota > Thermoleophilia > Solirubrobacterales > Solirubrobacteraceae > Palsa-465. Next base: position 19,959 of record CAWGJE010000018.1, on the reverse strand, counting down.
GCAGAGCATCAGATCGGCGCCCGCCGCGAGCGCCTCCGCCTGCGTGACCGCGTCGGCCGGGAGGTACTCGCCGAACAGCACCACGTCGGGCTTCAACGGCGCGCGGCAGTCGCATCGGGGCACGCCATCCGGGGCCAACTGGACGAGTCGGCGCACGTCTCCCAATTCATATCGTGAGCGACAGACAAGACAGGACGAATGCGAGATCGAGCCGTGCACCTCGACCAGGTTGCGCGTCCCGGCCCGCTCGTGCAGCCGGTCGATGTTCTGCGTGATCACCGCATCGAGCAGCCCAGCCCGCTCGAGCTCGACGAGCGCGGCGTGCGCGCGGTTGGGCTGCTTGTCCCCGAGCGTCTGGAAGCGCTGGCCATAGAAGCTCCAGAATCGCGCCGGGTCGCGGCGGAAGGCGTCGATATGGGCGACCTCCATCGGATCGACATTCGCCCACAGCCCGGTCCCCGGCGAGCGGAAGTCGGGGATTCCGGATGGCACGGAGATCCCGGCGCCGGTCAGCGCCACGACCGAGTCGGCGTCGTTGATCAGGCTCGCGAGCCTGACCGCAGCGGTCTCCGCGGGACTCACCGGCCGCGGAACTGGGCCTTGCGCTTTTGGACGAACGCCGAGATCCCTTCGCGCCCGTCCTCGGAGAAGAACACCTCGAGGAACGCCTCCTGCTCGCGCGCGATCCCCTCGTCGATATCTCCGGCGGCCGACACGCGCTTGATCTGCTCGACCGCGAGCGGTGCCTGCTCGGACAGCCGGCGCGCCCACGCGAGCGCAGCGTCGAACAGCTCCTCATCGGCTACCACCCGGTTGGCCAGACCGAGCGCGTAGGCCTCGTCGGCCGCGATCGGATCGCCGGTCAGGTTCAGCTCGCGGGCTCGCCCCTCGCCGACCAGCCGCGGCAGGCGCTGCGTCCCGCCAAACCCGGGGATGATCCCGAGATTGATCTCGGGCTGGCCGAACATCGCCGACTCCGCCGCGATCCGCAGATCGCAAGCCATCGCCAGCTCGCAGCCTCCCCCGAGCGCGATCCCGTTGACCGCGGCGATGCTCACCACCGGCGCCGTCTCGATCTCCCTGAGCAGAGCGTGCATCCCACCGAGAAGCTCCTTGCCGGCGGCCTCGTCCATCGTCGTGAACGCCTTGATGTCGGCGCCGGCACAGAACAGCATCGGGTTGGCCGAGGCGATCACGAGCGCGCGCACCGTGCCCGCGCTACGGATCTGATCCCACAGCTTCCGCAGCGCGTGCATTACCTCCGGCGAGATCGAGTTCGCCGGCGGGCGGTCTAGCCACGCGATCGCGACCTCGCCGCGTGTCTCGAGCTTGACCGGGCTCTCCTCCCAGCCCTGATCCGGCCGGGCGTACGGGAAGAAGCCCTGGCCGGTCTTGACCCCGAGCCGGCCCTGCGCCACCAGCCGGCGGAGGATCGTGGGCGGCTCGAACCCCTCGCCCCATTCGGTGGCGGCGCGCTCGAGCCGGACGAGCAGCTCGTCGAGCCCGATCTGGTCGGCGCGCGCGAACGGCGGCGGGATGATGCCGGCCCCGGCCATCATGCCGAGGTCGACGTCCTTCATCGATGCGACGCCCTCCTCGACCACGAGGCAGCTCTCGACCAGCGCCTTGAGCGTGAACCGCTCGACGATCGCGGCCGTGTCGAGGTCAGCTCCCGTGCTCATAGAACCCCTTCCCCGTCTTCGCCCCGAGCCGACCCTCGGCCACCAGCTCGCGCATCCGCTCGGGCACGAAGAAGCGATCGCCGTAGGAGTCGCGCAGGTGCTCGACGACGTCCAGGACGGTGTCCAGGCCGAGCAGGTCGCACAGGATGAACGGGCCGACCGGCGCGGCCTTCGACTCGGCCACGATCCGGTCGATCTCCTTGACTTCGATCCCGGTCTCCTCCTGGACGCGCCACAGCTCGGACGCGCTCGAGTTCAGGATCCGGTTGACCACGAATCCCGGCGCCGCGCCGCAGCGGATCGCCGTCTTGCGGATCGCCTGTGCGAAGTTGACCGCCTCCTGGACGGTCTCGGGCGAGGTCTCCTCGCCCTCGATCACCTCGATCAGCCGCATCACCGACGCTGGGTAGAAGAAGTGAAAGCCGACCACTCGATCGGGGCGGCTGGTGGCCAGCGCCATCTCGGTGATCGACAGGGAGGACGTGTTCGAGGCCAGAATCGCGTGGCCCGGTGTGACCTCGTCGAGCTCGGCGAACACCGTCTGCTTGATCTCTATCCGCTCCGGCACGGCCTCGATCACGAAGTCGACGTCGCCGAACGCCTCATATCCGAGCGTCGGCGTGATCAGCCCGAGCAAGCGGTCGCGCTCGGACGCCTCGAGCTTGCCGGCGTCGACGCGCGCCTGCCACAGCGATCGGGCCTTCTCGACCCCCTGATCGAGGAGTCTTTGGTCGACGTCCTTGAGCGCCACCGGGACGCCGGCGCCGGCGATCACGTACGCGATCTCCCCGCCCATCTTGCCGGCGCCGACGACGCCCGCCTTGAACACGAACATGGCCGTTACGCTACCCCAGCGTAGGGTTCGAAGGCAGTACGCTCCTGGTGAGGTGCCGGAGACCCTCCCTGATCACATCGAGCCGTACAAAGGGATCTCTTCCAAGGCGTACGAGCATCCCGCCGACCGCGCCGCGACCGCGGCGCTCAAGGCGGTGCCGATGCTCGACACCGTCGTTCGCAAGCTGATCGAGTGGCGCTACGAGCGCGCGCTGCGGCAGTTCTTCCTGGGCAACTCGGTCCGCGTCTCCGAGCAGCAGCTGCCCGAGCTGTGGGCGGCCCACAACGGCGTCTGCCACATCCTCGACATGCCCGAGGTCTACGACCTGTACGTGACCTCGCCGGTGATGGGCGTCGCCCAGGCGATCGGCTCGACCAAGCCGCTGATCGTGGTCGACTCGGTATGGCTACAGCGAATCGGCCCCGGCGAACAACGCGCGCTGATCGCGCACGAGCTCGGGCACATCCTCTCCGACCACATGGTCTACATGACCGCGCTCAACATCTTGCTGAGCGCGGGGGGCAACCTGCCGTTCTTCCTCGGGATGCCGTTCCGGGCGGTCACGGCCGTCCTGCTCGAGTGGTTCCGGGCCGCCGAGCTCAGCTGCGATCGCGCCGCGGCGCTGGCGGTCCGCGACCCGCAGATCGTCTGCCGCCTGCTGATGGTGCTCTCCGGTGCGATGCCCGCCTCCGACCTCAACCTGGATGCGTTCATGGCTCAGGCGATGGACTACCAGGCCTGGGATGACCCCAGCGACCGCGTCCGCCGCTTCTTCAACGAGCTCGGCAAGACCCATCCGGACTCGGTCCGGCGCGTCTCCGAAGTGCTGAAGTGGGTCCAGAGCGGCGAGTACGACCGGATCATCCGCGGCGAGTACCGCACCCGCGACCAGGACGCCAACGCTAACGTCCGCGACGAGGCCGGCGACGCGGTCGAGTTCTACGCCGAGCGCTTCCGCACGATCTTCCGCGAGATCGGCGACAACCTGACGAAGGCCGGCTCCCAGGTGGGCGGCATGGCCGAGCAACTCGCCGACTGGCTCCGCCAGCGCAACTCGGGCGATTAGGACGGGGCGAACGAAAGCGCGGCCGCGGCGCCCCTCCGGCGGCGCTTGCGGGCGGCTGCGCGCGAGCTTGCGCGGTTCTTGACATGCGATAGTCGGCGATATATCGTTAATACATCGTTCGACAGTCTTTCAAGGAGCAACCATGAGTCAAGAAGATTGGGCCTCCCCGTGGCCGTTCCTCAACCGGATCGCCTCGATGAAGGCGGCGAATCGCGGCCGCCACGGTCGCTACGGCAACATCGATGACCTCGAGCGGCTCGCCGCTCTTCGCCACATGCGCGGCGGCCCGTTCGGCGGACCCCCGCCGGGTGGACCGTTCGGAGGCGGCCGGGGTCGACGCCGGCGTGGCGACGTCAGGGCGGCGGTACTGATCCTGCTCGCCGAGGAGCCGCGCAACGGCTACCAGCTGATGCAGACGATCGAGGAGCGCAGCCGCGGAACCTGGCGCCCGAGCCCTGGCTCGATGTATCCGACGCTCGCCCAACTCGAGGACGAGGGCCTGATCCGTGGGGTCGAGCGCGACGGGACCAAGCTGTTCGAGCTGACCGACGCAGGCCGGGAGCAGGCGGCCGAGTACGCCGACCGCACGGCGCCGTGGGCCGAGGACGAAGCGGCCGACGGACGCTCGATCCCTGAGATCGCCTCGCTCGTCGTCCAGATCGGCAAGGCGGCGTGGCAGGTCGCGCACGAGGGCGACGAGCGCCAGGTCGAGAAGGCGTGCCAGACGCTGGCCGAGACCCGGCGATCGCTGTACGGAATCCTCGCCGAGGAACCCGACGCCGGCGAGGACACCGACGCCGACGAGGATACGGGCGCCACCGCGTAACGTGTATCAGCGTAATGACGGGCGAGAACGGCAATAGAGACCTGAACGATGGCCTCGCGATCGAGGTGCGAGGCCTCGTCAAGAACTACGACGAGGTCCAGGCGGTCCGAGGCGTCGAGTTCGAGGTCGCCACCGGCGAGGTGTTCGGGTTCCTCGGACCCAACGGCGCCGGCAAGACGACCACGATCAGCATGCTGTGCACGCTGGTCACGCCGACGGCAGGGTCCGCGAGCGTCGCCGGCCACGACATCGTGCGCGAGCGCGACGACGTCCGCCGCAACATCGGCCTCGTGTTCCAGGATCCGACGCTCGACGGCTACCTGACCGCCGAGCAGAACCTTCGCCTGCACGCCGAGCTGTACGGCGTCGAGTCGGCGCTGGTCAAGCCGCGGATGCAGCAGGTGATGACGATGGTCGGGCTGTGGGATCGCAAGGACTCGGTCGTAGGCACGTTCTCCGGCGGCATGCGCCGACGCCTCGAGATCGCCCGCGGCCTGATGCATTCCCCCCGCGTGCTGTTTCTCGATGAGCCGACGATCGGACTCGACCCGCAGACGCGCCGGTCGATCTGGGAGTACATCGGCGAGCTCAAGGAGCGCGAGGACATCACGATCTTCATGACCACCCACTACATGGACGAGGCGGAGTGGTGCGACCGGATCGCGATCATGGACCACGGCGAGATCGTCGCGCTCGACTCGCCGGAGACGCTCAAGGCCGGCGTCGGCACCGACCGCATCGCGATCCAGACCGACGACGACGCTGCCGCGATCGCCGCCCTCGCCGACCGCTTCGGGATCGAGGCCCGGATGTCGGAGGGCGCAGTCACGTTCGGCGTTCCCGAGGGCGAGCAATTCGTGCCGCGGCTGTTCGCCGAGCTCGGCATCCCGATCAAAGCCGTCCACGTTTCCCGCCCGACGCTCGACGACGTGTTCATGTCCTATACGGGCTCGACGATCCGCGACGCCGAGGAGGACCAGGGCAAGGATCGCAACCGCAGGATGATGCAGATGATGAGCGGAGCTAGGCGATGAGCACGACGACCGAGCCGCGCGAGTCCGCAAGCGCGACCGTCGGGGCCCCTGCGCCTCCGGTCGTCCGAGTCACGGTCCCAAAGCGCAGCTTCGCCTCCGAGCTGCGCGCGATCAAGATCGTCTGGCGCCGGGAGATCATCCGCTACCGCAGTGACCGGCTGCGGATGGTCACGACGCTGGTCCAGCCGCTGCTGTTCCTGTTCGTGCTCGGGTCCGGCCTCCAGCAGTTGTCGGCGGCGAGCACCCACGGCGTCAACCTGAAGACCTTCATCTACCCGGGGATCCTGTGTATCTCGGTGATGTTCACCGGGATGTTCTCGGCCGCGTCGATCGTGTGGGACCGGGAGTTCGGCTTCCTGCGCGAGATGATGGTGGCGCCGATCCGGCGGAGCTCGATCGTGATCGGCAAAGTCATCGGTGGCGCCACCGTGGCGTGTTTCCAGGGCGTGATCGTGATCGCCCTCGCGGGATTCGTAGGCGTGCCCTATGCCCCGCTGCTGATCATCGGCATCTTCATCCTGCAGCTATTCCTCGCGTTCGCGATCACGGCGTTCGGGGTGATGATCGCGGTCCGGATCAAGCAGATGCAGTCGTTCATGGGCGTCATGCAGATGATCGTGATGCCGATGTTCTTCATCTCCGGCGCGCTGTTCCCGGTCGCGAACCTCCCGGGCTGGCTGGCGGTCCTCAACCGGCTCGACCCGCTTACGTACGCCGTCGATCCGATGCGGCGGCTGGTGTTCAACCACCTGACGATCTCGCCGCTGGCGCGCGCGGCCCTCGATCCCGGCGTGACCTGGTTCGGCTGGCACGTGCCGGCGCTGCTCGAGGCCGCAATGATCGTCGTGATCGGGCTGGTCATGCTCGGGATCGCGATCTGGGAGTTCTCCACGACGGAATGAGCCCGCCGGGGTGTGCGGCCTGATCTGCGTGGCGGCGATCGTCATCGGGATCTACGCGATGGCCAAGAAGCCGTCCTCGAAGCCGGCGCTCAAGAAGACGGCGGCCGCGCTGATCGCGCCGTCGTTCCGATCGAGCACGTAGCTGTAGACAGCCCGGCGCCGCCGCCGCCGTCCCCGACATCGAGGAGGGCGGCGGCTACGTCCGGGGCGCCAATCCCGTGCCGGGTTACGCCTTGGCGGGGGCGGGTTCTTCTGCCCGGCGCGGGAGGAGCGTCTCTCGCGCGATCACCAGCCGCTGAATCTGGGCCGTGCCCTCGTACAGCTGGAGGATCTTGGCGTCGCGCATCAACTTCTCGACCTTGTATTCCTTGATGAAGCCATAGCCGCCGTAGACCTGGACGGCGTCGGTCGTGACCTCCATCGCGCTGTCAGCGGCGAACCGCTTGGCGTGTGAGGACTCGAGCGTGTTGCGCTTGCCCTGGTCGAGCAGCACGGCCGAGTTCCACGTCGCCAGCCGCGACAGGTGAACCTTCGTCGCCATGTCGGCGATCATGAACTGGATCGCCTGGTGCATGGCGATCGGCACGCCGAACTGGACGCGCTCCTTGGAGTACGCGGTCGCGAACTCCATCGCGGCGCGCGCCACGCCGGTGGCCATCGCGGCGACGCCCGGACGCGTCCTGTCGAGCGTCATCATCGCGATCTTGAAGCCCTTGTTCTCCTCGCCGACGAGGTGGTCGAGCGGGATCTCGACGTCGTTGAAGCTCACGGTCGCCGTGTTGGACGCGCGCTGACCCATCTTGTCCTCGTGCTTGTCGACGACGACGCCGGCGTCGCGCGGGACGACGAAGCAGGAGATCCCGCGATGGCCGGCTTCCTTGTCGGTCTTCGCATACACCGTGTACCAGTTCGCGTACTCGCCGTTGGTGATGAAGCACTTGGAGCCGTTGATGACCCACTTGTCGCCCTTACGGACGGCGTTGGTCTTCATTCCGGAGACGTCCGATCCGGCGTCGGGCTCGGTCAGACAGAACGAGGCGAGCAGCGGAGCCTCGGACAGCCGCCCGATGTACTCCTTCTTTACCTCATCGGAGGCGGCCAGCAGCACCGGCGCCGTCGCGAGCCCGTTGCAGGTCACCGACGTGCTGATGCCCGAGCAGCCCCACGCGAGCTCCTCCTCGATGATGCAGCCTTCGAGATAGCCGAGACCGGGACCACCATATTCGACCGGAAAGTGGTTGTTCATCAGGCCCAGGTCCCAGGCCTTATCGATGATGTCCTGCGGCCAGGTGCCGTCCTTGTCGTAGTCCCAGGCGACCGGACGGATCTCCTTCTCGGCAAAGTCGTGCGCCATCTCGCGCATGCTCTGCTGCTCGTCGGTGAGCGTGAAATCAACCACTGTGGGTCTCTCCTTGGAAGCGCGGATAGATTGACTAGTCAGTCAACGGCATAAATGGTACCCAATGAACGGGCGGATCGAACCCGAATTCGCGAGAGGCGGCCTCTCGCGGGCGCCGGCCCCGGCCTCCCCCAAAGCCAGGCGGCCCTCCCCCATTCGGGATGCGCGAGACTTCGATCCGGTGCATTCAGCGTTCAACGTCGTTATCTGGGTCGTGTGCGTGCTCGCCGTGCTGATCGCGTTCGGCGTCCTGATCTTCGGCCGCAAGACCTGGGAGGACTTCGGTAAGGGTGGGTTCGTGATGGATCGCGACACCTCCGCGGGCTCCCGGGGCGGGACGGGGGGCGCGGTGGCCGAGCGCGACACCGAGATCCGCCAGATGCTCGAGGCGCGCAACGAGCGCCGGGCGCGCCGGGGCGAACCGCCCGTTGACGTCGAGCAGGAGCTAACGAGGCTGACCACGCCGGCGCCGGCGGTGGATCCGGCGCTGCGCGAGGAGATCCGCCAGCTGGTCGTCGCGCGCAACCATCGGCGGGTCCGCGCCGGCAAACCGCCGCTCGACGTCGAGGCCGAGATCGAGCGTGAGATCGCCGGGCTCGGCGGCCTGATGTAGGCTCCGTTGCGATGGCAGATCCACGCCGCTTTGAGCTCGAAGAGCTGGTGAACCGTCCCGGCTCCTACTTCAACCCCCAGACCGAGGTCTTGGTCGTCGTCGACGACTCCCCCGAGATGGACGCCGAGATCTTCAACATGGAAGAGTTCGAGGGCGCCGACTGGGTCCTGATCTCCGACGAGGTGCCGGTCGACGAGGATCAGCGGGACCGGCTGCTCGAGACCTTCCAGACGCGCCACGCCGGGGCGGACCTCGAAGCTGATCCCGACGAGGAGCCCGAGGAGTTCGAGGAAGAAGTCGAGGAGTTGGGGCGCGAGTAGCCGGGCGGCCTAGCCGCGGCTGCTTCGCGCTAGCCCCCGCTGCTCAGCAGCGAGGCGCACTTCTGGACCTTCTGGATGTCGGTACCGGCTTTCTGCAGGCACTGGCTGTAGCGGCTGACGCCCGCCGACGCCGATCCCGTGGTCGTCGTGCCGCCACTGGTGCCGGCACCGCTGCTGCCGGTGCCGCCGGCGGCCATCAGGCCCGAGAGCGACTGCACGAACGAGTTGAGCTTGGCCTGGAACTGGCTGAAGGGCTTCACGTTCGTCGGCGCCTTGATCGTCTGCGGCTGGTTGAGATCCGAGTACTGCAGGGTGAGCCCGATGTCGGCCGATGTGACCCCGCCGAGCTGCGTGGACGTCTTACCGGTAACCGGGACCGTCAGCGTGATCGTCAGGCGGCGGATCGTGTGGTCGCTCGTGCCAGTCCAGATGTCGACGCTCGGGTTCTTGACCTCGGCGGCGATCTTGCTCCGATCGGCGGCCGGGATCCCGCCGGAGAGCGCCTTCGCGGCCGTCCCGCCTGCCAGCCCGAGCGAGTAGGACTTCGTGAGCGCGGTGCTCAGATCGTTCAGCATCGCGTCGACGTTCACGCCGGCGTGGATGTGGTCCGTCTGCGCGCCGCCCACGTTCTCGGTCCCGACGACGGTCGGGTTCGTCAACCAGTTCAGTGGGTGGATGCCGAGCTTCGTCAGCGCGCTCGACCCCGAGCTCGTGCCCTGCGATGTGGACAGCTGACTGAAGCTCGATTCGAGCTTCTGGAAGCTCGCCGCCGGCAACTGGTAGCTCGAGCCCTGGAACGTCACGTAGCCGGCGGTCCCGGTCGAGATCACGCCGACCAGCACGTTGTGGCCAAGCGCGCTGGCGCTCACCGTGAAGTTGGACTCGGGCAGCTTGCCGGCGCCGCGGCTCTGGAACGGGCCGCCGAAGGTGAACGTGATCGGGCCGTTGACCAGGCTCGATCCGGACGGATCGATCGTCAGCGTCAGATCGATGTCACCGCTCGTGACCGTGTGCTTGCCGGTGAAGGTGTCCTTCAGCAGCGTGTTGGGATTGGCGGAGCTGCTGCTCGAGCCGCCACATGCTGCGGTGGCCGCCACCGTGAGCACCGCGAGCATGAGCATGACCGCACTCCTGAACGCGGTCTTTCGGTGATGCATTGCGATCAGGCCCTCTCCCCTGTCAACGGTCGGTACGAACCTGTCCGAATCTATCAGGCGTACCCGCCCCCTCGCGCCTATTCGGGATCCGGCGCGAGCGCCTAGACTCGCCCGGATCATGATGCCCCGCACAATCCTCTACACGGGCAAGGGCGGCGTCGGCAAGACGTCCGTCGCCGCCTCCACGGCGCGCGCGTGCGCCGCGTCCGGACTGCGCACGCTCGTCATCTCGACCGACCCCGCCCACAGCCTGTCGGAATCGCTCGGAGCGGCGCTCGGGCCTGAGCCGCGCCCCGCCGGCGACCGTCTGTGGGGCCAGGAGGTCAACGCGCAGGAGGAGATGGAGCGTCACTGGTCAGGCGTGCAGGAATGGCTCGGCGAGCTGTTCATCGAGCGCGGCGTCGACCGAATCTCCGCGCAGGAGCTGACCGTCCCGCCCGGGATGGACGAGCTGTTCTCGCTGCTCCGCCTCCAGGCGGCGCACAAGTCGCCGGACTGGGACGCGATCGTCGTTGACTGCGCGCCGACAGGCGAGACGCTCCGTCTGCTCTCGTTTCCCGACGTGGCGCGCTGGTGGATCGAGAAGGTGTTCCCGCTCGAGCGCCAGCTCCTCGCCGCCGCCCGCCCCCTCGCGCGCTCCCTGCTCGACATCCAGCTGCCGAGCCAGGCGGTATTCGCCGACATCCAGCGGCTGTCGCAGAACCTGATCGAGATGAACGAGATCCTCCGCGACCGCGAGCGCTGCACGGTCCGCCTCGTCATGAATCCCGACAAGATGGTGATCGGCGAGGCGATGCGCACGTTCACGTATCTGAACCTGTACGGCTATCTGACCGACGCCGTGATCGTCAACCGGATCTTCCCGTCCGAGGTCGGCGACTACTTCGCCGGCTGGCGCCGCATGCAGGAGGAGCACCTCGAGCTGGTCCGATCGGCGTTCGCGCCGGTGCCGGTGCTGTGCGCCCCGTACTTCGACACCGAGGTGCTCGGCGCGGACATGCTTGACCGGTTAGGGGACGCGCTGTTCGGCACGGGCGGGCACGATCCCGCCGCCGTCCTCCACGACACGCTCAGTCAGGAGCTGCTCGTGTCCGAGGACGGAGCCCAGCTTCGGCTGCTTCTGCCGTTCGCGCGCAAGGGCGATATCTCACTCAAGAAGATCGGACTCGAGCTGATCGTCGGCGTCGACGGCCAGCGGCGGACGATCATCCTGCCCTCGGCGATGGCGGCGTTCCAGCCGACGTCCGCCACGTTCGAGGAAGGCACGCTTGCGGTCACGTTCCAGGGGGCGTCAAATGCCGCCCCCGCCTGAGCCCGGCGGGCCGGCTCCCGAGAGCCGCGAGCCGCGGAGCGTCCCCGAGCCGAGGTCGCCCGAGGAAACGCTGCGCCGGCTCGAGCAGCGGCTCGACCAGGCGTCCGCCGCGGCCGAGCGGCTGATCGCACAGGCGGCCGCGGAGGCAGCCCGCGCCGGCATCCAGGCCGCGAGCGCCGGCAACCCAGACGGTGGTGGCGCCGGCAACCCGGACGCGGGCGCCGGCAACCCAGGCGGAGGTGGCGCCGGCAACCCGGACGCGGGCGCCGGCAACCCAGGCGGTAGTGGCGCCGGCAACCCGGGCGCCGGCGACGAGCCTGACCCGCCGCCTGCGGGCTGGCAGACCGCCGAGGACACCTCACGCGGGCCGACACCAGAGCTCGACCCGTTCGTGGCGCTGGTCCAGGCCATGCGCGACCTCATCCCCCCCGACCTCCAACGCCGGCTGATCGCGGCGCTCCGCGAGGTGCTCCTGGCGCTCCGGGCACTGATCGACTGGTACCTCGAACGGCTCGAGCGTAAGCGCGAGCAGGGCGTCGAGGTCCAGGACATCCCGATCCTTTAGTTGGGCGCTTCCGCCGCCCGTACAATCGGGCTGTGGCAGGCTTGCGCGCATGAGCGAACGGCGCACGGCGGCGGGCGCTGCGCAGCGCGTGGGGTCGGGGACGAGTCGCCTCGTACGCGCCTGGAAGGCGTTGCCGACCGAGTCCCGCCTCGCCGCCTACGCCTCGGGCGCCCTGTTTTTCACCCTGTTCCTCCCCTGGTACCAGGTGACGCTCATCGCGCCGGCAAAGGCCGAGAAGCTGCAGTCCGCGAGCGCCTCGATCACTGGTTGGGGCGCGTTCTCGTTCGTCGAGGCAGCGGTCCTGCTCGTGGCCGCCGGCGTGCTCATACTGCTGTTCCAGCGCGCCGAGGGACGGGCCTTCCACCTGCCCGGCGGCGACGGCGGCGTGATCTTCGCGGCCGGGCTGTGGACATGCCTGTTGATCGTGTGGCGGATCTTCGACAAGCAGGGCGCGACGACCAGCGGCCCCTCGGCCACCACGTCGGGGATCGAGTGGGGAATCTTCGTCGCTCTGGCGGCGGCGGCTTTTCTCGCCTACGCCGGCTCCCGCATCCGCGCCGCCCACCGGCCCGAGCCACCGCTGCCCGGCGAGGCCGAGGCGCCGGCTGGATCGAGCGCCGCCGCCACCTTGCCGCTCACGCCGCGGGCGCCCGAGGCGCGCCGGCGCCGTGAGGAGCGCAGACCCAGGCCGGCTGAAGGAAGAAGGCCGTCCGAGCCGCCGCCGTCAGTCGCGGCGCCCCCAGCCACGGCGAAAGCTCGCAAGCCGCCGCCACCGCGACGGCGCCCCCGCCCCCCAGTGGCCGAGCCCCGCCCCGTAGCCGCCGAGCCCCGCCCCGTAGCCGCCGAGCCCCGCCCCGTAGCCGCCGAGCCCCGACCGGTGGTCGAGCCCCCGTCCGCGGCGCCACGCCCGCGCCGGCGAGTCTCCGCAGCCGAGTTGTTCGAGCGGGTCGTCCCCGACGATCCCCCGGCGGTGCCGTTTGGGCGAGTCAAGCCGGCGGACGTCGACGAGACGATCAGAATGCACTCCAAGGCGGCGGACGCGCCTGACCCCGAGACACCACCGGACGAGCAGCTGACGATGCGCCTCGCCAGCGACGACGAGACGCTCCGCCTCGACCGCGACCGCTAATCGCTGGCGGCCCGGCGCGTCAGCTCGCGGACGACCCGAACCAACACCCGTGTGGGCTCGTGCACCACGTGTTCGCGCGTGAACCGGAGGACGTCAAAGCGCGCATCCCGATAGAACAGGTCCTTCTCACGGTCGTTCTGAAAGGCGCCGGGGCCGCCATGGAACGTCGGGCTGTCGAGCTCGACGATCAGCCGCTCCCGCCGCCACATGAAGTCGGGAACGTATGGACCGAATTTGACGTTCGTTTCGGGAAGGGGCAGGCGTGCATCGCGCATCAGCCTCAAGAATGCTCTCTCGGCCCGTGATCGGGTGATCGCCATTGCGGTCTCGTCCCCCAGGAGCGCCGCGAGCCGGGCAGCCCCGCGACAAGGCCGGTTCCGGGCGAGCACCGTCTCGAGTTGGCGTCCGTTGACGCGTCGCCGCGCCAGCCCCTCTTCGACTACGTCAACGAGCTCGTCCGGCGCCACCGCAGCGACCTCGAGCACCGCCCGCGCCGGCGAGCTCACCCACAGCCCATCCTTCCGGACCAGATCGCGCCGGTCGATGGCCTTGATCCGGTGGACGCGAATCCCGTTGCGCGAGGAGCACGGGCGTCCCACGATCGACACCTCGACGTCCTGCGGTGGGGACTTGCGCATGTCCCAGAAGAACGCGGCAGACCGGTGGCTGAGGAACGCCTGCGCACCGCACGCAAGCAGCGCCGCCTGCTCGCGGGCGAGCGGCGGGAGCTCGCCGCAGCCGAACGAGTAGACGCCTCGGAACTCGACGTGCAGGCGACGTGTCTCCAGGCGCCACTTGATCGCGCGTGGCCCGAGGCCGCACGCGACCAGCTGCTCATGGGTGATCATCGTGCGCTGCGAGGCCGCGACACGTCCGGCGGCTCGATCCGGCGACGCTGCCATCACGTACCTAACTCCGCACTCGACCTTGCTCGCAGCTCGAATGTGCTCGGGGGGCCGCTATGCGCACCCGAATACGTATTCGGACCGCTGGGGGTGGCGAGTGCCGGGTTGGGCCGGACCCGGGACCGGAGGTGGCGGTGGTCGGGAGGGTTTTCGGGGCGCATGAGGGCCAGTGTGCACCCGGCCCGCGCCCCCAAAGCCTCTTGGAACACAATTGTTGCGAAGCCGTACCTGTATTTTGAGTTTCGTCGCCATGTCCACGACAGAGCCAGCCACCGCCGCCGACCTCGCCGCAGGCCTCCGCAACGCCGGCTACCTCCCCGGCGAGTCGACCGCGCTCGTCACGTTCCTCGCCACCAAGCTGGGCAAGCCGGTCCTCGTCGAGGGCCCGGCCGGCGTGGGCAAGACCGAACTCGCCAAGTCCTTAGCGAAATACCTCAACCGCACCCTCGTCAGGCTCCAGTGCTACGAGGGCCTGGACGAGGCAAAGGCGCTGTACGAGTGGAACTACCGCAAGCAGCTGCTCCGGATCCAGACCGAAGCGAACACCGCCGGCTGGCAGGACGTGCAGGAGGACATCTTCGGCGAGGAGTTCCTCCTCCCCCGCCCCCTCATGACCGCGATCGCATCTCCGGAGCCGGTCGTCCTCCTCATCGACGAGATCGACAAGACCGACCAGGAGTTCGAGGCGATGCTGCTCGAGCTGCTCTCGGACTTCCAGATCAGCATCCCGGAGCTCGGCCGGATCGAGGCGAAGACAAGGCCGGTCGTCCTCCTCACGAGTAACAACACGCGTGAGCTCACCGAGGCGCTGAAGCGCCGCTGCCTGTACCTGTGGCTCGACTACCCCGACCTCGAGCACGAGCTCCAGATCGTCCGCCTCCATGCCCCCGAGCTGGACGAAGCGGTGGCGAGAAAACTGACCGAGATCATCCACCAGGTCCGCCAGCTCGACCTCAAGAAACCACCGAGCATCGCCGAGTCGATCGACTGGGCCCGCACGCTCCTGCTGCTCGGGGCCAACGACATCGACCACGACACGTTCATCCAGACAATGAGCGTGATCGTCAAGCACCGCACGGACCTGGACACGGTGGCGGCGCGAGTCGGCGTGGCCCTTCAGCAGGCCGATGCCGCCTAGCCCCAAGAACGCGGCGATCTACGGCGGGATCCCCGAGCAGCCGCCCGGCAACCTGGACGGACACCTCCTCTCGTTCGCCGAGGAGCTCCGAACCGAGGGCGTCGCGATCGGCACCTCCGAGATCCTCGACGCGTTCGAGGCGCTGAACCTCGTCGCGTGGACCGATCAGCGCGACTTCAAGGAGGCGCTGGCAACCACGCTGGCGAAATCGAACGACGACCGCAGAGTGTTCGATCTCGTGTTCGACCGGTTCTTCTTCCGCGCCACCGAGGCGCAGGCGGCGCGCAAGCGCATCACGGAGGCCCAAGCTGGAGGCGAGCCGCCGAGCGACATCAACCTGGACACGCTGAGACAGCAGATCGCCGCCGCGCTCCGGGACGGCTCGGACGCCGCGCTCAGGGACCTGGCCCGGCTCGCGATCGCCGCGTTCGGCCGCGGCGAAGGCTCGGGCGTCCTCGGCGTCGACGTGCAGCGAATCCGAAGAGCCCTCGGCCTAAGAACCGAGCCGCAGCCCGATCTGCCAACCGACGACCCGCGCCACGACGGCCTCCCACGCGATCAGCTGAGGAAATTCGAGCAGCACCTCAGGCGCGAGCTCGAAAGAAACCTGATCGAGCGCACGGCGAGCCTCCCCCCCAAGCGCCCGCTCAACGAGCTCGATCGCGCGCTTCCGTCCGGCCCGATCCAGGACCTCGCGGCCGTGCACCGAGTGGTGGCGCAGCTGAAGCGGCGGCTCGCCACCCAGGGACACGAACTAAAAGGGCACAACCGCCACGCCCACGTCGACTTCCGCAGAACGATGCGGGCCTCACTCCAGACCGGCGGCGTGCCGATCGACCTCAAGTACCGCCCCAAACGCCCAAGAAGACCCGAGATCTTCGTGCTGTGCGACGTGTCCACATCCGTCACCAGCGCGTCCACGTTCTTCCTGTCGGTCCTCCACGCCCTCCACGACGCGTTCCGCAAGCTCCGCAGCTTCGTGTTCATCGAGCGGATCTCCGAGGTCACCGAAGTGTTCGAACGCGAGCGCGACTTCCGCGCCGCCAGCGAGGCCATATCGAAAGACGCCGGCGTCGCCGACATCTCCGGCTACACCGACTACGGACGGGTCTGGCTGGAGTTCCTGACAACCATCGAGGACGAGCTTCATCCCCGCGCGACAGTGATCGTGCTCGGCGACGCCCGCACCAATGGCCGCCCACCACGAGACGACATCTTCGCCGCGATCACCGCCAAAGCGGGACGCACGTTCTGGCTGAACCCCGAGCCGCGCCTGTACTGGAACTACGGAGACAGCGTGATCGCCGCGTACGAGAAGCACTGCACGGCATTCGAGTGCTGGCGCACCGACCAGCTCGAGGACTTCGTCAAGGCGCTCACACGCCCCGCGGTGGTATAGGCCTCAAGCGGGCTGCGCCACCGCCTCCAGGAACAGGTTCTGAAGCCCGCCCGCGTCGGTCTCGCGAGCCTCCACGAGCGACATGCCGGAGCCGTCGAACAGACCGTCGGCCTCCCACCGGTCCGGATCCAACGACACCGCGTAGGGGTTGATCTTCACGTCCTCGCCCGGCGCGGCGTCGCCCAGGTTCTGAGCCGCCCGACTAAAGGCCAGGACCGCGAACGCCTCCATCATGTCCGCCGTGGCGGTGAGGTGAGCGCGAACGCCGTCGTCGTCGAACCCGCCGGCCATGTCGACATGGCGCTGGAACATGCCGGGGAACGCCTGCGTGGGAACGATCGCTCGCCGCCATTCGCGATCCTCCAACACGTTCCACTCCCGGTACATCGCCTCGAGCCGCCGTGTGATCGCCCAGATGCGCTCGAGGTCGGGCCGCACGGAGGCCATGAAGTCCACATCGGCGTACTTGTCGTGGAAGAACAGCAGGCACTCGGTGCCCCAGTACAGGATGTTGTTGGCACAGATCTTGACCGTCATCACCATCGGGTTGTGCCAGAACTCGTACTGACCCTCGTACTGGGTCAAGTTCACGCGATATGTACTCAGGTAGAGATCGTCGAAGGCCTGGGCGCGCGAAACGACGTCCTCACCATCAAGGAACCGCGTGATCAGGTCGGTAGTCAGCGTGTTCGAGATCGCGATGAAATCCGACCCCGGCGAGTAGAACGGATCGAGGAACGCGCCCGCCTCTCCCACCAACGACCAGTGACCGTCACCGGAGTAGCACTGCTTGCAGCCGTAGGAGAAGTCCGACACCTTCAAGAAGTCCTCGACCTGGTCGATCCGCCCGTCGAGCGACTCCCCCAGCTGCGGCTCGTGCCGCCGGATCCAGTCCAGGGCCCCATCGAGCGTCTTCATCTCGTCGTACGGGTGGAAGCGCGGGTCCGCGACGATCCCGATCGAAATCGGCCCCGACGAGAGCGGGATCATCCACACCCAATAGCCCTGACCACAAAGGTGGTTGGTGGAGAACTTGCGCAGCCCCTTCTCGGACATACGACCGAAGAACTCCTCGTCGTCCGGATCGGCCCAGTCCTCGATGTCGAGCCCGCCGTCGAGCCGGAACCACGCCGAGTTCACCTCGTGCCCGTTCTCCTCCAGCAGATCCAGCTTGCGCTTGAGCAAAAAAGCCCGCCCCGCGGCATCCACCACCCAACGCGCCCGCACCTCGCGGTCCTCACCCTGATACGTAACGCGGATCACGTGTGGATCGACCGAGACGTCGACGTCCTGGACGCGACAGTCACCGAACAGGTCAACGCCCTCCGACAGCGCCTTCTCCCCCAGGTAGTTCTCGAACCGCCCGCGGTCGAGCTGGAAGCTCGGCTCCGGGCAGCGGCTTGTTGATCCCGCGCTCGATCCGCTCTGCGATCGACGTGTTCCCGGCCGCCGGGAACCACCAGCGCAGCCCGAACTTGTGGAGCTCGTCGTTGTCCATGTGCTCGCGCGCGCCGATGACATCGGCGAAGTAGTGCGCCGACACTTCGACGGTCGACTCCCCGACCTTGAACGCCGCCTCGGGCGCCCGGCCCTTCCGCTTCTCGGCGATGAAGACGCTCGTCTCGGGACGTGCCTGCTTGAGTTGGATCCCGAGTGTCAACCCGGCCAGGCCGCCGCCGAGGATCGCCACGTCGTAGCTGTCAGCCGGCTGCCTATCAGTGCCCACGTTGCACTCCTTGTTGCGAGGTTTTCACGTCCACTCCCGACCGAACTAAGCCGCCACCACGGCGCCCCGTGCCTCGAGGTCCATCTCCTCGATCCCCGGCAGCATCTCGCGCGCCTGCACGAGACTGATGCCGTCATCGGAGTACAGGCCGTCGGCCTCCCACCGCTCGGGATGGAGACTGATCGCCAGCCAGTTGATGCCGCGGTTCTCGTCCGGCTGCTCGGACAGGTTCCGGGCCGCCCGGTGGAAGATCCACACCGCGAGCGCCTCGAGGTACTTGAGGTTCCTACGCGAGATCTCGAACACCTCGTCGCCCTCGGCTGCATGCGTCATGTCGGCCTGCGCCGCGACGTACGGGGTGAACTGCTTAGACAGGACCGAGACGCCCTCGAACGGCGTTTGCTCGAGCTCGTTCCAGTCGCGGAACAGCTGCTGCATGATCGGGATCATCTGGATCGCTTCGCCCATGATCTCGGTCAGCTGCTTGATGTCTTCGGGCTTGCGCAGCCGGTCGTGGCACCAGGCGTTGCCGATGCCCGTGAAGTACGTCGAGCTGTCGTAGACGAACTTCAGGATCATCACCTGAGGGTTACCGAACAGCTGATAGTTGTCCCGGTACAGGTGAGCGGTGGTGTTGAACAGGTTCAGGTACAGGTCGTTGTAGAAGTCGGCCAGCTCCGTCACGTCCTCGCCGTCGAGCTCGCGCTCGATCAGCTCGGCGCTGAACGTGTTTGAGAAGCCGATGAAGTCGGACCCCGGCGAGTACAGCGCGTCGAGGAACCCTCCCGCCTCGCCCACCAGCGTCCAGCGCTCGGGCGAGAAGAACCGGGTGGACCCGTACGAGAAGTCCTGGACGCGGAGGAAGTCGAGCACGTCCTCGCGCCTGCCGTCGATCTCGGCGTGCAGCTGCGGCTCGTTGCGCTTCATCCAGTCCATGAACGCCTCGAAGCTGTTGATCTCCTCCCACGGGTGGAAACGTGGATCGGCGCACACGCCGATCGAGATCGGCCCCGACTCGAGCTGGATCAGCCACAGCCAGTACCCGGGCTGGATCAGGTGGCTGGTGGAGTGGACCCGGAGGCCCTTCTCGGGCATACGCCCGAGCCACTCTTCGTCGTCGGTCCAGTCCTCGAAGTCGAGGCCGCCGGCGAGCCGGATCCACGCCGCGTTGGCATGGTGGCCGGTGTCGACGCCGGCACCCAGATCCAATTTGCGCCGCAGGATGTTCGCGCGCCCACTGGCGTCGACGATCCACCGAGCGGTGGCGATGCATTCCTCGTCCTCCTGAGACATCAGGATCGTGTGCCTGTCCGCACCCAACTGGACGTCCTGCACCCGCCATCCGCGAAACGCGTCGGCGCCGGCCTTCTTGCACCGCCGGAACAGCTCGTTCTCGAACCGCCCCCGGTCGATCTGGTGGGTGAACACGTCGAGGTGGCCCGGCGTGCAGAACTCGACTCGTTTGGTGATGTCGGAGTTGTCGCCGGCCGGGAGGAAGAACCGCAGTCCGAGCTTGCGCTGCTGGTAGCGCTCGAGGTGGTCGCGCATGCCGACCATCTCGCGGTAGTAGTAGGCGCCGATCTCCACGCTCGACTCGCCGACCTTGAAGGCAGCTTCCGGCGCGGGCTCGGCGCGCTTGTCGGTCACCAGCACGCTGGTCTCGGGACGCTCACGCTTCAGCTGGAGTGCCATCGTCAGCCCGGCCAGGCCTCCGCCGAGGATCGCTACGTCGTAGTGGCCGTGCGGTGCGTCGATCGCCATCGTCTCGAGCATCGACGCCGAACGGTCGTCTGCCATTAGCTCCTCCTCGATTTGTCCAGGTCACATGCCCCGCGCAGCCTGGGACGACGAGGCGTCGCGCGGCACCGACTCGCGCGCCGACCATGCGCGGTCGCCGCATCCAAGCCCCGGTTACAACCCCCTCGTCGATCCACGTCCACGAGGCATCATG
>CAWGJE010000017.1:0-350967 GCA_963822855.1 uncultured Solirubrobacterales bacterium | reverse complement strand
TGCCGCTGCCTGCGGAGATTCAGGAAGCGCTCGGCGAGCTGGTCGGGGCGGCGAGGGACGGGCTGCTGGCGCTGTCGGTCGGGCTCGGCCTCCGGGTCGTGCACGAGTTGATGGAGGCCGAGGTGACCGAGGTCGTGGGCCCGAAGGGCAAGCACGACCCGGACCGGACGGCGAAGCGTCACGGCCACGAGGACGGGTCGATGACGCTCGGTGGTCGCCGCGTCGAGGTCAGCCGGCCGAGGATGCGCACGGCTGATGATGAGCGCGAGCTGCCCGTCCAGGCCTACGAGTACTTCGCCGACCGCGATCCGTTGACGCGGGCGGTGATGGACCGGATGCTCGCCGGCGTCTCGACCCGCAAGTTTCAGGTCGTCGGCGAGCCGGTCGGCGAGGAGGTTGAGCAGGACAGCTCGTCACGTCGAAGAGCACGGTGTCGGAGCTATTCATCGAGCGGACCCGCACCGCGCTGGGCGAGCTGATGGCCCGCCGGCTGGATGATGTGCGCCTGGCGGTGATGATGCTCGACGGGCTCGAGATCGCCGACCGCACGCACGTCGTCGCTCTGGGGATCAGCACCGAGGGCGTGAAGATCCCGCTCGGGCTCTGGGAAGGCAGCACCGAGAACGCGACGCTGGTGTCGATGCTGCTCGCCGACCTCGTCGACCGCGGCCTGGATCCCGACCAGGCAATCCTGTTCGTGATCGACGGTGGCAAGGCGCTGCGCAAGGCGATCAAAGACGTGTTCGGCGAGCACGCGCTCGTGCACCGCTGTCACCGCCACAAGGAGCGGAATGTCACCGATCTGCTGCCCGAGCGCGACCGGCCGCAGATCCTCGTCCGCATCCGCGGCGCCTGGGCGCTGGCGAACGTGACCTCGCCGAGAGCGGCTCGAGCAGCTCGCCTCCGAGCTCGACCGCACCTGGCCCGACGCCGCCGCGTCGCTGCGCGAGGGGATGACCGACACATTGACGCTGATGCGGCTCGGGATCACCGGCCAGCTGGCGAAGACGCTGGGCTCGACGAACCCGTGCGAGTCGATGGTGCGCCACGAGGCGCCATGTGAAAGGAGAGAACGGACGAACAACTCTCATCCGTGCCGGTTGGAAGACCGGACCCGGGCGGATGCAGCGGCCCGGCGAAGCTGGGGGCAGTCGCAGCGCGGGATCGCGCGCTGGCGGCGGGAGCAGCCCCGACAACGTAGCGGCCGGGCGGCACTGTCAGACGCCCGCGTGCGCGCTAGCAAGACCGAAAGGCAGAGCGAAAGCAAAGCGGTGGTCGAAGCCTCTTGATCGCATCAGCAGCCCAGAACCTGGCGGATGCGGGCTGCTCGCAGCAATGGTGCCGCTGCCATGCTTGGCGGCCCGCGCCGGTCCTGGCTCATCGATCCGGGCCCGGTGGCCGGAGGGAGACTGCGATTGCCCTCCGGATGTGCTGCAGGGGTATAGCCGACTGCCGACCCGGTCAAACGGATCATGGTGAACGTGGGAAGCGCCCCCGGGGCGACCGGTCGCTGGTGGCGGCCGGCCGGGTCCGATGCCGGCCGATGCGCCGGGGGCGTGGCGGCGCCGCCG
Source organism: uncultured Solirubrobacterales bacterium (assembly GCA_963822855.1). GTDB lineage: Bacteria > Actinomycetota > Thermoleophilia > Solirubrobacterales > Solirubrobacteraceae > Palsa-465. The sequence goes on along the minus strand of CAWGJE010000017.1, from coordinate 349,396 downwards.
TAGTACTCCGAGGACGGGAAAGCCGTCCACATGGGGAAGGGCGGCAGCAGGACCGTGGCGTGAGAGGCCGTTCAGGAGGTCGGGCGTGAATACGTCCGCGCCGCTTGACGTCGCCTTGGCGACAGAGCGGGTACTCGGATGGCAGACCAAGCTGCACCGCTGGGCAGGACAGGATGAGCAGAAGCCTTTCGGCGATCTGTTCAACCTGCTGTGTGACCCCGCGACGCTGCTCGTCGCGTGGGAGCGGGTGAAGCGCAACCGGGGGTCCAAGACCGCCGGTGTTGATGGTCAGACACGCTGGCATGTCGAGCAACTGGGCGTGGAGAAGGTTCTGGGCGAGCTTCGGCAGTCGCTCAAGGACGGCTCCTATGCTCCGCTGCCGGTGCGCGAGCACGAGATCCCGAAGCGCGGGTCCGGGAAGGTCAGAAGGCTCGGTATTCCCGCCTTGCGCGACAGGATCGTTCAGATGGCGACGACGCTGGTGCTGGAGCCGATCTGGGAGGCGGAGTTTCAGCCGTGCTCCTATGGGTTTCGGCCTAACCGTCGAGCGCAGGACGCCGTCGAGCAGGTGCGGTTCTTCATCAACCCGCCACGCTCCTATGAGTGGGCGATAGAAGGAGACGTCGAAGACTGTTTCGGGTCGATCCATCAAGGATTGCTGATGGAGCAGCTGCGCCGCCGGGTGACCGACAAGCGCGTGCTGCGGCTGATCCGACAGTTCCTCGGCGCGGGGATCATGCGACACGGATCCCTGACCGCGACGCCATCGGGCACTCCGCAAGGGGCGATACTTTCACCGCTCCTCGCGAACGTTGCCCTCTCGGTTCTCGACCGTCGCTTCGAGGACGCGTGGAATGCCTGCACGCCACATCAGCGCAAGTGGCGGATGGCCAAGGGCCACCCCAGCTATCGAATGATCCGCTACGCGGATGACTTCGTGATCCTGGTTCGTGGCACGAAAGCCCAGGCCCAGGCGCTCAAGGAGCAGACGGCCGAGTTCATGCGCGAGCAGATGCGTTTGACGCTCTCGCCCGAGAAGACACACATCACCCACGTCGACGACGGCTTCGACTTTCTCGGGTTCCGCATCAAGCGGCGCCCGCGGGGCCGGATACCGGTCGCCTACAGCTTCCCGAGCGAGCGTTCGTTCCGGGACATCAAACATCGCATCAAGGAGAAGACGGGAAGGTCAAACATCGGCCTCTCGCTCGACGAGCTCGTCCACGCGCTCAACCCCATCCTTCGGGGTTGGACCAACTACCACCGCCACGCCGCGGCCAAGCGCTGCTTCAGCTACCTCGACCACTACCTCTGGTGGCGGGTGATGCTGTGGCTACGCAAGAAGCATCCGCGGCTGACCTGGAAACAGATCAGGCGACGGTACTGGGGCCGCCACTGGACGAGCCCGGACGGCACGAGGCTGTACTGGCCCGGCCAGGTACCGGTGACCCGCTACCGCTACAGGGGCCACCGCATCCCGACGCCGTGGGCACCTCCCGACGAAACCCAGGCCACCACCCGGGCGGGAGCAAGCCCTTCGGGACCCGCACCATGATCGACCAGCGGTCAACCCTGTGGAGCGCCGGATGCGTGGGAACGCGCACGTCCGGTGCGGAGGGCGGGGGCGAGCAAACCACCGCGCGCAAGCGCGGCATGGCGGCTCGCCTCCGACCCTACATCGAGATCGTCCGCTACACGCAGCGCAACGTGAAGCGCTGGCGCGATGGCGACATGCGCAAGCGCTGGACCGCCGCCGGGATGCTCGTCGCCGAGCAGCAGTTCCGCAGAATCATCGGCTACCGCGACCTCGCCAAGCTCGTGATCGCCATCGAGCGCCACGCCCTCCTCGTTGCCGAGAAGAACCGCCACCGTCAGGAGACCCGCCAGCCCGTTACCGTGTGACCGTCAACCCGTGAGGATCGTCACCGAAGTTCCACGACGATCCGGACAACCTCGGAGCGCTCGAGCTGGCACCTGCTCGGTCACGGGAGCGGCAGCGCCGCGGTGCTTGCTGCCGGCACGAGTCAGGCGATCGGCAAGCGCCTCAGCCGCCGCCTCAACGGCACCAGCGTCGCACCCGGGTTCACGCCGAAGCGCAACTCCGAGCTGAGCGACAACCGCGGCCGGAGACCCCACGACGCGGTGCGTCTCGAGATTGGCGAGAAGCACGTCGCTGCTGAAGCCCACGCCTCGCACGTGCCTTCGTGCTCGCGCGGGTAGTCCGCGCCAAGGCGACGGCGTGGCTGCCGGTGTTCGGAAAGAGCGGCCGACGGTGGCTTCCACCGAATGGCCGTAACGGCGGCGGCGTCGGATTCGCCACCGCTCGCCGGCCGGACACGGCAAGCACGTCCGCATGGCGGACGCTAAATCACTAACCGACAGCCGGTCGGGTACACGCCCGAATCTGGACGTGAATCTGCCGCGGCCGGGACGCACTCGTTAGAGCGCGCCCGGCGTGACTGGATGCGTTCTTAGGACCCTGGGGGATTCGAGCTGCTCGGTCCGGCGTGCTCAGCATCGGGCCCGACGTCTTCGCTGAAGCCACCGTGATCCTTGTCTCGGTCGATCCGCTTCTCGTGCTCCGCCTCCTCGCGCGACACCTCCTTGTGCTCCTCGGCTTCCTTGGTGGGCGGGTCGTTGTGCGTCGCCATGCTGACCTCCTGATAAGTGGTTGGTCTAACTCTGCCCCTACCCTCAGCGAACGCTTTGAAAGGTCGGCCGCATCGGGCCGGACCGCCCCCACGCAGTCGGCCGATCCAACGAGTCAACCTCGCACTCCGATCAGTGACACTCTCCACGGCCAGCACGAACGAGAAGACCGTTGCGCAAGGTTCACATGCTGCATGCGCGCGAGGCCGACGCACAACGACCGAGATGCTCTCTCGAGATCAGCGATGGCGGGACGGGATGGCCGAGTGCACCCAATCTGACGCTGCGCTCCCCAATCCCACGGCTGGCTCTATAGCCTGCCGCACTGCGCTGAGTATCAAGCGGCAGCGCTCGATCAGTCGCGCTCGAAGCGAGTGATCGAGTCATGAGAGACCTGCTCTGGGGGGGTGCGACGAGCATCTCGGGCATAGCGCCGACTTCCCTACCTTGCGTGGATACCGGGGCGCTCCGCCAACCGGCTCCGCCCGGGCTGCGGGCGCCCGACCAAAAGGCGCCCTTCCCGCGCGCGAAGCAGGTCCTCCGAGCGATGACCTTGGAGACTCGCCGCGGGAGAATTGCAGGTCTTCCCAGGCACGAGCGCGTGGGTGCTCCGTACCTCAGTGAGTTCGCCGGCGGGGTCCACCGCCCGGTCTCGGCGAAGCGCGGCCGTCGCAAGGCTCCGGACCGGCGCGCTTTGATGGGTCGGTTGTGAGTGACACTGCTGAGTCTCGTCGTCGGCCGCGAAGACTTCGGCTGGTTCGTCGCACCGTGATGCGGCGGCTCGAGTGCCGTCCACCGGCGATGTGCGCCGGTGGACGTCGTGTCAGGCAGCGACGACGCGCGGGCGAGCCGTTACGCGGCTTCGGGAATCGGCACGCGCGCTTCTGCGAGTGCGTCGCCTGTCGCTTGCTCCCCGCGGGTGTTGGTGGCACGGGCGGCGATCACGGCTGCGCCGAGGAGGAAGGCGCTGCAGGCGACGAGTGCTGCGTGGAACCCTCCGGTGAGGGCGTGCGCGGTGCTTGCGTGGGCGGCGATCAGGTGGTTGGTGCGGCTGGTCGCGATTGCGGTCAGGATCGCCAGGCCGAGCGCGGCCCCCACGGTTGCGGAGGTCGTGATCAGCGCGGCGGCAAGGCCGGCTTTGTCTGCTGGGACGCCGGCGTTGGCGGCGTTCTGGACGCCGACCATGACGGCGCCGAGTCCGAGCGCCATGACGACGAGCCCGGGGAGCAGGTCGGTCACGTAGGACCCGTGAACGGGGATTCGTGAGAGCCAGTAGACGCCGCCCGCACCGATGACGGCCCCGGCGACGATGATCGGGCTGGTGCCTATACGGGCCACCAGGCCGGTGGAGATTCCGGCCGCGATGCCGACGCCGACCGTGACGGGTAGATAGGCGGTGCCGGCGGCGATCGGGGAGTACCCGAGGACGTTCTGCATGTAGAGGGTGATGAAGAAGAACATCGAGAGGAAGCCGGCCTGGGCGATGACTTGGGTCGTGTCGGCGGCTGCGAGGCCTTCGATCCGGAAGATCGAGAACGGCACGAGCGGGTTGCGCTGGCGCTGCTCGACGACGATGAAGGCGATCAGTAGTACGGCAGCCGCGGCGAATTCCGCGATCGTCCGCGGTGCGCCCCAGCCGGCGTGCGGTGCGTTGACCAGCGCGTAGACGAGGAGCAGCAGGCCGCCGGTGCCGAGCGCCGCGCCGGGGAGGTCGAACTCGCGACCTACGGCGTGGTTACGATCGTCGTCGAGCAGGCGCATCGCGCCGACGACGACTAGGACGGCGATGGGCACGTTGACGAGGAACACGGCGCGCCAGCCGGGTCCCTGGGAGAGGACTCCGCCAAGTGTGACTCCGAGGGCGGACGCGAGTGGGACGGTGGCGCTCCAGACGCCGAGCGCCTTGACGCGGTCGCTCCGGTCGGTGAATGAGGTGGTCAGGATCGAGAGTGCGGCGGGGGTCATCATCGCCGCGCCGAGTCCTTGGGCGAGTCGCGCGGCGATCATCACGGCGTCGGTGTCGGCCAGTCCGGCGGTCAGGGAGGACACGGCGAACAGCGAGGTTCCCGTGACAAGCAGCCGGCGACGGCCGAGCAGGTCGGCGGCGCGGCCGCCGAGGAGCAGTAGTCCGCCGTAGGTCAGCAGGTATCCACTGATGACCCATTGCAGGTTCTGTACGGAGAACCCGAGGCCGTGGCGGATGGACGGCAGTGCGACGTTGACGATCGTCGTGTCGACGAAATCGAGGAACCCGGCGAGGCAGACCAGCGCGAGCGTGAGCTTGCCACGGCGGGTGGAGAGAAACGCGGCGTGGTTGGTTGGGGTTTGCATGTGAGTCTCCTGGTTCGGCCACGTTCATCGCGGCGGTTTCGCTTAGACGAACGGGCGCAGGCTCAGATGGACACCTCAGTCGTGAAGCTGTCCCGACGCCTCGGCCAGTCGTCGCCGTAGGAACCGCCGCTCGGTATCGGTCGGCGCGAGCTCGAGCGCCCGGCGGTACGCCTTCGCGGCCTCGCCATGTCGGTTGAGGCGTCTGAGCAGATCGGCGCGGGTCGCCGGCAGGAGGTAGTAGCCGGCGAGTGCTCCGGCTCTGTCCAGTTCGTCGACGAGTACCAGCCCTGAGGCTGGCCCGTCGGCCATGGCGACAGCGACCGCCCGGTTGAGCAGCACCACCGGCGTCGGCACGATCTCGCTGAGCCGGTTGTACAGAACGGCGATCTCCTGCCAGTCGGTTTCAGCGGCGCTCAGAGCCTGCGCATGGCGGGCAGCGATCGCGGCCTGCAACTGGTAGGGCCCAGGCCGTCGAAGTCGTACGGCGCGGTCGAGCACTGCGCATGCGTCCTCGATTGCGGGCCTGTCCCACAGGCCCCGGTCCTGGTCCTCGAGCGTCACGAGCTCGCCGGTGGTCTCGACGCGGGCGGCTCGTCGTGAGTCCTGTAGGAGCATGAGGCTGAGCAGCCCGAGGGCCTCTGGCTCGTCGGGCATCAGCTCGGCCAATAGTCGTCCGAGCCGGATCGCCTCGGCGCACAGGTCCTTGCGGATCAGCTCGTCTCCCGCGCTGGCGCCGTAGCCCTCGTTGAACAGGGCGTAGATCACCGCGAGCACGGCGCGGAGCCGCTCGCCGAGACGGTGTGCGGCGGGCACCCGGTATGGGATTCGCGCCTCGGCGATCTTGCGCTTCGCGCGGGTCAGCCGCTTCGCCATCGTCTCGTGGGTAACCAGGAACGCCCGGGCTATCTCTGGTGTGGTCAGCCCGGCGAGCGTGCGCAGTGTCAGCGCCACCTGTGCCTCGACGGGGAGGGCCGGGTGGCAGCATGTGAACATCAGCCGGAGCCGGTCGTCCTCGATCCCGCTTTCATCGCCGTCGGTCGCTTCGTCGCTCGGTTGCAGCATCATCAGTTCCTTGAGCTTTGCGTCGCCCACCGTCGCGCGGCGTAGTCTGTCGAGCGCGCCGTTTCGTGCGGTTGTCTTCAGCCAGGCGGCTGGGCTCGAGGGGATCCCGTCGCGCGGCCAGCGCTCGAGCGCGCGCTCGAACGCGGCCTGGGCGCACTCCTCGGCCAGGTCCCAGTTGCCCGTGACCCGGATCAGGTACGCAACGACGCGGCCCCAGTCCGAGCGGAACGCTTCGGCGACGGCTGCTTGTGCGGCAGCTAGATCTCCCACACCGGCCTGACCTCGATCGTCCCGTGCCTGGCGCCAGGATTGCGCGAGGCGATCTCGATCGCCTCGTCCAGATCGGCGCACTCGATGATGTAGAAGCCAGCGATTTGCTCCTTAGTCTCGGCGAACGGTCCATCCGCCACCACCAGGCCCTCGTCACGGACCCGGACCGTCGTCGCCAGCGCCGTCGGCCGCAGTCGCTCACGGGCGACCAAGACGCCGCGCCCTTCCATCTCGTCCTGAAAGGCCATGAACTCGCCGTATTGCCGCCCGGCATCGGCCTCGTTTAGTTCTCCGCCCTCTTCGACGCAGACCAGCAGCGCGTAGCGCATCAGCCCGTCTCCTCGTTCGTTCGTTCGTTCTATGTGCGGTCGATCACGGGGAGCACTGGGTCGGGTTCGGGACCTGAGGTCCTCGCTGACCCGGCGCCCCCGTGCGACTGCTACATCGCGATCGCTTCGTAGACGTCGACCGCGCCGCCGATCTCGAGGACCGGGCATCCCTTCGCGAGCTCGACCGCCGAATCGAGGCTGTCGGCTGACACGATCGAGTAGCCGGTCAGGCCACGCGAGCCGCCATCGCTGACCGAGCCGCCGGGGCCGACCGTCTTCGCGGTCCCCATCGCGGCGCCGCCCTCGACGACGGCCGAACCGAGCTCTCCGAACCACTGACTCCACTTGGCATACTGCTCATTGCGCTCGGCCTCGTCGGCGGCCACACCTTTTCCGCCGCTGTACGCGAACATGTAATTCGCCATTTCCTGACTCCTTCATAGTTGTGGTTCATTTGCAAGTCGTCGGTGGGCCGCGGGAGGCCCGGGAGCTTCTGATAGATCCCAGGTCTCTGGTCGCGACCTCACTCCGGTGAGACGAAGAAGATCACCCGCTCCTCGACAATCTTCTGGCTCTCATCGAGCCGGTATAGACGCGCGCCGTGCAGCGACATCTCCGGCGCATCCGGACCGAACTTCACGCGCGAGGTGACCTGCAACATCGCGCGCGCGTCATCGCCGGACGCCGAGATCACGCGGCTAGTGCCTGGCAGCACCGCCTGGCCGAACTGAACCAGACCGTCCATGTAGTCCTCGATGCCGGTCGTATCAACGCTCGGCGTGTGAGGGTCGACGCTCGTCACGACCACGTGCACCTCCGGCGCGAGGGCGCCCCGGGCCTGGTTGTAGTCATGACCGCCCCACGCATCGACATGCGCGCGGGCAACTGCAACAGCTGCTGATTCCTGCTGAGACGACATTGCGACTCCTATCGGTAACGGTTGAACTGCTGTTCGTCTCTAAGACGAACGCGAACATCGGAGAAAGGACATCGCCGACCAAAATCATCGACGCGGCGGCTCGAGCTCTCTGATCTGGCCGTTTCCGCTAGAGCCAGTCGCTAGAGCCAGGCGCGCGCTGATGCCAGCGCGGCAGCAGCATCCAGAGTCCGGCCGACGATTGGCAGGTGGTTCGCATTCCAGACGGCATCGACCGTCAGCGTCGCTTGCGGGGCGATCACGTCGACGAGTGTGATGCCGCGTGGTAGTTGCTCGGCGAGCGAGGCGTTGATCAGTCCCACCCCGCGTCGGCGAGCGATGTAACCCCAGACGGTGTTGCCGGCCGCGCGCTCATCGAGGTCCGGTTCAAATCCCGCGGCTCGGCAGGCTCCGACGACCGCGTCGTAGAAGCCGGGAGCCATCTCGCGCGGCCAGATCTCGAAGCGCTGGTCGCGTAGCTCGGACAGCTCGATGCTGCTGGCGCCCGCGAGCGGGTGACCGTCGCCCAGCGCGAGGCGCAGGCGCTCGCGTCGGACGGTCCGCTGTCTGAACCCTCGCGGGTAGGACGTCATCGGAGCGATCGCCAAGTCGTAGCGTTCGTGTTGCAGAAGCTCGGGAATGTCACCGCCGAACACTTCGCGGGCATCGACGGTCAGCTGCGGATAGACGTCTCCGAGATAGGCGAGCAGCACCGGGATCGTGTCCCACACGTTCGTCAGCGTGTAGGCCAGACGCAACATTCCGGCCTCACCACGGGCCGCGGCTTTGACTCTGCGCGCGGCGCGGTCGGCAGCGGACAGGACCCGACGGCAGTCGGTCAGAAACACCGTTCCCTCGGGCGTGAGCTCGACGCGCCGTGAGCTTCGTTTCAGGAGGGTGACGCCGAGCGATCGTTCGAGCGCTTTGACTTGTTGGCTGACGGCCTGTTGAGCGATCTGGAGGTCGTCGGCGGCGCTGGTGAAGCTGCGCCGCTCGGCGACGGTGGCGAAGGCGCGCAGCTGGCGCAAGTTGAGTCCGGAGTCCGCGATCACGGTTCACGCAGTCTATGCATGCGGCCACGCACGTCCACAACGGCTGCTTGTCGACCGACAACAAGCTGCGCTTGTTGGTTGCAGACCGTCCGTCTACGGTGACGCATCGGCTTTGAGCAATTCCCCGGAGGAGACGGCATGGAAATTACCGGCTCGCAAGAGCACCACGAGATTGTCGACGTCACGTCGACCGCGCGGCCGCATGTCTTGCTCGTCGTCGCGAATCCGTCGACCGCGAGTACGACCGGCTGGCCGGTTGGGTTCTGGGCGGCTGAGCTGACGCACCCGTATTACGAGTTCGTCAAGGCCCGCTACGACATGACGATCGCCAGTCCTGACGGGGGCAAGGTACAGATGGACGCGTTCTCAGACCCGCGGGACGAGAGCAAGTGGTCAGCTGACGATCTGATCTCGATGGGGTTCATCAACACGCCCGAGCTGATGGCGCTACTCGATGACACGCCGAAGCTCGCCGACCTCGATCTCGGCGGGTTCGACGCGATCGTCGTGTGTGGCGGTCAATCGCCGATGTTCACCTACCCGGGCCGCGACGACGTGAAAGCAGCGATCCTGACGTTCTACGAGGCCGAGAAACCGACCGCCGCGCTCTGCCACGGCACGTGCGCATTGCTCGACATCAGGACCTCCGATGGCAAGTCCTTGATCGAGGGCAAGACGATGACCGGGTTCGCGAACGTCGAGGAGGACTACTCCGACCAGGCTGTCGGGCAAACGGTGATGCCGTTCCGGATCGAGGATGAGGCGTGCCAGCGCGGCGCCAACTTCATCGCCGGGGGGCTGTTCCGCGCCTTTGCCGTCCGCGACGGAAACCTGATTACCGGCCAGCAGCAGTACTCGGGCGCCAAGGTGGCCGAGCTCGTCGTGCAAGCCCTGGGCGTTTGAGGATGCGCATCGGGATCATCGGAGCTGGCCGAATGGGCGGGAACACCGCCCGCCTGTTTGCCAACGCAGGTCACGAGGTGAAGCTTTCCTTCTCGCGTGACCCGGCGAAGCTGGAGACCCTCTCACGTGAGATCGGAGCTCGCGCCTCGACCGGGTCGCCGGCCGAGGCGGCGGCGTTCGGCTCGATGGTGCTGCTGTCGGTGCCGTGGGGCGCGATTCCGGAGGCGCTGGCATCGGCCGCATCGCTGGACGGCAGGATCATCATCGACACAACAAACCAGTTCGGCTCCGCCGAGATGCCGGCCGAAGGCCAGACCGCCGCGGCGTTCAACGCCGCCCGGATGACTGGCGCGCGCTACACGAAGGCCTTCAACACCCTCACGTCAGGGTTTCAGGCCGCGGCCGCCGGCCGCACCGGCGAAGGTCGTGTCGTCCTGTTCCTCTGCGGCGACGACGCGGAGGCAAAGGACATCGTGGCAGGACTGATCGAGGACGCCGGGTTCTCCGCCGTCGACCTCGGCGGCACCGCCGACGCGGCCGCGATGGAGGCACCGCGCCGCGACGGAGCGGTGTACGGAGAGGAGTATCACCGGGCCGCCGCGGAAGCGGTGGCGGAGGCCGTACGGATGGGCCGGCCTATCCCCCGGCCCCCAAACTACGAGAGCTAGAGCACGGAATGCGTCGATCGTTGAGAATCGAGGACAGACGAGGATGAGCACGATCTCGGGAATCGCGGCCGCTGTGCGTCGCCTGACGGCGCGCGCGGACGCGCTCGGGCGCCAGTGCGAGACGCTGGCCGGCCTCGCGCAGGACGAGGCGACCCGGGCGACCCTCGCGCGCACGTCCGGCCGGCTGAACACGTCCGTCGTACGTCCGCTGAGCACCTCGGTGGTAGGCGTGCCGGACGTCGTCGAGAGTCCGGCGCCGGTCGGCGAGGCGGACCTCGCCGACGCCTTACTCGAGCTCGCGCTCGACGCCACCCGCCTGCGCGTACGGGCCGGCGCACCGTCGCTGCAGGAGGCAACGGCTGCACTCCAGGACCTCGCCTGCCAGGCGGTCGCCGGCGACGACGAGCGTCTGCAGGCACGCCAAGCCGAACTGGCCGCGCTGCTCGAGACGCTCCCGCCAACGATCCAGTCAGCTCCCGACGGTCCCTACTTGATCACCAACGTCGCCGGGCTCACCGACTACCTCGGCGTGCCGCTGGCTGCGACACCGCAGGCAGCGCTGTGCCGCTGCGGCGCCTCGGAGCTCAAACCGTGGTGCGACGGCTCGCACGCGCAGATCGGCTTCCACGCCGTCAAGGCTGAGGACCGCGTCGCCGACCGGCTGGACCGATATCAGGGCATCCGCATCACCGTCGGCGACAACCGTGGTACGTGCGCGCACTCGGGCTTCTGCACCGACCGCCTGCCTTCAGCGTTTAGATCTGACCGGGAGCCGTTCGTCGCGCCGGCGGGCGGACGCGTCGACGAGATCATCCGAGCGGCGCGTGAGTGTCCCTCCGGCGCGTTGAGCGCCACGATCGACGGCGAGGACCCGGTGGGGCGCTCCGACCAGCAGCGGGCGCCGGCGATCGAAGTCTCCGGCGACGGCCCGTATCGCGTCACCGGCGGGGTGACACTTCTCGACGGCGACGGTAACCCCGAACCGCGCAACGAGGGCGCGTCAATCGAGCATTACAGCCTGTGTCGCTGCGGCAAGTCGCAGAACAAGCCGTTCTGCAGCGGCATGCACTGGTACGCGGACTTCCACGACCCGCCGATCCCCGCCCAGGCGACGCTCTTCCAATGGGCCGGCGGTTTCCCCGCGCTGCTGCGCCTCACCCGGCGCTTCTACGAGCGCCACGTCCCCGAGGATCCACTGCTGGCCGGTCTCTTCTCGCAGATGTCGCCGGACCACCCCGAGCGCGTAGCCGCATGGCTCGGGCAGGTGTTCGGCGGCCCGCCGGCCTACAGCGACCGCTACGGCGGATACGACCGAATGATCAGCCAGCACCTCGCCAAGGGCATCACGCTCGATCAGCGCGCCCGCTGGGTCACACTGCTCAGCCAATCGGCCGACGAGGTCGGGCTGCCCGCCGACGCCGAGTTCCGCGCCGCGTTGATCGCATACCTGGAATGGGGATCAAGGATCGCCGTTGAGAACTCCAAGCCCGGCGTGCAGCCACCACCTCACATGCCCGTCCCGCGATGGTGGTGGGTGTGCAACGCCGAACCTTGGTCACGCGTCCACGCGAGCACTGACGAGATCAAGGACGAGGCTCCACCAGAGCTTCCAGGACCCGACGTGCCGCTCTCCTACGCGACCCACATCAGACCCCTGTTCCGCCAACGCGACCGCGACTCGATGAGCTTCGCATTCGACCTATGGTCCTGCCAGGACGTGAGCGCGCACGCCGACTCGATCCTCGACCGGCTACACGCCTGGACAATGCCATGCGACGGGGCCTGGCCGCCCGAGCGCATCGAGGTCTTCGACCGCTGGATCGCCGCAGGAACTCCGGCATAACTCGAGACCCCGACATCAAGCTTCGGCGCCGGCATGGCCACATCGATGCCGGCAGGCACATCCCGCTCGTCCCTTCCGCCGCGCAATCGAGAGCCGCAACCCCACCGGCGGGCGGATGCTCGGCGCCGGTCCGACCGGAGGGCGCCAGCTTTCCTGCAGTCCGCGCATTCCGAGACTGTGGGCGTCGGCGGACAGATGCGCGTCCGAAACCGAATGCAGGTCTTCGCCAACCGTCGCGAGTCGAATCGAGCGTGGCTGCTCCACGCCTGGTGCAGTCGCGTCTAGGTGGTGGCCGCGTCGCACCAGCACCGGCAGTCTTGTCGACGACACCGAGGCCGCTCCTCTTGTGCTTGCAGCCGCCGTGAACGTGGCTACGGCGGAGGGGCGTGCTGCTTTGATTCTCCTAGCCGGTCGCTGTTCCGGACGTCCGTGATGCAGCGTCAAGCAGGTACGGGTTTACCGGCGCCCGTCGCCACGCTCGGTGGGCGTGGCCAGAGCGTGTTCGATGGAGCCGAGGCGCGTTTACCGGTTCGCGCTGGCCGGATCGTCAGTCGCGATGATCGATACGGTGCCGTCGAAGAAGCTTGGTACGTAGATGGTGTGGGTCGCGGGATCCAGTGCGGCTGCGCTCGGTCCGCTGCCGGTGACCATCTGGGGCGGCACGCGCGGGCAGCCGGCGAGCGTCGTGGAGTTGCAGGCGGTGGTGTTGATCAGCGACACGTCCGCGTCGTTGAAGTTGGTTATGTAGAGCGTGCTGGTTGAGGGGTCGAGGGTCGCTGCCAACGGCGCGCGTCGCATCGGTGTGGTCGGCGGGGTCTGGCTGGCACAGTCGCTGGTGTCGTCGCCGTTGCAATGCGTCGTGTCGATCATTGACAGAAGACCGGCCCCCTCGCCCTGGGCGTTGTCGGGCACGTAGAGCGTGTGGTGGGCGACGTCGACGGCGGTGTCCGTGGGGACGAGGCCGACGGTCGCTGTGGCCGGATTCTGGGTGGCGCACTGAGTGGTGTCGGCGGCTTGGCAGTGGCGTGTGTCGATCACGTCCACCGCGCCGGGGACGGTCGGATCGCTGAAGGTGGTGGCATACAGGGTGTCTGGCGCCACGCCGAAGCCGTTGGGGGAAGCGACTGGGATTGTGGCTGCGGGCTGTGTGGCGCACCCTGTGATGTCCGCGGCCTTGCAGTGGCGAGCGTCGATCACCGCGGTGTTGTCGGTGTTCCCGACGTAGACCGTGTTGGTGGCCGAGTCGACCGCGAGCGGGCCCGGGAAGTTGCCGCCAGCGCTGAGCGAGATCGTGACGTTGTGCGCGCACGTGCTCACGGTGGCGTTGCAGGTCGCGGCCGCGATCACCTCGAGTTCGGCCGGCCCCGGGTTGCCGGGACCGGGATTGCCTTCGGCCACATAGACGGTGTCGGTGCTCGGGTCCACGGCGACGGCGTTCGCGGGGCTCGCCAACGCGACGGTCGCCAACGGGGGATGCGGAGTACAACCAGAGGTGCTGCCTGTGTGGCATCTGGCGGTGTCGATCAGATCGAGGACGTTTGGGCCGTCGAAGTTCACGCCTCCGTTGATTACGTACGCGGTGTGGTCCGCAGCGTCGATCGCGGCGCCTGCCAGTTGGTCGTTGGGCGCCAGCGGCGCCGCGGGGGCGGCCGCTGGACGGCAACCCGCGGGATACTCGTCGTTGCACGTCCGCTCCTCGATCACCGCGACAGCGCCATCGATGCCGTCAGCGACATAGACCGTGTGCACGCTCGGAACCACGGCGACCGCTTGCGGGCCCGCGCCCATCTGCACGGTCGGCGCCGGCTTCGCACAGTCGATCATGCGGCGCGCGTTGCAGCGCGCGCCGTCGATCACCGACAGCGTGTCGTCGTTGACGCTAGGCACGTACACGTTTTGCGTCCGCTGGTCAACGATCAACGCTTGCGGATAACCTCCCGGTTGGCTGCCGACGGGGACCGCGGGCGGCGGAACAGCAGAGCACCCCTGGGGATGTTCAGCGTTGCATGCGGCAGCGTCCAACACCGAGACCGTATTGCCGTAAGGCACCAGGGCACCCTCGCGGTTCAGGGCGCCGTTGGCGACGTAGACGGTATCGCTGCGCTCGGAGAAGCTGATCGCGGCGGGGGCGCCTCCGACCGCCTGTGCCGGTGGAATGTTCCCGCAGCCGTGGGTCTGCTCGGCGTTACAGCGCGCGGCGTCGATCACCGACACCGTGTTGTCGTCGACGTTGGCCACATACAGGGTGTGGGTCTCGCGCTCGAGCGCCAGGGCAGACGGACCGGTGCCGACCGGTACCGTCGCGGGTGCCTGTCCGCATCCAGCGGTCTCGTCGGCGTTGCAACGTGCGGCATCGATGACCGACACCGTGTTGCTGAACACGTTCGCGACGTACAGCGTGTGGGTTTGCGGATCCTCCACCATGGCCACGGGCACCTGTCCGGTCGCGACCATCGCGACCGGGCCGCGGGCACAGCCCGACGTGCGGATCGCGTTGCAGGTCGACGCATCAACCACCGCAACAGCGTTGTCACCGGAAGCCGTCACGTACAGGGTGTCGCCGTCGCGGGTGAGGATCGCTCCTACCGGACCGCCGCTCGAGCCACCGAGTTTGATGGTGGCCAACGCGTGGCCACACCCCGCGGGATGCTGGGCATTGCAGCCTTGCGCATCGATGACCGATACCGTGTTGTCGTTTTGGTTGACGGAGTACACGGTGTGGGTAGCCTCGCTCGCCGCCAGCCCAGACGGATTTGCGCCCACCGCCACCGACGGTGGCGCCCCCGGCTCGATCGATCCAAACGAGCCCGATAGCGGAGCCCGCAGGTCAAGACTGCTCGCCGCCGACGACCCTGCCTGATCCAACAAACCCGCCAATCCGCGGCCGCTCCACCTGGTCTGACCCATCCCGACACTCGGCAGCCCCATCCCGACGGCCGAAACGCAGACCAGGACGCACGTGACCGCCACCGTCTTCCGTGCGCTGTAGAGCGCCTCTATGGGAGTCACGGTCCGGGTCTGTGCAGTTCGCCTGGGCGTCAGTGGCGTCGGCTGCTCGAGCTTCATAAGGTCCCCCATGTTTGAAGGCCGGCCCGGCTCGCGGCCGGCGAACAGGATTCACGTGCCGCAGTCACGCTAGTGGTGGAAGGTTGGCCGCGAAACAGGGCAGACCCTGTTCCTGAGCGCTTGGGTCGAGGGTTAGCCCTGGTATCGCGTCGGGGGCTATCCCGGGTGCGCACGGCGGTTCCGAGGCGTAGCTTGGGCTCCTGACAAGGTCTACCGAGGGAGTCGGGCGATGGCTAGGACCACGCGGATCGTGGCGGCGCTGCTGGTGGCGGGGCTTGCGGCGGTGCTGCCGGCCGGTTGCGTCGGTTCGGGTCGGGACAAGGCGGGCGGAAAGCCTGGGCACAGGGTCGTGGTGCTGACGCTCGCGAACTCGTTAGGGGGTTCCTTGGAGCTGGACGCTTTCGTCGGCGAGGTCGGTCGGCTGTCGGGCGGCACGATCCGGATCGATGTGAAGAGTGGCTGGCGCTCTGGTCAGGTCGCGTTTGAGAACGGTCTGATCGGCGATGTCCGGGCAGGCAAGACCGATCTCGGCGTTGCCGGCAGCCGGTCGTGGGACTCGGTCGGTGTGACGAGCCTTCGGGCGCTGACCGCGCCGCTGCTGATCGACAGCTACGCGCTGCAGGAACTCGTGCTCAGGAGCCCTCTCACCCCGCAGATGCTGAAGGGGCTGGCGCCGCTTGGGCTCGTCGGCCTTGGCGTACTGCCCGGGCCCTTGCGCCATCCGTTTGGAGTTGCCCGTCCGTTGCTTGGGCCGTCGGACTACGCCGGGCTGAGGGTCGGCCTGCAGCAATCCCGCATCGGTAGCGCCACGCTGCGCGCGCTCGGCGCTACGCCGGTGTGGTTCGCGGCGGGCGGGTCGATCGCTGGTTTCGGTGGGGTCGAGCAGCACATCAGCAATATCCAGGGATACCAGTACGACCGGGTCGGCAGATACCTGACCGCGAACGTCGTGCTGTGGCCGCGACCGCTCGTCGTGTTCGCAAACTCCAGCGCGCTGGCCAAGCTGACCCCCGCCCAGCAACGGATCCTGCGCCAAGCAGTGATCGACGCCGATCCGGCAGAGACGAGATTTGTCGTCGGCAACGAGCGCGATGACACCGCATCGCTGTGCCGCAGCCATCGTTTGCGGTTCCTGACCGCCACCGGCGCGGACCTCGTCGCACTGCGCCGGGCGGTGCAGCCGGTGTATGACCAGCTCGAGCGCGACACGCAAACCCGTCAGCAGATCGCACAGATCGAATCGATGCGCAGAGCCGTAGCGCCTGAACCTGCACCGAGTTGCGCGCAAGCAACCCCGCTCGCCGCAAAGGCGGGGCCGCTAGACGGCGTCTACCGGTTCAACAGCACGATTAGCGACCTGCGGGCGGCGGGTGCGGTTGCTGGTGATCTCGTGCCGGAGAACTACGGCGCCTGGACGATCGCCCTGAAGGCGGGGCGGTTCGCGTTCGCCCAGGACGACCCGCAGGCGTGTACTTGGGCCTACGGCACGCTCAAGGTCCATGGCGACACGGTCGAGCTATCGGTTACCGACGGGGGCGGGATCGCGCCTGACGGAGCGGCGAGCAATCCGGGGGAGCTCTATACGTACAAATGGAGCCTCTACCGCGACGAGCTCACGCTTAGTCCCGTTGCCGGAGCGGTCTCGCCGCCTCCGACGCGGGCCAAGCCTTGGCATCAGGTCAGCACGACAGCGACGATGAACGTCTTCGACAGGCGCTGCCCGCCACCGGCGAACGCGCTGTCCGGTTGATCGCGGCTTCAGCTGCTCGCGCCGCGTAGGTAGGTGATTACGGCGAGAACGCGTCGGTGGTCGTCTGGGGATTCGGTGATGTCGAGTTTTTGAAAGATGTGTTTGACGTGCCCCTCGACCGTTTTCGGGCTGAGGTAGAGGCGATCGCAGATGCCCTTGTTGGAGCGGCCTTCGGCGATCAGCGCGAGCAGCTCGCGCTCGCGGTCGCTGAGCTGATCCAGCTCGCTGGGTGGCTGGTGGCGGCGGAGGAGCCGAGCGACGATCGTTGGGTCGATCACGCATTCGCCCTCGTGCAGGCGAGCGAGCGCGTCGGTGAGCAGCGCGAGATCCGAGACGCGTTCTTTGAGCAGGTAGCCAACCCCGGCTGGGTGTTGCTCGATCAGCCGCATGGCGTAGCGGGAGTCGAGGTAATGAGAGAGAACGAGAACTGCGGTTTGTGGGTGGGCGGAGCGGATCTGGTCGGCGGCGACGAGGCCCTCGTCGGTATGCGTGGGTGGCATCTTGATGTCGACGATCGCGACGTCGGGAGCTGTGAGCTTGACCTTCCGCAGCAGCTCGGCGGCATTGCCGACCTTGCCGAGGACAGTGATGCCGGCTTCGGTGAGGAGCCGTTCGAGCCCTTCGCGGAGTAGGAGCTCATCGTCGGCGATCACGACGCGCATGGGATCTCCGCGCGGATTCTCGCCGGGCCGCCGGTCGCGGGCGCGAGCTCGAGGGTGCCGTCGAGCGCGCCGAGTCGGTCCTCGAGCTCGCGCAGCTCGATGGGGGTGCGATCGGTCTCGAGCTCCAAGACGAGTAGCCCGTCGGCCATGTAGGCATTGAGCCTCACCGGGCTTGTGCCGGCTTGTTTGACCGTCTCGGAGACGAGTCGGTAGGCAGCTGTCTCGACCGGCGGGTCGAATCGCTGTTCGGGGATCTTCGTGACCCGTATTTGTCCTAGTGTGTCTTCGGCGAGCGCTTCGACAGCCGGCGCGAGGCCTTCATCGGCGAGGACGGCGGGGAAGATGCCGGTGGCGAGTTTTCGCAGCCCCGCGAGGGTGGCCCGCAGCTCCTCGTCCGCCTGCCCGACTCGGGTGATCAGCCTCCGGTCGGGCTGGAATTGGTTTTCGAGATGGGTGCGGGCGAGCTGCAGCGCGAGCGTAAGCGTGACGAGTCGTTGCTGGGCGCCATCGTGCAGGTCGCGCTCGAGCCGGCGCCGCTCAGCGTCACCGGTGGTGACGATCCGCACGCGGGAGGCGCGCAGGTCGGCAAGCTGCGCGAGCAGCTCGGCGTGCAGGCGCTCGTTATCGAGCGCCAGCCGGGCGCTCGCGACGACCTCGTCGACCAATCCCGGGTTATCGAGCAGGCCAGGCCTGTGGGTCAAGATCGCGACTTCGACGCCGTGGCGCACGAGCGGTGTCGACGCGTGCCCCGGGTCGAGCTGCCGCCCGTCGGCGTCGACGTAACGGCCGTCCGCGAGCGGGTAGGCGAGCCGCAGACCGGGGTCGCCGAGGCTGCGGGCGAGCGCCGGCTCGAGCCGGCCCGGGGAAGGAACGCTGGCCAGCTCGACGACCAGGCGCGCAAGCGCCGCCCGTGTCCGGCGCCCGCGCAGCCAGGACCACGCGACCGCCAGCGCGAGCGCAACGAGCGCACCGGCCTCGCCCAACCACAGACTCCGATCCAGCGGATCGGGTGAGAGATAGCCGCGGCGCAGGCTCGCCGCGAAGTCAACCGCGACCAAACCCACGTACACGCAGCCAGCGGCCAGCACCGGGACGATCAGGCGTCGCACCGCCGCCGTCGAGCACGCAATCCGCCATCCAGCCAGAGCGAGCACCAGCAGCGTCCACGCGAGCCCTACGTACACGCCGCCGCGGTTCAGCTCTCGGTATAGGCTCGGGCTGCCGTGAACGAGCAGCAGGTTACGTGGGCATTGGCTGCAGCCCTGCCCGGCCGGGTCGAAAACGAGCGCTGGCAGCAGGCCGAGGGCTAGTAGCGAGCCGCCATAGGCGAGGGCCAGCACGGCTCGCTCGACGCGCCCTAGCGACACTGCTGGGTAGATGAGCAGCGCGTGCGCGACCAGCGGGGCAGCGGCGGCGTAGAGCACGAGCCCGATCGTGAACACCAACGGCGAGCCGACGCCCGGGTTGTTCCACTCGAGCACGAACCAGCCACACCCGGCCGCCGCCAGCAGTTCTCCGAATCGACGGTCAGGTGCACGCCGCCACAACAACAGTCCGCATGCGATGAGCGAGTAGCCGGCGAGCAGCTCCGCAACGACGCGAGCGGTCGAATCGGCGAACGCGAGATCGGGGTCGGCCTGCGCAAACAGAACCGATGACGCCCCCATCGCGGCTCCGGCCAGCCAGGCCGCAAGCCACCCGGGACGACGCATAGAACGATTCTCGCAGCCGTGCCGTCGCGCATCAACTCTCCGAGACGTCCGCGGCGGGCAGCCCGGCTTCCACGCCGGTTGCCCGGGTTAGCCCCGATGCGGCGGCGCTGTGGGCGTGCGACGATCCAGCGCGTGTGCCGCTCGGTGTTGATCGTCGATGACCATGCCGAGTTTCGCCGCATGGTGAGGGAGTTGCTGGAGGCGGAGGGGTTCGAGGTGATCGGCGAGGCCGCGGACGGTGAGTCGGCGCTGGTCGCGGCGGCGCGGTTGCAGCCCCGGCTAGTGCTGCTCGACGTCCAGTTGCCCGATCTCGATGGGTTCGAGGTCGCCGCTCGACTGGCCGTTGGCAGCGATCCGCCGGCGGTTATCTTGACCTCGACCCGGAGCGCAAACTCCTACCGCGGGCGACTGGCGAACACGCCCGCATTGGGGTTCATCGCCAAGAGCGAGCTGTCAGGCGAGGCGCTGGCAGCCCTTGGCGCCTGAGCGGCGTGGGCAGGCTCCGGCACGCTCTCTGGCCCGCCGGATTGGCGTTCGGGATCACGGCGGAGCTGATCGGGCGTCCGTCACTGCCAGCGCTCGACGCGGCCACGGGCTTCGCGCTGATCGCGCTCGGGCTCCTCGCATGGCAGATGCGGCCGCGGTTCGCGGTCGGGGCGATCATGACCGCGACCGGGTTCACGTGGTTTCTGGGGACGCTCGCCGGCTGGGCGGTCTACCTGCACCGCGCGCCGCTCGGCCAGCTGATACTCACCTATCCGGCGAGACGACTATGGCCGACGTCGCGGCTCGAGCGCCTCGGAGTCTTGGGGGCGTACGCCTACACGGTCGCCTACCCGGTCGCTGAGAACGATGATGCGACGATCGTCTTTGCGCTCGGTCTCTTCGCGATGGCGGTGCGGCGCTACCTGGTGGGCCGCGGTCCACAGCGCCGCGCGCGGGCGAGCGCGCTCGCGGCCGCGAGCGCGTTCGCGGCCGTGCTGATCGGCGGCGCGGCGCTCCGCCTCGCTGGCGTGACCACCGGCCAGGCGGTGCTGGGCGCCTACGAGATCGTGGTATTGCTAATCGCGGCCGGGTTGGTCGCGGACCTGCTCTGGGGTGCCTGGACGCAAGCGACAGTGACAGCGCTCGTCGTCGATCTCGGCGACCCGACGGCAGCGGGCACGCTCCGCGACCGACTGGCCCGCACGCTCGGAGACCCAACCCTCACCGTCGGCTACTGGCTCACCGAGCAGGACGCCTATGTCGATGAGGCGGGCAGGCCGCTCGCGCTACCCGCGCGAGACGGCAAGCGAGCAGTCCAGCTGGTCAAGGACGCGGGCAGGCCGCTCGCCGCGCTAATCCACGATCCGGCCGTGCTCGACGACCCCGAGCTGCTCGCCGGCATCACCGCCGCCACCCGCCTCGCGGTCGGCAACGCACGTCTACAAGCCGAGGTCCGTGCCCGGGTCGAACAGGTCAAGGCCTCTCGGCTGCGGCTCGTCGAGGCCGCCGACGAGCAACGCCGTCAGCTCGAGCAGGAGCTACGCCAAAACGCCGAGCAACGCCTCATGGACGTCACCGAGCTGCTCGCCGACGACAACCCACTGCTCGCCGAGGCGAACGCCAGCCTCAACGCAGCCCGAGCCGAGCTGCGCGAATTCGCGCGTGGCATCCACCCAGCCACGCTCACCGACGCCGGTCTGACCGCCGCCCTAACCGAGCTCGCCGCCCGCTCGCCCGTCCCAGTCAAACTCACATCCGCCCAACAAAGATGGCCGACGGCGGTCGAGGCCGCCGCATACTTCATCTGCTCCGAAGCACTCGCCAACATCGCCAAATACGCTCACGCCACCAACGTCCACATTAAGATCACACACACGCAGACCGAACTACGCGTCGAGGTCACCGACGACGGTATCGGGGGCGCAAACCCGACCGCCGGCTCAGGACTGCGCGGCCTCGCAGACCGCGCCGAGGCACTAGGCGGACACCTCACCATCGCCAGCCCCGCCGAACACGGCACCAGCGTCACAGCGCAGCTACCGCTCCCCGACACGCCATGAACAGCACCTCGACGGATTACCTTCACCGCGGACCGGGAATGAGGACCTCAATCCAAGGGTCGGGAACGATTGCTTCGCAAGTCCAGAAGTAAACGCCGACCGGTGAGGCCACGGTTGCCCGTCCGTACTCTGCGACGCGACCCTCCATCGCTAGCAACGATGCCGATGCTTTGCTAGCAAAGAGGAGTGGTCTCGATGTCGTCGACAAGATTGCCGGTGCTGGTGCAGAGGAGCCACGATGTAGGCGCCGATCCTGGCGACCAGCGCTTCCCCAACCGGACACAAGCGGCCACGACGGTCGTGGTCCTGATACCCCCGCGAGAACGAAAGCGCGTCTCGTTCCGCGCGTCGCCCGACACCTCCTATTCGCCAAACTCGAGACGCACCGCGTCGTGGGGTCTCCGGCCGCGGCTGTCGCTCAGCTCGGAGTTGCGCTTCGGCGTGAACCCGGGTGCGACGCTGGTGCCGTTGAGGCGGCGGCTGAGGCGCTTGCCGATCGCCTGACTCGTGCCGGCAGCAAGCACCGCGGCGCTGCCGCTCCCGTGACCGAGCAGGTGCCAGCTCGAGCGCTCCGAGCTCTTCCCGGTTGGACGACGAGGGACAGCTTCGAGCGGGCCATGGGGCGCGTCCGCCGCTGCCGGTTCGAGACGGCGGAGCGGGAGCCGGCCCAAAGCTCGAGATCTCGCACGCGTGGCGGGAGGTCGCCGAACGCGCTCCTCCTCTCTGACCTAAGGAGCCACGACGTGGATGCTCAGGCCGCCGGTCAACGCGACCGCTGTCGGACACAAGCAGCCACGACGTGGATGCTCAGGCCGCCGGTCAACGCGACCGCTGTCGGACAATCTGGGCAGCGCGGCAGCCGCGCAGCACGGCCCTTCTGGTCTGAGAGCGGTGGCCGCGGCGGCGTCAGCGACCTCGGCGGCGGTGAGCAGCGCGTCGACGTCGGGGTCGCCCTCGGCCAGGACGCGGAATGTCGCCCGTTGCGCTCGTAGGCCCCGCGATGCCCGATGGAACAAAAGCGATTGAAGGATACCCTCGGCCTCACGCTCGAGCGTGTGTCTGGCGTCGATCCGCGCGGCTTGGAGATGTGCCTCGTTCAGGCTGGTAGCGCGCCGGTGGCCCGTTCTCAGGAATCGCGGTGGTCGACCGGCAGTACGCGGTAGCCGGACGCCGCGAGCCATGATCGCGCGCGGCCGCGCTGGCGCTCCTCGGAGAGTGCGTGCCATCGCTCAAGCTCGCCGGGCCAGCAGGCAAGCTCGTCCTTGAAGCGGCGAAACGCGCCGCGGCCTTTGATCGCGATGGCCAGGCGCTCGGCCCGGCCGGGATCCTCGACGGACGCGATGAACAGCTCCATGTCCCTGTAGCCCTCGCGTGAGCCCTCGCCGTGGACCGGCAGCCACCGCTCTGGGTCATCGACGGTGTTCTCGTCTTCCTCTTCGGTCTCGAGGGCGTATTCGATCGCTGCCTGCGACCAGACCTCGCCGGTCCTGATATCGATGCGGCCCCCGACGCTGAGGGGGTCGCCTTCGAGGATGCCGGCCAGCTCCTCGAGGTCGACGGGCAAGGCGTGCAGCATCGCTGCCGGTCCGCCGCCGAGCTGAGCCTCAAGCTGGTCGGCCAGCTCATCATCCCCCTCCCAGCCTCGCTGCCGGAGGCCGAGCACGAGTTTGCGAGCCAGCTCGGCGGCTCCGTCCACGCCCCGCATGACGGCCGCGATGAGGCCGTCGCCGGCCAGCTGCAGCGAATCATGATCGGCGCCGACGCCGCGGAGCAGGTCCACGACAGCCCGTCCGTCATCACGATATACCGCCGCGCGCAGGGCGGAGCGCTGCTCCTTTGAGTCCATCTCGCTCTGCGTAGTGTTGCGCTGCCAGGCCCAAGCCGTGGTCCATCATCCGCGCCGCGAGCGGCGCAGGTTGGCGAGCGCGAGCCCCGTGTCCGGCGCTGGCGCAGTTCTGTGGATGTCACAGGCGCGGACGTCCAGGCACCTCAGTAGGCCGAAACGCCTCGCCCGAGTCGCCCGTCTCCTGCCCCGACCCTCGCGGCGCAGCTGGAGACCGGAGATCCCGCCGCGACGCACCTCTCCGCGTTCTCTGAAGTAATGGGGCCGCTTCCGGTCCACGTTTCCGAAGCCACGCCGGCAGGCCGCCGCGCCCGTTCAGGGAGGCGCGACGCCGCGAGCCGGCGGTCGTCTGTCAGCAGCCGCCGGTTGTGGGGAGCACACAGTTCGGTGGTCGCCGGGGTCACGGCCACGGGGGTCGGCGCGACTATCGGAACCGTGGCATAGGAGTCGCCGAACGACGGCCCGGCGGGCGCCTCCTTTGTAGGCATTGCGATCGCGCCGTTCGCAGTGCTCCACGAGCAAAAGCGATAGCGGGGAGACCCGTGATCCGACGCCTGCGCGGCGTCGCTGCATCTGTCCGTTTGCGGCAGCCGCCTAAGGGGTTGTCGACGTGAAAATCGTGGCTGCTTCGCGCGACGAGCGGCAGCCGAGTTGATACTGCCGTTGCGGCGACAAAGGAGAAGTGGCGCCGCCAGCCCTGACAGCGATCGTTGCGGTCTGATTGGAGGCGATTGCGAGCGTGGGATGCGAGGGCGGCGCGGTCCTCTTTGGAGACGGCCTTGCCTAGGTACAGGTCGGGTATCGGCGAGTTGCTCGGCGCTGTTTGAGATTCGTCCGCTGCGGAGCTAGCGACACGGTCGTTGGAGGTGATGCTCCCCGATTGGGATGCGGAAGCGGCGTCGTTCGTATCGACCAGGTAGACGGCCACTCTCGCAATCCCCTGGCCGAGCGACACCACGACGAAGGCCTACCGTCGGGCTATCGCGGTTCGTCGAGTCGGCCCGGTGGTTCTGACTGTCGCGCCAGGAGTTGAGCGGCAATCTCATCGCGTGCATCGAGTCGGGGTGCGTCGTCTTCGCAACGCGCCAGCGAACGGTCCTCTCCATCGCGACGGTTTGATACGGCGCAAACCTATGCGCGGGAAGCAGCGCACATCGGCGGCTCGCGATGCGGGGGGTCTCCTGTACCGATCTTGGGCTGCAGAGCTCTAGCCGTGTGGCCTCGGCGGCCACTTCACCTCTGGAGAACGAGCTGGAGCGGCCCGTGGCCGCCGTAGCTTCGCTTGCTGGCAGGGTCTGGGCACACGCAGGCCGTGGCCGAGCCGGCGCATGAGCGAGAGCGGACCGCACCCTCCCGTCGGGCGTCGGTGAGCTGGAGGTAGGCGGCGTTAGAAAGCCCCGGTCGATTGGGTCGGCCGGGGCTTTCTGTGTGTGCTGGCGCGACGGGGTTCTAGGGGAGCGGCGGGATCGTGTTGAACACGCCCCACGGGGTGTGCGCGCCTGCTCCGTAGATACCCTGTGTCCCGACGTCAACAGGCGGCCCGATATAGGCGTCCTTGTAGAACAGGTACAGCGGCCGGCCGTTGTAGGTCACCTGATGACTGCCGTCGTGTCTGACGATGAACCCGAGGGCATGCTGGTCAACGCCGGGCCCTACGACAGGATGGTCTGAGGTGAGGAGCGGTGGCCAGTAAACGGCACATAGCCCCTGACAGGCGCCTTCGTGGCCCCACTCGCGACTTCTTATGTCGCCCCGCTCGTGGCCGCGGTCGTGGCGCAAGGTGTAGACGGGGAAGCTCGCGTCGGGGAAGGCGCTGAAGTCATTGTTCATCGTTGCGGCCAGCACGGTCGCGTCGGGGCCGGTGCCGCCGACGGGAGCGGTCTCGAGCTGTAATTGAGCCCGACCCGTTGCGGGAGTGCCCCGACGAGGATCGACCAGGTACCAGATGCCTGGAGGGCTGGGCACGGGATCGTCCAAGTTGGCGCCTTGCGTATCCCCCGCCGTTTTGTCCAGGAAGAACCGGTACAGCGGATAGCCGGCGTAGGTCACCTGCTTGACCGACGACCCGCCGGTCAGGAAGTCGAAGTCGGTGCGGGTCACCGTACCGAGAAGCCTGGGGTTGACGCCCGGCCCCGCGATCGGAGCACCCTTGGTGAGGAGCGCCGGCCACAGGTCACTGTCGCAAGGCGACTTTAAGGCGTTCGCGTTGTCGCTACACGCGAACGGCGCGCCGTTTAGCGCATGGAGCTGGTCTGAGGTGAGCAGGTACAAAGAACAACCGGCGTAGGGGCCCGAACCGACGACCAGCACCCTGCCGTAGGACGTCGTCCATGCGGCCGACACCGTCGCAGGTCCGGTCGGAGCGCCCGTCACATCGTCGGAACAAGCAGGACTGCTTTGGGCGCTCGCAGATGAGCCGTATACCAGGGCCACGGCAACGAGGCCCAGGGTAAGTGCGGCGGCTGCGGCACGGCCCGCAACAGGCCTCCGGAGCCGGCAAAACAACGTTGTCATTACGACCTCCAATCGTCTTCCGGGCCCCGCGATCGGGCCATAACCGACCAGGCCCGGCCTTGGCGCCCCGGGTGGAATCACGGCGACCGACGCGCTGATCAGGGCCAGCGCGAACCATTCTCATATGAGCAATCACACCCCCTCACCTGTAGAAGTAGGGGTCAAGTGCCTGGACCTGCGTGATCTGATCGACGGGCAGGTCGTTGCGAGCGGCGGTCTTGCGGATCGCCTCGGGCGTGGGTGCGTCGTACACACAGAAGGTTGTCCGCTTGTCGGCGCTCACGTACGAGTGCACCCAGGTGACGCCTTCCTCGGCGTTTCGCTCGACGACGGTTTGGCAGAGCTCGGCGCCACCGTTACCGACCGGAATCTGGAGTCCGTCAGGGAAGGTGCGCTCCACCATGTACCTGGGCATCTGGGTCCTCCTCGGTTGGTCAGCTATGACTGGCTTCGAGGACCGTACGAGCGGGCCTGACGATCCGCATCGGGAGGACTCCCCATGTTGGAACGCGGCGATACCTATTTTGTGGTCAGCCCACCCCAGCCCGACTATCCTGTGCATGGGGCCGGTTGCGATGAGCCTGTCGGCACAGTCGTCCGCCGCGAGCGGGCACAGCGGCGCTCTCTTGGAGCGCGATGGCGAGCTGGGCAGGCTCGAGCAGGGCCTGGAGCAGGTCGCCCTGAGCGGATCTGGCATGGTCGCGTTCATCGGCGGCGAGGCGGGCGTGGGAAAGACCACGCTCGTGCGCGAGTTCTGCCATCGCCGCGGGGCCCGCGAGCAGGTCCTGCAGGGAGCCTGCGAGCCGCTGCTCGCGCCACGGCCGTTCGGCCCGTTCATCGACCTTGCCGAGTCCAGCGAGGGGGAGCTTGGCGGCCTGATCGACGAGGGCGCAAAGCCACACGTGGTGGCCAGTGCGCTGCTGCGCGAGCTCCAGGAGCATGCCACGCCGTCGCTGGTTGTGCTCGAGGACCTGCACTGGGCGGATGAGGCGACCCTCGATGTGCTGCGCCTGACCGCCCGACGGCTGGCCGGGGTCGGCGCCCTGATCCTTCTCACGTATCGCAACGACGAGCTGGGGCGGTGGCATCCGCTGCGGGTGCTGATCGGCGAGTTGGGGGCGAGCCAGCCGATTGTCCGGATGTCGCTCATGCCCCTGTCGCTGGACGCCGTCAAGTCGCTCGCCGAGCCATTCGACGGCGACGGCGAGATCCTCTACCGCCGTACCGGCGGCAACCCGTTCTTCGTCACCGAGCTGCTGGCCGGCATGGGGGAGACGCTGCCAGACAGCGTCGCCGACGCCGTGCTGGCCCGGGCGGCGCGAGTGAGCCCGAGCGCCCGCCAGCTGCTGGAGGCGATCGCCGTGACCGGCCCACAGGCTGAGCTGTGGCTGCTGGACCATCTCGTGTCTCAACCCGAGCAGAACCTGGCGGAATGCCTCGGGAGCGGGATGATCATCTCCCTAGGCGACGCGGTCGCGTTCCGTCACGAGCTGACGCGCGAGGCAATCGCCTCGGCGATTAGCGATCACGAGAAGCGCAAGCTGCACCACGCCGCGCTCCGGGCGCTGGCGGAGCCGCCCTGGGGCGAGCCAGATCTTGCCCGCTTGGCCCACCACGCCGATGGCTGCGGCGACCCGGACGAGGTGATGCGCTTCATTGCACCGGCCGCGGCCCGCGCCGGCAGGCTCGGCGCCCATCGCGAGGGGGCGGCGCTTTACGGGCGGGCGCTGGCCTACGGCGACGCGCTGCCGCTCAAGGCCCGGGCCCAGCTGCGCGAGCGGCGGGCGGCCGAGTGCTATCTCGTGGCTGACTTCGAGGGCGCCGAGCCCGAGCAGCGGCAAGCGCTCGACTGCTATCGGCAGCTGGGCGACGAGCTCAGGCAGGCGGCGGCGCTCAGCTGGCTGTCAAACCTCGTCTGGGAGACCAGCTCGGTTTCCGACGCGCTGCCGATGGCCATCCATGCCGTGCATCAGCTCGAGCGACTCGGCGCGAAGAAGGAGCTGGTCATCGCCTACACCCAAGTGGCGCAGCTCAAGCTGGCCGCCGAGGCGCCCGGGGAGGCTCGAGACTGGGCGCTGCGAGCGTTCCGGATGGCTGAGGCGATCGACCGCCCGCGCCAGCTCGTGGCGGCGCTCATCACGCTCGGCTGGGTCGAGTTCTTCACCGGCCAGGACTCCGGTCTGGCGAAACTCGAGGACGCGATCAAGGCGGGCACGGCCACCGGCTTCGACCATGACGTGGCTGCGGCACACGTGGTAGTCGCCCGGACGGCCGCGCGGCTGCGGCGCTACCAGCTGGCCGAGCGGCACGTGCAGGCCGGCCTTGAATACTGCGATGGTCGCGACATCGACCTCTGGCGCTACTACCTGCTCGCCTGGCAGTCGAAGCTCGAGCTGTGGCACGGTTCCTGGGACGAGGCGGCGCGGCTGGCTGAGATCTGCCTCGGGAAGCCGTGTCCGTTCTCCCGGGTTCACGCGCTGGTCGCGCTCGGCCTGGTGCGTGCCCGCCGTGGTGACCCGCAGGCCTGGGCGCCGCTCGACGAGGCACTGACCAGCGCGCTGCCCCGCCGGGAGTTCCAGTGGATCGGACCGGTCGCGGTGGCACGCGCCGAGGTGGCCTGGCTCGAGGGCCGGCCTGAGGCGATCGCCGCCGAGATCGAGCCGGCCCGAGGGTTCCCGATGCGCCGTGACGACCCATACGCGGCGGCGGTGGCCTACTGGAGTTGGCGCGGGGGACTCAGCCCCGGGCTCATCGCTACGGGCGACGAGCGGCATCCGGAGTTGCTCGAGATCGCCGGTGACTGGGCCGGAGCCTCCGAGCGCTGGCAGGAGCTCGACTGCCCGTACGAAGCGGCTATGGCTCGCCTCGGATCGGACGATCCGGAGCTGCTGGGCCGGTCACTGAACGAGCTGCAGGCGCTCGGCGCACGGCCAGCCGCCGCGATCGTCTCCCGCCGGCTGCGAGAGCGCGGGGTGCGCTCGATCCCGCGCGGGCCACGCACGCGGACACGACAGAATCCCGCCGGCCTCACCGCCCGCGAACTCGAGGTGCTGGACCTGCTATGCGACGGATTGCGCAACGCGGAGATCGCGCAGCGCCTCGTCGTATCACAGAAGACGGTGGACCACCACGTCTCCGCGATCCTCCGCAAGCTCGGCGCACATACGCGCGGCGAGGCCAGCGCCCGGGCGGCGGAGCTGGGGCTCGGCGGCCGATCCTAGCCACGGCCGACCGCAGAAGCCGCGGATCCTCGACAGCAGCGCTGCGGTCCACGAGGCTGGGGCGCTGGGGCGTCCGCCACTGGAAGCGGTCCTCATCACCGGGCCATCGTCCACCCGCACGATCAGGCCGTCAAGTCAACGATCAGCGCTGCGATCCGGTCGTGCCGTCCCCCCAAGATAGGTAGCGCAGATTCGCAACATAGGTGGTCCTCCCGATGCACCTTCGTGTCTGCGCTCATACGTTGGCGGCATGGCTGAACAAGTGCATCAGACGACATATCGCCACGGGCGCGACGGGAGCGAGGGAGTGGGATGAGCACCGATACGCAGCATGGGGTTCCGTCTCGGCGCCAGTTCTTGAAGGGGGTGGGCGCCGCTGGTGCGGGTGTGCTCGCTGGATCGGTTGGAGTGCGCACAGGGTTGGCGACCCCGAGCGCCGAGGCCGCCACGCTGCCGGCCGCGGCCAATGGCGCCGACCCTCACTCTGCGCACGCCGGTGCGCCTGCCACCAGCATCGATTTCGGGCGGATGTTCCCTGATCTGCCACCGTTCGCCGAGGCGAACGACACGGTGCGTACAGCGTTGCTGGAGGTTGGGCAGCAAGGCGGGATCCTCGATGCCGGGGATGATCTGGCGGCGGGGCCCAAGGCATTGATCGTCGATCCGACCGTCAACGGCAACCCGACCGCGACAAACCCCTACGGCACCAACCCGGATAACCCGACGATGACCGCGGGTTCGACGTTCGTGGGCCAGTTCACCGATCACGACATTACATTCGATCAGACCTCGCAGCTAGGGGTGCCTCAGAACCCGTTGACGTCGCCCAACACCCGGACTCCGGCGCTTGATCTGGATTCGGTGTTCGGCGGCGGCCCAGGACGGCGACCGGATCTGTACGTCCAGAACCTGGATGGGTCGGTGGGGCCGAAGCTGAAGATCGGAAGCGGTGGGGTGCACGAGGACGTCCCCCGCGTGTCCAACGGCGATGGCACGTACACGGCACTGTTGGGCGATCCGCGCAACGACGAGAACGTGATGATCGCGGGGTTGCACTGTGGGCACATCTTGTTCTACAACCGGGTACTGGCCGAGCTCTCGGAGTTCGATCTGAGCCGCTTTCCCACCGCCAAGGCGGCCGACCTGGCGAACAGCTACGCGCCGTTCCTGATCGCTCGCCAGGTCACGCTGTGGCACTACCAGTGGCTGTTGGTCAATGAGCACCTTCCGCAGATCGCTGGCCAGCAGGTCGTCTCAGACGTGGTCCAGAAGGGCAATCGGTTCTATAAGCCGCCGCCCGGGGATGCGTTCATGCCGATTGAGTTCGGCGCCGCCTGCTACCGGTTCGGGCACAGCATGGTGCGCCCGTCCTACCGAGCGAACTTCACCAGCGGAACCGGCGATAGCACGAGCCCGACCGCAGATCCGTTCTTCGGGCTGGTGTTCGACGCGACCGAGCCGGACTTCAGCGCGCCTCCCAGCTACGACCGCGACGATCTGCTGGGCGGATTCCCCGCCGCGCGGCGCTATGTCGGCTGGCAGACCTTCTTCGATCTCGGCGATGGGCAGGTCAAGAACAACAAGAAGATCGATACCACGATCTCGAGCGTGATGTTCACGCTGCCCGTCCCGGCGATCGCGCCGCACACTCAGACCAGCCCCACGGTGCTACCACAGCGAAACCTGCTGCGCCAGCTCACCTGGGGACTGCCGTCGGGCCAGGCCGTCGCCCGCGCGATGGGCGTCGACCCGCTGAGTCCCGCGGAGCTCTCCGAGATCGGCAGCGTCTACGGACCGTTCGCCACCAGCACCCCGCTCTGGTACTACATCCTCGCCGAAGCCAAAGCCATGGCCGACGGCCTCAACCTCGGGCCGGTCGGCGGCCGGATCGTCACCGAAACACTGATCGGGCTGTTGCGCGCGGACCCCACCAGCTACCTCAGCATCTACCCGCGGTTCACCCCATTTCTCGGCGCCGACCTCACCCTCGGCGCCAACCTCAACCCGAACATCACTGGCAACCGCAGCTACACCCGCGCGCACTTCCTCTACTACGCCGGCGTGGTCACACCAGGAACCTACCGCTAACTGAACGAATGACCACAGGACTACTCACTCCCAGCCACATCGCGATCCTGCTGATCGTGGTGCTGCTGATCCTCGGGCCCAAACGTCTCCCGCAGGCCGGCCGCGCGCTAGGACAAAGCCTCCGCGAATTCAAACACGGAATCGCCGGTCGGGAGGAACCCGAGGCCAACACACTCCGCGCGCCATCGCCCGAAGGTCCGCCAATCGCCCCGGCGGCACCCTCGGTTCGTGCCGACTCGTGAGCTCTGTCACCAAGCAAGAGGACCCTCGCGCCTCGCGGGGGCTCGCCGTCGCGGCCCCGATCGCCTGCGCCCGGCCCCTTGACCGGGTCCAGTGGTTGCCGGTGGCGGCGGCGAGCGAGTTCACGCCAGCGACACCGCCCCGGGCGATCTGCGTTTGGGCGGGGTGTTCGCACAGGCCTCACATCTGGGGCAAGCGCGCTCCGCGCGGCACGCACGCCTGCAGCGTTCAAGTCGGTGATCGGCTCACTCGCCGCGGAGGGCATCTCGGTCGGCCTCGCCGGGATAACCGCCAAGGGTGGGGCCCTTCAGGCAACCCGGGCGGAGCACTTCTGGGACGCCACCGAGCGCTCGGACCTCTGCCCGGTTGGACGACTCTCAGCAGCGCTGAGCGACTCGCCATTGCCCGCCCTGTACCTAGTAGGCAAGGCTGTGTCCAGCGACGTCCGCGACGCCCTCGCATCCGGCGCCCGCTATGCCGGGATCCGGGCGCGCAAGCGACCGCTGCGACACTGACCGCTCACTCCCGGTTTCACGAACGCGCAGAACTTTCATCCGCCCCGAATCGGGCCGAGCAGAGTTCTCCCTTTGGCGCGAAGCAGTCATGTCGCCGTCGTGGCCCCAATAGGCGTGAGGGGCCGTCCAGGCTGCCAGCGTCCACCACACCTCCCGGGCGGCTCCTCTACGCCTATATCAGCAGTCAGCTCGTCGCGTCGCCTGGTGGCTGCTTTGCTGGCCGAGCAGAAGAGCGCCGACCGCGCCGGCGCCCTTCTGCGATTCGTCCAAG
Source organism: uncultured Solirubrobacterales bacterium (assembly GCA_963822855.1). Classification (GTDB taxonomy): domain Bacteria; phylum Actinomycetota; class Thermoleophilia; order Solirubrobacterales; family Solirubrobacteraceae; genus Palsa-465. Next base: position 317,446 of record CAWGJE010000017.1, on the reverse strand, counting down.
GCGCTATGGCGTGCTAGCCGAAATCGAGACAGCACTGTCCCGCGCGGACTGCTCCTCGCGTGGGACAGGGGTGTCCCGCGGCGCCTTTGGCGGCGTCGTCACACGCCTGCAGCTTCGGGTCGGCAGCCGTGGCCCGGGTTAGTGCGCCGGCGTCGCCGCGTCGGAGGCGTAACAACCTACTTCTCGTCGAACAAGCGAAGGTCTGAGGGCTCGCGCAGCAGGTCCTCGAGGATGATGTTTCCCTCGGTGTTGTAGGGCTGGCGCATGTGCTCGTCCCAGGCGGCGCGAGAGCGGAACATCTCGAGCATCACCCACGTGTCGGCCTCGTCTTGCGGCTGCACGAGGTGCATGAAGACGCATCCCGGCTCGGTGAGGGCATTCTGACGCATGGACTGCAGCTGCGCCTCAGCTTCCTCAAGCCGGTCGAGTCGAGGCTTGATGGTGACCACGAGGAAGAGAGGGCGCTCCTGATCGCTGATAGGCCGATCTTACCCCGAGGGTCCACCGCTGAATCTAGTTCCGGGTCGGCGACGAGGGCGGTTCGGGGACCACTATGATGCGCGAGCGCGGCCTCCGTCGCGGCCCGTCCTGTGCGGCGGCGCGGAGTCCATCGATCTCGTTGAGTGAGGTAAAGCGGATGTTCGTTGTCGTCGGGGAGGCGCTCATCGACTTGGTCGGGCAGCGCGGAGGCCGGACATTGGCCGCACATCCGGGTGGCAGCCCGGCAAACGTCGCGCTCGGTCTCGCCCGGCTGGGCGTCCCTGTGACGCTCAAGACGCGTCTGGGGCGGGATGCGTTCGGAGAGATGATCTCGGCGCACCTGGAAGCCAGCGGTGTCGTGGTCGACGGGGGCCCGGAGGGGGGTGTGTCGACCAGCCTGGCGATCGCGACCCTCGCGGCGGGGATCGCGTCCTACGACTTCCGGATCGACTGGGATGTGGGGCCCTTGGCGCCGCTCCCGATCGAGGCCCGGTGTCTGCACACCGGTTCATTGGCGACGGTCCTTCCACCCGGCAAGGCGAGCGTCGTGGACCTTGTGGAGCGGGAACACAAGCGGGGTCGAGTGACCGTCTCGTACGACCCGAACGTACGGCCCGCGCTACTCGGAGACCCGGCGCGGGCGCGACCGGACATCGAGCGTCTCGTCGCCCTGTCCGACGTCGTCAAGGTCAGCGACGAGGATCTTCGCTGGCTTTACCCCGACCGGCCTGATGAGGACGTCGCGCAGGCCTGGCTCGCCTCGGGGCCCGCCCTTGTCGTCGTGACCCGCGGTGGTGCAGGTGTGTACGCCGTCTCCGCGGGCCTGGAGTTACACCGGCGGGCGGTGCCAATCGATCTCGTGGACACGGTCGGCGCGGGTGATTCCTTCACCTCCGGTCTGCTCGACGGGTTGCACCGTGCCGACCTAGTCAGCGGCACGCGCCGCGACGCGCTGGCGGCGATCGACGAGGCGACGCTCGGCAGCGTCGTCGATGCAGCGGCCCTGATAGCGGCGATCACATGCTCCCGGCCGGGCGCCGACCCGCCGACGCGAGCCGAGGTCGACGCCGCTCTCGCAGCCCAATGACTTGCATGACGTGCGGCAACGGTTGGGCTCGGTCATGATGCTGCAACCGAGGGCACGTTGGAACACGAGGCGGGCACTGGCTTTGAGGAGTTGATCGAGCGCGTCACGGAACGCGTGCGTGAGGAGGCCGACCCGATCGAGGGCTCGCTAGTCGAACCCAAGAAGGCCTCGGTCGCGCTGCACTACCGCCTCGTCGCTGACGCCGACCGGCCGGCCATAAAGCCAATCGTCGACCGCGTGCTGGCCGAGCATCCCGGCGAACTCAAGGTCACACCCGGCAAGATGGTCTATGAGATCCAGCCGAAGCTCGAATGGGACAAGGGCAAGGCCGTGCTGTACCTGCTAAAGGCGCTCGGACTGGACGGCGACGATGTTGCTCCCCTCTATCTGGGTGACGACATCACCGACGAGGACGCCTTCCGGGCGCTCTCCGGCAAGGGCATCGGCATCTTCGTCGGCCAGGCCGACGATCCGGAGATCGGGGGCCGCGGCACATCCGCCGCGTTCGTGCTGGACTCGACCGGGGAGGTGGAACGATTTCTGGACACGCTGGCCCGGTGAGCGGCGAGCGCGCCGACGAGGCGGTCGTCGCCTACGACAACTTCGAGCCCGACGGGGAGGGCCTGCGCGAGGCCCTGACCTCCACCGGCAACGGCTACTTCTGCACACGCGGCGCGGCCGAGTGGGAGGACGCGGGCGGCGCCCATTACCCGGGGACGTACGCGCACGGCGGCTACAACCGCGAGACGACGCTTATGGGCGGGCGTCCCGTCCTCAACGAGGACCTCGTCAACCTGCCCAACTGGCTCGTGCTCAAGCTGCGGATCGAGGGCGACGACGCGATCGGGCTGGACAACGTCGAACTGCTCGAGTACCGCCACGAGTACGACGTTCGCTACGCGCTCCTCTCCCGGACGGTGCGCTTCCGAGACCAGGCCGGGCGGGAGACCAGCCTGCGCAGTCGTCGCTTCGTCAGTATGGCCCACCATCACCAGGGAGCGATCGAGTGGGTGATCACCCCGGAGAACTGGTCGGGCCGGATCGAGGTCATCTCCGCGATTGACGGGCGCGTGACGAACCGCGGCGTCGCCCGCTACGCGGATCTCGAGGGCCGCCACCTCGACCCGGTCTCCCCGCGGACGTTCGGCCCCGAAGTCATCGCGCTGAAGGTTCAGACCCGCAAGTCGAGCCTCTACTTCGCCCAGTCCGCCCGCACCAACGTCTTCCGCGCCGACGAGCCCGTCGATGTCCGGCGCAGCCTGTTCCAGACGGAGGATTACATCCAACAGGTCCTCTCCTGCGACGCGCGCGCGGGCGAGCCCGTGCGCGTCGAGAAGATGGTCGCCTTCTACACCTCACGCGACCGCGCCATCAGCGAAACGCTCGGGAGTGCCGGGGAGTCCGCCAGCCGCTATCCCGGGTTCGCCGAGGCGCTCGAGCGCCACAAGCGAGCGTGGGACGAGCTGTGGCGCGCTTGCGACATCAAGCTGCCGGGAAACGATCGCGTCCAACTCCTGCTGCGCCTCCACATCGCTCACGTCCTACAGGTGTGCTCCCGCTACACGGCCGACCGGGACGCCGGAGTCCCGGCGCGAGGCCTCAACGGCGAGGCCTACCGCGGGCACGTCTTCTGGGACGAGCTCTACGTCTATCCGTTCCTGAACTTCCGCCTTCCCGACATCACCCGTGCCCTGCTCATGTACCGCTTCCGGCGTCTCGGCCAAGCCCGGTCCGCCGCGAGCGACGCCGGCTACCGCGGCGCGATGTATCCGTGGCAGAGCGGCAGCGACGGCAAGGAAGAGACACAGGTCGTCCACCTCAACCCGCTATCGGGCCGCTGGGAGCCGGACCTCAGTCACAACCAGCGGCACGTCAACGCCGCGATCTTCTACAACATCTGGAGCTACTACGAGGCCACCGAAGACCTCGACTTCCTGCGCCAGTACGGCGCCGAGATGATGCTCGAGATCGCGCGCTTCTGGGCCTCAATCGCCACGTTCAACCCCAACCGCGACCGGTACGAGATCCACGGCGTGATGGGCCCGGACGAGTTCCACGAGAAGTACCCCGACGTGGCCGAGGGCGGGCTGCGCAACAACGCCTACACGAACGTCATGGTGGCGTGGATCGCGGAGACTGCCCGCAAGGTGCTTGACCTCCTCCCTGAGAGTCGCCGCGAGGCACTGTCCGACCGTCTCGGGCTCACGGAAGCCGAGATCGCTTGCTGGGACGAGATGAGCCACAAAATGTTCGTGCCGTTCCACGGCGACGGCATCATCAGCCAGTTCGAGGGCTACGAGAAGCTTGCCGAGCTCGACTGGGACGCCTACAGGGAGAAGTACGGCAGGATCCAGCGGCTCGACCGGATCCTACGCTCCGAGGGAGACGATCCCGACCGCTACATGCTGGCCAAGCAGGCCGACACGGTCATGCTCTTCTACCTGTTCTCCGACGAACGGCTGCGGCATCTGTTCGAGCGGCTCGGCTACGAGTACGGGCCCGACACCGCCCGCAAGAACATCGACTACTACGACGCGCGGACCTCGCATGGCTCGACGCTGAGTTTCGTCACGCACGCCGCGGTCCTGGCCGCGCTGGACCCGGAGAGCTCGTGGGAGCGCTTCATCGAGGCGCTAGAGAGCGACATCGGAGACGTCCAGGGCGGCACGACCAAGGAGGGTATCCACCTCGGGGTGATGGCGGGGACGCTCGATCTCATCCAGCGCGGATACGTCGGCAGCGACATCCGTGACGGCGTCCTCTACTTCCGCCCGAGGCTCACCGACCGGTTAGACGGGCTCTCGTTTCCGATGCAGTTCCGGGGGACGCCGATCAGGGTCACGCTCAAGGACGGCGGGCTGACGGTCGTCGCGCACACCGAGGGATTCAGCCGCCCAATCCGCGTCGGGGTGGGCGATGAGGTTCGCGAACTCCGCGCCGGCGACCACCACACATTCGCGCTCAAGCAGACGACGAGCGTCACAAGGTAGGAAAGGAGGAACCATGGCCACTGGCTTTCGCGGCGCCATCTTCGACGTCGACGGCGTGCTGGTCGACTCGCCGCACGAACGCGCCTGGCGCGACGCGCTCAAAGAGCTCATGGAGACGCAATGGAGCGACGTCCAGCCCCATACGAGCTACTCGCCCGAGCGATTCACCCCGCAGGTCTATCAGCAAGTCATGTCCGGCAAGCCGCGCTTCAGCGGCGCCCAAGCGGCGCTCGAGTACTTCGACGTCCCCGACGCCGAGACCCGGTCGAGGACGTACGGCGACCGCAAACAGTCGATGGTCATCGAACTCATCGAGGCGGGCGAGTTCACCGCCTACCCCGACGCGCTGCGCTTCATCATCGCGGTAAAAGACGCCGGGATCCGCGTCGCCGCAGCCTCCTCCTCAAAGAATGCGGGCCTCTTCCTGCGCCAGATCCGCCTGGACACCTTCGCACAAGAGAACGGTCTGGAGTCCGAGCAGGTGACACCCGCGCTGACCCTCCTAGAGTTCTTCGACGCCGACATCTCGGGCCGTGACTTCGCACGGGGCAAGCCGCATCCCGAGATCTTCCTCACTGGGGCCAGCGAGCTCGGTGTGCCACCCGAGGAATGCTTCGTCGTCGAGGACGCGGTCGCCGGCATCCAGGCGGCCAAGGCGGGAGGGATGGCCGCGCTCGGCCTATCGCGCGCCGACGACGAGGACCTCCTCGGCGCCGCCGAGCCCGACGTGCTGGTCACCTCCCTGGATGACGTCGACCTCGCGGCTCTGCGGGAAGGGCGCCTGGCGCGGAGGGCCGCCTAGTGCGTCGAATCGAAACGTTTTGCCCGGAAGGCCGAGCCCGGGGTCAGGCGAGGACGTCCCGCGTGCCGTGGAGAGCCGACCGGTGTGACTCACGGTCAGGCGGACGGTCGCCTCTTGCTCGCTCGGTGACGTGATCGAGGGAGCGGGTTTTCACGGCGCGGTGTTCGACGTCGACGGCGTGCTCGTCGACTCGCCGCACGAGCACGCCTGGCGAGTCGCACTCGACCAGCTCTTCGAGACGAGCTGGACATCGATTCGCGACGCTACGCAATACACCTCCGAGCGCTTCACGCCCGAGGTCTACCGCGCGCACATCTCCGGCAAGCCAACCATAAGCGGTGCGCGCGCCGCGCTGAGCTACTTCGGCGTACCCGCCACCGACGCCCGCACCGAGGAGTACGCCCGCCGAAAACAGCGGGTCATGGACGAGCTCCTGCGGGCCGGCGAGCTGACCGCCTACCCGGACGCCCTGCGGTTCGTGCTTGTCGTGCGTGGCGCCGAAACCCCGATCGCGGCGGCCTCGTCCTCGAAGAACGCAGCTCGGTTACTCGGCCAGATCAGACTCGATGCCTTCGCCGATCGCGAGGGTCTTCGCTACGACTTCGTCCGGCCGGGCATCACCCTGCTCGACATTTTCGACGCGGACGTCTCTGGAAGGGATTTCGCCCATGGCGGCAAGCCCTATCCCGAGATCTTCCTTACCGCCGCGCGAGAGCTGGGCGTCCCCGCGGACCGGTGCTTCGCGGTCGAGGACGCCGTCTCCGGTGTACAGGCGGCGAAGGCGGCCGACATGGCCGTCATCGGCCTGGGACGGGCCGGCGAGGCGGACGCCCTCGCTGCTGCCGACGCCGACATCGTTGTCTCGACGTTGGACGAAGTGGATCTCCCAGCGCTCTCGGAGGCTGCGTCGCGCGGAAGAAGGAGCCGCCGGACTCCTTCAGTTGACGACCGGGCGGCGCGCCCCATTCACTCGAAAGTCCTCGACCGCGGAACGAACGGGCGAAGTCGGCGGGACCGCGATAATCGCTGGCTCGCAAGACGCGGGCGTTCACCGCCTACCCGGACGCGCTGCGCTTCATCATCGCGATAAAGAGACGCCGGGATCCATGTCGCCGCGGTCTCCTCCTCCAACAATGCGGGCCTCTTCCTGCGCCAGATCCGCCTGGACACCGTCGCGGAAGAGAACGGTCTGGAGTCCGACCGGGTGAAGCCGGGGCTCACCCTCCTGGAGTCTTCGACGCCGATATATCGGGCCGCGACTTCGCGCGCAGGGGAAGCCGCATCCTGAGATGTTCCTCACACGGGGTGCAAAGAGCTGAGCGTGCCGCCGGAGGAGTGCTTCGGCGTTACGGACGCGGTGTCCGGCATCCAGGCGGCCGAGGCGGGAGGGATGGCCGCCCTCGGCCTCTCGCGCGCGCATGACGAGGAGCTCCTCGCCGCCGCCGATCCGGATGTGTTGGTCACCTCCCTGGACCATGTCGACCTCGACGCGCTGGCCGAAGGCCGCTGGCTCAGAGGGGCGCCCGATCGCCGCAGATCACGCTCGACGAGGGGAAACAGCCACGGACGACCTGCGCATCGTCGCCGCCCGGGCGGGCGTTGAACTGGAGCTCCACTCGGACGGTGTCTGCTCCTCGTAGGCGTCCGCCACCACCTCACCCAGGGTCACAATCTTGCCCGCCGTTGTGAAACTCCTGTTTTTCGGGTTAACACGCGTCACCTCTCCGAGCGGAGCTATGGCGCGGATCGGAGGCTACGCCCGAATTCGAGTTGCCCAACGACGTCCCCTGGCCGCGATGGCGCGCCGGGATCGATCGGCCGATCAGGCGGAGCCGGCCAAAGGTGGCCGACCTCAAGGCATCATCCGATACCGCCGAACGCGGGTTGACATGTCGCACCTTGGTGAGTAGAAGTTGCGTGGAGAAGGTGAGCGCGGCGCGAGAGGAGCGTGACGCCGTTGAGCAGCATCGCCAAGCCCGCAGTGGTCGCACAGCCGGAGGCGACGCGAAGCCAGCCGCTGATCGGCAAAGGCATGGTGGTGGTGTTTATCGCGCTCATCTGCTGCTTTACGGCTTGGGGTATCGCGCAGGATTTGACGACGCCGATGGTCGCCGGGTTCAAGCGCATCTTCGACATGAGCACGTTTCAAGCGTCGCTGGTGCAGCTCGCGTATTTCGGCGCGTACTTCCTGCTGGCACTCCCAGCGGCCTTCATCAATCAGCGGTTTGGCTATAAGACGGGCATCCTGAGCGGTCTTTCGCTTGCCGCGCTCGGGGCGTTTCTGTTCTTCCCGGCGAGCAAGATCATGACCTACGACGCGTTCCTCGTCGCCCTGTTCGCGATGGCGGCGGGCTGCTCAATGCTCGAGACGTCAGCGAACCCGTATGTCATCGCGCTTGGTCCGGAGAGCACGGCAACGCGTCGCTTGAACCTCGCCCAGGCGTTCAATCCCGTCGGCACGAACCTCGGCGTATTCCTCGCTGCGACGCTGATCCTGCCCAAACTCGCCGATCCGGTCGATATCTCGTCGCTTACGCCGGATCAGCTACACACGATTCGCGCCGGCGAGCTGGGGGCGGTGATGGCGCCGTACGTCGGCCTCGCGATCCTGCTGATCCTGATCGGGATCGCCATCGCAACCCGGAAGGCGCCGCCGATCGTGGAGGAGTTCCCAGAGGCGAGCTCGTACGAGGGCGGCACTCGCGCGCTGTTTGGCGTCCTGTGGCGCAACAAGCGCTACCGCCTGGGCGTGGTTGCCCAGTTTATGAACGTCGGCGCGCAGGTGTGCACGTGGACGTACCTGATCCAGTATGTGGGCCAGGCGCTCGGCGGCAGCCTCACCAAGGGAGCCGCATACCTGCAGGTGAGTCTCTTGATCTTCCTCGCCTCGCGCTTTCTCATGACCTGGGTGATCGGATTCGTCCGGGCGACCAAGGTGCTCGCGGTGCTCGCGTTCCTCGCGGTTGCGCTGTGCCTGTTTGCGATGGGGAATCCGAACATGGCCGGCGTGATCGCCGTCGTCTCGCTGTCGTTCTGCCTGTCGCTGATGTTCCCAACGATCTACGGCGTAGCGCTGAAGGGCCTCGGACCGGCGACGAAGTTCGGAGCGGCCGGCCTCGTCATGGCGATCGTGGGCGGCGCGATCATGCCGGTGCTCCAGGGCAAGGTCGTGGACGCGACCAGCCCCGCGTTCTCGTTCATCGTCCCGGCGTTCTGCTTCGCGATGGTCGGTCTCTACGCGCTCTACGACCTCAAGGCCGAGCCGAGCGTGACGGCCGGCCGGCCAGCCCACGATGTCGCTCCTCCGACTGTCGCGAGGCCACCGCAACCCGCCGAGGGAACGGGGTGAGCGGACGCTGGCGGGTCACGATCGTCGCGGCCGCACTGGCCGCCGCGGTCAGCGCGTGCGGCAGCCAGTCGCCGACAAGCCCCGCGACGAGCACCAAGCAACTCGAGGTCGTGTCGTGGTGGACCTCGAAGTCCGAGTCGGCCGCCCTCAACGACTTGTTCGCCGCCTTCCGCCAGTCAAACCCGGGCGTCACGGCGATCAACGCCGCCGTCGCGGGCGGCGCCGGCGCTAACGCGATCGTCGAGCTCGCGAAACGACTCCAGCGCAACGACCCGCCCGATGTCTGGCAAACGTTCGCCGGGAAGTCAGTCCAGGGCTACGCCAGCCGCGGCGTCATCCGCAGCGTCGCTTCAATCTTCGCCGCTGAGCGTCTCAGCGAGCGGATGAACCGCACGATCCTCACCGCGCTCATGCACGACCATCAGCCGTACGGTGTCCCGACCGGCGCTCACCGCAGCAACGTCCTGTGGTTCAACACCAAGCTCCTCGAGCGGGCTGGCGTCGCACGCCCCTCGAGCAGCTACACGATCGACTCGTTCATCAGCGACCTCAAGAAGATCAAAGCCTCGGGCTCGACGCCGCTATGTCTCGGCGCCAAGGACCCGTTCACCACGGTCGAGCTGTTCGAGAACACGCTGCTGAGCTCGATCGGAACCCGGGGCTGGCAGCACATGATCCACAACGGCCTCGACTGGCGCAGCAAGCAGGTCCAGACCGCCCTCAATAACTTCGGCGCCATCCTGCGCTACGCCGACCCCGAGGCGAACCAGCTGACCTGGGACCAGGCGACCAAGAAGCTCGCGGCCGGCGGGTGCGCTTTCGAGTCGATGAACGACTCGGCCTTCGGCGAGCTCCTGGCCGACGGCGCCCACGAGGGCACCGGCTTCGACGGCGTTGCCTTCCCCGGCACCCAGGGCAGCTTCCTCGCCGTCGTCGACGTCTTCGTCGCCGCAACCAAGGCAAAGAATGCCAAGAACGCCCTGGCGTTCCTGAGTGGGATCAGCGATCCCGCCACGCAACTCGCGTTCAGCAGGCATAAGGGGTCAATCCCTGTCGTGCGCGACGTCGACGTCTCGTCCTTGCCCGCATATCAGCGGGAATCCTCGAAGGCGTTCTGGACGTTGCCCGTGCTGCTGTCCGTCGCCCACGGCGAAGGGCTGAGCCCCGTCTTCCAGGAGGCCTTCTACGACGCCGTCGCGACCTACATACGGACACGCGACCCGAACGCGTTCGCAGACGATCTGTACAAATGGATCGCGCAGAGCACGGTCCCGCAACCCTGACCCCCGGCAGACCCTCAGGCCGCAACGCGCAAGTGAGCGCGCGTCGCGCTTAAGGAACGACAACCCCGTCGTCAACGCAGAAGCAGGACCTGCGGTCGTGCGGGCGCCGTCCACGCCTCGGTAAATTCCGCCCCGACCGGTTCCCTCGGGAAGCGGCAGGCCTCTCTTAACCAAGGTCGCCGTCGCTTGAGACGACCACCAAGAGCCGCGCCGCGGCGGCGAGACGAGCAATCGAACAAGGATCGGGCTGTCTGCCTGGGCGCGAGGGTGCTCCTCCGCTCGCATGATCGCAGCGCGCTGCCTCGGCTCGAACCGGATCCGGTTAGATGCGGTCGGATCGCGCCGTTTCGAGCGGGCCATGTGCGTATTAGTCGCGATAGACAGAACGGAAAGCCCGCGCAGATAAAGCTCCGTCCGCGAGTTCTGATCTTGGTCGGCGTCCTCCTGGATTCCGAGCAGCTCTGGAACCGCGCCAAGGAGCAGCTGACGCGTTGCTCCGGCGGCCGCTGGCACGAGGATGCGCCGACTGTGGTGCTCGGCATGAGCTCGCCGGAATGGGCACGCTATCTGCCCGACGAGCTCGCCCTTCCACTCGATCCGCAGGAGATCAACCGCCAGGTCGTGCGGCGCATGCAGGAGCTCTACCGAGAGCAGCTGCCGCTGCTCCCCGGAGCGCTCGACGTTGTCCGCGCGTTGCGACAGCGCTGGCCGCTGGGGCTTGCCTCCTTTTCAAACCGCGAGATCATCGAGCTGTTGCTGGAGCTGGGCGAGCTCGCCGGCACGTTCGCTGCCACCGTCTCCTCAGAAGAGGTGGCCCGGGGCAAGCCGGCGCCCGGCGTGTATCTCGCCGCAGCCGAGAAGATGGGCGTCGATCCTGCGAAGTCAGCCGCAGTAGAGGACTCCAGCAACGGTCTGCGAGCCGCCACCGCGGCGGGCATGACAGTGATCGCGGTGCCCAATCCGCACTATCCGCCCACCGATGACGCGCTAAAGCTGGCGGCCGCCACCGTGGACGCGATCGCCGATCTCACCCCCAAGGTGGTCGGACGCGTCGCGGGCTGACGCGTCACCGGCGAGAGACGAGTCGTCGCGTTCGCTCGCCTTGCGCCGTCAAGGACGAGAGCCAGCGCTCTGGCTGGCATCGCCACACTGCTTCGTCGCCGTTGCGGGCGCGACGGCACCGTGCCCCGCATTCCGACGCGAGGAGCAGTCGGCACGGGACGGTGGTAACTCGATTTCGGCTAGCACGCCATAGCGCTTTGGACGAGTCGCAGAACCGCGCCGTCGATTTCGGCTAGCACGCCATAGCGCTTTGGACGAGTCGCAGAACCGCGCCGTCGTGGTCGGCGTTCTTCTGCTCGGCCAGCAAAGCAGCCACCAGCGAAGCCGTCGGTCTGACTACTCCTTCCGGACAGATGCAGCGACGCCGCGCAGGCGTCGGATCACGGGTCTCCCCGCTTTCGCTTTTGCTCGTGGAGCACTGCGAACGGCGCGATCGCAATGCCTACAAAGGAGGCGTCCGCCGGGCCGTCGTTCGGCGACTCCTATGCCACGGTTCCGATAGTCGCGCCGACCCCCGTGGCCGTGACCCCGGCGACCACCGAACTGTGTGCTCCCCACAACTGGCGGCTGCTGACAGACGACCGCGGATTCTCTGTCAAGGCGTCGCGCCTCCCCGACGGACGAATCTCGCACGGCCGGTGACGCCGATCTCGCTCTGCTGCTTCTCGTTCGGTTGCGGAGTCGTGCCCGGCGACGATGTCCGACTCCGTGACCGTCGGCAGAGGTGTGCGAATCGTACGACCCGAGGGTGTCAACTGAAGCGCGAGAAGTCGCTGCTGGCGGCTTCCTTATGGGTGCTGGCTAAGGAACCTCATGGCGATCCGGCGAGGGTCCCAGAGGCGACTGGGGCGCCCATCGGCGGTCATCGCAGGCGCGACTGTGACCGACTCGACGCTGTCGGTTATGAGCCGTCGCCACGCCGCCAAGCGCTTCGCGGGCTCGCGCAGCTTGTCGATCTCGTCAGGACCGATGATGTTGATCTCGCCCCCATCGCCGAGTCGCGCCCGGACGGCGTGCGCGTCATCGAGGGTCTTGGCGAGTTTCTCCAAGGTCTCCTGGCTCGCGGGCCGGCCCAACAATCCAAGCTCGCCGAGCTGCCGGATCGTGTCATCGAGATCCGCGTTGGCGAGTTCGATCGCCTCGTCCGCCTCGCGGATCTGCTGCTTGCGCGACGCGCGTGGGTGCGGGTCGGCGGTGGCCGAGTACGCCCGGACCGCGTCCAGCACCAGCTTCTCGACGCGGTCGGCCTTGACCGCCGCTCGTCGCTGGCAGCGGTTCGCGCTCGTGTCGCCGCACCGGTAGCTGCCGCTGTCGGAGTTGATCACCATCCGCGAGCCGCACGTCCCGCACCGCAGCACACCCAGGCGGGCCAGCAGCCGGTCTGACTTGGCTTGGCGCCCGCGCGAGACCGTCCGCCGCTGCACCCGCTCGAACAGCCCGCGATCCTTGATGATCGCCTCGTGAGCCTGCGGGTTGTGCAGCTCGCCGAAGTGGATCTCACCGAGGTACATCCGCGAGCGCAGCATCCAGGCTACGCCGGAGAGCGCGCGCTCGATCCCATTCTCGGCGAGGAACGCCTGGATCTCCACCAGCGACGCGCCCCGGTCGCGGCGCTTGAACGCCTGCACCACGACCCTCGCCGCCGCGGGCTCCACCGTCAGCACGCCGTTCTCGCCGCGCACATACCCGACCGGGATCTTCGGGTGCGGGTAGACACCCCGCGCCACCGCGCGCGCCTGAGCCGCCGTCACCTTTTCGCCCGTGATCTCAGCAAAGTATTGGAACACCGAGCCGAGCATGTTCGTCGACAAGCGCTGCGCCGCCGTGCCGTTCGTGAGCTTGCCGTGATCGAGCGCGAAGATCTCCCCGCCCGCCCTCTCCACACGCTCGATCACCTCCAACTGGACCTTCAGTGAGCGCACCAGCCGATCGAAATACGCCACCACCAGCTGGTCGGCCCGGTCGGCCTCGATCATCTCGATCGCCGCCAACAGACCGGGGCGCTTGGACAGCGGCAGCCTGCCGCTGACGTCGATCTCGGGAATCGGCGAGGCAACAAGCCGCTCACCAGGGTCCCTCGCCCACCGCCTGGCGGCCTCGATCTGCACCTCGGGCGAGTGAAAGTGCTCGTCCTCCCGGTCGCCCTTCTCGCTCACGCGGACGACCACGACATCTCTGGGCTTCGACATGCGACCCCTCTCGACGGGAGACTAACGCCTTTTAGGCGCTTAGGACGCCACAGGAGAGAAGGCGCGGGCAGTGAAGGTTCGCTATCAGGGAGTGTGCCGGGGTTGCGGCGCCTACACCCAGCCGCGCAACGGCAAGGGCGACGCTCACGCCTACCGCAAGGCCTGCCACCCCGGCGCGATCGAACGGCGCTGGTCGCGCGCGCGTGTACTGGAAACGATGCGGGTCTGGCAGGCCCGCTATGGCCGGTGGCCGTCGTCCTATGACTGGTCGCGCACGCACGCGCGCCGACGTGGGGGAGAGGCGCTCGAGCGCCTCCGCGGAGGTGACTCGCCCTCGGCGAGCGTCGTGACGCGGGTGCTCGGGAGCTGGGCGGCCGCCCGAGTCGAGGCCGCAGCTCATCCAGATCCGGTCGACGCTGGGCGGCCTGCGGAGCCGCCTGGCCGCTCCGCGGGGGGCCGGCCATGACGCCCCGGGGGCGCTGGGACGGCAGCAGATCTCCAATCGACGGTACGCGCGGTCGGTCCGATCGGAACGGGGGCGCAAAGTCGCGCCGGCGGCCTGCGTGGGCGTATGAAGGGGCGATGGCCGCAGAGCAACCGCCTTCCCTTAAGCCGAGCAGTGCCGCGAAGCGGCGGTACCGCACGGGCAGCATCTTCGAGAAGCGGAACGCCTGGTATGGCCAGTGGCACGTCAGGAACCGGACGATCACGCGCCAGCTCGTACCGATCCGCACACCCTTACCGGGCGCGCCTCGGCCATCGGTGGCGCCGTCGCGCTTGGGCCGCCAAGAGGTTCGCTTCGCTCCGCCCGGCCGCTCGTTTGAGATCGCGCCTGCGGCCGGCGGACGCGGCGCCGCGGGCGTGGTCGGCGGCGTCGTGGTCGTCCAGCTCCTTTTGTCGCCGCTTGGCGACCAGGCGGAGGATGCGCAGGTGTAGGTCGGTCATGAACCTCCGGCGCCCGGGTGAGGGACTGGGAGGGACACCGCGACAGCTTCAGGCAGCTCTTGGGGCACATCCTCCAGTACGAAGAGCCGAAACCCGACGACGCTTTCTGCACCCGGCATCGCTTGCGGCGGCCGACCGCATTCCGGACAGGCAACCAGGTAACTCGCGGCGGCCGCGGTGAACCGCAGGCGGCAGTTAGGACAGCAGGTATAGATCATGACGAACCCCTTTCGAGACAGGGCACGCCGCACGAGTGCACGCGCAGCAGCGCAAAACGTTCCTTGCTGCAGCCATCGCCGACGGCCTCTCTGCCCCTCTGAGTGGAAACGTTGCCCCGAAAGCGTGAAGAGCTGGGCTCACCGAGCGACTTGAGCTTACCAGGTCCTGACCCCGGTACTCGTTATTGAGACGGGAGGCTCGCGTCTCGCAGTGCACATACCGGAGCAAGCAGATGACAACAGGAACGGTGAAGTGGTTCAGTGGGATGAAATCAACAGCTGCGACTGTGGATTTTGCGCGAGCGTGACTTGCGTACTGACTACCGCGGGCGCGCGGAGGACGATGTCGTTCACTCCGCCGGGTGTTGTGCCGTCGCGTCGCGCACGTCCGCTCGGACCAGCTCGATCTGGCCGCTCGAGGTCATCGATCGAACTCCGACACGGCGTAGGCGTTGCACGCCAGCACCTCGCGGACTCCCTCTCGCATTCCGTCGTCTGGCTGACGCCAGACGACGAACGGCCGGTGATGTCCCATGTCGAAGATCGCCATCACGGTGCCGCCGCGCACAGGGTCCGCACGGCCGACCTCGGCGATGCAGTCAACGCTCCCGCGGCGGGTCCACAGTCTCACAATCCGGCGAGCGCTAGGTCGTTGCCCCAGGTCACGTTCGATCTGGCTCCGCATCTCGGCGTAGATGTCCTCGAGGACACGCGGATCGTCAGACGCTCCGGGGATGAAGAAGGTGGTCAAGAGCTGCTACAGCCCGCGTTCGCGAGCGTCCTTGCTCATGGCCTCGCTAAGTGCTCCGGGCTCGATCCTGGCCTCGAGCTCGGCGATCCGCCTGCCCTGTCGCTCGGACTCCCGGTGCACGGAGTCCTGAAGTCCCTCGAGCAATTGCTCGAGGTGAGCGACGCGCTCCTCGAGCCTGACCATCTGGGCGCGATCAGGATCGCCGGTATCGCTCGACGGCTGCCCCTCAGTGGTCCTGCCAGTCTGGCGGAGCTGCCTGATCCGAGTGACCAGCCGCTCGCGCTCGCCATTCTTCATGTGCGGTTAAACCGTCTGCGCTCGACCGGACGAGGCGGATACTGCCGGCGCTCTTCCGGCGTCATGGCGCGGATAACGAGCGTGCCGCTGTCGACTTGCTCGCGGATCTCCTCGAGCTTGGCCTTGCGCTTCTCCTCTGATTTCTCTCGCGTCGTCTTCATTTCGCAACCTCGCCGTTGCCGTGCGGGCGATGAGAGGCCAGCCGGAAGCCCATGCGAGCAGGCACAGCCGACGAACCCGCCGTCAGCTCGTTTGCCGCGAGCTGGTCAAAGCGGCCGCTGGGCATCGCTCTCCTTCCCTTCGCCGGCGCGATCTTCATCGAGACGAGATTCGCTGCGTCGGCGAGAAAACCTCGCGGGCGACATCGTCGCCCTCCCCACAGCACGGTAGCAGCCCTTATGCTTCGGATCCAGCGCTTCACAGCACGAGGCCGAGGCCGAGGCCCGTTCCGGCTGGGCGAGGCGGTTCCGGATGGGCGGGGCGGTTGCGGATCTATCCGACTCTGCGTCGGCGTCCGAGTGTTACACTGCGCGCGTCAAGCCGGGCTGATACCCGGCACCGTAGTGCCAGCGCTCGTAGCCTTTGCTCATGGCAATCTCCGCGTTCGCAGCACGATCAACGCCGGAGGAAGCAATGGCTACCGGAACCGTCAAATGGTTCAGCGACGACAAGGGCTTTGGCTTTATCACGCCCGATGATCAGTCCAAGGACCTCTTCGTACATCACACTGCGATCGTCGGAGCCAACGGCTACCGCTCGCTGACCGAGGGCGCCAAGGTGTCCTATGAGTCCGAGCAAGGCCCAAAGGGTCCGAAGGCCCTCAACGTCAGCGTACAGCCGGACTAGACATCGGCTTGGTCGCCGAGAACCCCTCCGGTCGGGGCGAGGCGCGGTGAGCCGCGCCTCGGCGCGGGCAACAACAAACAGTAAGTGCCACCTGCAACAGAGCTAACAGTCATTGGTGGAAGTGTGTTTCGGGTTGAGGGAGCCGCTCGAGACGTCGAGCGGATGATCCTCGATGCCGCGCGCGGTTCGATCATGCAGTTCGCCTGGCTGGTTGAGATCGACACCGGGGAGCGAATAGCGGTCAACCCGGAGCACGTGGTCATGCTCCGAGCGCTTGACGCGTAGCCCGTCCTGCAGCTTTCACATACGTGGGGGTTGCGATGGGAGTACATTGGTAGTAGGTGCTGGCCCGGACGCGGGTTAATGGTGTTTTCGCTGCGGGGCCGGTGCTGCAGGTCGACAGGCGTCATCGGCACCCGCCCTCGGCCGCGTTGGATTGATGTGATCGACGGCGCGGGGACTCTGACCGCGTGAACCCGACATCGGGACGGAAGGCTCAGCGGGATGCCGCGCAGGGAAAGACACGGTCCAGCGGCAATGCGCGCCCAGCCGATCCGCGGCTCGGGTCCGGCCTCGGCGACACGCCAGGCGGCTACGGCCGCTGCGTGTAAGCAGACCCGCGCCTAGCGCGAAGGGCAACCGGGTGTCAGCAGCGGAACTCGAGGACCTCGACGAGGTGAAGGGCCTGATCGCTCGCGGGCTGCAGCTGGGCGTGCTCACGTATTCCGAGATCGCCACCGCCACCGCGGAGCTCGACCTCGAGGAAAGCGACGCCGAGGAGTTGCTCGGCCTGTTCGAGGGACGTGAAATCGAGCTGGTGGAGGAAATCGACCCGGCCACGTTGGCGAGCCAGAGGATCGAGCCCGCGCCGGACAAACGTGGCCGTCGCAAGCCACGAGCCGATCGAGAGCCAGAGGGCACGACAGACGGATTGCAGCTGTTCCTGAGGGACATCGGCAAGGTGCGTCTCCTGACCGCTCAGCAGGAAGTCGACCTCGCCAAGCGGATCTGGCGCGGTGATATGGATGCCAAGCGAAAGCTGGTCGAGTCGAACCTGCGTCTGGTCGTCTCCATCGCCAAGCGATATCGGAACCAGGGTTTGCCTTTCCTTGACCTCATCCAGGAGGGGACGCTCGGTCTGGTGCGCGCGACCGAGAAGTTCGACTATCGCCGGGGGTTCAAGTTCTCGACCTACGCGACCTGGTGGATCCGCCAGGCAATTGCCCGCGCGCTGGCCGACAAGGCGCGAACGGTCCGCATGCCGGTGCACATCGTGGAGAAGCTCAACCACATCAGCCGGGCGGAGCGCAAGCTGACGACCGGCCTCGGCCGCGTGCCGACCGCCGAGGAGATCGCCGAGGTCACCGGCCTCAAGACCGCGGAAGTCGAGTCGATCAAGCGGGCCGGACAGGCGCCGATCTCACTCGAGACGCCGGTCGGTGACGAAGGTCAGTCGGAATTCGGTCAACTGATCGCCGACGAGCAAGCCGAGTCACCGTACGATCGGGCCGTGGAGATCCTCACCGGAGAGGCTGTGCGCGAGGCGCTCGAGGCTCTCGGCTACCGCGAGCGTCGTGTGCTCGAGCTGCGCTATGGGCTCGGGGGCGGGCATCCGCAGACGCTCGATGAGATCGGCCGGACGTTCAACGTCACACGTGAACGCATCCGCCAGATAGAGCACCAATCGCTCAAAAAGCTTCATGGCCTCGGGGAAGCCCAGCAGCTGCGCAACGAGCTGACCTAGCGTCCGGCTCTCGTCCGCTCGCGGCTAGGATCGCCGGCCATGCCCGCCGTGAGGTTGTGCCGGCTCGGAGACGTCCCCGCTGTGCTCGGGTTGTGGGCGCTCGCGCGCAGCGAGCACGCCACAACGTCGGACCGCGCCGAGGACATCGAACGTTTGATTGCCGGGACACCGAGCGTGTTACTGGTGGCCGAGAACGGCGCGGGGGAGATCGTGGGCGCGCTGATAGCAGGGTGGGATGGCTGGCGGGGCAACATGTACCGGCTCGCGGTACATCCCGACCATCGCCGGCGCGGGGTTGCGCGGAGGTTGCTCGACGCCGGCGAGGAGCATCTGCGCGGGCTCGGGGCGCGGCGCGTGACGGTTTTGGTCGCGCACGACGACGACGTTGCCGGCGCTTTCTGGGACTCCGCCGGCTACCCGGTGGACCCGGTCATAGGCCGGCGCGTTCGGAACCTCTAGGCCCGTCCGGAACCTCTAGGCCGAGAAGCGCACGTCGTAGCCGGTCGCTTCCTCGACTGCGAAGCGCACCAGCGCCTCGCCCTCCTCCGCGACTGCGATGACGTCACGCGCGCGCAACCGCTCGAACGGCTCGATGTGAAGGACGGCGCGCTGTTCGTGGCGGGTGATCCTCCAGGTTCCGCGGAACGCGCCGTCGACGAGCAGCGTCCCGTAGCGCGCTCCCAATCCGGGCTGGAGCGGCACGGCTTCGCCGCCGGTGATGAAGCGCGTCCGGTCGGCGTGGGAGAGCAGCAGGTTGTCGTACTCGGGCAGGAACCGGGGCGGGGCGGGGACGTCTGGGCCGGGCCGCGGCGCGCCCGGGAGGTCGAGCAACTCAACACCGCGCTCGTCGCGGAACGTCGTCAGCTCGGGGCGGAGCCCGTCGATGACGTCGCCGAGCCGCGTCAACCCGGACCACGTCTGCATGTCCCTGACCGACGCCGGCCCGAATGCCGTGAGGTAACGGATCACGAGGCGCTCGCGCGAAGGCTCCGGATCGAGCTCGCGCCCGAGCCAGGCATCGATGGTCGACCAGCGTGCCTGCCCGCTCTGGCCCCATAGGCCGCGCGGCGTGACCTGGACGGTCGGCACGAGGTAGGTGACCGCTTGCGCGAGCGATGCCGGATCGAACTCCGGCCAGCGCTCGGCCAGCAGCGGGCCGAGCTCGGCGCGGGTTCGGGGGCGGTGCTCGATCAGCTCCCGGCCGCCCGCGAGCAGCGCGTCGAGGTCGATCCCGCTGATGTCGAACGGCGAGCTGGCGAAGCCCCGCTCCAGGACCGGCTGGACGACCGGGCGGAAGGCGACGTAGTCGGCGGAGGTGACGAGGTGGAGCGTCGCGCGCATCATCGGCCCGCGCACCGCCTTGCGAGTGGCCGTCAGCTCGGACAGCTCGTCCGCCCGGAAGCCGCTGATCCGCGTCCACAGGCCGACATACGGGGCGTGGGGCGCCTGCGACTGCATGCCGGCGAGGTGTTCGATCGCGCTGAGCGCCGGCAGCTCGACGCGCTCGAGAAGCATCTGTCGCGCGAGCGTCGCCCGGTTCAAGGCCCGGCGGTCGAGCAACTCACCGTGGCGTGCGCGCGCCGGCGTCATGTCGGCCTCCTCTCGAATCCCCTCCAGAACCTAAGAAAGCTGTCATGGTTTCGATCACGGGATGGTCACAAGCTGCCCGCTGGCGCACGAATAGGGTGCCTCGCTGGGCGTGGGGGTCGCGCCCCGCCTAAACCAGCAAGGAGGACTCTTCTCATGTCAAGGACACCGCACGGCGCGCGGCAAGCGCCCAGGCGTGCACATCGGCTGCTGGCGGGCGCGGGCTGCGTCCTGGCGATGTGCGTCGCTGCTGCACCGGCTCAGGCCGACTGGTGGCACCACGGCCACCGCGGCGCCGAGCTCATCCCGGGCGACCTGCTCGTCAGCACGAGCGATTACGTCCCCGGCGACATCACCGCCGGCGTCACCCCGTTGCCGCCGCAGTGCGGGACCACGCCGATCGCGGCGCCCTGCGCCACCGCGGTCGCGGACGGCGACGACTTCCCGTCGGTCTTCAACAACGACAGTGTCGACGCGTTCTTCGGCGTCACCTCTCCGGTGTACCTCGACGAGCTGACGCCGTGGGGTGAGCACGTGGCGACCATCCCGGTCCCGACCAACGACTTCGTGACGAGCTATTCCTCGAAGTCCGAGTTGGCACTCAACTTGAGTCCACGAGGGAAATTACGTGTCGTTCATGGGCTATTACGCCCAGCCGGGTGCGGTTGATGTTTCGAACGCGAACACGCCCGGCGTGATCGACCCACCCCCGGGGGTCAGCCCGCCCCCGGTCGGCTCGGGCAACGGTGACCTGGGTCCGTATTACCGGGTCGTCGCGCAGCTCGATCGATGGGGCCACTTCACCTTCACGCTAACGAACGCCTACAGCGGTGACAACGGCCGCGCCGCCATCACCAATGACGAGCACGGCCAGGACCTGGTCTACACGGCAGGGAACGCCGGCCAGAGTAAGTCACCCCCTGCCAACGTCGTCGCCTCGACGGGCGCGCAGTTGGTGACGCCATCAGCCAAGCCCGAGGCCGACCAGACCCCTGGTGCGCCGACCCCGCTCGGGAGCTTCAACATCACCCAGCTCCCGGCCAACAGCGGCTCGCCGGACAAGTCCACCAAGGACAACAACTACCGCGGCATCACGGTCCACGACAACGTCATCTACTACACGAAGGGCAGCGGCGGCAACGGCATCAACACCGTGTACTTCGTCGACACGACGGGCAAGGCGTGCCCGGGGACTGGTGTCGGGCTGCCCGTGCCCGGTGCTCCGCTGCCCACGGCTGCCAGTGTCGCCGCCACCGGGTTCAACGTCCAGAACCTCGGCACGGCGAAGAAGCCCAACAACGCTCTGCTGCCCAACAACATGTGCATCCTCAAGGGCTTCCCGACGACCCTCGCCGCCTCGACCACGTCGCCGATCAACTATCCGTTCGGGATGTGGTTCGCCAACGACCACACGGTGTACGTCGCCGATGAGGGCTCCGGCGACACCACGTACGATCCAACGACCAACACCTACATCAACTCCACCGCGTCGGCGCAGCCGGAGGCCGGACTGGAGAAGTGGGTATTCGACACGACCACCCAGCAGTGGAACCTCGCGTACACGCTGCAGAGCGGTCTCGACCTCGGTCAGCCGTACATGGTGCCCGGTTACCCGATCGGCCTGAACAACGGCCCGGGCGGGACCGGCGGTCCGTGGTCGCCCGCCACCGACGGCCTGAGGGCGCTGACCGGCCACGTCGGCCGCGACGGCGTTGCCACGATCTGGGCAGTCACGTCGACCGTCAGCGGCAGCGGCGACACGGGGGCGGACCCGGACAAGCTCGTCGCGATCAGCGATCGAGTGGACGGGCTCACGGCACCCTCGTGGGAGCGGTTCTGGACCGTCCGCACGGCCAAGTTCGGCCAGCTGTTCCGCGGTGTTTCGTTCACGCCCGGGACCGACACGAGCTCGGGCCAGGGCGGCTGGTAGGAATACGTCCGAGGGTGGCACGAACATATGTTCGTGCCACCCTCGGCTTCGGTCCTGCACGCTGACCTCGATTCGTTCTATGCCTCGGTCGAGCAGCGCGATGATCCCCGGCTGAGGGGCCGGCCCGTGATCGTGGGCGCCGGCGTGGTGCTCGCGGCCAGCTACGAGGCCAAGGCGTACGGGGTTCGCACGGCGATGGGCGGCGCGCGGGCCCGGAGCCTGTGTCCGAAGGCGGTCGTCGTCTCACCGCGGATGTCCGCTTATACCGAGGCGAGCAAGGCGGTGTTCGCCGTGTTCGAGGACACCGCTCCGGTCGTCGAGGGCCTGTCTATCGACGAAGCGTTCCTTGACGTCCGAGGGCTCGACCACATCTCGGGGACGCCGGTCGAGATCGCGGCGCGGCTGCGGCGTCGCGTCCGGCGTGAGGTCGGGCTGCCGATCACGGTCGGCGTCGCCCGGACGAAGTTCCTGGCCAAGGTCGCGAGCGCGGTCGCGAAGCCCGACGGACTGCTGCTCGTTCCGCCCGAGCGCGAGCTCGAGTTCCTGCACCCGCTGCCGGTCGAGGCGCTTTGGGGTGTCGGCCGGGTGACCGCCGGCAAGCTGCACGAGCGCGGGATCACGACCGTCGGTCAGGTGGCGCTGCTCGCCGAGCCCGAGCTCGTCGCGATGCTCGGCCGCGCATCGGGGCGCCACCTGCACGCGCTGGCCAACAACTACGACCCCCGGCCGGTGCAGGTCCGCCGCCGCCGCCGATCGATCGGGGGCCAGCGGGCGCTCGGCCGCCGGCGACGGTCGCGCGCGGAGTTGGCGACCGCGCTCATCGGGCTAGTCGACCGGGTCTCGCGCCGCCTGCGCGCGGCCCAGCGGGTCTGCCGGACCGTCGTGCTGCGGATGCGATTCGAGGATTTCTCGCGCGCCACGCGCTCGTACACGATGGGCGACGCGACGGATCAGACGGCCACGATCCTCCAAACCGCCAGCGGGCTGCTCAAGGCATCGATGCCGCTGATCGAGCGCCGGGGTCTGACGCTGATCGGGATCGCGCTCACCAACCTCTACGACCGGGGCGCCGTCCAGCTCATCTTGCCGTTCAACCGAGCGCGCGACCTCGATGCGGTGGTGGATCGCGTGCGGGACCGGTTCGGCTCCAAGGCGATCACGCGCGGCGCGCTGGTCGGCCATGACCCGGGGGTGTGGGTGCCGCTGCTGCCCGATTAGCCAGACCCCGGTGCGGGCCGTGACCCCCGGCGTGCGGTGCTGGTGCTCTCCGATCAGCCCGACGCCCTGGCAGCAGCGAGTTGGGCCAGCGCCGCGCGGACCTCGGCGTCGCGCCCCTCCGCGTCCGGATCGGTCCAGCGCCACCGCACTCCGCCCTCGATCGCGAACGTCGGCCGGTCGTGGTCCTGGACGCGTTCGATGTCGATCTCGACCGCGACGACGCCCTCGGCCAGGGGCGCGTCGTCGAGCACCCGCGCGCGACCGTACGCGGTGACTGCGACGCCCTCGCACACGATCGCGAGCGACACCCGCGGGTCGGCGCGGAGGCGCGACAGCGAGTCACGGCTCGCGGCGAGCCCGATCAGCGCGCGGCGCGGTCCGGCGCGCACGGCGGCGGAGACCGGGATCGCGTGCGGCGGGTGGCCGGCGGTGGCGAGGATCGTGACCGTGCCGGGTGGCCATTCGGGGAGCACGCCCTGAACTTTGGCGATTCAGCTGACACATATGCAGTCCCGGCGCCAAAGTCGGGGCGCCGGCACACCGGACCCCGGCCTACTCGGACCCCGGCCTACGCAGACCCCGGCCTACGCGGACCGGGCCTACGCGACCCCCCGCGCCACGCACAGTCGCTGCAACAACTCCATCGCCTTGTCCGGGTGCTCGGGGAGGGCGTCGAGCGCTCCGGCCGCCAGGCGGAGGTCGGCGATCGTCGCCTCGCGCGCCTCGAGTGCGAACCTGCCGAGCCAGCGGACGGCGGCTCGTTCGTAGCGGTCGGGGTCGCCGCCGCGGAGCACCAGGCAGATGCGCAGTGCGTCGTCGAGCGCGACCTTGGGCAGTTCGCGCGCCGCAGTGGTAATAAGCGTCTCGTTGCCGGTGGCGAGCGCCCGGCGGAACCGGGCATAGGGGTTGCCGTCGCTCGTCATCGAACGTATGTTCGTATACGTGTCGGACGGATCCCCGGTCTCGGACCTACCGAACCCCCCGGACAACCCGCGTCGCGCGGTAGTAGCAAGCGTCCTGCCCGGAGGGATAGTGCTCCGATTCGAACTGCACTCGCTCGCCGGCGACTAGCGTCCGGTATCCGTCCCCGGCGATGTGTGTGAAGTGAACGAAGATGTCGCCCGGCACGTCATCGGAGGTGAGCACGCCCCAGCCCTCCTCCTCGTTGAACCAGTTGACCCTCCCGGACGTCACGTAGGCAGCCTACGCCAGCCCGAAGCGCGACCCCAATCGCAACCCAAATCCCAGGCTGTGCAACGCGATCCCGTCCGGAGTAGGCTGGAATATGCGCCGCGATACCGACTGAATCGGAGCCAAGGAGCGCAGAACAGAGGAGGTCTCGAAAATGGCGGTTAAGGGGGCGGATCTCGAGTCCGAGTTGATCGACACGGTCTGCGAGCGGGTGCGGGAGCGGCTACCCGCCGACCAGGTGGCACCCTGCGAGTCATTCGTTCGCCAGTACTACCAGTGGGTTCCCGCCGAGGATCTCGCGGACCGTAATCCACTGGATCTGTACGGCGCCGCCGTAGCGCATTACAACCTGGCCCAGCAGCGCGCCGCCGGCGAATCGAAGGTACGGGTCTACAACCCGGACTTCGAGCAGCACGGGTGGCAGTCGCCGCACACCCTGATCGAGATCGTCACCGAGGACATGCCGTTCATCGTCGACTCGGTGACGATGCAACTCGGGCGGCTCGGCTACGGGATCGACCTCGTCATCCACCCGGTGATGACGGTCCGGCGCGATGCCGAAGGGCACCTCACAGAGGTGCTCGAGCACGATGCGCCCGCGCCCGAAGACGTTATCCGCGAATCGGTCGTGCACGTCGAGGTCGGGCGCGAGCACGATCGCGCGCTACTCGACCAGTTGCGCACCACGATCGAGCGCGTCCTGGCTGACGTCCGCGCCGCGGTCGAGGACTGGCAGCAGATGCGCTCTCGCACGCAGGTGCTGATCGATGAGTTCGACCAACACCCGCCGCCGACCATCGACCCGGCGCTCGTGGACGAGACCAAGGCGTTCCTCGGATGGCTGGCCGAAGACAACTTCACGCTCCTCGGTTACCGCGAATACGACCTGATCGACGAGGGCGACGAGGCGCGCCTGCAGCCGATCGAGGGCTCCGGGCTCGGGATCCTTCGGGGCGTTCCCGACAAGGCGCCGAAGAAGCTGGCCGGCAAGGCGCTGGTCGTCGGCCGCGAGCCGCAGATCCTGCTGCTGACCAAAGCCAACTCGGCGTCCCCGGTTCACCGGCCGGCGTACCTCGACTACATCGGCGTCAAGAAGTACTCCGAGGACGGCCAGGTGATCGGCGAGCGCCGGTTCCTCGGCCTGTACACCACGCGCGCATACAAGGCGAGTCCGAGGTCGATCCCGATCATCCGCGGCAAGGTCGAGGGGGTGCTCGAGCGCGCCGGGTTCCCGCCGGCGAGCCACGACCGCAAGGCGCTGCTCGAGATCCTCGAGTCCTACACGCGCGACTCCTTGTTCCAGATGGAGACCGAGGACCTGTACAACCTCGCGATCGGGATCCTCGGCCTCGGCGAGCGCCAGCGGCTGCGGCTGTTCCTGTGGCGCGATCCGCTCGAGCGGTTCGTCGAGTGCCTGGTGTGCATCCCGCGCGACCGGTTCAACACCGAAAACCGCGAGCGGGTCGGCCGGATCCTGCTCGAGGCGCTCGGCGGCGTCGCGCTCGACTGGACTCTCCAGCTGAGCGAGTCGCGCCTGGCCCGGGTCCACTACATCATTCGCCTCGGCGAGGACCCGGTCACCGGGTACGAGGTGTCGACGATCGAGACCCGCCTGGCTCAGGTCATCCGCGCCTGGGAGGACGAGCTGCGCGAGGCGTTGATCGAGGATCACGGCGAGGAGGACGGCATCAAGCTGTTCCGGCGCTACGCGCGAGCGTTCCCGCCCGGCTACAAATCCGACTGGGTGGCGCGCTCCGCGGTCGCCGACATCAGCCGGATCGAGGAGCTCGCGAATACGGACGAGCCGCTCACGAGCCTTTATCGCCCGCTCGAGACTCCGGAGGGCATGGTGCGGCTGAAGCTGTTCAGCTCCGGCGGCGTGCTCCTATCCGAGGTCCTGCCGACGCTCGAGCACCTCGGCGCGAAGGTGGCCGACGAGCGTCCGTACGAGATCACGCCCGCCGACCGGGCGCCGGCCTGGATCTACGACTTCGGCTTGCAAGCGGATGCCGCGAACACCGAGCGGGTCCGAGACCTCCTGCACGACACGTTCATCGGCGTGTGGCGCGGCGACCTCGAGGACGACGCGCTGAACGGACTGGTCCTGGGCGCGACCCTGACCGGACGCCAGGTATCGATCATCCGCGCGATCGCCAAATACCTGCGCCAGGGGGGCATCGGCTTCTCCGACACGTACATCGGTCGCACGCTGCTCGGACACGCCGAGATCGTTCGGCTGCTGATCAGGCTGTTCGACGCGCGCCTGGATCCCGACGCGCGCGACGACGACGCCGCCGAGCGGTTCGGCAAGGAGATCGAGGAGGCGCTCGACGCCGTCCCCAGCCTCGACGAGGACCGCATCCTCCGCAGCTTCCTCAGCGTCGTGCGCGCGATCGTCCGGACCAACGCCTTCCAAACGGACGCCGACGGCAAGCCCCACCCGTACTTGTCATTCAAGCTCGACTCCTCTCAGATTCCGGTCCTCCCGCTGCCAAAGCCCCAGTTCGAGATCTTCGTGTACTCGCCGCGGCTCGAGGCCGTCCATCTGCGCGGGGGCAAGGTGGCCCGCGGCGGCCTGCGCTGGTCGGACCGCCCCGAGGACTTCCGGACCGAGGTGCTCGGCCTGATGAAGGCGCAGATGGTCAAGAACGCCCTGATCGTGCCGGTCGGGGCGAAGGGCGGGTTTGTGGTCAAACGACCCCCGGCGGAAGGCGGCCGCGAGGCCCTCCAGCAAGAAGGCATCGCGTGTTACAAGGCGTTCCTGTCGGGGATGCTCGACATCACCGACAACATCGTCGAGGGCGAGGTCGTCCCGCCCCGCCGCGTGGTCCGCTACGACGACGACGATCCGTACCTGGTCGTGGCGGCCGATAAAGGCACCGCCACCTTCTCCGACATCGCGAACGGGGTTTCGCAGAGCTACGGCTTCTGGCTCGGAGACGCGTTCGCCTCGGGCGGCTCCAACGGCTACGACCACAAACAGATGGGAATCACCGCCCGCGGCGCGTGGGAGTCGGTCAAGCGGCATTTCCGCGAGCTCGGCACCGACATCCAGACGACCGACTTCACGGCGGTCGGGATCGGGGATATGTCCGGCGACGTGTTCGGCAACGGAATGCTGTGCTCGCGCCACACGAAGCTGGTGGCCGCGTTCAACCACATGCACGTGTTCCTCGATCCCGACCCGGATCCGGAGACGAGCTACAACGAGCGCAGGCGTCTGTTCGATCTGCCGCGCTCGGCCTGGAGCGACTACGACGAGTCGCTGATCTCCGAGGGCGGTGGCGTGTTCTCCCGCTCGGCCAAGTCGATCGCGCTCAGCCCCCAGGTCCGCGAAGTCCTGAACATCGACGACGAGCGGGTCGCGCCCAACGACCTGGTCCGGGCGATCCTCAAGGCACCGGTCGACCTGCTGTACAACGGCGGCATCGGCACCTACGTCAAGGCCTCGACCGAGTCCCAGGGGGACGTCGGCGACAAGGCCAACGACGCGGTCCGGGTCGACGGGCGCGAGCTGCGCTGCAAGGTCGTGGGCGAGGGCGGCAACCTCGGGGTCACGCAACGGGGGCGGATCGAGTACGCCCTCAGCGGCGGCCCTCGGGATGGGGGGCCCGCCCACCCAGGCGGGCGGATCATCAACGACGCGATCGACAACGTCGCCGGCGTCAACACCTCCGACCACGAGGTCAACATCAAGATCCTGCTCGACGGCCTGGTCGCGGACGGCGACATGACCGAGAAGCAGCGCAACGAGCTGCTGGCGGAGATGACCGACTCGGTCGGTGCACAGGTCCTGTACGGGAGCTACACGCAGACGCAGGCGATCAGCCTCGCGCTCGCGCAGGCACCGCAGATGGTCGACGTCCACGCCCGGTTGATCCGGAATCTCGAGCAGACCGCCGGACTGAACCGCAAGCTCGAGTTCCTGCCCACCGACGACGTGATCGACGAGCGCAAGTCCCAGCACCAGGGCCTCGTGGCGCCGGAGCTGGCGGTGGTCATGGCCTACTGCAAGATCCACCTCTACCAGCAGCTGCTCGACTCCGACCTGCCCGAGGACGGATACCTCGTCCACGACCTCGAGCGTTATTTCCCCGAGCCCCTGCCCGAGCGCTTCAGCGACCAGATGCAAAAGCACCGCCTGAAGCGCGAGATCATCGCGACGGTCGTCGCCAACCAGCTCGTCGACCGCGCCGGCACGACGTTCTCGTTCCGGCTCGGCGAGGAGACCGGCTCGCCCCCCGCGGTCCTGGCGCGGGCGTACGCCACCGCCCGCGAGGTGCTCGAGATGCGCTCGTTCTGGTCCGCCGTCGAGGGGCTCGACAACCAGGTCGCCGCCCAGACACAGCTCCAGATGCTGATCGAGGCACGGCGGCTGGTCGAGCGCTCGACCCGCTGGCTCGTGCGCGCGAACCCCTACCAGGTCAGCATCGCCCAGACGATCAGGCGTTTCGAGCCCGGCGCAAAGATGCTCGCGGCCGCGCTCCCCGACGCGCTCGAGGGCGCCGACCGGGAGACGTTCGACGCCAAAGCGGCCGAGCTCGAGCAGGCCGGTGTGCCCGCGGAGCTGGCCCGGCGGACCGCGGGGATGCCGTCGATGCTGGCGCTGTTCGACATCGTCGAGGTGGCGTCGAGCACCGAGCACGACCAGGCGGACGTGCTGCGCGTGTACTTTCGGCTCGGGTCGCGGCTCGAGCTCAACTGGCTGCGGGACCGGATCATCGAGCTGCCGCGGGCCAATCGCTGGCAAGCGCTGGCCCGGGCCGCGCTCCGCGACGATTTGTTCAACCTGTACCGGGAGCTCACCCGCAAGGTGCTCGACGCCGGCGGCGGTCAGGACGGCGGGGAGGCCGCGATCGACGCGTGGTCCGAGCGCAACGCCGAGTCGCTCGAGCGGTCGCTGGGGATGGTGGCCGACGTCAGGGCGTCACGGATCTACGACATGACCACGCTGCCCGTGGCGATGCGCGAGATCCGAGGCCTCTTGCGCGGAACGACCAGGGCCGGCGTCCCGACCGGGATGGGCGCGGTCACGATGGCGGAGTAGCGCCCCGCGCCCCGGCTCGCCAGCGGAGGTAGGCCAGCAGCAGCACGCTCACATCGATCAGGCCGGCGACGAAAAACGCGCCCGGTCCCGTCACCAGCCGGCCGGCAACCCTGGAAAGCACCCGCCCAAGCTATCGTCTCGCACGATCACTATGCCCAGCAGCGTCAAAACCAACGTTACGGAGCTGCCCGAGTCGCGCGTGCGCGTCCAGGCGGAAGTCGCGCCCGACGAGGTCGAGCGGCGCGTCCAGCAGGCCGCGCGAGAGCTCGGCCGCCAGATGCGCGTCCCGGGGTTCCGCAAGGGCAAGGTCCCGCCGCCGGTCGTGATCCGTCGGCTCGGCCGAGAGGCGGTCCTCGACGAGGCCGTCCGGAGCGCGCTCGGGAGCTGGTACGCCGACGCGATCGACGGCTCCGGGATCGCGCCGGTCGGCGAACCCGAGCTCGACGTCCCGAACGAGCTTCCCGCCGAAGGACAGCCGCTCCAGTTCTCGATCGAGATCGGCGTGCGCCCCGCCGCCAAGCTCGGCGAGTACAAGGGTCTCGAGGTCGGCCGTCGCGAGCCCCACGTCGAGGAGGAGCAGATCGATGAGGAGATCGAGAAGCTCCGCGACCGCCTGGCGACGCTCGACACCGTCGAGCGCCCCGCCGAGAACGGCGACCACGTAGTGGTCGACTACGTGGGAAGCGTCGATGGCGAGGAGTTCTCCGGGGGCGCTGGACGAGATCAGCTGATCGAGCTGGGGTCGGGCCGGCTCGTGCCCGGGTTCGAGGAGCAGCTCGTGGGGGCGAGCGCCGGCGACGAGCGCACGGTCACGGTCACGTTCCCCGAGGACTATCCGGCTCCGGAGCTCGCCGGCAAGGAGGCGCAGTTCGCGGTCACGGTCAACGACGTCAAGGCCAAGAACCTGCCGGAGGCCGACGACGAGTTCGCCTCCGACAACAGCGAGTTCGACACGATCGCCGAGCTGCGCGAGGACATCGCCGACCGACTGCGCCAGATCGACGCCCGCTCGCTCGAGCGCGAGTTCGAGGATGCGGTCGTCGAGGCCGCGGTCGCCGAGGCCGAGGTCGACGTGCCGGACAAGCTGGTTCACGCGCGCGCGCACGAACTGCTCGAGGACACCTTCGGGGTGCTGGCGCGCCAGGGCATCTCCAAGGACGCCTACCTGCGGATCACCGGCCGCGACGAGGAGACGCTCGCCCACGAGGCAGAGCCGGAGGCGGCGGCCGCGCTCAGGCGCGAGGCCGTTCTCGCCGCAATCGTCGAGGCGGAGAAGATCGAGCCGTCCGACGACCAGGTGCGCGAGGCGCTCGAGCCGACGGCGGAGCGGCAGGGGACGACGGCCGAGAAGCTGTTCGAACAGCTTGAGTCCGGCGGTCGCCTCGACCGCGTGCGGCGCGAGGTGGCGACGCGCCAGGCGATCGAGATGCTGGTGGCCGACGCCAAGCCGATCAGCGTCGAGCAGGCCAAGGCCCGTCAGAAGATCTGGACGCCCGGCAAGGAGCCCGCGGATGACACAGGGACCCGCCCGCCCTCCGGACAGCTATGGACTCCCGGCAGCTAACCCTGTAGAACGCCGTCACCCAGCACAGCGCGACCGGGCCTGGGCTACAGAGCCAGCCCGGGGCGATTGCTACAGTCGGCAGGATTCCGGCCGAGGAAGCGAAAGAAGCGAGGACATGAGCCCACTCGTACCGATGGTTGTCGAACAGACGTCTCGCGGGGAGCGCGCCTTCGACATATACAGCCGTCTGCTCAACGAGCGGATCATCTTCCTCGGGACACCCGTGGATGATCAGATCGCGAACTTGATCGTGGCGCAGCTCCTGCACCTGGAATCGGAAGACCCCGACAAGGACATCTCGATCTACGTCAACTCGCCCGGCGGGTCGGTGTACGCCGGCCTCGCGATCTACGACACGATGCAGTTCATCAAGCCCGACGTCCAGACGATCTGCGTTGGAATTGCGATGTCAATGGGCGCGCTGCTGCTGGCCGGAGGGGCCAAAGGCAAGCGCATGGCGCTGCCGAACGCCAAGATCTTGATCCACCAGGTTTCCTCCGCTTTCCAGGGCCAGGCGACCGATATCGAGATCCACGCGCGGGAGATCATCGACGTCAGACGGCGCCTCGATGAGATCATCGCCCACCACACGGGCCAGAGCCTTGAGAAAGTTCGGTCCGATACCGAACGTGATTACTTCATGAGCTCTGAGGAGGCCAAGGACTACGGAATCATCGACCGCGTCATCTCCCAGCACTAAGGGGCTACCCTTAGTGCTCGGGTAGGCGGCGCGAGGCGACTCCGGGAGAGGGCATCACATGGCACGTCCGACCGATTCCAACGAACAGCTGCTCTGCAGCTTCTGCGGTAAGTCCCAGAGGCAGGTCAAGAAGCTGATCGCCGGACCCGGCGTGTACATCTGCGACGAGTGCATCGACCTCTGCAACGAGATCATCGATGAGGAGCTGACGGCCCCGCCGAGCTTCGACATCGAGAACCTGCCCAAGCCCCGCGAGATCTACGACGTCCTGAACGAGTACGTCGTCGGGCAGGAGCAGGCCAAGCGGAGCCTGTCGGTAGCGGTCTACAACCACTACAAGCGCGTCCAGATGATGCAGTCCGATGAGAACGACATCGAGCTGCAGAAGTCGAACATCCTTCTGCTCGGCCCGACCGGGTGCGGCAAGACGCTGCTCGCCCAGACGCTGGCCAAGATCCTCAATGTCCCGTTCGCGATCGCCGACGCCACCGCCCTGACCGAGGCCGGGTACGTGGGCGAGGACGTCGAGAACATCCTCCTGAAGCTGATCCAGGCCGCCGACTACGACGTCAAGAAGGCCGAGACCGGGATCATCTACATCGACGAGGTCGACAAGATCGCGCGCAAGGCCGACAACCCGTCGATCACCCGGGACGTGTCGGGCGAGGGCGTCCAGCAGGCGCTCTTGAAGATCCTCGAGGGCACGACCGCCTCAGTGCCGCCCCAGGGCGGGCGCAAGCACCCCCACCAGGAGTTCCTGTCGATCGACACCACCAACGTCCTGTTCATCTGCGGCGGGGCATTCGCGAACCTCGACAAGGTGATCGAGCGGCGGATCGGGCACCAGGGAGTGGGCTTCGGCGCGGCGATCCAGTCCAAGGAGCAGCGCGATACCGGCGAGATCTTCGAGCACTGCCTGCCCGAGGACCTGATCCAGTACGGGCTGATCCCCGAGTTCATCGGCCGCCTTCCCGTCATGAGCGCGATCCATCAGCTGAGCCGCGACGAGCTGATGGAGATCCTGACCGAGCCCCGCAACGCGCTCGTCAAGCAGTTCCAGCGGTTCTTCCAGTTCGACGGGATCGAATTGGTGTTCGCCGAGGAGGCGCTCCACTCGATCGCCGACCGGGCGCTCGAGCGCGAGACCGGCGCCCGCGGCCTGCGGTCGATCATCGAGGAGGTTCTGCTCGAGGTCCAGTTCGAGCTTCCCTCGCGCCGGGACGTCCGCAAGTGCGTAGTAACGCGCGACACGATCGACAAGGGGACCTCCCCGACGCTCGTGACCGTCGCCACCCCCGAGGAAGAGGCCGCCTGAAAAGGCGGTCTTAACGTTTCAGGGCTCAACCCGGCTAGACCCGGTACACGAACAGACTCCCGCGCTCCTCGCCCGCGAGGCCGAGTTCCCGCACGGCGTCGCGCACGCCGGGATAGTCCGTGTTCCCGTAGTCGTCGAACACCACGATCGCGCCCTCGCCGAGGACCGGGCGCCACGCGCTGAACTCGCGGATCGTCGTCCCGCGCGCGTGGTCTGAGTCGATGTAGAGCAGATCGACCGGCCGCTGGTCGCGCGGGCCATCCGAGCCGGGCGCGGCTACGAACGTCACCCGCCGCCTCGCGCCCGCTCCGGCGAGCCTCAGATACAGGTCCCGCTCGGGACGATCGATCGGGTCGTAGGTGACCACCACGCGCGCAGCGTCGGCGAGGGCGAGCGACAGGGCGGTCCAACCGGTCCCGGTCCCGAGCTCCACGACGTGCCGCCGTCCCCGGGCCAGCTCTAGCAACGCCGCCATGTCGGCCGGCCTCGTCGCCGACGCCAGGCTGAACTGGTCGTCCGCCCTCAGCGCCGCGATCCGGGCTCGCCAGTGGAACAGCGCCACCCGCCCCGGAAGCACCCGAACCTGCGGCGTGTAGCGGATCAGCCTCAACCACCGTCGCAACACGCCGCGCACCCTACCGCCGCTTAGACTGATCGGTTCGCATGCCCGACCCCTCCGATCTCGAAGCCAAGACCCGTTACGACCCGTCCGAGGTCGAGCCCCGGATAACCCGCGCGTGGCTCGACAGCGGCCTGTTCCACCCCGAGCCGGCCGGCTCGCCGGAGGACAACTACTCGATCGCGATTCCGCTGCCGAACGTCACCGGCGTGTTGCACATGGGCCACGCGCTCAACAACTCGATCCAGGACTGCCTGATCCGCTTCAACCGGATGCGCGGCCGCCGGACGAAATGGATTCTCGGGACCGATCACGCCGGCATCGCCACCCAGACCCAGGTGGAGCGGGCGGTGGTCGCCGAAGGCACGAGCCGCGAGCAACTTGGCCGGGAGGTGTTCGTCGAGCGCGTGTGGCGCTGGCGCGAGGACTACGGCGGTCAGATCATCGAGCAGCTGAAGCGCCTGGGCGCCTCGCTGGACTACGACGACGAGCGGTTCACGCTCGACGACCGCTACGCCCGCGCGGTCCAGGACGTGTTCGTGACGCTGTACGAGAAGGGCTACATCTACCGCGACCGGTACCTGGTCAACTGGGACCCCGGGAGCCGCTCGGCGATCTCCGACCTCGAGGTCGAGGACCGCGAGGCCACCGACACGCTGTACTACATCGACTACCCGCTCGCCACCGGGTCGGGCGCGATCACGGTCGCGACCGTGCGACCGGAGACGATGCTGGCCGACACCGCGATCGCGGTGAACCCGGAAGACGAGCGCTACGCGCGGCTGGTAGGCGAGAAGGCGATCCTGCCGCTCGTCGGGCGCAAGCTGAAGATCATCGCCGACGAGTACGTCAAGCCCGACTTCGGGACCGGCGCGCTCAAGATCACGCCCGGCCACGATCCCAACGACTTCGAGATCGGGCGGCGCCACGGTCTTGCGCAGATCAGCGTGATCGGCGAGGACGGGCGTATGACCAACGAGGCGCCAGAGCGGTTCCGCGGTATGACCGTCGAGGAGGCCCGCGCCGAGGTGGTTGCGGAGTTGCGCCGCGAGGATCTGATCGCCCGCACCGAGGAGTACGTCCACGAAGTGCCCTACTCGCAGCGCTCGGGCGAGCGGATCGAGCCGCTGATCTCGCTCCAGTGGTTCATGCGCATGGACGAATTGGTCAAGCCGGCGATCGAAGTCGTCCGAAGCGGTCAGGTGCGCTTCTGGCCCGAGAGCTACACCCGGGTCTACATGAACTGGATGGAGAACATCCGGCCGTGGGTGATCTCGCGCCAGCTGTGGTGGGGTCACCGAATCCCCGTCTGGTACCGCGGCGACGAGCTGTACGTGGGTCTCTCGGCGCCCGAGGGCGAGGGGTGGGAGCGGGACCCCGACGTGCTCGACACGTGGTTCAGCTCGGGCCTGTTCCCGTTCGCGGCGCTCGGGTGGCCCGAGGACACGCCCTCGCTCCGGGCCTTCTACCCGACCGACGCCCTCTGCACCGGGCGCGACATCATCTTCCTCTGGGTCGCGCGAATGATCATGCTTGGGATCGAGTTCACCGGGCGGATCCCGTTCGAGGACGTATACGTCCACTCGATCATCCAGGCCCCGGACGGGCGGCGGATGTCCAAGTCGCTCGGCACAGGCGTCGACCCTCTGGCGCTGATCGACGGCGGCCCGCGGCCACCGGCGTTCGCCGAGGGGGGCGACTTCCCGGCGTACGGCGCCGATGCCGTGCGCTGGGGCCTGTACGCGATGTCCTCCGCGCAGGACGTGCGTTTCAGCGAGGACAAGCTCGCTCAGGGCCTCCAGCTCACCAACAAGTTGTGGAACGCCGCGCGGTTGATCGTGCAATCGACTTCGTCGATTTCATTGGGGGATTCGGCAGAGCCGAACCCCCGTTGGTTGCCTCAGCCGACGCGAGTCGAGGATCGCTGGATCCTGTCGCGCCTCGAGCGAGCCAGGACGCAGACCGCCGAGCGGATCCAGCGGTTCGACTTCGCCCACGCCGCGCTGGGCGTGTACGAGTTCGTCTACGGCGAGTTGTGCGACTGGTACCTCGAACTGGTCAAGCCGCGGCTGCGCGCCAGCGAGCGCGCGCTTCAGGAGACGCTTCTATACGTCCTCGCCCAGACGCTCGCGATCGCCCACCCGATGATCCCGTTCGTGACCGAGGAGATCTACCGCTATATCCCCGGCAGCGAGGGCCTGCTCGCGGCGGGGCTGCCGGAGGTTCAGGCGACGCCCGTGGACGAGACCGCCGAGGCGAGCGTCGCCCGGGTGATCGAGGCCGTGCAGGCGCTGCGGGGCTGGCGCGACTTCGCCGGGGTGCGAGCCGCGGCCACTCTGCCGGCCCGCTTGGCCGCCGAGGGCTACGAGGAGACCGGCGAGCACCTGGCTCGCCTGGCCCGTGTGGCGTTCACCTCGGATGGAGCAGAGCCGGTGGCGAGCGTGCCCGTCCCGGGGGGCACGGTCGAGATCTTGCCGAGCGACGAGGTCGACCTCGAGGGCGCCGAGCGCCGCCTGGCCGCCCGGCGCGCCAAGCTCGAGGCCGAGATCGAGCGGGCCGAGCGCAAGCTGGCCAACCAAGGGTTCGTGGACAAGGCCCCCCCGGAGGTGGTCCAGGCCGAGCGCGACAAGCTGAAACGCCTCAAGGACGAACTCGATTCGCTATGAGCCCCGAGGAGGCGGAGCGCTACATCCTTTCCCGAGAGCTGTTCGGCATGCGGTTCGGGCTGGACCGCATGCGGCGGCTGATGACCGCGCTCGACAATCCGCAGCTCCGCTTCCAGTCGATTCACGTCGTCGGAACCAACGGCAAGTCCTCGACGGTCCGGATGACCGCCGCGATCCTCAAGCGCCATGGCTTGCGCACCGGCGCGTACCTGTCGCCCCACCTGGTGTCGTTCGCCGAGCGGATCAGGGTCGAGGACGCCGACCTCGAGCCCGGCGAGTTCGCGGCCGCGATCCACCGCGCCGCCCGGGCCGCCGAGCTCGTCGACCGCTCGCTCGTCGGCGATGACCGAGTGACCCAGTTCGAGCTGCTGACCGCGGCGGCCTACTCCGAGCTGGCCCGCCAGGGCGCCGAGGTCGCCGTGATCGAGGCCGGCCTGGGCGGTCGCTACGACGCCACCAACGTGATCCCGTCCCGCGTGCAGGTGCTGACCAGCGTGGGGCTCGAGCACACCCGCTGGCTCGGGCCGACAATCACCGCGATCGCCACCGAGAAGCTCGACGTCGTGCAACCCGGAGCGACGCTGGTGCTCGGACACGGGCTGCACCCGGACGCGCTTGCCGTGGCGGAGAGCGTGGCCGCCGAACGCGGGGCCACGATCGTCCACGCCGGCGCGGACCCGGGCGTGCCGCTGATCGCGTTAGGCCCCTACCAGCGCCGGAACTTCGCGCTTGCGCGGGCCACGGCCGAGGCATACCTCGGCGAGCTCGATCCGGACGCGGTAGCCACCGCGGCGGCGGAGATCCTCGTACCCGGCCGCCTTCAGGTGATCGATCAGGAGCCGCTTACGCTGCTCGACGGCGCCCACAACCCCGACGGGATCGCCGCGCTCGCGGAGGCGCTGGCCGAGCCGTGGGCCGCCGGACACGACCGTGTCGTGGCGGTCATCTCGGTGCTCGACGACAAGGATGCCGCGGCGATGCTCGCCGGCCTCTTGCCGATGTGCGACGCGCTGGTGTTGACCGCGAGCCAGAACCCGCGGGCGCTGCCGCCGCCGACCCTGCAGTCGCTCGCCGGGCAACTCGGCGGGCCGCCGTCAGAGGTGATTCGCGACCCACGCAACGCGCTCGCGCGAGCCCGCGAGCTCGCCGGCCCGGGTGGGTTGGTCGTCGCCACGGGCTCCATTTATCTGGTCGCCGATCTACTCCGTCCCGAGGGCGCGGGCCGCGCCTCGATGCTGTGAACCAGACGTTCGAGGCGATGGACGAGCCGGAGGAAAGACAGCCGAGGTTCCTGGCCATGGTGGCGCTCGTCGCGTTCGTCGTGGCGGTCGTGATCCTGGTGTTCTTCGGGATCGGCTACCTTTTCGGTCGGGCCTATCTGTAGCGAGCGAGCCTCATACCGCCGACTGCGGGTCGGGGCGTGGTCGCGGGTCAGGTATGAGCCTCGCTCGCCGGCGCCGTCGACTGCGCGCGGCCGCTCGTAGTGTGAACATCCACATCCAGCCGCGACGTTCCATCTCCACCGACCACTAAACTCGCTGCCTTAATGCCCCTTCTTACGGTGTTTGGCATCAAGAACGGCACGATCAGCGCCGTCGTCGAGCTGATCATTCTGTTCCTCGTGGTGGTCTGGCTGGCGCTCGTGTACTGGACCTACGCGGACGCGCGGCGCCGGATCGCGGACTCTCTGCTGGTCGGGTGCGCGACGGCCGCGTCGCTGTTCCCGTTCGTGGGGACAATCGTGTACATGATCGTACGACCGCCCGAGTACCTCGACGACGTGCGCGAGCGCGAGCTCGAGATCCAGGCCGCAGAGGCCCGGCTGGCCGAGCTCGGATACCAGGTCTGCCCGTACTGCGATTACGAGGTGGAGAAGGAGTTCTTGCGCTGCCCGAACTGCATGCGCAAGCTCAAGGACCCGTGCACCGCTTGCGGCAAGCCGCTCGACCCCATGTGGAAGATCTGCCCGTTCTGCGAGGCCGAGGTCGCCGGTGCCGCTCCGCAGCCGCGGCGCGCCCGCCGGCGCCGCGAGAGCACGTCCGAGCAGCCGGTCGCCGGGGCGACCGTGCGAGACGAGCGAGCTCGCACCCCGTCGCCGACGCCGGCACCCGCCGAGCGCGGCGGCCCGTCGGGCAGCTGACGACTACGCTGTCCGCCCCTAACTTCGACCCGTCAAGGGGGAGCATCCATCCATGGAGCGAACGCTGATCCTGATCAAGCCCGACGCTTTTGCACGAAACCTCTCAGGCGAGATCATCGCCCGGTTCGAACGCAAGGGACTAAAGCTGGTCGCGATGAGCCTCCTAACGATGACTCGCGAGCTCGCATCCCAGCACTACGCCGAGCACGAAGGCAAGCCCTTCTACGACGAGCTTGCGACGTTCATCACGTCGGGCCCGCTGGTGGCGATGGTGCTCGAGGGCGAGCAGGCCGTGGTCGCGGCGCGCCAGGTGATCGGCGCGACCGACCCGCTGAAGGCCACGACGGGCTCGATCCGCGGCGACTTCGCGATCGAGGTCGGTCAGAACATGGTCCATGGGTCGGACTCGCCCGAGTCCGCCGCCCGCGAGGTGGGCCTGTTCTTTCCGGATCTCGGTTGAGCCCGGGGCCGTTCCCGCCGGTCCCGTGAGCCGCGTGGTGCTCGCCTCCCGTTCGCCCCAGCGGCGGGCGATCCTCGATCAGATCGGCGTCGAATACGACGTCGAGGTGCCCGACGTCGAGGAGCTCCAGTCCGGCCCGCCACACGAGGTCGCGCTCGAGAACGCGTTTCGCAAGGCCTCGGCGGTCGCCACCCGGGCCCCCGACGCACTCGTACTGGGGGTCGATACGCTGGTCAGCCTCGGCGCCCGTCTGTACGGCAAGCCGGCCGACGAGGACGAGGCGAGGGCGATGCTGAGCGCGCTCGCGGGCCGCCGCCACACGGTCGTCAGCGGGGTGTGCCTGATCGAGGACGGGCGCCCGCGGACCGCCGCGGCGAGCACCGTGGTGGAGTTCCGGGCGCTGGACGAGACGCTGCTCGATTGGTACCTGGCCAGCGGCGAATGGCGCGCACGGGCCGGCGCATACGCCATCCAGGGACGCGGCGCGGCGCTGGTGGCGGGGATCGAAGGCGACTTCCTGAACGTGGTCGGGCTGCCGGTGACAACGCTGCTCGAGCTGGCGCCTACGCTGCTGAGCGGGTGATGCGTTACCGCACAACCCGCGCTGAGCGGGTGAAATGCAGCGGCGCGGCCAGCCTCCGGCGAGACGAGCACGTACAATCGGACTCGGACGGCGCTGGCAGCGTGGCGTGGCCTCCGGCACTCCGTTCCCCGTCCGCTGCTCACTCCTACCCGGCTTATCTATGGGCTTCTTTACGTACCTGACCGGTTTCGGCGGTCGCGACATGGCGGTAGATCTTGGGACGGCGAACACGCTCGTGTACGTTCGCGGGCGCGGCATCGTGCTGTCCGAACCGAGCGTGGTCGCGGTCGACTCGCGAACCGGCGAGGTCCACGCGGTCGGGATCGAGGCCAAGCGCATGCTGGGGCGGACGCCGGGCACGATCCAGGCGATCCGGCCGCTGAAGGACGGCGTGATCGCCGACTTCGAGGTAACCGAGGAGATGCTCCGGCACTTCATCCAAAAGGTCCACCAGAACCGCTGGGCGCATCCGCGCGTGGTGGTGTGCGTGCCGTCGGGGGTCACCGGCGTTGAGAAGCGCGCCGTGGAGGAGGCCTGTCTCTCGGCGGGAGCGAGGCAGGCATACCTGATCGAGGAGCCCATGGCGGCCGCGATCGGCGCCGGGCTGCCCGTCGGCGAGCCGACCGGCTCGATGGTCGTCGACATCGGCGGCGGCACGAGCGAGGTCGCGGTGATCTCGCTCGGCGGGATCGTCGTCTCGCAGTCGATCCGCGTCGGCGGCGACGAGCTCGACGAGTCGATCATGAATTACGTCAAGCGGGAGTACAAGCTCCTGATCGGCCAGCAGACGGCCGAGGAGGTCAAGCTCGAAATCGGCTCCGCGTATCCGCTCGGGGAAGAGGTCCAGGCGGAGATTCGCGGTCGGGACATGGTCTCAGGCCTGCCCAAGACCGTGGTCCTGACCAGCGAGGAGATCCGGGGCGCACTCGAGGAGCCTGTGACCCAGATCATCGACGCCGTCAAGGAGACGCTCGACCGCACCCCGCCCGAACTCGCCTCGGACATCATGGATCGTGGCATCATGCTCGCGGGAGGTGGTTCGTTGCTACAGGGGCTCGATGAGCGCCTGCGTCACGAGACGCAGATGCCCGCGCATCTGGCCGAGTCGCCGCTCACGTGCGTGGCGGTTGGCTCGGGGAGGTCGTTGGAGGAGTTCGAAGCGATCCACCGTTCGAGCAAGAATTCACGACACCGGCGCCGTCGGTACTAGTTTGTTTTACGAGCAGTACTGACGTGGCGCCAAGCACGATCTTGGAGACACGACATCCGTGCATGACAAGCAAGTTCGGCGAAGACGGGCGGTCCTCGGACTGCTTGTCGCCGTCTCCCTGATCCTGCTCACCGCGTACTTCGGCGAGACCCCGAACAGCCCGCTGCACACGGTGCAGCGCGGCGTCGTTGAGGTGCTCTCGCCGGTCGAGCAGGGTGCCAGCGAGGTGCTGGCGCCCGTCCGCTCGGTCGCCGGCTGGTTCTCGAGCACGTTCCACGCCAAGAGCCAGGTCAAGCAGCTGCAGCAGCAGGTGGCGACGCTGACCAAGGAGTACGCGCAGGCCAAGGGCGCTCAGCTCGAGAACGCCCAGCTGAGCGCGCAGCTGCACCTCGATACGAGCCTCGACCTGAGCGCGTATCACCCGGTGAGCGCGCAGGTGATCCTGCGCGACCCGACCCTGTGGTACCAGACGATCAACGTCGACAAGGGCGCCGACGACGGCGTTTCCCTGCACGATCCCGTGACCGGGGACGGGGCGCTCGTCGGCGAGGTGACCGAGGTCTCCTCCACCGTGTCGGTCGTCACGCTGATTACAGACCACACGGTGTCGGTGACCGCGCGGGTGCTCGACACCAACAACGACACCGGCGAGCTGGTGCCGGCGGTCGGCAACCCCGACGAGCTCGTGCTCCAGTACCTCCAGCCCCCGAACCCGGCAGCGGTCCAGAACGGCCCGCAGCAGGGGCAGCTGGT
Source organism: uncultured Solirubrobacterales bacterium (assembly GCA_963822855.1). Taxonomy (GTDB): domain Bacteria; phylum Actinomycetota; class Thermoleophilia; order Solirubrobacterales; family Solirubrobacteraceae; genus Palsa-465. The sequence goes on along the minus strand of CAWGJE010000017.1, from coordinate 276,420 downwards.
GGTCACCGCGGGATTCAAGTCCGGCCCGCTCGAGTCGTACTTCCCGCCGAACATCCCGATCGGCAACGTCCTTCCCGTCGACGAGAACCAGCTCCTGAACAACGGGACGCTCCAAGTCGCCCCGCAGGCCGATCTTCGCGGCGTCGACGTCGTGCAGATCCTCACCCGTCCGAGCCCCGGCACCGAGCGCGCGCAGGTGCCGTGACAGTGAGCAACGCCGTCAAGCTCCCGATCCGTCTCGTCCTGCTCGGCTTCTTCGCCGTCGTGATCCAGGAGTCGGCGGTCTCCCAGGTGTCGATCTTCGGAGTGAGCGCGGATCTGACGCCCCTCATCGTGATGTCGGTCGGGCTGTTGTGCGGCTCGCTCACCGGCGCCGTGTTCGGGTTCGCCAGCGGGCTCCTCATCGACCTCATCCTCGTCCAGACGCTGGGCGTGACCTCACTGCTGTACATCGCGATCGGCTACTGGTCGGGGCGCCTGCACGAGCTCCGCGACCCCTCGCACGAGCTCGTGCCGCTCGCGGTCGGCGCGTTCGCCGCCGCGTTCGCCGGCCTCGGCATGGCGGTCATCCAGTTCCTGCTCGGCGTCGACGCGCCGGTCAGCGTGCTGCTGCTCCAGCAAATCTTCGTCGTGGTGCTGGTCGACACGCTGCTCGCGCTACCGGTGTACTGGCTCGTGCGGCGCATCCTCCGTCCCGTGCTTCCCGAGGATGCCCGTCGCCGACGCCGCCGGGCGTACACGACCGGCGGTCTCAGCCCGCTTCAGCAAGGCGCCGCTCGGCGCGGCTCGATCACCCGTCCCAAGACGCTATGAGCCCCCTCCCCGAAGACAAGCAGCTGCGGTTCGTCAAGCAGGAAGACCGGTCGCCGATGAGCCCGCAACTCGCGCGACGGGTGGCGATCGTGGGGACGATGACGCTGGCCATCTTCGCGATCCTGTTCTTCCGCCTCTGGTTCCTGCAGGTGCTCTCGGGCGACCAGTACGCGACCGCGGCGAGCGTGAACTACGTGCGCAACCTCGAGATCGCCGCACCGCGCGGCGAGATCCTCGACTCGAACGGCCAGATCCTCGCCAAGAGCCAGCGGGCCTACGCGGTGGAGATCTCGCCGCCCAGCCTGCCTGTGCCGGTCACGGACAAGAACCTCGCGCACCCGCCGCAACCGGACGCCCAGCTGTACGACCGCGTCGCGGGCGTCGTCGGCCTGCCGACCAAGCGCGAGAAATGTCCCGTGGACGGGCACGGAGTGCTCCACGTCTCCCAGATCGCGTGCGAGGTCGACCAGGGCTACGTGCAGCTGCCCTACGCCGAGGCCACGGTGGCGACCGACGTCAACTCCCAGCAGCTCTGGTACCTGTCCGAGCGCCTGAGCTCCTTCCCGGGTGTGAGCGTCCAGCAGATCTACCAGCGAAGCTATCCGTTCAAGGACGTCGCGTCTCAGCTGCTCGGGATCGTCAGCCGGATCACTCCGCAGGAGGTGCATCAGCGCTACTTCGCGGGCGTTTCGCAGAACGACTCGGTCGGCCAGTCCGGACTCGAGGCCTCCTACGACCGGTATCTGCGCGGCGTCGACGGGGCCGAGAAGGTCAAGGTCGACGCGCTCGGCAACTTCGACGGCTACCTGTCGGAGACGCCCCCGACCGCCGGCGACAACCTCAAACTGTCGCTCAACGAACAGCTCGAAGCGGTCGGGCAGCAGTCGCTCGCGCAGTCGATCGCCTCGAACTATCCGGCGAACGGGGGCGCGTTCGTGGCGATGAGCCCCGTCAACGGACAGATCTATGCGATGGGCTCGCTCCCGACCTACGACGCGAACGTGTTCACCAAGCCCGTCCCGACCGCCGAGTACGACTCGCTGTTCGGTCCGACCTCGGGCGATCCGCAGGTGAACCGCGCCTATCAGAGCGTCGGGCCGACCGGATCGGCGTTCAAGCCGATCACCGCGACCGCGGCGCTCGAGAGCGGCGCCTGGACCACCAGCGAGACGTTCGACGACACCGGTCAGTTCTGCATCTCCGGGCAGTGCCGCCACAACGCGGGCAACGCCGTCGACGGCTCGCTCGACCTCGAGAGCGCGATCCAGGTCTCCTCCGACGACTTCTTCTACAACCTGGGCGCGCTGACCAACTCGCCGGCGTCGAACGGTGGCGCGCTCCAGAAATGGGCCCGTCAATACGGGATCGGCCGCAAGAGCGGGATCGACCTGCCCGACGAGAACCCCGGGACGCTTCCCGACGCGGCCTGGCGGTCGCAGCGCAACCAGCTCGAGGCCGCATGCGACAGCGCCACCGGCCCGTTCAAGGGCAAGGCCAAGCATCCGCCCGGCGGCTGCGGGATCGCGGACGGCACGGACCGGCCGTGGTCGATCGGCGACAACGAGAGCCTCGCGGTGGGCCAGGGCGATGTGCAGGTCACCCCGCTCCAGCTTGCCGTCGCCTACTCGACGATCGCCAACGGCGGGACCGTCGTGACGCCGCATATCGGGGAGGATGTGCAGAGCGCCGACGGCACCGTGCTCCGCTCCTTCAACCCGCCGCCGCAGCGGCACATCAACATCGATCCGACGTATCTCGACACGATCCGCGCGGGACTCCGGGCCGCCGCCTCGCAGCCAGGCGGAACCTCGGCGGACGTGTTCCAGAACTTCCCCGAGCAGGTGTACGGCAAGACCGGCACGGCTCAGTACACCGGTCAGCAGGACTACGCCTGGTACGCGTGCTTCGTGCCGCCGAGCGCGACCACCAAGCCGATCGTGGTCATCGTGACCGTGGAGCAGGGCGGATTCGGCGCGGTCGGCGCCGCGCCGGTCGCGCGGCAGATCCTGTCGCAGTGGTTCTTCGGCAACAAGGGCCCATACACGGCCGGGAGCTCGCAGACGCTGTGAGCGCGGGCGCCACGCCGATCCGAGCCGTCGAGGTCGACGCCGCGCCGCGGCCGCACGCGCTGCTGCGGATCGATCCGCTGCTGCTCCTGGCGGCGATCGGCCTCGCCGTCTGCTCGATCATCACCTTGAAGGGCGCGACCCGGACGATGAATCCCGGGCACCCGCTGTACTACGTCGAGCGCCAGGGGATCTACTTCGGGATTGGGATCGTCCTAGCGCTGCTCCTGGCGCAGATCGACTACTCGCGGTTGCGCGAGTACAAGTACGGCCTGTACGGCGTGATGATCGCGCTCAATCTCGTGGTGTTGGGAATGCCGCGGGTCCAAGGCGCTGCGCGCTGGATTCCGCTGCCGTTCTTCCAGCTGCAGCCGTCCGAGTTCGGCAAGGTGTTGCTGATCGTCTCCGTGTCCGCGTTCGCGGTCGACCGCTCGCGGCGGCTGCACGAGCGGCGCACGACGGCTCGGATCATGCTGCTGGCGCTGATCCCGGCGATGATCGTGATCCCGCAGCCGGACCTCGGGACCGCGCTCGTGTACGTCGCGATCGGGTTCGCGATCCTGTTCTTCGCCGGGACATCGTGGAAGCAACTGACCGGGCTGGTGGTGCTGTTCGTGGTGGCGATCGTGATTGTGCTCGTCGTCGCGCCGGCGACCGGCCACCACCTCCTCAAGCCCTACCAGACGCAGCGCCTCACGGGCTTCCTGCATCCCTCTCACGATCCCAGCAACCAGACGTACAACATCACGGAGTCGCTGACCGCGATCGGCTCCGGTGGGAAGACCGGCCTGGGCACCGCGGGCGCCTCGCAGGTGAATCTGCATTTCCTGCCCGCCCCCAGCACCGACTTCATCTTCGCGGTGGTCGGGGAGACCTACGGCTTCGTCGGAGCGGCCGTCGTGCTGTCGCTGTACGCGCTGATGATCTGGCGCGGGCTCCGCATCCTGACGATGTCCAAGAACCTGTACGGGACGCTGATCGCGGGCGGCGTCCTGGCCATGCTGATGTTTCAGGTGTTCGTCAACGCGGGCATGACGATCGGCATCATGCCGATCACCGGAGTCCCGTTACCGCTGCTGAGCTACGGCGGCTCCTCTGTCCTCGTGACGTTCATCGCGATCGGCCTTCTACAGTCAATATGTGTGCAAGCACGCATGACCGCCGCGACGAAGACCCGAGGACTGGTTTCGTCATGACCGCTGCCCCGCTTACGAGGGCGCGCGGCACGTGTTCGTCCGGAGGATCGAGCTCTCAAAGCTCGCGCTCCCTCCGCGAACTTACTCAAACTTACATAAAGGACTGAATGAGCATTGAAGAAGCAAGTGTTGGTCAGCGTCGACCGGGGCGAGACCCGCGTCGCGCTGTTGGAGGCTGCCGGATCGGTCGCCGCCCGTAAGACCGCGTCGAAGTCGACGAGTACCCGTCGGCGTCGCAAGCCGGCCAAGCCGGCGGCCGGATATCACGTCGCAGAGCTTTATCTGGAGCGCCGCGGAGCGCGCTCGATCGTCGGGAACATCTACAAGGGCCGCGTCGACAACGTGCTCGGCGGCTTGGAGGCGGCGTTCGTCGACATCGGGCTCGAGAAGAACGGTTTCCTGCACGTCGACGAGATCGTGCTGCCGGGCGTCGAGGCGCCCCGCCGGGGCCGAGGCTCCGGGCGGGACAACCGCCAGATCAGCGACATGCTGAAGCCCGGGCAGGAGATCGTCGTCCAGGTCGTCAAGGACCCGCTGAAGACGAAGGGCGCGCGGCTCAGCATGGACCTCACGATCGCCGGCCGCTACATGGTCTACGCCCCGTACGGCGAGGGTGTCGGCGTGTCCCGCCGGCTCGACGAGAGCGAGCGGGAGCGGCTCCGCAAGGAGGCGGCGAAACTCGATTTGAAGGGTGCGGGCGCGATCGTGCGAACGGCGGCGCAGGGGGCGACCCGCGCCGATCTCGAGCGCGAGCTCCTGTATCTGTTCAAGCTGAACGAGGTCTTGCAGAAGCGCGTCGCCGAGACCACGGCGCCGGCGCTCGTCTTCCAGGAGGCCGACCTGTCGGTGCGGGTCGTGCGCGACATCTTCTCCTCGGCGTTCGAGCGAGCGGTCGTCGATGACCCTAAGCAGCACCACCGGCTGGTGTCGTTCTTCTCGCGCACCGCGCCGGAACTGGTCGACCAGGTCGAGCTGTGGGAGGAGGAACAGCCTCTGTTCGAGGCGTTCGGGGTCGAGCAGGTGCTCGACTCGACGCTGTCGCGGCGGGTCGACCTGCCCAGCGGCGGCTACCTGGTGATCGACTACGCCGAGGCGCTGACCGTGATCGACGTCAACTCCGGGTCGTTCGTCGGCCGCGGCAAGGCGGCGCGGCTCGAGGACACGATCACCAAGACCAATCTGGAGGCCGCCGACGAGGTCGTGCGCCAGCTGCGGCTGCGCGACATCGGCGGGATCATCGTTATCGACTTCATCGACATGGCCCGGGCCCGGAACCGCGACGCGGTCCTGAAGGTACTGCGGGCCGCGCTCGACGAGGACCGCACGAAGACGTTCGTGGTCGAGATCTCGCCGCTCGGGCTCGTCGAGATGACCCGCCAGAACGTCACCGAGGGCGTGCGCGAGATCATGACCCGGCCGTGCCCGACGTGCCACGGCGACGGAGTGATCAAGTCCGAGGAGACGCTCGCGATCGAGTTCGAGCGCCGGATGCGCGACCTGGCCAAGGAGACCAAGGACGAGGCGCTGCTGATCCAGATGAACCCGCGGGTCAGCGCCGAGTTCACTCGCGACGAGGCGCGCGTGCTCCGTCAGATCGAGGAGGAGACCGGCAAGTGGTTCCACTTCGAGGGCTCCGAGGGCCTGCCGCTCGATCACTTCGCGGTCGTGCTCGAGGACGACCTCAAGCGCGTCGTCGAGCGGGCGGTGCCGTTCCGTGCCGGCGAGGAGGTGCACGTCGAGATCGTCGAGCCGCACATGTACAGCCCCGGCGACGCGGTCGCGAAGGTGGACGGCTACATAATCTCGATCAGGGGCGGGGGCGACTACGTCGGCGAGAAGCACCTGGTGCGGATCGAGGAGGCGGGGCGGACCGAGGCCGTCGCCTCGCTCCTGGACGTCCCGGCCCCGGGCACGCCGTCGTCGAACGGCAGCGGCGACGGGGACGACGCCGGCGATGATCTAGAATCGAAGCCTCGGCGTCGTGGCCGCAGAGGCGGACGACGCCGTTCCGGCGCTAACGCCGAGTCGGCATCGAGCACCGCATCATCCGAATGAGCACTTACGCGATAGTCAAGACCGGCGGCAAGCAGTACCGCGTCGAGCAGGGTCAGAAGCTGCTCGTCGAGCGGCTGCCCGTTGGTGACGGCGAGACGGTTGCGTTGCAGCCGCTGCTGTTCGTCGACGGCTCTTCGATTGGTGGACGGCGAGGATCTGGCGCGGGTGTCGGTGGAGGCCCGCGTGGTCGCCCACGAGCGCGGCCCGAAGCTTCGCATCGTCAAGTTCAAGCCCAAGCGCGGCTACAAGCGGCGCACCGGCCACCGGCAGAACCTCACGCGGATCGAGGTCACGTCGCTCGGCGTGGCGTCTTCGGCTTCGGCAACGAAGGAGGAGAGCGATGGCTCATAAGAAGGGACTTGGCTCCTCCCGCAACGGCCGCGATTCGAAGGCCAAGCGGCTCGGCGTGAAGGTGTTCGCCGGCGAGGCCGTCACCGGCGGCGAGATCATCGTTCGCCAGCGCGGAACGAAGTTCAAGCCGGGCGACGGCGTCGGGATCGGGAAGGACGACACGCTGTTTGCCCGTTCGGCGGGCACCGTCGAGTTCACGCGCGGCCGGCGTGGCCGCGTGATCTCGGTGGCGCCCGTGGCGGACTCCTCCGAGTCTTAGGGCCTCGCGCACTGCCCCCAACTTGTTAGCCTGGCTGGCTAGCCAGCCAGGCTAGATGGATGCGTGGCTCGCACCCCTAATCGGCGGTAAGGAGCTGCGAGGTGCAGAGGGGGCAGCGCTTGGCCTTGACCGGGATTGCGCTCGTGCACTCCGGGCACTCCTTGGTGTCCGGATCCTCCTTGGCACGGCGTGACATGAGCGCATTGATCGGCGCTACGACGATGAAGAACACGGCGGCGGCGATCGTCACGAACGTGAGCACGTTGTTGAGGAAGTCGCCGTAATTGAAGTGGCTGCCGTTGATCGTGAACGACAGGGTGGCGAAGCTCGGCTTGCCGAAGATGGCGGCGACGATCGGCGTGATGATGTCGGAGACCAGCGCCTTGACGACGGCGGTGAACGCGGTGCCGATCACGACCGCCACCGCGAGGTCGACGACGTTGCCGCGCAGGAGGAATTGCTTGAAGTCTGTGAGCAGTTTTGGCACTGGTTGCGGTCTTGTTTCGTCACATGGGGTGGAGGATCCTCTGGCCGATGGCGATAGAGGTGGCATAGATGCACCCCCAACGCCATTGGGTGGGCCAACTTGCCGATCGCCAGGCCGGGCGCGTAAGCGTCGCGCAACTCGGCGCGCTCGGGATTGAGAGCTGGTTGATCGCCCGCTGGGTGGACGGCGGCTACCTGCACCAGGTGCTCCCCCGGGTGTACGCGGTAGGACACCGAGCGCCGAGCGTGGAGGCCGACCACACGGCCGCGGTGCTCTACGCCGGCCCGGGCGCGATGCTCAGCCACGCCACCGCGCTCTGGTGGCGCGGCCTGATCGACCACCAGCCGTGGCCGATCCAGGTGAGCACGCCCCGGCGCTGTCAGTCGCTACGCGGGGTGAAGGTCCACGGACGCCGGACGTGTGAGCGAGAGTGGCACAAGGGCCTGCCTACGACCACCATCGAGCAGGCGCTGCTCGACTTTGCCGCGGTCGCGCCGCTAGAACGGGTCCGGTTCGCGCTCGCGAACGCCGACCACGGGAAGGTGCTCGACGTCGCCGCACTCCAGGTGATCGCCGGTAACGGTCGCGCCGGCAGCACCAAGCTGGCCACGGCGCTCAAGCGCCACGAGCCGAAGTTCGCCCGCACGCGCAGCCCGCTCGAGCGGCTGTTCATTCCGCTGTGTGAGAGGCACGGGATTCCCGTGCCCGACATCAACCAGTGGATCGAGGGCATCCTGGTCGACGCCGTGTGGTGGGACCGGCGGCTGGTCGTTGAGCTCGACGGCAAGGACAACCACAGCTCGTGGGCGCAGATCCAGAGCGACCGGCGCAACGAACTGCGCCTGCGCGCCGCGCGTTTCGACGTGATCCGCTACCTGTGGGCGCAGGTCGAGGAGGAACCGGGGCTCGTTGCCGGCGACCTGCTCGCCCGCGTCAGCTCGGCCGCCGCGTAGGCCGGACCATGCCACGATGATCACCCATGCAAGACCGCGCACGAATCCACGTCCAGGCCGGCGGCGGAGGCGACGGCTGCCTCAGCTTCCGCCGCGAGGCGCACGTGCCCAAGGGCGGGCCGAACGGCGGCGACGGCGGTCGCGGCGGTGACGTCGTGCTCGTGTGCGATGACTCGCTGCGCGATCTCGAGACGTTCCGGCGCAAGTCGCATTTCAAGGCGCGGCGGGCCGGTCACGGGGAGGGGGCGCTCCGCCACGGCAAGGACGGGGCGGATCTGATCATCTCGGTGCCGCCGGGGACCGAGGCGTTCGTCGAGGCCGACGGCACCGTCCACGACCTGACCCGCCCCGGACAGAAGGCGGTGGTGGCGCGGGGCGGTCCGGGCGGCCGCGGCAACAAGCGCTTCGCCGGGCCGACCCACCAGACGCCACGCTTCGCGGAGAAGGGGCTGCCCGGCGAGGAGACCTGGATCACGCTCCAGCTGAAGCTACTCGCCGACGTCGGTCTCGTTGGGCTCCCCAACGCCGGGAAGTCATCGCTCCTCGGACGCCTTACGCGCGCGCATCCCAAGGTCGCCGACTACCCGTTCACGACGCTCGAGCCGGCGCTCGGCACGCTCCAGACCGACGACCGCCAGTTGGTGATCGCGGACATCCCCGGGCTGATCGAGGGCGCCAGCGGCGGCGCGGGGCTCGGTCACGACTTCCTGGCGCACGTCGAGCGCACGCGGCTGCTCGTCCACGTGCTCGATCTCGCGCCGCTCGACGGTTCGGACCCGGAGGCGAACTACGCGACCGTCGAGCGCGAGCTCGAGCTCCACAACCCGCGCCTGGCGGTCCTGCCGCGCGTGCTCGCCCTGTCGAAGGCGGATCTGGTCGACGAGGCAGCGCGGGAAGCCGCGCGCGCCGCCTGGGTGGCGCGACTTGGTCCGGACACGCCGATGGTCGTGACCTCCTCGGCGACCGGGCTCGGGCTCAGCGAGCTCGCCGGCGAGCTCGTCCGGCGCGTCCCGGAGACGATCGCCGAGGACGAAGGCGACGTTGCCGGCGCGGCCGTCGAGATCGAGCCGCTGGACGACCTCGCCGAGCACCGCGTGTTCCGGCCGGCGGTCGAGCGCGCCTACCGGGTGGTCAAGGTCGGGGACGGCGCTTACCGCGTCAGCGGGAAAGGAATCGAACGGCTGGTCGCGAGGTACGACCTCGACAACGAGGACGCGATGGCCTACCTCGAGCGCAGGCTGCGCGGGATCGGCGTGATCCGCGCGCTCGAGGCCGAGGGGTTCGAGCCGGGCGACGACGTTGAGATTGCCGGAATCGCGTTCGACCTCGATCCGGAGTAACCGGCGCGCGCGATCGCGACCGTATATAGCATCGCGCACTTTCTGCGGGAGAACTCACTCGGGAGGATTGCCATGCGTCGTGGGGTGTGTGGTGTGCTGGGGCTACTGTGCGCGGCCGCGCTGTTGGCGCCGGCGGCGAACGCCGACGTGCTGCGTGTCGGCACCTACAACGGCATCCCCGGCCAGTACAGCTCGATCCAGGCCGCGGTGACGGCCGCCCAGCCGGGTGACTGGATTCTGGTGGCGCCGGGCGACTACAAGACGACCAGCTCGAGCGCTCCGACCGATGCGTCGGACACGCCGGCGGCCGTGCTGATGGCGACGCCCAACGTGACCCTGCGGGGAATGAACCGAAACACCGTGGTCGTCGATGGGACCAAGCCCGGCTCGCCGCAGTGCAGCTCGAACGCCGCCGATCAGAACTTCGGGCCCTCCGACGGCAGCGGCGGCCAGCTCGGCCTCAACGGGATCATGGTGTACAAGGCCGACGGCGTATCCGTCCAGAACCTGACCGCCTGCAACTTCCTCGGCGGCACGGGCAGCGCCGGCAACGAGATCTGGTGGAACGGTGGCGACGGCGGCGGGCAGATCGGCGGCTGGGGCTTCGACGGCGCGTACCTGACCGCGACGAGCACCTTCTACCAGGACGAAACGACCGCCGCCGAGTACGGGATCTTCTCGAGCGACTGGAGCGGCGGCACCTGGTACCAGGACTACACGAGCAACTTCAACGACTCGGGGTTCTACATCGGCGCCTGCCAGCAGGTGTGCGACCAGACCGTCAACGACGTGTGGTCGGAGTACAACGCGCTCGGCTACTCGGGGACGAACTCCGGCGGGCAGCTGGTGGTCGAGAACTCGCAGTTCGACAACAACGAGGACGGGTTCGACACCAACAGCCAGAACAACGACGACTGGCCCTCGCCGCAGGACGGCGCGTGTCCCAACGGCGGCACGAGCCCGATCACCCACACGAACTCGTGCTGGGTGTTCATGGACAACTACGTGCACGACAACAACAACCCGAACGTGCCGGCGGCCGGCGCAGCCGCGGCCGGGCCTGTGGGCACCGGGATGTCGGTGTCGGGCGGGCGCGACGACACGATCATGGACAACCGGTTCGTGAACAACGGGGCGTGGGGAACGATCTTCGTCCCGTATCCCGACACCGAGACGCCGCCGTCGGACGTGACCGATCCGTGCAACGGCGGGGTCGGCGGGGTGGGCGGGAGCCAATCAATCTGCAATTACGACGACTGGGGCAACAGTCTGCTCGACAACACGTACACGAACGACGGGTTCTTCGGGAACCAGACGAACGGCGACTTCGCCGAGTCGACGACGACGCCGGACCACCCGGTCAACTGCTTCAGCGGCAACACCGACACGAGCGGGACGCTGACCAGCTCGCCCTCGACGCTCGAGCAGACGAACGGCACCTGCGGGCAGACCGCGATCGCGCCCGACGCGAACGCGACGTTCGTCGCCCAGGTCAACTGCGACTCGCAGTTCTTCGGCGCGGGCTCGCCGTGTCCGCCCGGGGCGAGCTACCCGCGCGCCACCGGTGTGGTCATGCACCCGCTGCCGAGCCTTCAGACGATGCCCGATCCGTGCTCGGGCGTCCCGGCGAACCCGTGGTGCAACGGCCAGGTTCTGCCCACGCAGCGGTGTGTGGCGCAGTTCGTCACGTTGAACCTGAAGGTCGCCAAGCGCGAGCGGCTCACGTCGGTCTCGGTGAAGATCGCGCGCCAGCGGTGGCACCGGCACAAAGCCCGAGGACGCCGGACCCGGATCCGGCTGAACCTCGGGGCGAAAGGCCACCACAACGTGTGGGTCCGCTTCCTCGAGCGAATCAAGGTACGATCGCGCGCCGAAACTATCCGGTTCGCGCGGGTTTATCACCGCTGCTGAAGTCCGGTCTTGAGAACGATTGAGGAGGTCCGCACGGATGCACATGCGTCACAAGCTGCCCCTGGGGGGCATCGTTGCTGGGGTCATTGCACTTGCGCTGGCTGTCGCGCCGGCCGCCGGCGCGCGCGTCCTGCGCGTCGGCACCTACCACGGCGTCCCCGGCCAGTACAAGTCGATCCAGGCGGCGGTCAACGCCGCGCATCCCGGCGACTGGATCCTGATCGCCCCCGGCGACTACAAGACGAGCTCGAGCAGCGCGCCGAAGGGCGCGCCCGACGCGCCCGCCGGCATCATGATCACCAAGCCGCGGATTTACCTGCGCGGGATGAACCGCAACACGGTGATCGTCGACGGCACCAAGCCGGGGTCACCCCGTTGCAGTAACTCCGAGTCCGCCCAAAACTTCGGCCCGAAGGACAAGAAGGGTGCGCTCGGGCTGAACGGGATCATGGTGTGGAAGGCCGGCGACGTCTGGATCCAGAACCTGACCGTGTGCAACTTCCTCGGCGGCTCGGGCGGCGATGGTGACACCGGCAATGAGATCTGGTGGAACGGTGGCGCCAACAGCGGCAAGGTCGGTGGACACGGTTACTACGGCTCGTACATGACCGCGACGAGCACCTACTTCAACGGTGAGGCGACCGCGGCCGAGTACGGCATCTTCTCGAGCAACTGGGCCGGCGGCACCTGGGATCAGAGCTACGCGAGCAATTTCAACGACTCGGGCTACTACATCGGCGCGTGTCAGCAGGTCTGCCACCAGACGATGGACAACGCGTGGGCCGAGTTCAACGCGCTCGGGTACTCGGGGTCGAACTCGGGCGGCTGGCTGCTGATCGAGAACTCGCGCTTCGACAACAACGAGGACGGGTTTGACACCAACAGCCAGAACGGCGACGAGCCCTCGCCTCAGGACGGAGCGTGCCCCGCCGGCGTGGCCCCGCCCGTAGCCGGCGCGCCGTCGTGCTGGGTGCTGTACCGCAACACGTTCGCCGACAACAACAACCCGAACGTGCCGTCCGCCGGGTCGGCGGCCGCGGGACCGGTGGGCACCGGCATGTCGCTGTCGGGCGGAAAGAACGACACCGTGATGGACAACCTGTTCGAGAACAACGGCGCGTGGGGCCAGATCACGATTCCGTATCTGGACAGCGGCAAGCCATGCACAGGTGGGATCCTCAACGCGATCGGAGCCGGCAGTTGCCTGTTCGACGAAAGCGGCGACGCACTGCTCGACAATACGTTCTCCCACAACGGGTTCTTCGGCAATCCGAGTAACGGCGACCTCGCCCTGACCAACTTCGACCAGGGCCCGACCGATTGCTTCAGCGGCAACGTGGAGCAAGGCGGTGGCGCCGTCACCACCACCCCGGCGAACCTCGAGCAGACCTACCCGACGTGCAACGGGCAACCGGTCGCCGCCAGCGAAACGGCCGCCGGTTCGTTCACGAACGAGGTGCTGTGCGACGCTCAGGTCTCGCTCGCGGCGGGCGCGAAGCCTCCGTGCCAGCCCACCGACCACTACCCGCGGCGGACGAAGGTCGTGATGCATCCGCTGCCCAAGCACCTGGCGACGATGCCGAACCCGTGCGCCGGCGTTCCCGCGAATCCGTGGTGCCGGGCCAAGAAGCAAGGATGAGGACTGTGCGTCCGCGGCGCCTCGCGGCCGCGCTGATTGTTGCGACGGCGCTGTTGGCCGCGGGTCCGGCTGCAGCGTCGGCGCGCGTCCTGATAGTGACCCAGCGGCAGGTGTCGTACCCGCACTACACGACGATCCAGGCCGCGGCGAGCGCCGCCCACCGCGGCGACTGGATCCTGATCGCGCCCGGCGTATACACCGGGACGGTGCGGATCAACACGCCGGACCTGCACCTGCGCGGCATGAACCGCAACATGGTGATCCTTGACGGCCGCCACCACGTCGGCAACGGGATCGTGATCACGTCGAGCGGGGTGTGGATCGAGAACCTGACCGTGCGGAACTTCGACCGCCGCACGCGCGAGGACGCGGCCGACGGCAACGAGGTGTGGTGGGAGGGCGCGGGTCCTCTCGGTACGCGGATCGGGATCCACGGCTGGTGGGGTCAATACCTGACCGCGTACGACACCGGCCTGCTCGGCGGATACGGGCTGTACGCCGGGCATTCCGTCGACGGCTGGTTCAAGCACGTGTACGCGTCGGGCTTCAACGACTCCGGCGTGTACGTCGGAGGCTGCCGCGACTGTCACGCGCTCGTGCAGGACGCGCTCGTCGAGCGCAACGCACTGGGCTGGTCGAGCACGAACGCCGGCGGCCACCTGATCGTCGAGGACTCGACGTTCCGCGACAACAGCGTCGGCGTCGCCCCGGACTCCGAGCCCGACCACGATCTGCCGCCGCCGCAGGACGGCGCCTGTAACTCGGGATCGAACCGGGCGAGGCTGCCGACGTTCACCTCGACGCAGATCGACCGCTGCACGATCTTCCGGGACAACGTGATCGAGGACAACGGCAACATCTCGACGCCGGCCAACTCGGACATCCTGAACGCGCCGTGGGGCGAGGGCCTGGTGCTCGGCGGCGACTACGCCGACCTGATCGAGGACAACACGATCAAGGACAACCCGACGTTCGGCGTGCTGGTGCTCGAGCGGCCGGATCCGTTCCCCCCGACGCCGAAGACCGTGTACTTCCAGTCGTCGGGCAACGAGGTGTCCGACAACACGGTGACCGGCAACGGGAGCGTTTCCGGCACCGATGACCTTGCGCTCGAGGGTGGCGTGTTCGGTACGCAGAACTCGGTCAACAACTGCTTCTCGGGGAACACGTTTGGGACCTCGAGCCCGGCCGATCTCGAAGGCACCTGGGGCTGCCAGAACGCCACCACGCCGAACGGCGGCGCCGCCCTGTTCAGCGAGATCCTGACGCTGATCGCGCAGTCGGGGGCGCGGCATCAGCGCCCGCAGCCGGCGCCGCGGCCGCAGCCGACGATGTCGCGGCCGTGTCAGGGAGTGCCGAGAAACCAGCTCTGCAGCTGAACGCGGCCTAACCTTGTCGGGGCCATGGCGCCCATCGTCATCAAGCTCGGGTCGAGCATCGTGGCGGACGACCGCGGCGACGTGCGGATCGACGTGCTCACCCGGATCTGCGACGAGATCGCCGAACTCCACCGCGCCGGCCGCCAGCCGGTGGTCGTCACAAGCGGCGCGATCGCCCGTGGCATGGGGGTGATGGCGCTCCCGATCCGTCCGCGGGCGATGGACGAGCTGCAGGCGGCGAGCGCGGTCGGGCAGGGCAAGCTGTACCAGGTGTACGACGAGCTGCTCCGCGAGCGCGGACAGCAGACCGCGCAGGTATTGCTGACGTTCTTCGACATGAGCGCGCGCACCCATTACCTGAACGCCCGCCAGACGCTGCGCAAGCTGCTCGACTGGCGAGTGATCCCGGTGATCAACGAGAACGACACCACGACGACAGACGAGATCTCGTTCGGTGACAACGACTTCCTTGCGGCGCAGGTGGCGATCCTGCTCGCAGCCGAGCGCCTGTTGCTGCTGACCGACGCCGAGGGGCTGTTCACCGCGGATCCGCGCGTGGATCCGGCGGCACGTCTCGTGGCCGAGGTGACAGCGTTTGACGAGCTCGACCAGGTCTCGATCGGGCACGCTCCCTCGCCGCTCGGCTCGGGCGGGATGCGCTCTAAGGTGGTAGCGGCCGAGATGGCGACCGCCGCCGGCATCCCCACCGTGATCGCAAGCGGACTTCGGCCGGGCGCGGTGCTCACGGCGGCCGCCGGCGAGCCGATCGGAACGCGGTTCCCCGCCCGCTCCGGACGTTACTCGAGCTTCAAGCTGTGGCTGAAATACGCCAAGCCGGCCCGCGGCCGGGTGCAGATCGACGCCGGCGCCGCGCGGGCGCTGCGCGAGGGCGGGACCAGCCTGCTGCCGGTCGGGATCGTCGAGGTTTCCGGGGACTTCGATGCCGGAGACGCGGTCGACGTCGCCTACGACGGTGAGCTCGTCGGCAAGGGAATCTGCAACTACTCCGCGGGCGAGCTGCGCCGGGTGCGCGGCCTGAAATCCGCGGAGGTGCGCGAGCGACTGCCGCGGGCCACCGAGGAAGCGGTCCACCGCGACTACTTCGTGCTCGCGTAACCTTTGTTTTTGATGGCGACGACCGCTACATCAGTTGCGGAAACCTGTGCGGCCGCCAAGCGGGCCGCGCGGGTGCTCGCGAGCGTGCCGTCGGGTGTGAAGGACGCCGCGCTCGAGGCGATCGCGGACGAGCTGATCGAGCGGACTCCGGAGATTCTCGAGGCCAACGCGCGCGATCTCGAGGCGGGACGCGAGGCCGGCTTGACCGACGCGCTGATGGACCGGCTCGCGCTCGACGCCGGCCGGGTCGCGGCCGTTGCCCGGCAGGTCAGGGACATCGTGGCGCTCCCGGATCCCGTGGGCGAGGTAATCGACGGCTTCCGGCTTGCCAACGGGCTCGACGTGCGCAAGGTGCGGGTCCCGCTTGGGGTGGTGGCGGTCGTGTACGAGGCACGGCCGAACGTCACGATCGACGCCGCCGCGCTGTGTCTGAAATCCGGCAACGCGGTGGTGCTGCGCGGCTCCTCGACCGCCGCGCACTCGAACGCGGTGCTCGCCGCGGTCGCGATCGAGGCCGGTCTCGCCGCCGGGTTGCCCGACGGAGCGATGGCGCTGGTCGCCGGCGGCGGTCATTCGGAGCTCGAGGAGCTCGCGACGCAGTCAGGCGTGGTCGACCTGATCATCCCGCGCGGTGGCGAGGGGTTGAAGAACGCGCTGAAGGGAGTGGCCACGGTGCCCGTCATGTACGCGGCCTCCGGGAATTGCCACGTGTACGTCGACGCGACCGCGTCGCTCGACGACGCGCTCGCGATCGTTCTGAACGCGAAGACCCAGCGTCCGAGCGTCTGCAACGCGGCGGAGACGCTGCTCGTGCACGAAGCGATCGCGGAGGAATTCCTGCCGAGCGCGCTCGGCGCGCTGGCGGCCGCGGGGGTCGACTTGCGGCTTGACTCGCGCGCGCGGGGGCTTGCTGGGGGGGGCGTGCCGGTGTCCGCGGCCACCGAGGCGGACTGGGAGACCGAGTACCACGCTTTGACGCTTGCGGTTGGAGTGGTCGACTCCGCCGAGGAGGCGATCGAACACATCAACCGCTACGGCTCCGGTCATTCGGAGGCGATCGTCACCCGGGATACCGAGGCAGCGCGAGCGTTCCAGCTCGGCGTGGACGCCGCGTGCGTGTACGTCAACGCGTCCACCCGATTCACCGACGGAGGCGAATTCGGGATGGGCGCGGAGATCGGCAACTCGACCCAGAAGCTCCACGCGCGCGGGCCGATCGGGCTGCGCGAGCTGTGCTCGTTCAAGTACCTGATCGAGGGCTCCGGCCACGTTCGAGCGTAAGTGGGTCGCGGTGGTGTCCCGCGGCGAGAGTTTCAGCGGTCCGGAGCGCTGACGCTCGGTGCGGATCGGCATTCTGGGCGGAACCTTCAATCCGCCACATCTTGGACACCTCATCTGCGCGCAGGAGGCGTACCTTCAGCTCGAACTCGATCGAGTGACGCTGATCCCTGCACGGATACCACCGCACAAGCGCGTCGAAGAGGAGCCGGGTCCCGATCACCGGCTCGAGTTATGCCGGGCCGCGGTGGGCGAGGATGATCGGTTCGACGTATCCGATGTCGAGATCGTCCGGGAGGGCCCGTCGTACACGGTCGATACTCTGGAGTTGCTGCATTCTCGAGAGCCGGAAAGCGAGTTGTTCCTGATCGTCGGCGGTGACATCGCCGCTGGCCTGCCGAAATGGCGCGAGCCTGAGCGGGTGCTGTCGCTCGCGACGCTCGCCGTGGCGGGGCGTCGTGGGACCTCGCGCGGCGAGGTTGACGAGGCGCTGAGCGGCCTGGCGGGGGGCGAGCGAGCCCGGTTCTTCCAGATGCCGACGATCGGCGTGTCGTCGACGGTTCTGCGCCGCCGCGTGCGCGACGAGCAGTCGATCCGCTACTACGTCCCCGACGCGGTCGTGAGCTACATCGATCGCCACCGCCTGTACGCGGGGTAGCCTGAAGGTGATGACGCCAGAAGAGCTTGCAGCCGCGATCACGGAGTACGCCTCCGATCGCAAGGCGCTCGAGATCGTCCAGCTGGACCTCAGGGAGATGATCGGCTACACCGATTACTTCGTGATCTGCACCGGACGGAGCGAGCGCCAGACGAAGGCGATCCACGACGGAATCCACGAAGGCCTGAAGTCGGCGCACAACCGGCTGCCCCGGCGGGTCGAAGGGCTACCGGGCGCGCGCTGGATCCTGATGGACTACCTCGACGTGGTCGTCCACGTGTTCACGCCCGAGACGCGCGAGTACTACCGGCTCGAGCAGCTCTGGGGGGAGGCGCCGGCGCACGCGGTCGGCGCCGGCACCGCCTAGCGATCTGGCGCGCGGCGGCGCGTCTGGCAGCCGGATCGCCATCGGCCGCCTAGAGGGCGGCCAGCAGCTTGGGCGCGACCTCCTTCTTGCGACTCATGACCCCTGGCAACTCGATCTCGCTGTCCTGCGCCTGCAGGCCAAACGCCCGCGCTACGCCCGCGATGTCGCCCACCACCAGCAGATCGGTTCCCTTGGTCAGTACGTCCGTGACCATCAAGGCGTAGAGCTGGAGCCCCCGGTTCTCACGAGCGGTCCGCATCGCCTCGAGCAGCTCTTCCTTGCGATCGAGCAATCCCTTGCCGACGACCTCGATCTGGGCGATGCAGATCGGGTGGCCGCTGCTGGCGTGGTACTGCTTGGCATCCCGCGAGACGATCTCGCTGGCGCTGACCTCGGACACGTCGGAGCTCGCCTCGAACATCTGGCGACCGAAGTCGGCCGCGTCGATGGCGAGCACACGCTCGAGGTACTCGACGACCTGCCGGTCGCGCTCGGTCGTGGTGGCGGAGTTGAGGATGATCGTGTCGGACATGACCGCGCCCAGGAGCATCGTCGCGGTCGGTGGGCTCGGCTCCATGCCGTTCTGGCGGAAGCGCTCGACGACCAGCGTCGCGGTCGATCCGACCGGGTCGAACGTGGCGGTGACCGGGATCTGGGTCTCGATCGAGCCGATGTGGTGGTGGTCGAGGATCTCGACGATCTCGGCCTGCTCGACGCCCGGCACGCTCTGAGCTCGTTCGGCGTGGTCGACGAGCAGCACGCGCCGGCGGGGTGGGGACACCAGATCGGATCGTGTCACCAGGCCGATCGGGCGGCGGTGAGAGTCGATCACGACCGCCGCGCCGTAGTGGCTCTCCTTGATCTGCTCTGAGATGTCCGCCACGAGCTCCTCCGCGGTGGCGGTCAGCGGCTCGCGCTCCATCAGCGCACTGCACGGCGCCGCCAGCGTGATCATCCGGCCCGACACGTAGCTGTCGAGCGGGGACACGATCACCGCAGTCTCTCGCTCGCGGGCCAGATCAAGGATCTCGTCCGTCGGTGTCGAGTCGTTGGACAGGACGATCAGCCTCGCGCCGTGCTCGATCGCCATCCGCTGCGCATCGGTTCGGTTGCCGACGACGACTACGTCTCCCTCGGATATCCCGGTGCGGGTCAGGTCCATCGCCTGCACCCACACGCGCCCGGAAAGCGACTTGTCCTCGCCGGTCAGGAGCTTGCCGTCGAGCACCTCGACGATCGCGCCGACCCGGGTGGGTGCGTCCTGCAAGGTCGAGGTCTCGCGTGTCTCGCGGATATACCGGCGCGCCAGGGCTCGCTCGGTCACGACCCCGACCAAAGCGCCGTCGTCGTCAACGATCGGCACGAGCTCGAGCCCGGCGCGTGCCATCTCCAGACCCGCTTCGCGGATCGGGGCGTCCTGGCCCACGATCGGAAAACCCGTGCGCATCACATCGGTCGCGCGAACCATGACGTGCGGGAGCAGCTCTGGCTGAGAGGCGGCACTCCGCTCGAGCAGCCAGCGGGTTTGCGAGTTGCACGGGCCAAGCCGCACCGCGGTGTATGTGTTGCGGGTGTCGAGGCGTCCCTTCAGCTCCGCGTAGCCGATCGCGGCCGCGATCGAGTCGGCGTCCGGGTTGCGGTGGCCGGAGACATAGATCGGCGGCATGACGGGACGATTATCGCCGGTGCTCGCCGTCCATCTCAACGCCGTCGGATACGGTGGCGGCCGGCGGCAGTGGCGTCCGCAGCCAACATGCGGGACGAGCCCGCGTCGCCCGGGCCGAGGTGAGGGATGCGCCGGCACCGGCGTTGCCGAGCCCCTTGCCCGAGGGCGCGCAACCGCGTACTTTCCCTCAGCGAAGTCGAGGGCAGCGGCTTGCAGCTGCCGGACCACGTTCCCGAATGGAGAGAGCAACATGCCGTCCGCCCCCCAGATACTTCCGACTCAGATCCAGCAGGGCACCGCACCAGGCGTGAACTACCGGCTTGAAGGCGAGCTCGTCCCGGTGCTGCACATGGCGCTCGATGGGCAGGTGCCGGTCTACTTCGAGCACCACGTACTGCTGTGGAAGTACCCGCAGATGCAGATCGGTCTGCATCCGCTCGGCAAGGGACTCAAGCGCCGCGTGTTCGGAGGTATGCCGTTGCTCATGCTCGAGGCGCAATCGCCCGGGGAGATCGCGTTCAGCCGCGACGCGCCCGGTCACGTCGTCGCGCTGCATTTGCAGCCGGGACAGGGCATCATCGTGCGCGAGCACCAGTTCCTCGCCGCCACCGGTGGCGTCCAGTACGACTACAGCCGCATCCAGGGATTCGCCAACATGCTCTACGGCGGCGGCTTTTGGGTCGATCAGTTCTTCGCGGGCGATCAGGAGGGCGTCGTCTGGATCCACGGCTATGGCAACGTGTTCGAGAAGGCGCTCGAGCCGGGGGAGACGATCGACATCGAGCCCGGGGGTTGGCTGTTCCGCGACCACTCGGTGCAGATGGCGCAGGAGATCTACGGGTTCAAGACCGGCTTCCTCGGCGGCGGCGCCGGCAATCTCGTGTTCAACCGCTTCACGGGACCGGGCAGGGTCGGCCTCCAGAGCGCCTACTTCCACCCGCCTGGACAGGAGACCGGCGCTGGCGGCGGCCAGCAGCAGCAGCAGGGCGGAGGCGGCATGCTTGGCAACGTCATCGGCGGCCTTCTCAACAACTAGGCGGACACGACCGTGAGCTTCGGACCGGGCTATCTCTCGGAGCATCCGCTCCCGCCGGGGATCGTCGGCGCCCTCGGGCTCGGCGGCTACCAGTTGTTGGTGGATGTCGCCGGCGTGGGCGCGGGCCGGCTCGGCTCGCACGCGTTCCTGCTTGTCGCGCCCGAGCCCGATCCGTCCCTCCCGGACGCAGGCACCCAGATCTCGCTGCACCAGCCGCGACTGAAGGACGAGCGCGAGGCCACGGCGTTCACGCAGCTCGCGGCGCAGCTCGGCTACCTGCGGCTCTCGGGCTACCGGCTGGCGCTTGACCGCGCCGGCCTGCGCAGCAAGGTGAGCCTGGTCAACCCGGCGACCGGGGCGATCGTGGCTTCGATCCCCGACAAGCAGCCCGGGCGCCTGTTTGGTAGCGGAGCGAACGCTGCGAGCCTGCTCACAACCGTGCGCGGTCTCCCACCCGCCGGCCCGCCTCCGGACCTCCAGAGCCCCGAGCTGCTGCGTCAGGTGTTGCTGGCGCTCGCGCTGCGCGACGAGTCGATCGGTGGCGCCGATGCCGCCGAGCTCGCCGATCGCGCGCTCGAGCTGACGCGCCAGAGCGGCGGCATGGATCCGCCGGCGGCGCTCGAGGCTGCAAAGCAGGATCGCGGCTCTTAGCGCGGATCGTGGTGCGGGCCCGCGGCGTGGCGGTCACTCGGATCGTCATGCGAGTCCAGGCGCAGTTAGGGGAGGGAGGAGGAGCTGTACCTCCGGCTTTTGGCGCGCCGACTCCGACGCCGGCGCCGCCGCCGTCAGCTTGACCATGGGCTTTCCGCGCCGGGTGACGACCACGTCCTGCCCAGCCGCGACTCGGTCGAGCCAGCAACCGAAAGAGTCGCGGCAAGCGTCGGCGCCAATAGTCAACACCGCGCTGTCTGGATTTGAATGGAGCTGAGGGGACTCGAACCCCTGACCTACGCGCTGCCAGCGCGTCGCTCTAGCCAACTGAGCTACAGCCCCGTCAAATGTGAAGTCGTCCGCAAGGTTAATGCATGCCCGCTGCCCGTTGCGCGCGGGCGTGAGTCTCAGGTAGACGACGGTCTTATCGGCGAGCGGCTGGACGGGAAGCAGGAAGCAACGATCCAGTGCTCCGCAATAGATCGCGAACAGGTCTACCTCGTGTTCGGTGTAGGTCGTCCGTATGTGGCCGCGCGGTGTACATCGCGACGTCGCCAGGGCAGCTATCACGACATCGCGGGTGCGATTCAGCCGTCCCCACTTGACCTGAACGCGGAACAGGTCGCCACCGATCTCCAGCGCGAGGTCCGTGCGACCGTGCTCTGCGACCGGCCGCAACACGGGCACGCCCAGCTTGGTGGCGGCGAGGACGATCGCCTGTTCGGCGACGGCTCCCTTGACGTTCGAACTCATCACGAACGTATGTTCGCATGAGTCTCGGACGGAAAAGCGTCCGATTGCGGGAGAAACGTGCGCGCCGGGGGTTTAGCTCGGCGGGATGAACTCGGGCACGTCGAGCCCGTCGTCCGCAGGGAGCGAGTTGCCGTCGACGGGGAGCTCGCGGCTGCGAACGCGCCGAGAGGCCGTCGAAGATCCGGAGCCCGATCCGGACCCGATCCCGCTGGCGCGCTCGACCCGCGCGATCTGGGCCGTCAGCGACGAGTGGACGCGCTGGACGTCGCCGAGCAGGCGCTCGGCGTTGGCGCGGAGCGAGTTGCCCATCTCGCGCAGGTTCCCAACCAGCTCGAGCCCTTCGGACCGCACGCCGTCGGCGGTGGCGCGGGCGTCCTCGAGTAAGCCGCGAGCCCGCTCCTCGGCCTCGGCTCGCGTAGTCGCCGCGGACTCGCGCGCCTCAGCCACGATCTGCGACGCGCTCTCCTCCGCCCGGGCGACAATCGTGAGCGCTTCGTTGGTGGCGGCGGTCGTGGTCGCCTCGGCCTCGGCCTGGCCCTCGGAGCGCAACCGCGCCGCCTCGGTCTGCGCCAGCCGCACGGCCTCAGACGCCTCCTCCTCGGCGGCGTTGACCCGGTTGTCGGCGGCGCGCTGGGCCTCGGCGATGCGAGCAGTGACCCGCTCCTCGGTCTCGAGGCGCATGCGCTCCGCGGTCTCCTCGGCGGCGGCGATGATTCCGGCAACCCGCTCGGCGGCGAGGGCCGCGCTGGGTCCCGGATGCCCGCCTGCGCGCCCAGGCGGACGCTCGCTCGAGCCGGATCCGGCGTTCTCAGCCACGCTCGGATGGTAGAGCGGCGGCGGGAATCGCCTGCACCCGTGGCCGTCCCCGCAACTGCGCTCGCATTCGAGGCGGCCGGCTTGCGGCCTGCTCGGCATCCCTGCCTCGCTTACCGGCCGCGCCGGCGTCGTCCGGAGGCGGCGCTGCGCTTTGTCCTCGGATCCTCACGTAGCGCTGCTACGCATCACATCCTGCGTCCTCGCGCAGCATCCACCAGTGACACCTCTCGGTGCGACCGCGGTCACGGGGACGACCACGGCGACCCGCGACAACATCCGCATCCCGCGGTCGCAAGTAACCTCCTAATAACTGTGTCTGAGCGACGGTATGACCCCAAGGAGATCGAGCCCAAGTGGCAGGAGCTGTGGGCGCGCGAGCGCACGTGGGAGGTCTCGAACGACACGGCCCAGGATGGCCACGTTGACGCGCGCGAGAAGTCGTACGTGCTCGAGATGCTGCCGTACCCGAGCGGCGAGCCGCACATCGGCCACCTGAAGAACTACGCGCTCGGCGACGCGATCGCGCACTTCCACCGGCGGATCGGCCGGCGTGTGCTGCACCCGATGGGCTATGACGCGTTCGGCCTGCCCGCGGAGAACAACGCGATCAAGACCGGGGTGCACCCGCGCATCGCCACCGACCGGTCGATCGCGGCATATCGCCACTGGTTCCATCGCTGGGGCATCTCGATCGACTGGAGTCGCGAGCTCGGCACGCACGAGCCGTCGTACTACCGCTGGACGCAGTGGATCTTCCTGCAGCTGTTCGAGCGAGACCTGGCCTACCGCAAGAAAGCGGCGGTCAAGTGGTGCCCGCACGACCAGACGGTCCTCGCCAACGAGCAGGTGATCGACGGACGCTGCGAGCGCTGCGGCCACCTTGTGGAGATTCGCCAGCTCGAGCAGTGGTTCTTCCGGATCACCGACTACGCCGACCGCCTGCTCGACGACCTGGCCACGATCGATTGGCCCGAGCACGTCAAGGCGATGCAGCGCAACTGGATCGGGCGCAGCGAGGGCGCCGAGGTCGTGTTCCGTTGCGAGGAGCTCGGGATCGACTATCCGGTGTTCACGACCCGACCGGACACCCTGTTCGGCGCCACGTTCTTCGTGATGGCCCCCGAACATCCCGACGTGTTCAAGCTCGCCGTGGGCACCAAGCACGAGCACCGGGTGCATGAGTACGTCAACGCGTCTATCACCGAAACCCCAGAGCTGCGTGGCGACGTCGACAAGCCGAAAACCGGCGTGCCACTCGGGCGCACGGTGACGAACCCGGTCACCGGCGAGCAGATCCCGATGTTCGTCTCGGATTACGTGCTGATGGAGTACGGGACGGGCGCGATCATGGCGGTGCCGGCCCACGATCAGCGCGACTACGACTTCGCGAAGGCGTTCGACCTCCCGATCCGCCAGGTGGTGGCCCCGGCGCAAGGCAACGAGCCCGACGGCGCCACCCCACCCGGCCAAGCGTTCGTATCCCACACCGAGAACGAGGTTCTGATCAACTCGGGTCAGTTCTCGGGGATGAACGCGGTCGAGGCCCAGCAGGCGATCGTCGAGTGGCTCGACCGCGAGGGCAAGGGCCATTTCTCGGTGAGTTACAAGCTGCGCGACTGGCTCGTCTCGCGCCAGCGCTACTGGGGGTGCCCGATCCCGATCGTCTACTGCGAGAAGTGCGGCATGGTCCCGGTCCCCGAGGAGGACCTGCCGGTCGAGCTCCCCGAGATCGAGGACTACCAGCCGAAGGGCCGCTCGCCGCTCGCGGCGGCCGAGGACTGGGTCAACGTGCGGTGCCCGGAATGCGGCGGCCACGGACGCCGCGAGACCGACACGATGGACACGTTCGTCGACTCGAGCTGGTATTACCTGCGCTACTGCGACGCCCGCAACGACGAGGCCGCTTGGGACCGCCAGGTGCTGCGCAGCTGGATGCCCGTCGACCAGTACATCGGTGGCGTCGAGCACGCGATTCTGCACCTGCTGTACTCGCGCTTCTTCGTCAAGGCACTCGCGGACATGCACCTGCTCGACATCCAGGAGCCGTTCGCGGCCCTGTTCACCCAGGGCATGATCCTCGGCCCCGACGGCATCAAGATGTCGAGCTCGAAGGGCAACGTGATCGCCCCAAGCGAGATCGTCGAGTCCTACGGAGCGGACGCGGCGCGCTGCTACGTGCTGATCATCGGCCCCGCCGATCAGGACGCCGCCTGGTCGGACTCCGGCATCGACGGCGTTTACCGGCGACTGCTGTCCCGGCTGTGGCGCCTCGCCGACGAGCTGTCCGACGGCGGCGACCCCGCCCGACGCTCAGCGGAGGCGGCGGTGCAGCCCGCGAACCCGCAGGGCGACGCGCTCACGATCGTCCGAAAAGCGAACTGGGCGATCGACAAGGTCACGCGCGATACGGCCGACCGCTGGGCCTTCAACACCGCGCTGTCGGCGATCATCGAGCTGCTCAACGAGATCTACCGCTACCCAGAGGCGGATCCGCAGGCCCGGCGGTTCGCGACCGCGACCGCGGCATCGCTTCTGTTCCCGTTCGCGCCGCACCTCGGCGCCGAGGCGTACGAGATGCTCACCGGCCGGCGCGTGTGGGAGGAGCCGTGGCCCGACGCCGATCCCGACATGCTCCAGGCCGACACGTTTCAGCTCGTATGCCAGGTCAACGGCAAGGTCCGGGACCGGGTCGATGCGCCGTCGGGGGCGCCGAAGGACGAGCTCGAGCGTCTGTGCCTCGAGTCCCGCGGCGTCAAAGCCCACCTTGACGGGCACGAGATCGCGAAGGTGGTCGTCGTCCCGGACAAGCTGGTCAACGTCGTCGTTCGGTAGCGCTACCCGCTCCGGGCCATCCAGCAGCACGCGTAGACTCGAAAGGTGGCCACGTTCAAGCCCGCTTACCTGATCCATGGCGACGATCACGGCCGGATCGCCGAGCGTCGCCGACGCCTGCGCGCGATCGCCGAGGGGGAGAGCGGCACGCAGGGGATCGAGGTGTTCGAGGGCGACGCTGCCACCCCCGAGGCCGTCGCGAACGCGCTGAACTCGCTCACGTTCGCGATTGGCCGTCGCTTCATCATTGTCGACGGCACCGAGCGCTGGACCGACAAGCAGTTCGAGCCGCTCGACGCCGCACTTAGAGCGATTCCGGAGGACACGACCATCGCCTTCTTCGCGCGCGAGGACAGCCGCGCCAAGGCGCCCAAGCGACTGCAAGAGGCGGTCAAGAAGGCCGGCGGCGACATCAGCGCCGAGGAGAGCGTCAAGCCCTGGGAGCTGCCGAAATGGGTGATCGCCCGCGCCAAGGAGCTGGGTCTCCAAGTCGAGCCTGACACGGCTCGCGCGCTGATCGCCCACGTCGGCGACCGCCAACAGCGGCTGCTCCGCGAGCTCGAGAAGCTCGCGCTGTACGCCGGCGCCGGCGCGCGAATCGACGGCACGACGGTGGATGAGCTGACCGCGCCGTCGGCCGAACACAAGGCGTGGTCGCTCGCCGACGCGCTTCTGAGCGGAGAGCCGGCCGCCGCCACGGGTCTGTACCTGACGCTGCGCAGCCAGGGGGAGCGACTGCCGAGTCTCCTCTATTGGATGAGCACGCGCGTCCGCACCGCGCACGAGGTGGCGGTGGCGGTCGAGGCCGGCGAGCCGACGGCACAGGTCAAACGCCGGCTGCGGATGCCTTCCCGGGCCGCCGACCGGCTGATCGCCGACGCGACGCGGATGGGGGCCGAGCGGCTCGAGCGGATGATCGAGGAGCTCGCCGACCTCGAGCTCGCCTCTCGCGGCGGCGGGACAGGTGGCGCCGGCGAGGACACCGCCGCCGTTCTCGCGATCCAGCGCGTTTCAGGCTAGATGACGTGGAGCGCGACCGCGACGACGATCGCGATCAGGATCAGCACGAGCGCCGGCAGGAAGTGCAGGATCTTGTTTGACTCGCGCCGGAAAGCCGGCGGCATGTTCGCCGCGTTGCGCATGACCATCTGAGCGCCTCGCTGGGAGATCGCGTCGTCCCGTTCGGCCCGCAGCTGCTCGATCGTCGCATTCAACGCCTCGCGCTCGGCAACGGTCTTCTCGCCGGCGGCCACGGCGCCGTCGCGGACGCGGACGGCGTTGTCGCGATCGCTTAGTAGGGCGTCGCGCTCGGCGGCGATCCGATCGCGCGCCTCGAGCGCGTCGTCGCGCTCGGCCAGCGCCGCGTCACGGGCGGCCGTGGCCGCGTCGAGCCGCGCCTCGACATCGCCGCGAGAGTCGATCGCTGCGCGCCGCTCGGAGAGTGCCTCGTCGCGCGCCGCGAGGGCAGCGTCGCGCATGCGTAGTGCGTCCTCGACGGATTTCGCCGACGCGTCGCGTTCGGCGAGTGCCTCGTCGCGGAGCTTCACGGCCTCGCCGCGCGCTCGCACGAGCCGCTCCTTCTCCTCGGCGGCGTGCTCGCGCGCTTGGCGGGCGGCGTCTTGTGCGTCCGAGACCTCGTCGAGCTTCGCCCCGCGACGGCCGAGCTCGGCGGTGAGTTCGGCGATCTCGGCTTCGCGACGCTCCAACTCGCGCTGCACGCGATGAATCTCGCGGCGCGCGTTGACGAGCTCGGCCGAGGGCTGGCGGGGGCGCCGCGGGGGAACGGGCGTGGCCGGGGGTTCGCCGGCGTCGTCGTGGGTTGCGCCGGTCGTCTCACCGCGGCGCCGGCTGGCCGGGCGCGCCGATCCGCCGGACGAGGCGCGCGACGATCCGCCGGATGCCGACCGCGACGAGGCGCCGGGCGACGAGCCCGGCCGGCGACGGCGCGACCGCGATGAGCCCGGCAGGGGAAGCGTGATCGTGATGTCTGGGGCGACATTTAGCTCCGCCTCGGCCCAACCGACGTCGTCCTCCTGGTACGGGAACGACGCCTCCCAGGGCTGGCCATCCTCGGCGGCCCACGGCTTGTGCTCGAGGTCGGCCAGCAGGCGGCGCTGCTCGTCGCCGTCGACCAGCGTCAGGCTGGGCCGCATGAACCTCCGGCCGCGCACGCCAAACCAGCGTCCGTTCACCTCGAACCGCTCTCCGTCGGCCATCTCGAGCCGGTCGAGTTCGAAGGCGACGCCGTTCGTTCCGGTGCTTGCCGGCTCGAGGACCTCTGCCATAGAGACCAACAAGTTACCCGGATCCGAAAAAGGAACGCGCCCCCGCAACCGGTGTTGCAGGTCGACGAGAGGGTTACGACGTGCGGGCGGGGCGCTAGCCGCGCCGCACGCGCGCAGCGCGCGACTTCTTGCGTGCGCCGGAGTTTCGATGCAGCGCGCCGCGCTTGACGGCCTTGTCGATCGCCTGAACCAGCTCACGGTGCTCGACGTCGGCCTGCGCGCCGTCACCCGTCGCGACCGCCGTCTCGAGACGGCGGAAGAACGTCTTGATCTTCGACGTGTAGCGGCGGTTTTCGAGACGCTCGCGCTCGGCGCGCAGAATCCGCTTCTTCTGTGACTTGATGTTCGCCATGGGCAGACAGGAGCAGCGGCATCCTCGCCGCAGCGCGCCCTACTATAGCCAGCCCTGGCCCAGATCGACACCGAGACCGGGACCTCCGGAAACGGGGTCCCACGCACGACCCCGCCGGCACCTCCCGAGGGACCCGGCGCACCTCCCCAGGGACCCGGCGGCACCAACCCGCCGCGCCGGCGCATAGCCGTCAACACCGCGATCTTCGCGTTCGCGACCGCGCTGTCGCGGATCGCCGGCCTCGCGCGCGAGGTCGTCCAGGCCGCCTACTTCGCGACCTCGGCGGCGGCATCGGCGTTCACGCTGGCCTCCCAGGTCCCGAACCTGTTCAGCAACCTGTTCTCGCAGGCGGCGCTGTCGGCGGCGTTCGTCCCGGTGTTCACCGAGCTGCTCAGCAAGGGCCGCAAACGCGAGGCGTTCCGCGTCGCCTCGACGCTGTTCTGGGTGATCCTGATCGCGCTCGGCGCTCTCACCGTGGTGTGGACGCTGGTCGCGGGGCTGGTCGTGCCGGCGTTCACCGGGGCCCATATCCCGAACGCACTGACCGCGGGCCTGTCGCGCGTGCTGTTCCCGGTCGTGCTGCTGCTCAGCCTGACCGGGCTGCTCGTCGGAATCCTCCAGTCCTACGACGAGTTCACGATCCCGGCGATCGCGCCGGCGGTCTGGAACCTCGTGATCCTGTTCGGGCTGATCACGCTGTACCACCGCTTCAACGGCGAACAGCGGATTTACGCGTACGCAATCGCGTGGCTGGCGGCGACCGTCGTGCAGTTCGTGATGGTGTTCGTCGCGCTGCGCCGGGTCGAGTTCAAGGTGTCGTTCGTCTGCGACTGGCGAGACCCGCGCGTCAAGCAGGTGCTGATCCTGTTCATCCCGGTCACGATCAGCATCGGGATCGTCAACCTCGACATCTTCCTGAACGCCGGCTTTGGGTCGCTCGTCTCGAGCGCGGCGCCGGCCGCGATCAACGACGCGTTCCGGATCTACATGCTCCCCCAAGGCATCTTCAGCGTCGCGGTCGCCACCGTGCTGTTCCCGACCCTCAGCCGGATGGCGGCACGCAAGGACGCGAACGGGATGCGCAAGACGATCGGGAACGGGATGCGCCAGATCAACCTGCTGCTGATCCCGTCCTCTGCGCTGCTGCTCGTCTTGGCGACCCCGATCACGCGGCTGATCTACCAGCACCGAGCATTCGGCCCGCACTCGACCAGCCTGGTCGCCACGGCGCTGTTCTGGTTCTCGTTCAGCCTGCCGTTCGCCGGCGTCAACCTGCTCCTGACGCGAGCGTTCTTCGCGCTCAAGCGGCCGTGGATACCGACCAAGCTCGCCGCGATGAACATCGTCGTCGACGCGATCGTCAGCATCGCGCTGTACAAGCCGCTCGGCATCGCCGGCCTCGTGATCGGGACCGCGGCCGCCAACGTGGTCATGACGATCCTTCAGCTATGGCGCTTGCGGATCGGGTTCAACGGCTATCTCGAGGGCGGGCAGACGATGATGATCACGGTCCGGATCCTGGTGGGGACGGTCATCATGGCCGCGGTCGCCCGGGGCATCTGGGCGGTGCTCGATCAACTGCTTGGCCAGTCGTTGCCGGCGGAGATCCTGGCGGTCGGGATCGCGTCCGCGGTCGCGTGCGTGCTGTACGCGAAGCTGATGCTGACGATGCGCGTGCCCGAGGCGCGGCAGATCCAGGGACTGATCATGGCCCGTCTGCGGTCGGGGTAGCCTGTCGGCGCATGAGCCTGTACGAGCGCCACTTCTCAGATCCCCGCCGCGAGCGCGCTTTCCTGAGCGCGGTCGGGTTCACGACCGCGTTTGCGACCGCGCGCGGGATCACGCACGCGATCAAGGCCGGCGTCGGGCCATTCCACAACATCTCGGAGGGCGGGCGCCACATCCACCACTCGACCTTCGGGATTCTCGGGCTGGTTGGGATCGGCTACATCTGGACGTATCAACTCGGTGTTGGCGTGGGCCAGTGCCACCGCTGGCCGTCGCGGGTCAGCGCATCCACCTACGGGATCGCGGCAGCGCTGACGCTCGACGAGTTCGCGCTGTGGCTTGACCTGCACGACGACTACTGGGACAAGCAGGGACGCAAGTCGATCGACGCGGTTGCGATCTTCGGCGGGCTGCTCGCGATCGGCGTGGCCGGCCGCGGCGTGGCCAAAGAGCTCGGGCTCGTGCCCAAGGCGCTCGAGCGCTTCGTGGACTAATTGGGGCCGCCTTCGGCGGCATCCGTGGGGCCGCGCGACCCCGTCCGGACGGGGTGAGTAGCCCCAAGGGCGGCCGGGTGCCTAATACCCTCTGAATACATGGCCGATCAGGCTCACATCCGCAACTTCTCGATCATCGCCCACATCGACCACGGCAAGTCGACGCTGGCCGACCGCATCCTCGAGCTGACTCACACCGTCGACCCGCGATTGATGCGCGCCCAGGTGCTCGACTCGATGGAGCTCGAGCGCGAGCGCGGGATCACGATCAAGGCGCAGGCCGTGCGGGTGTTTTACGAATCCGGCGATGGCCAGGCGTATCAGCTGCATCTGATCGACACGCCCGGCCATGTCGACTTCACCTACGAGGTGTCGCGGTCGCTGGCGGCGTGCGAGGGTGCGCTGCTCGTGGTCGACGCGAGCCAGGGGGTCGAGGCTCAGACGGTCGCGAACACCTATCTGGCGATCGACTCGGGGCTCGAGCTGATCCCCTGCCTGAACAAGGTCGACCTCCCCGGTGCCGAGCCCGAGCGCGTGGCCGAGGAGGTCGCGGAGCTCCTCGGCGAGCCCGCTGACAGCGTCAGACGGATCAGCGCCAAGACCGGCGAGGGCATAACCGATGTGCTCGACGAGCTGATCGCCCGCGTGCCGCCGCCGAGCGGAGACCCCGACGCGCCGGCACGGGCGCTGATCTTCGACTCCGAGTTCGACCAGTACCGCGGCGTGATCGCGTACATCCGGGTGGTCGACGGGACGTTCACCAAGGGCGAGGCGATCCGCGCGATGCAGGCCGGCACCGAGGCCGAGATCGACGACATCGGGTTCTTCACGCCGCAGATGACCTCGGCCGACGCGCTCCACGCCGGCGAGGTCGGCTTCCTCATCACCGGGATCAAGGACGTGACCAAGCTCCGCGTCGGCGACACGCTCACGACCAAGCGCGGCCCGGCCACTGAGCCGCTGCCCGGCTACCGCGAGGTCAAGCCGATGGTGTTCTGCGGCCTGTTCCCGATCGAATCCGACGACTACGCCGACCTGCGCGACGCGCTCGAGAAGCTCAGTCTCAACGATGCCGCGCTGAGCTGGGAGCCGGAGACAAGCGATGCGCTCGGGTTCGGGTTCCGCTGCGGATTCCTCGGGCTGCTCCACATGGACATCGTGCGCGAGCGGCTCGAGCGCGAGTACGACCTCGAGCTGCTCGCGACGATGCCGAGCGTCGAGTACGAGGTCACGCTCACGGACGGCGAGACGATCCCGGTCCACAGCCCCAACGACTTCCCCGACCCGACCCGCGTCGCGGCCGTTCGGGAGCCGTACATCCGCGCGTCGATCCTGACCCCGAAGGAGTACATCGGGCAGATCATGGAGCTGTGCCAGGAGCGGCGGGGCGATCACGCCGGCCTGCACTACCTGTCCTCAGAGCGCGTGCAGCTCACCTACGACCTGCCGCTGGCGGAGATCGTGCTCGACTTCTTCGACCAGCTCAAGTCGCGCACGCGGGGCTACGCCTCGCTCGACTACGAGCTGATCGGGTTC
The DNA here is from genome assembly GCA_963822855.1 of uncultured Solirubrobacterales bacterium. GTDB lineage: Bacteria > Actinomycetota > Thermoleophilia > Solirubrobacterales > Solirubrobacteraceae > Palsa-465. The sequence continues at coordinate 244,403 of CAWGJE010000017.1, read as the reverse complement.
CGCGAGTCGGATCTGGTCAAGCTCGACATCCTGCTCGCCGGCGACCCCGTCGACGCACTCTCGATGCTCGTCCACAGGAGCAAGGCGTACGACGCGGGCCGGACGCTGGCGGAGCGGCTGCGCAAGACGATCCCGCGTCAGCAGTACGACGTTCCGATCCAGGCGGCGATCGGGTCGCGGATCGTCGCGCGCGAGACGATCAAGGCTTACCGCAAGGACGTGATCGCGAAGTGCTACGGCGGCGACATCACCCGCAAGCGCAAGCTGCTCGAGCAGCAGAAGAAGGGCAAGCAGCGGATGAAGCAGGTCGGCCGCATCGAGGTTCCCCAGGAGGCGTTCCTGACCGTGCTCGAGCTCGGCGAGAAGGGCTAGCCCCGGCCCGGTTCGGGTCTACTTGTTGCCAGTCCGGTCGTCCGGGTGGGGATCGCCCTTGAGCCATCCGGCGAGGTCCTCGAGCAGGTCGGCGGCCCGGTGGCTGACGGGCTCCTCGCGCGCGTCGCCGAAGCGGCGCGAGAACTCATCGCGCGCGTCGGCGAGGATCTTGCCAATCGTGTCGTCGGTTTTGATGTAACCGAGCTCTTCGTCTGAGGGCCGTCTCGGCTTGCCCTGTGCGGTTCGCGCCGCCGTGGCCTCGCGGGCCGCGCGCTGCGCCTTCTCGCGCGCCGCGCGCGCCTTCTCGCGGAGCTCGCGCTCGAGGTTCGCGAGCCGCGCGTCCAGGTCTGGATCGGTCGGCGGAAGCGGAGACGAGGGCCGGGTCGGGCTGCGCCGACGCTCCGCCGTGATCTGGGCGTACGCCTCCTGCACCTCCTCGAAACGTCGCGCCGAGTCGACCGAGCCGCCGTTGTGGTCCGGATGGTGCAACTGGACGAGCTGTCGGTAGGCGGAGCGAATCTCCTCGTCCGAGGCGCCCGGCCGGACCCCGAGGACGGTGTACGGGTCTCGGCTCAGCGGATCTCAGACCCAGGGCCGCGGCCTGGGCCCGCCTGGACGGCCCGCGGGCCAACGGCTGTACGGATGCAGCGGACGCCTACCGGGCGGGCCGTAGCGGCGGTGCTGGCCGAACACCCACCACCCGAGCGCGAGCACCAGCCCCCATGCCGCGAACAGCGTGGTGATCACGACGACCGCGGCGATGAGCATCGACACGATCACCGGGAGCAGGAAGACAAGCGCGACAATCGGTAGCGGGCCGTAGCGGAAGACCGACGCCGACCGCTCGCGCCGCCGAGCGGGCGTCGTCCCGGGCAGGTCTGCGACGACCGGGTCGAGCTCGCCGTACGTGCGCGCCGAGAACACCGCCTCGAGCCGCTCCTCGAGCTCCTCGGCCAGGATGCGCCCCTCGCCGGCGGCGTGCCGCAACCGCTCGGCGACCTGTTCGCGATCCGCGTCGGATGCCCTGAGGGTCGCTCGCCTAGCCATCTCCTGTTGCTCCTTGCCGCCTGGGTGTCCCCGTGTCTTCAACGAGGCTACCGTGCCCGGCAGCCCCTCACAAGCGTACCGAGGCGAGGATCCGGGCCGCTCACGTATATTCCTTGACAGGCATATAGCTGTCTGGTTATATGTGTGCGGTGCCGTCTCCGTGGTCAGCGCTCGCCGATCCCCACCGCCGGGCGATGCTCGAGCTGTTGCGCGAGTCGCCGCGCCCGGTCGGGGAGCTGGTGGCACGCACCGGGCTGACCCAGCCCGGGACCTCGAAGCACCTGCGGGTCCTCCGCGACGCCGGTCTCGTGACCTCCAGGACCGAGGGGCAGCAGCGCATCTACGCGCTCGACGTCCGCCCGCTGGCGGAGCTCGACACCTGGCTCGACCCCTACCGGCAGGTCTGGGAGCGGAGCCTCGACGCACTCGAACGGCACCTCGACAGAAGAGCAAGCCAGAACCAGGAGGATTGACCATGTACGGCAGCTACACGACGATCGAAGACACGCCGACGCTCATCTTCGAACGCAGGCTGTCGCACCCGGTGGACCGCGTTTGGGAGGCGATCACCGATCCCGACGTGCTTGTCCACTGGTTCCCCTCCGCGGTCGAACTGGACCCCCGCGTCGGCGGCTCGATGAAGTTCACGTTCGAGCAGGACGTGCTTCCGGACGGGTCGAACTCGATGCCTGGCGAGGTCACCGAGCTCGATCCTCCCCGGCGGTTCGGTTTTACCTGGGGCGAGGACCACCTGCGGTTCGAGCTCGAGCCGGTCGCAGGCGGAGCGGGGTGTGCGCTCCGGTTGACGGTGGGGCTCGGCACGCGGGACAAGGCGGCGCGCGATTCCGCCGGATGGCACGTGTGCCTCGACCGTCTCGAGCGCGTGGTGGCCGGCGAGGACGGGCCTCCGGTCACGGGCGTCAATGAGGACTGGCGCGCGCTGTACGAGGAGTACCAGCGGCGCGGCGCGCCGGTGGGTGCGGCCGTCCCTGGGGAATAAGGTCGCCTACACCAGCACGCGGCGGCGGAAGTTCCGCAGGCCCAGCCACAGGAACAACGCGCTGAAGCCGACCAGCACCGGGTAGATGATGAACAGGTGGAGATGCGAGAACGGGGTCAGCCCGGCGCGCATCCCCTCGGTCACGTAGATCAGCGGGTTGATCAGCACGAGGATCTGGAGCCAGTGGATGCCGGCGACCTGCACGGGCGCGAGCTTCGTCCACTGGTAGTAGGTCCCGCCCAGGAACGTGAGCGGGAGCACCACGAAGCCCCACATCAGCCCGATGTTGCGCGGCTCGAAGGTGGTGCCGAGCACGAGCCCGAGCGAGGTCATTGCGAGGCAGGCGAGCGGGATCAGCGTGACGATCACGAGCCAGTGGACGTGAAGGTGGGCGTTCACGCCGTCGGCGTGGACAACGGCTGCGATCGGGAACACGATCAGCGCCGCGAGGATCCCCTGGACGGAGCCGGACAGGATCTTGGCGATGGCCACGAGCGAAATCGGGCACGGCGCCTGGACCCGGTCCTCGATCTCGCGGGTGTAGCCGAACTCGGTTGACATCGGCAGGGCGACGGCCTGGATCCCCTGGAACATGATCGAGATGCCGACGACGCCGGCGACGAGCACGGTCGCGAACGCGGACTCGGCCACGGGCCCTCGGCCGCCGCCGATTCCCTGACCGATCGTCGGGAACACGTACAGGAACACGAACACGAGCAGGAACGGCTGGATCAGCGTCCGGACGATGAACTCCCCGACGTGCTTGCGGAGCACGACCAGGTCCCGCACGATCAGCGCCCACAGCGCCGCGCGGCTCGCCGCGAACATCGAGCGGGTCGGTGTGAGCGAGATCGCGTGCCCGTGCCCGGCGCGCGGCGCCTGGGCGGTCGGAGGGCTCGTGGTCGTCATTCGCGGAGCTCCTTTCCGGTGAGGTTGATGAACACCGTCTCGAGCGTTGGCTCGGCCACGGACAGGTCGACGAGCTCGAACCCGCCGCGTTCGGCGGAGGACACGACGCGCGGGATGATCCGCTCGGAGCCCTTGACGTGCAGTTCGACGCCGCCGTCGATCACCCGCGTCCGCGTCACCCCTTCGACGCCGTCCTCGAGCGCCTTAGCGAGAGCGGTCCCCTCGCCGTCAGACTTGACGGTGACGATCGTGTCCGCGCCGACGGACTGCTTGAGCTCCGCCGGCGTGTCGAGCGCGAGGATCTTGCCGTGGTCCATGATCGCGACGCGCTTGCACAAGCGATCGGCCTCCTCCATGTAGTGCGTCAGCAGCATGATCGTCTGGCCGTCGGCGTTCAGCTCGCCGAGGATCTGCCACAGGGCGAGTCGGCTCTGCGGGTCGAGGCCGGCGGTCGGCTCGTCGAGGAACAGGACCGCCGGCCGGTGGAAGATCGCGCGCGCGACCATCAGCCGCTGTGCCATCCCGCCCGACAGCGCGTACACCGACGCCTTCGCCCAGCGGGTCAGGTGAAACTGCTCGAGCAGCTGGTCGGACAGCCGGCGCGACTCGGGTGGGGAGATCCCGAACAGCCGGCCGTGGAAGTACAGGTTCTCCCACACGGTCAGCTGGCGGTCGAGCGTGTTCTGCTGGGAGACGATCCCGATCAATTGCTTGGCCAGGGCGGGGTGGGCGATCACGTCGACCGCGCCGACGTGGGCGCTCCCGGCGGTGGGCACCACCCGCGTGGTCAGCATCCCGGCCGTGGTCGTCTTGCCCGCGCCGTTCGGCCCGAGCAGCCCGAAGATCTCGCCCGCCTCGATGCTCAGGTCGAGACCGTCGACGGCCTTGAAGTCCGTGCCCGGATAGACCTTGGTGAGGCCATCGGTGCGGATGACCGCGGCGCCGGCATCGCCCTTCTCGGTGGCGGAGGTCATGGAAGAATCACCAAGTATGGACCTCGGCCTCCGCGATCGTGCCTGCATTGTCACGGGCGCGAGCGGCGGTATCGGTAGGGCGGTCGCCGTTTCGCTGGCGAGCGAGGGAGCGTCCGTGCTGCTCGTCGGACGGCGCTCGGAGGCACTGGCTGAAGTCGCCCGCGCCTGCGAGGGGAGCGGGGAGCTGCTCGAGCTCGACGTGACGGCAGAAGACGCGGGTGAGCGGGCGCTGACCGCGTGCCTCGAGCGGTTCGGGCGGATCGATGTGCTCGTCAACAGTGCGGGCACGAGCGCCGTGCGCTCGCTCGAGGAGCTGACCGACGAGGAGTGGCAGGCCCAGTGGGAGCTCCACGTGATGGGTCCGATGCGGCTGATGCGTGCGGCGGCGCTGGAGATGGCCTTACGCGGATGGGGGAGGATCGTGAACGTGGCCTCTTCGTCGGGCAAGCGCCCGTCGTCGACGAACATGGCGTACTCGGTGACGAAGGCCGCGCAGCTGTCGCTGTCGCGGGCGTTCGCCGACAAGTACGCGGGACGCGGGGTGCTCGTGAACTCGGTATCGCCAGGGCCGATCGCCGGCGATCTGTGGCTCGCCGACGGCGGGCTCGCAGACCAGACCGCCCGCGCGCGGGGGGTGACGCGCGAGGAGGTGCTGTCGTCCGTTGCCGGTCGCCAGCCGCTCGGGCGGCTCGGGACCGAGGACGAGATCGCGGCGGTGATCGTGTTCCTGTGCTCCGAGCAGGCGTCGAACGTCGCGGGCGCGGCGTGGTCGGTCGACGGCGGCGCCGTTCCGGTGATCATCTGAGAGCCGATTAGACTCCGCCGCCGTGCCCGTGAACCCCGACGCGATTGGCAAGACGTATCCGGTGACCACGTACGCGGTCGGCCGCGAGAAGATCCGCGAGTACGCGCACGCGGTGGGGGAGACCAACCAGCTGTACCTCAACGTCGATACGGCCCGCGCCGCCGGGTACGCCGACGTCGTCGCCCCGCCGATGTTCGCGGTCGTCTACATGGGCCGGGCCATCGTGCCCGCGCTGTTCGACCCCGAGGTCGGGATCGACTTCCCGCGGATGTTGCACGGCGGCCAGGAGTTCCGCTGGAGGGAACTCGTGGTGGCCGGAGACGAGATCGACACGACCACCACCGTTCAGGACATCCGGTCGCGAGGTGGGATGAACTTCTACGTGTTCGAGACCGACTCGCGCAACCAGCGGGGCGAGTCCGTGTGCACCGGTATCTGGACGAACCTTGTGAGGGACGACTCGTGAGCCTCGAGACCGGCGACGCGGTCCACCTCGAGGTCACGCCCGACCGGTTCGTAACGGTCCGGTACGCCGGCGCGTCCGGCGACTTCAACCCGATCCACATCGACGAGGAGTTCGCTCGCAGCGTCGGCCTGCCCGGGCGGATTCTTCACGGCCTTTGGACGATGGCGCAGGTCGCCCGCGCGCACACCGACGCGGCCGGTGGGCCCGAGAAGCTCAAGCGGCTGTCGGTCCAGTTCCGGGGCATGGGCCGGATCGAGGAGCCGATCGTCGTCGACGGCACCGTGCGCGAGGTTGCGGAGGGGATCGCGGTCGTCGACTCGCAGGCCGAGCAGTCGGGTCACCGGATCATCCGCAACGCGGTCGCGGAAATCTCAGTCGACTAACAGAAGATCCTGGTTGCCCGAACCGTCGGGGACCGGTGGCGCCCGACCTACAATCATTGGCTCATGTTGAGTCTTCGCCAGGAGCTCGTGCTGCGAAAGGTCGTCGAGGAATACCTCGAGGGCGGTGTACCCGTGGGCTCGAAGTCGCTCGCGGTCGACGTGCAATGGGGCCCGTCGACGATCCGCAACGAGCTCGCGAGCCTCGAGGAGCTAGGGCTGCTCGCGCACCCGCACACCTCCGCAGGCCGCGTTCCGACCGAAGCCGGCTACCGCTATTTCGTCGACCGGCTGCTGCCGGCGCAGGACACCGCGCCGAAGCTGTCGCTGTCGCTCGTGCGCCGCGAGCTCGACGAGGCCATGCGGGTCACGACCGAGACCCTGTCGCAGGTCACGAATCTGCTCGCGATCGTCACCGCCCCGCCGATCGAGACCTCGACGATCCGCCACATCGAGGTGCTGCTGCTCCAGCCACAGGTGCTGATGGTCGTCGTGATCACCTCGACCGGAGGCGTCACCAAGCGGCTGTTCACGTTCGCCCGGTCGGTGGATCCGGGCCTGGCCGACTGGGCGTCGAGCTATCTGAACGAGCGGCTCGTCGGTATCGGGCTCGGGGCGCGGATCCTCCAGAAGCGGCTGCACGACCCGTCGCTGTCGCGCTCTGAGTCGGAGTTCCTCGACGCGCTGTCGCCGGTGTTCACCGAACTCGAGGACGGCTCTCACGACACGGTTTACTTCGAGGGCACGTCGCGCTTGCTGCGCGTCGATCGGTTCGGCCAGGTGTCCGAGCTGAACGCGCTGATGGACATGCTCGAGCGCCGCGTGACGCTGCTCGCCGTGCTCCAGACGGCGCTGAACGAACGCGACGTGCTCGTCCGGATCGGCGCCGAGAGCGGCGTTCCCGGGCTCCGTTCAGTCGCGCTCGTCGCCGCGGGCTACGGCCTCCCGCAGCGCCGGCTCGGCACGGTGTCGGTGATCGGCCCGCTCCGGATGGACTACGGCCACGCGATGGCCTCGGTCCGGGAGGCGGCCGCGCAGCTGTCGACCTTCATCGCTGAGGTGTACGACGAGCGATGAGCAGCACGCGCGACTACTACGACGTGCTCGGCGTCACGCGCGACGCCGACGACGCCACGATCAAGAAGGCGTTCCGGCGCCTGGCCCGTGAGCTCCACCCCGACGTCAACCGTCACGACCCCGACGCCGAGGAGAAATTCAAGGAGGCCGCCGAGGCCTACGAGGTGCTGTCGGACTCCGACCGGCGCGCCACGTACGACCGGTATGGCCGCGAGGGCCTGCGCAGCGCGGGCAACGCGCCGAACTTTGAGGGGTTCGGGTCGGTGTCGGACATCTTCGAGGCGTTCTTCGGCGGCAGCGGCGCGTTCGGCGACCTGTTCGGGATGGCCGGCGGCCGCGCCACCGGCGCAATCCAGGGCGGCGACGTCGCCGTGGCGGCCGAGATCGAGCTCGCCGAGGCCGCGAGCGGCGCCAAGGTCGAGGTCAGCTACGAGGCCGTGGCCCTGTGCGAGCACTGTCACGGCAACGGCGCCGAGCCGGGCACGCCGATCGAGACCTGCGCCCGCTGTCAGGGCACCGGCCAGTTGCGCGCCGTGTCGCGCACGCCGTTCGGACAGGTGATGCGCACGACCGCGTGCGACGTGTGCGGCGGCGACGGCAAGGTCGCCCGCGAGCCCTGCAAGGTCTGTCGCGGCCGCGGGCGCAAGGTCGAGCGCCCGAAGGTGAAGGTCGACGTGCCGGCGGGCATCGCCGACGGTCAGCGGATCCGGATCGCCGGGCGCGGCCATGCCGGCGAGCGCGGCGGACCCCCCGGCGACCTGTATGTGCTGGTCCGCGTCCGCGAGGACTCGCGGTTCGTCCGGGACGGCGATGACCTAGTGACCGCGGTCGACGTCGCCGCCCCGCAGGCGGCGCTCGGCACGACGGTCCAGGTCGAGACCGTCCACGGCGAGCAGGTCGACGTCGACATCCCGGCCGGAACGCAGCCGCACGAGACGTTGATCGTCCGCGGCGCCGGCATGCCGTCGCTGCGCGGGCGGCACGCCGGCAACCTCCGCGTGGTCGTCAACGTGGTGATCCCGCGCCACCTGAGCAAGGAGCAGCGCGAACTGGTTCAGCAGCTGGCCGACTCGATGACCGAGCACAACCTGCGCAGCGACGAGGGACTGTTCGGGAAGCTGAAGCGCGCGTTCGGCGGGTAGGGGGCGCCTGTGCTCCGGCTCGCGGTTCGCGTGCGGCGCGAGCAGGCCGAGGTCGTGCTGGCCGAGTTGCTCGAGTTGGCGCCCGGCGGGGTGGAGGAGGTGGCAATCAGCACAGGGGTAATTGAGTACGCCGTCTACGGGGCGCCGGGCGAGTTGCCGGCGCTGCCGGACCTGACCGCTGCTTGCGGGGAGGCGCTCGTCGAGGTCCGCACTTCCGAGGTCGCCGACGACTGGGCGGAGCGGTGGCGCGAGTTCCACAAGCCGCTCGTGCTCGATGGCCGGCTGGCGGTGCGCCCGCCGTGGGAGCCGTCGGTCGGGGCTCCAGTTGAGATCGTGATCGATCCGGGGCAGGCATTCGGGACCGGCGCGCATGCGACCACGCGCCTGTGCCTCGAGCTGATGCTCTCGCTGTCGGCGGGCGGCGGGTTCCTCGACCTCGGCTGCGGGTCGGGAGTGCTCGCGATCGCGGCCGCGCGGCTCGGGTGGGATCCGGTGGTGGCGCTCGACTACGACCCGGCGAGCGTCGAGGCGGCGGTGGACAATGCGCTGCGTTAACGGCGTGGCCGTCTCGGTCTCTCGGCACGACCTGCGCAGCGACCCGGTGGTAAGCGCGCCGGTGGTGGCGGCGAACCTGCTGCGACCGCTCTTGCTGGCGTGGTGCGAGCGGCTCGCGGACGCTCCGTCGCTCCCGGAGATCGTTATCGCAAGCGGGCTGCTGGTCGGCGAGGCGGATGAGGTTGCCCGCGCGTTCGAGCGGCTCGGGCTGGCTGAGAGCGAACGCCGGGAGTCCGGCGAATGGGCGGCGCTGCTTCTCCAGCGTGGATAACCCGTCCGCGTCAGATCTTGTCCACCGGGCCCATGCCACGACGGGGCTCCTGGCGCATCCTTCACCGGGACGTTGCGATCTACGAAGGAAACGGAAACGGTTGGAACAGGAGGTGAAGCCAGTTGCCCAATCCGCTCGCGATCGGCGTGACGCTCGGTGGCCTGCTCCTTGACGTGGTGGTGCCGCGGCCAAAGCCTCGGGCTGGATCTGCGCATGAGTCCCTTCTCCTCGCTCCGCGCGCCGGTTCGAGGACACCTCGGCACGAAGCCGCACACGAGGAGTACGAAACTCCGCCCGCCGCGGGCCTGCGACTCAACTGACGCATAGACGCCCATGGTGGCCGCGCTAACGTGCGGCCACCGTGGCGTCATTCGCCGTCAAGTTCCTCGGCTGCAAGGTCTCGCAAGCGGATGCGATGCTCGCGCGGCGGGCGCTGCTCGCCGCCGGTCACACCGAGGCCGCCGAGGACGAGGCCGATCTGCACGTGATCAACACGTGCTGCATAACGAGTGAGGCGGAGGCGAAGTCGCGCCAGTCGGTGCGGCGCTCGCTCAAGACCGCGGGTCAGGTCATGGTGTCCGGCTGCGCGGTCAACCTGAACGCGTTGCAGTTCGCCGAGATCGACGAGCGCGTCAAGGCGTTCGTCGGCCCCGCCGAGGCCGTCGCCGGCGACATGGCGCACTCACTCGGAGCCTGCGCCGACCTCGAGCACGACGTGCTCGCCCGCGAGAGCCACCGGCACGCGGCGGGCACCCCCGCGCAGGCCGCGCGCACGCGCGGCTTCGTCAAGATCCAGGACGGCTGCGACTGCCACTGCGCCTACTGCATCATCCCCACGGTCAGGGGCGAGGCCCGCTCCCGACCCGCCGGCGCGGTGCTCGAGGAGGCTCGCGTCCGCGTCGATCAGGGCCAGCCCGAGATGGTCATGACCGGAATCAGCGTCGGCGACTACCGCGATCCGGAACGGGGGCTCGAGCTCGGCGAGTTGATGGTCGCGGTGGCGCAGGTGCCGGGCGTGGAGCGCGTGCGGCTGTCGAGCGTCGAGGTGATCCACGTCAAGGACTCGCTGCTGCACGCGCTCGCGAGCGAGCCAAAGGTATGCCCGCACCTCCACGTGCCGATGCAGTCCGGCGACGACGAGGTGCTGAGCGCGATGGGCCGCCACTACACCGCGGGCGAGTACCAGGAGATCGTCGCCGCCCTGCGTAGAGCCGTCCCGCACGTGAACGTCACGACCGACGTGATCGTCGGCTTCCCGACCGAGACCGACGACGCGTTCCAACGGACCCTGGATGCGGTCGACGCCGCGGGCATCAGCCGCGTCCACACGTTCTCCTACTCCCCGCGCCCGGGAACGGAAGCCGAGCGGCTCGGCGACCGCGTCCCGCCCGAGGAGAAGAAGCGCCGCTCGCGCGAGCTGCGCGGGCGCTCGGAGGTCCGCTCGCGCCACCATCGCGCCGCCAAGCTCGGCGGCCCCGAACGGGTGCTGATCGACAAGGTGGCCGAGACCCAGTGCTCGGGCTACACCGCCGACTACACCCGCTGCTACCTCCCTGCGGGGGCCGCCGGGCGGGGTGAGATCATCGACGTCGCATGCTTGGAGCTCCAGGCGGACGGCATCAGCTGCGAATCGCGGGATACCGCGGGGCTATCCTGAAGGTGTGAGTTTCATCGATCAGGTGCGCAGCGACATGACCAGCGCGATGAAGGCCGGCGACAAGGACCGCGTCGGCGCGCTGCGCCTGGTGCTGTCAGAGCTGCAGAAGGACGCCAAGGACGGCGGGACCGACGAACTCGCGGTCCTGCGCCGCGAGCGCAAGCGCCGTCTCGAAGCCGCGGCGCAGTTCCGCGACGCCGGCCGGGCCGAGCTCGCCGAGGGCGAGGAGGCCGAGGCCAGGATCATCGAGGGCTACATGCCCGCTGAGCTCGACGACGCCGAGCTCGACGCGATCGTCAAGGCGGCGATCGCCGAAACCGGCGCCAAGGACCCCAAGGACATGGGGCAGGTGATGAAGGCCGTGATGGCCAAGGCCGAAGGCCGAGCCGACGGCAAGCGCGCGTCGGCCAGGGTTCGCGAGGTCTTGAGTGCTTAGCAATCGGGGCTGGGTGGGTGCGTAGGCAGGTAGAGCTCGAGAACTCGATCGCCGCTGAACTGGCCGGCAGTAAGGACGCCGTCCTGCAGGCGCTCGAGGGACACCTGGACTGTGACGTGTTCCTGCGCGGCAACGTCCTGACGCTGGACGGCGAGGACGCTGCGGTCGACGCCGCCACCGCGGTCGTGCACGAGCTGTCGGAGCTGATCGTCCAGGGCCACGAGATCGCGCCCGGGACGATCGAGGCCGTCTCCCGCGCGCTCGACGCGCACGAATCCCCGGGCCGGATCCTCGAGGACGTCGTCTGGCGCCACCGGACCACCAAGGTGTCGCCGAAGACGGTCAACCAGAAGCGCTACGTCGACTCGATCCGCAACAACACGATCACGTTCGGGATCGGCCCGGCCGGGACCGGCAAGACGTTCCTCGCGGTGGCGCTGGCGGCGGCCGCGCTCAGCCGCCGCGAGGTCAACCGGATCATCCTCACCCGGCCCGCGGTCGAGGCGGGCGAGCGCCTGGGGTTCCTCCCCGGCGACCTGATGGCCAAGGTCGATCCGTACCTGCGCCCGCTGTTCGACGCCCTTCACAACATGCTCGAGCCCGAGCGGGTGTCCCAGCACCTCGAGCGCGGCGTGATCGAGGTGGCGCCACTCGCGTTCATGAGGGGCCGCTCACTCAACGACAGCTTCATCATCCTGGACGAGGCCCAGAACACGAGCCCCGAGCAGATGAAGATGTTCCTGACTCGTCTCGGCTTCAACTCGAAGATGGTTGTGACCGGGGACATCACCCAGATCGACCTCCCGCGCGACCAGGATTCGGGCCTCGTCATGGTTGCCGACATCCTCAAGGACGTCGAAGGGATCGAGTTCGTCCGCTTCGGCGAGGAGGACGTCGTCCGCCACAAGCTCGTTCGCCGGATCGTCGCCGCGTACGACGAGCACTCTCAGCGCGCGGCGCCGGAGTTGCGTCCCCGCGCCGCCACCCCAAGAGCTTGAGTGCTCGTGCGCGCGTGCTCGAGATAGAGGTCATCGGAATCGAGGGGATCGCGGTCGACGTTCCGATGACCGACGAGCTGCGGTTCCCCACCGCCGGCGAGCTCAAGGGGCTGTGCGCGCTCGCGATCTCGTCCGCGGGGATCGAGGACGGACACGTCGCGATCGAGTTCGTCGATGCCGACCGGATCCGCGAGCTGAACCACGAGCACCGCCAGATCGACGAGCCCACCGACGTGCTGTCGTTCGGCGTCGACGGCGACGGCGTTTCCGCCGGCCCGCGCGAGCTCGGCGACATCGTGATCTGCCCCGAGCACACGGCGGACCTTCGCGAGGCCGTCATCCACGGCGCGCTGCACCTCACCGGCATGGATCACGAGACCGACGACGGTGAGATGCTTGCGCTGCAGGCTGAGCTGCTGCGCTGGGCGCGGTGAGCGCGCCCACGCGTTCGGGCTTCATCGCGCTGGCCGGCCGGCCCAACGTCGGCAAGTCGACGCTGGCCAACGCGGTCGTGGGCGCGAAGGTGGCGATCGTCTCCGACAAGCCGCAGACGACCCGGCGCGCGATTCGCGGCGTCGCCGGCGGTCCCGGGTGGCAGCTCGTGCTCGTCGATCTGCCGGGCGTCCAGCGGCCTCGCGACGCGCTGACCGAGCGGATGCAGCGCCGGGTCGAGCACGAGCTCCAGGACGCCGACGGCTGCCTGTTCGTGATCAACGCCGAGGAGGGCGTCGGCCCCGGCGACCGGTTCATCGCCGGCCTGTTGCGGGCGGCCCGGGTGCCGGTTGTGATCGCGGTCAACAAGATCGACCGTACGAAGCAGGCGGGCATCGCGTCCGCGCTGCAGGCCGCGGCGGACCTCGACATCGCCGGGGAGGTGTTCCCGGTTTCGGCCGCCACCGGATCTGGCCTCAGGCCGCTGGTCAACAGCCTCGTGTCACTGCTGCCCGACGGCCCGTTCTACTTCGAAGCCGACCAGCTCTCGGACCAATCCGAACACGTACGGCTCGCCGAGCTCGTGCGCGAGCAGGTGCTGGCGCGCACCCGCGAGGAGGTGCCGCACTCGGTCGAGGTGGCGATCGAGGCGATCGAACACGGCGAGTCCTTGCGCGATCCCGATCTGATCCGGATCGAGGCGGTGATCCTGGCCGAGACAGAGTCCCAGAAGCGCATCCTGATCGGCGCCGGCGGGAAGATGGTCAAGTCGATCGGGATGGCGTCGCGGCGGGCCATCGAGCGCGAGCTCGGGACCCGCGTGCACCTCGACCTGAAGGTCCGCGTCCGGCGGCACTGGCGGGCCGACGAGCATCTGCTCGACCGGCTCGGGATCGAGTAGCCCGCCGCCGGGTCTCCGCAAGGTTGCCGGCGCGCGGCGAACTCGTCCGCTGCCAGATAATCCGCGCGGCGGACTATCCTTGTGCGTATGGCCACGCAAACCACACAAGCAGCGACGGCGCCGCTGGCGTCCGACCTGTGTTGGCTGCTCTCGCGGGCCAGCCATGGGCTGACGACGGAATTCACCGCCGCGCTCGAAGAACTCGGCATCTCGCCTCGGCAACACTCGGTGCTATTCACGGCGATGACGGGTGAGTTCACGCAGACCGAGATCGCGCGAATGGTGGGGGTCGACAAGACCACGATGGTCGTGACCGTCGACGAGCTCGAGGCCGCCGGACTGGCCGAGCGGCGCCCGTCGTCGACCGACCGGCGGGCCCGCGTGATCGTCGTAACCGACGCCGGTGTGAGGCGCGTCCTCGAGGCGGAAGAGGTGCTCGACCGAGTTCGCAACGACGTCCTGAGCGTGCTCGAACCAGATGAGCGGCACGTCTTCCTGAAGGCCCTCGGGACGCTCGCATGCGGCCGGCTGGCCGAGCCGGTGGCGTGCGCGCAACCGGTCCGCCGGCGCGCCTGAACCAGGTCCGTCTCAGCTAAGTCCTCCACCGCGCCGGTGTAAGGCGTGAAGGCCGCAGATCCGGCGCGAACTGCCGATGTGCGCGCCGGGCGCGCAGCTCATACTGGAACGGTCCGTTACAGATCGTCTACTAAAAGATGATCTGCTACGGTTCTATCTTCAACGGTCCGAACTCGAGGAGCAACGAGCTGATGCAACCGATCAACGAAACGTCCCATCCCCCGTTGGACACCGCCGGCGCCGACAGCAACCGCTGGATCGCGCTGGTCGTGCTGTGCGCGGGATTCCTGATGATCATCCTCGACCAGACGATCGTGAACGTGGCGCTGCCGACGATCCAGACCGACCTGCACTTCTCGCAGTCGGCGCTGGCATGGGTGGTCAACGCGTACCTGATCGCGTTCGGCGGGCTGTTGCTGCTGGTTGGCCGGTTGGGCGACCTGATCGGGCGCCGGCGCATCTTCCTCGCCGGGCTGACAGTGTTCACGACGGCCTCGCTGGTGTGCGGGCTGGCCGACAGCCGGGCGCTGCTGATCGGCGCGCGGTTCGTCCAGGGCGTCGGCGGGGCGATGACTTCGGCTGTGATCCTGGGCATGATCGTGACGATGTTCCCGAGGCCGTCCGAGCAGGCCAAGGCGATCGGGGTGTACAGCTTCGTGGCCGCGGCCGGCGGCGCGATCGGCCTACTGGCCGGCGGCGTCCTGACGCAGGCGATCAACTGGCACTGGATCTTCTTCGTCAATGTCCCGATCGGGATCGCGACCGGCGTGTTCGCCACCCGACTGCTGTCGGATGACCGCGGAATCGGCCTCGAGCGGGGCGCGGACGCACCGGGTGCGGTGCTGCTCGTCAGTTCGCTGATGCTGGCGGTCTACACGATCGTCGAGGCGAGCACCTACGGTTGGGGGAGCGCGCATACGCTGGGCTTCGGGGCGGTCTCCATCGCGCTGCTGGCGGGATTCATCGTCCGTCAGGCCACCGCTGCCAGTCCGCTGATCCCGTTGCGGGTGTTCCGCTCACGGACGGTGACGGTCGCGAACCTGATGCAGATGCTGATGGTCGCCGGCATCTTCGGGATGTTCTTCCTGGGCGCGCTGTACCTCCAGCGGGTGCTGCGCTATGACGCGATCGAGGTCGGGCTGGCGTTCCTGCCGGTGGCGCTCGGAATCGCCGCGCTGTCGCTGCGAGTGGCGGCGCAACTGATGATGCGGTTCGGCGCGAAGCCGACCCTGCTCGGTGGCCTGGCCCTCGTGGCCGCGGGTCTCCTCGTGTTCCGAGGTGCGCCCGTGAACGCCGCGTACGTCACGGACCTGCTGCCGGCGATGCTGCTGCTCGGCGTCGGAGCCGGGCTGGTGTTCCCGGCGCTGATGACGCTGGCGATGTCCGGAGCCACGCCAGAGGACTCTGGGCTGGCCTCCGGTCTGGTGAACACGACCCAGCAGGTCGGTGGCGCGCTCGGCCTGGCGGTGCTCGCGACGCTGTCGACCACCCGGACGAGCTCGCTGGTCGCGCACGGAGCGTCGAACGCCACCGCGCTCACCGACGGCTACCACCTTGCGTTCACGATCGCCGCCGGGCTTGTGTTGGTGGCGATCGCGATGGGCGTGGTCTTCCTACGGCCCACCCGGGCACTCGAGGCGATGTCCGACCCCGACGAGATCGTCGAGGCCGAGATCGAGCCCGAGTACCTGGAGCAGGCTGCCTAGACGATCGTGGGCTGCCCGTCCGTGCTCCGTGGCGGGCAGCCCACGCCGGCTAGGATCGCTTACGCGGCCGGGAGCGACGCCGGCGGGACAGTGCGAGCACCTACAATCCGCCACCCCGGTGGACGACTCAGAGATCGCATTCGACGAGAACGGCCTGGTGCCGTGCATCGTCCAGGACTGGCGGACCGGCGAGGTCCTGACCCTCGCCTACATGAACGCTGAGGCGCTGCGGCGCACGCGCAAGAGTGGCGAGATGCACTTCTACAGCCGCTCACGCCAGGAGCAGTGGCACAAGGGCGAGACCTCGGGCAACACCCAGGCGCTGAAGGCGATCCGCTACGACTGCGACGCCGACGCCTTGCTCGCGCTGGTCGAGCCGGCGGGCCCGGCGTGCCACACCGGCGAGCACTCCTGCTTCCACCGCGGCGAGCTGACCCCGGGGGCGCCGTTCGAGACGCTCCCGATCCTCGAGCGGACGATCGCCGAACGCGCCGCGACGCGGCCCCAAGGCTCGTACACCGCGACGTTGCTCGACGATCCGGGGCTCGCCGGCGCGAAGGTCCAGGAGGAGGCCGAGGAGGTGGTCAGGGCGGCTCGCGAGGAGTCGGACGAGCGCCTCGCCGAGGAAGCCGCCGACGTCATCTACCACGTCGCGGTCCTGCTCCGCGGACGCGGGCTGACGCTTGCGGATGCCGAGCGGGTATTGGATGGCCGTCGCAAGCCCTGAGGCGATTCCGGCCGGCCTCACCCCGACGCTCGAGCAGGCGCGAGCGCTGGCCGGTGACTACAACCTGATCCCGCTCCGCGAGACTTTCATCGACGACTGCCAGACGCCGGTGTCGGCGTTCCTCAAGCTCCGGGATGCGGATCCCACCCACCCCCACTCGTTTCTGCTCGAGTCGGCCGACCAGGGCCGCGTCGGACGCTACTCGTTCATCGGCTTTCGCCCGCGCAAGGTCCTGCGCTGGTCGCTCGGGGACGAGGGCGACCCATACGCGCTAGCGGCCGCCGAGCTCGGCCGGCTCCGCGTCGCACCCCTGCCCGACCTGCCGCCGTTCGCCGGCGGCGCCGTGGGGCTGTTCGCGTACGACCTGGTTCGGACGGTCGAGCCGCTCGGCCCGCCCAATCCCGACCCGGTCGGGCTGCCGGACCTGGCGCTGATGCTGACCGACGCGCTGGTCGCGTTCGATCACCTCAAGCACACGGTCACGGTGATCGCCAACGTCTACAGCGACGACGATCTCGACGCCTCGTACGAGCGCGCGGTCGAGACCATCGCCGAGGTTCGCTGGCGGCTGGCCGGGCCCGTTCCACGATCCCCGAAGCCGCCGGCGCACGACCGGACGGTCGCGCCGCTGCGCGCGAACATGACCCGCGAGCAGTTCGAGGCGAACGTCGCGCGGATCATCGAGTACATCTACGCCGGCGACGCGTTCCAGGTGGTCCCGTCACAGCGCTGGTCGGGACCGGTGCCCGTCGAAGCGTTCTCGATCTACCGCGGGCTGCGCGCGGTCAACCCGAGCCCGTACATGTACTTCCTGGACTTCGGCGACTTCGAGATCGCCGGCGCGAGCCCCGAACCGCTGATCACGGTCGCCGGCCGGGCGCGTGTCGACCCGCCCGATCGCCGGCACGCGCCCACGCGGCGCCACCGCCGACGAGGACCGCCGGATCGCGGAGGAGCTGTTGGCCGATCCCAAGGAGCGGGCCGAGCACGTGATGCTCGTCGACCTGGGTCGCAACGACCTCGGCCGCGTGTGCGAGTACGGATCGGTCGAGGTCGAGAGCTTCATGGCGGTCGAGAACTACAGCCACGTGATGCACATCGTCTCGAGCGTGGTTGGTCGACTGCGCGAGGGCGTGGGCGCGCTCGAGGCCCTTCGCTCGGTCCTGCCCGCGGGCACGCTTTCCGGGGCGCCCAAGGTGCGGGCGATGCAGATCATCGACGAGCTCGAGCCGGTCAAGCGCGGCGGTTACGGCGGGGCGATCGGCTACGCGAGCTACACCGGCGACCTGGATACGTGCATCCACATCCGCACGGTGGTGGTCAAGGACGGGGTCGCCCACGTCCAGGCCGGAGGCGGGACCGTCGCCGATGCCAAGCCCGACTTTGAGTACCGCGAGTCCGAGGCCAAGGCCCGCGGCGTGCTGCAGGCGATCGCGCTTGCGGCGGGTCAGCCCGAGTGGCCGTAATCCCCAGAAAGGAGCGTGCCCGATGGAGTCCGAGTTCGTGCAGATAACGACGGAGCTGGCCGACGGCGTGTTCACGATCACGCTGAACCGTCCCGACCGCCTCAACGCCTGGACCGGAACGATGGCGAGCGAGTTGCACGCGGCGCTCGACCGGGCCGACGCCGACGACGAGGTGCGCGCCGTGATCTTCACCGGCGCCGGCCGCGCGTACTGCGCGGGCGCCGACCTCGAACGCGGAAGCGAGACGTTCACCAAGCGCGACCACGAGGACGCGGACACGGTGCCGCGCGACAGCGGCGGTCAGCTCACGCTGCGGATCTTCGAGTGCCGCAAGCCCGTGATCGCGGCGATCAACGGCCCGGCGGTCGGGATCGGCGCGACGATGACGCTGCCGATGGACGTCCGGCTCGCGTCCGAGACCGCCCGGATCGGGTTCGTGTTCACCCGCCGCGGGATCGTCCCCGAAGCGTGCTCGAGCTGGTTCCTGCCCCGCCTGGTGGGCATCAGCCGCGCCATGGAGTGGGTCGCCACCGGCCGCGTGTTCGACGCCCAGGAGGCGCTACAAGGCGGGCTCGTCCGCAGCGTGCATCCAGCCGGCGAGTTGCTCGACGCCGCCCACGCGCTCGCGCGCGAGATCGCCGACAACACGGCGCCGG
Organism: uncultured Solirubrobacterales bacterium; assembly: GCA_963822855.1. Classification (GTDB taxonomy): domain Bacteria; phylum Actinomycetota; class Thermoleophilia; order Solirubrobacterales; family Solirubrobacteraceae; genus Palsa-465. The sequence goes on along the minus strand of CAWGJE010000017.1, from coordinate 225,850 downwards.
TGTCGGTCGCGCTGGCCCGGATGATGATGTGGCGGATGCTCGGTGCCGAGCACCCGATGGTCGCCCACCGCGCAGACTCTCGCGGGATGTACTTCCGCGGCCGGTCGGCCGACGCCGCCGAGGGAATTACGTCGTTCCTCGAGAAGCGGCCGGCCGAGTTCCCGGACCGGGTCAGTGACGGGCTGCCCGACATCATGCCCGGCTGGGCTGCGCCCGACTTCAGCTGAGCGAGACGGCTCCCGTCATGACCCCGACCAGGTCACCGGCGAGTTCATGTAGTCGTCGGTGCCGGTCCAGGCCACCTTGGTGATACCGCCCGAGACCAGGTAGGTCAGGCAGGTGTGGAAGCTCGCGCCCGCGGCCACCGGCGTGGTCGAGGAGTTCTCGTTACACGGCGCGAAGTCGCCGATGAACGAGACCGGGCTCTGCTGGTTGCCGCCGTGGTCGATCCCCTGGATCGCGTCGGAGCTCCCGTCGACGTCGATCGACTGCGGACCGAGGTTGGTGACGGTTACGGTGGCGTAGATCGGGACTGCACCCTTGGGGGCGCCCGAAAGGTCGACGCCCTTCAGGTCGGCGGCCGATCCCGTCCGGATCGACGCGACCGTGACCTTCAGCGTCCGGGCCTTGCCGTTGCCGGATGAGGTCAGGGGCGTGTAGGTGACGGTCGCGGTCTGGCCGACGGACAGCCCGGTCCCGGGCTTGGCGACGCCCGCCGTCGCCGGGCTGCTCGTGGTGGTGGCGCTCGAGCTCGAGGTTGCTGCCGCGGAAGCCGCGCCACCCGACGCGGTCGACGCGCTGCCGGTGCTCGACGACCCGCCGCCCGACCCGCACGCCCCAACCAGCGCACCCACGACCACGGCCGCGAGTACGGTTCGGCCGACCTGATCGGCCCTCATGTGATGCCCCCTTATTCGGTACTGCCCTTTCCGGCCGAGCATCCTATGCGGCGCGGCCTGACAGCTGAAGGCGTCGCGCCCTACTGTTTGGCTTCCGTTAATGAGTCCGGCGCCGGCGCATGCGAGTTCTCGTCCTCGACAACTACGACAGCTTCACCTACAACCTCGTCCAGTACCTGGGCGAGCTGGGCGCCGAGGTCGAGGTCGTGCGCAACGACCATGCCTCGGTCGATGACCTGCTCGTTCGCGGCTACGACCGGGTGATCGTCTCGCCAGGGCCGTGTACGCCGAACGAGGCGGGGATCTCGCTCGAAGCCGTGCGGCGGTTTCCGGTGGCGAATGTCCCGACGTTGGGGGTATGCCTGGGGCACCAGGCGCTCGTGCAGGCGTGGGGGGGACGGGTGATCCAGCACGAGCCCGTCCACGGGAAGACGACCACGATCGAGCACGACGGCAGGACGATCTTCCGCGGGCTCCGCCGGCCGCTCGAGGTCGGGCGCTACCACTCGCTGGTCGCCGACCCCGAGCTACCCGATTGCCTCGAGAACAGCGCCAGCGGTGGCGACGTCGTGATGGCGGTCCGCCACCGCGAACTGCCGGCCGAGGGCGTCCAGTTCCATCCCGAGTCCGTCCTGACCGAGCAGGGGCGCGAGTTGCTCGCCAACTTCCTGGCCCGGACGCGATGACCGACGGCCCCGATCTCCTCACGAGGGCGATCGACACGCTCGCCGGCGGCCAGAACCTCAGCCTCGACGACACCGCGGCGGTGCTGTCGGAGATCATGGCCGGAAACGCATCCGAGGTTCAGATCGCCGGGTTCCTGGTGGCGCTCCGGACGAAAGGCGAGACCGTCGAGGAGTTGGCCGGCCTGGCGCGGACGATGCGCGCGATGGCCACGCAGGTGCGCGTGTCGAGCGACGACCTGGTCGACACCGCCGGAACCGGCGGCGGTCGGCGGACCTTCAACGTCTCCACGACCGCGGCGCTGATCGCCGCCGGCGCCGGATGCACGGTGGCCAAGCACGGCAACCGCTCGGCAACCGGGCTGTCCGGCTCGGCCGACGTGCTCGAGGCGCTCGGCGCCCGCATCGACCTGAGCCCCGACGCGGTGGCGCGGTGCATCGACGAGGTCGGGTTCGGGTTCATGTTCGCGCCGGCCCACCACCAGGCCACGCGGTACGTGATCCCGGTCCGCCGGCAACTCGCGGTCCGCACGATCTTCAACTTCCTAGGTCCGTTGACCAACCCGGCCGGCGCCAAGCGCCAGCTGATCGGCGTCTCGGACGCCGCCTATCTCGAGACGATGGCGGGCGCGCTGGCGCTGCTCGGGACCAAGCACGCGCTGCTCGTCGCCAGCGAGGACGGGCTCGACGAGCTCAGCATCTCGGCGCCCACGCTAGTGGTCGAGGTCGTCGGCACTGAGCTCCGGCGGTACACAATCTCGCCTGAGGAGGTGGGTCTGCGTCGCACGCCCGCCGAGCAGATCCCCGGCGGGACGCCGGAGGAGAACGCGGAGACCGCGCGGGCGATCTTCGCCGGCGAGTCCGGGGCGCCCCGGGATCTCGCGGTCCTCAACGCGGGCGCTGCGATCTACGCCGGCGGCCGCGCGGCGACGATCGAGGAGGGCGTGCGGGCGGGCGAGCGTGCGGTAGACGACGGCTCCGCGCTTGCCGCGCTCGAGCGGTTCGTGCGGCGAACGCGCGAGCTCGCGCCGTGAATCGTCTCGATCCGATCGTCGCGGCCACGCGGGAGGAAGTCGCGCGTCGCCGGGAGGTCGTGCCGCCGGCCGCGCTCGAGGAGGCCGCCGCGGCGCGGCGTGCTGCGGACGATCCGGTGCGAGGGTTCGCCGAGGCCCTGGCTCGGCCCGGTTTGTCCGTGATCGCCGAGCACAAGCGCCGCTCGCCGTCGGCAGGGCTGATCCGGTCCGACCTGGCACTTGCCGACGTGGTCGGGGCGTACGAGCGTGGCGGCGCCTCGGCCCTATCGATCCTCACCGAGGGCCCGAGCTTCGGCGGCTCGCTCGACGATCTGCGCGCCGCCCGCGCCGCCGCCGGCCTGCCGCTCCTCCGCAAGGACTTCATCGTCGACGCCTACCAGGTGCACGAGTCGTTCGCGGCCGGGGCGGACGCGATCCTGCTGATCGTCGCGGCGCTGCCGGCGGGAGAGCTCTCCGCGCTCCATGCCGAGGCCCTGTCGCTCGGCCTGAGCGCGCTCGTCGAGGTACACGACGTCCGCGAGCTCGACATCGCGCTGGCCCTCGGAGCGGCCGTGATCGGGATCAACAACCGCGACCTGAAAACGCTCGAGGTTGACACCGCGCGGACGTTCGAGCTCCTGCCGCGCGTCGCCGGCCAGGCGCTCCTCGTGTCCGAGTCGGGGTTCAGTCGCCCCGCCCAGCTCGCCGAGCTCGCACGGGCCGGGGTCGACGGCGTGCTGATCGGAGAGGCGCTGATGCGCTCGCCCGACGTCGAGGCGGCGTGCCGCCAGCTCGCCCTGCGCTAAGGCGCCGCCGGCAGGCGCCGCCGACCATCCCAATCAGTCGGACCGCCCTACGATTGTCTCCGTGACCAAGATCAAGTTCTGCGGGATCACCACGCTCGACGACGCCGAGCGCGCCGTGAGCGCCGGCGCGTGGGCGATCGGGTTGATCTTTTGGCCTCGTTCCCCGAGGCGCTGCCGGCTCGAGCGTGCTGCCGAGATCAGCGCGGCGGTCAAACGCCGGGTCGAGGTCGCGGGCGTGTTCGTCAACGCGACGCTCGATTACGTTGCCCAGACCGCCGATGGCGTTGGCCTGACCATGCTCCAGTTCCACGGCGACGAGGGACCCGCGTACTGCGCCGAGGCGGCCCGTAGGACCGGCTGCCGGGTGATAAAGGCGGCGCGGGTACGGGGCCGGGCCGACGTGCAGGCGCTGATCCCGTTCCACACCGACTTTCACCTGCTCGATAGCTACTCCGCGGGCGTCCCGGGCGGGACCGGCGAGACCTTCGCGTGGGAGATCGCCCGCGCTCACCGCGGCCCCGTGCCTGTGATCCTGTCCGGCGGACTCACGCCCGACAACGTCGCGGACGCGATCGCCGCCGTCGGTCCGTACGCGGTCGACGTCGCCAGCGGCGTCGAGCGCGAGCCCGGCCACAAGGATCCGGACAAGCTCGTCGCGTTTGCGGAGGCGGTTCGGGCCGCGGCCGGGACCGGTGCGGGGGCCGGGGCCGGGGTTGTCGCGCGATGACCGCGGTCGAGCATCGCTTCGGCCCGTACGGCGGCCAGTACGTCCCCGAGACGCTGATGCCGGCGCTGGCCGAGCTCGAGGAGGCCTGGGTCTTCGCGCGCGACGATCCGGGCTTCCGAGACGAGCTCGACGCGCTGCTTCGCGACTTCGTCGGCCGCCCCTCGCCGCTGTATCTGGCCACGCGCCTGAGCGAGACCGCCGGGCACCCGATCTACTTGAAGCGGGAGGATCTCAACCACACCGGCGCGCACAAGATCAACAACGCCCTCGGCCAGGCGCTGCTGGCCAAGCGGATGGGCAAGCGCCGGATCATCGCCGAGACCGGCGCCGGCATGCACGGCGTCGCCGCCGCGACCGCGTGCGCTCTGCTCGACCTCGAGTGCATCGTCTACATGGGCACCGAGGACATGCGCCGCCAGAAACCGAACGTCGAGCGGATGGGGTTGCTCGGCGCGACCGTCGAACCCGTCGAGGCCGGCGCGAGGACGTTGAAAGAGGCCGTGTCGGCGGCGATCCGTGACTGGGTCACGAACGTCGAGAACACCCACTACATCATCGGCTCGTGCGTCGGGCCGGCGCCGTACCCGGCGCTGGTGCGCGACCTCCAGCGGGTGATCGGCGACGAGGCCCGCGCCCAGGTGCTCGAGCGCGCCGGCCGCCTGCCCCAGCGCGTGATCGCATGCGTCGGCGGCGGCTCGAACTCGATCGGCGTGTTCACCCCGTTCGTCGACGACCCTTCCGTGGAGTTGATCGGGGTCGAGGCCGCAGGGGAGGGGATCGAGACGGGCCGTCACGGCGCTCCGTTGACGGTCGCCGGGCTGCCCGGGGTACTGCACGGCGCGTTCTCGGCGATCATGCAAGATGAGGAGGGGCAGATCCTCGAGGCACATTCGATCTCGGCGGGGCTCGACTACCCGGGCACGGGCCCCGAGCATGCGTGGCTCAGGGACAGCGGGCGGGCAAGGTATTTCGCGATCACCGACCGGGAGGCGCTTGACGCGTTCGCGCTGACCGCGCGGCTCGAAGGGATCATCCCCGCGCTCGAGAGCGCCCATGCCGTCGCCTGGGCAGTCAAGACCGGGCCGAGCGAGCTCGATCTGGTTTGCCTGTCGGGTCGCGGCGACAAGGACCTGGCCGAGGCTCTCAGCCTTCTCGGGCGATCGTAAGCGCCGTATGACCGGGATCGAGCGAATCGCGGAGGCGTTCGAGTCGGCCCGCGCCAGCGGGCGCCGGGCCGCGCTGATGCCCTACCTGATGGGCGGATTCCCCGACATCGACACCTCGCGCCGCATCGGTCTCGCGTACGCGGACTCGGGTGCCGACCTCGTCGAGTTGGGCGTCCCGTTCTCCGACCCCCTCGCCGACGGCCCCGTGATCCACGCGGCGGGTACCGCGGCACTCCGCGCCGGCGTCCGGCTTCACGACGTGCTCGGCGTCGGGCGCGCGATCGCCGAGCGCGTACCGGTCGTGGTCATGTGCTACGCGAACCTGATCTTCGCGCGTGGGCTCGAGCGCTTCGCCGAGGCGTTGGTCGACGCCGGCGCGAGCGGGTTGATCGTGCCCGACCTGCCGTTCGAGGAGGCATCGGAGGCGCGGCGGGTCTGCGACGAACGGGGCCTCGCGCTCGTGCCGCTGGTCGCTCCGACCACGCCTGACGACCGCCTGGCGCGGATCGGCGCCCAGGCGCGGGGCTTTGTCTACACCGTGTCGGTGACGGGAACCACGGGCGAGCGTGCGGGCGTCGCCGACGGCTTGGCCGGCGTGGTGGCGCGCGTCGCGGCTTGTACCGCGGTCCCGGTGGCGGTCGGCTTCGGCATCTCCACCGCCGAGCAGGCTGGGGCCGCAGCGGCCGCCGGCGCCGACGGCGTGATCGTCGGCAGCCGACTCGTCCGCGCCGCCGGCGAGGCCGGGAGCGGTGAGGCCGGAAGCGGCGAGGCCGGAGACGGCGCGGATCCGGTTTCCGCCGTGACCGCGATCATGCGCGAACTCTCGACGGGGCTGGCGACTCGCCACTGAGTTAGCATCCAAACCGAGATGGGCGTGATCCTGACTGCCACCGCGGGCCTGTGCCTGTGGATAATCCTCTGGTCGCTGAACATCAGCGGTCTCGACAGCATCCTGATCGGCATCGTGATGGTGCTGATCGCACTCGGCGTCCGACAACTGCTGCCGTTACTGCCCGGCCGGCGGGACTAGCAGGCTCCGCGGGTATGCGAAGCCGGGTGCTCGCACGCGGTCGGGCGGCCTGCGCCTGTGCTCTAGTCACCGCCGGCCTCGCCGGATGCACATCGTCTGGCGCGGCCAACTCGAGCGTGACTGCGACGGGCAACGTGCTGCGGATCTATGTCAGCGCCGCGACGACGGATCAGCCACAGGTGGCCCAGGACGTGCTCGACGCCGAGCGGCTCGCCTTCAACCAGGGGCCGCACACGATCGGCAGTTTTTTGGTTCGCATGCAGACGGTGCGCGGCTCGACGATCTCCGAGCAGGCGCGGACAGTGATCCAGGACCAGAGCGCGGTCGCGTACCTGGGCGAGATCGTTCCGGGCTCCTCGGGGGAGTCGCTCGGCATCACCAACGCACTCGACATCCTCCAGGTCAGCCCCACCGACACAGCCCTCGAGCTCACGCAGACCACGCCCGCGGTGGCAAACGCCCCCGACGACTACTACGAATCGCTGAGCACGTACGGCCGGACGTTCGCGCGGGTCGTGCCGACGAGCGGCGACGAGGCCCAGGCGCAGGTCCAGGAGATGGAGGCTCTCGGGGTCACCAAGCTGTACGTGTCCTCGGACGGCAGCGATTACGGGCGGGCAATCGCGTACGCGGTCTCGCACGACGTCGGTCACGGCGTCACGTTGGTCAACAGCCAGGCCGACGCGGATGGCGTGTTCTACGGCTCCGCCTCGCCCCGCGTCGCGGCGCGCTTCTTCAACGGGGTCGCCCTGTCGAACCCGTCCGCGAAGCTGTTCGGCCCTTCGGCGCTCGATGCGCCCACGTTAGTGTCGACTCTGGTTTCCTCGGTGCGAAACCTCTACATCTCGACGCCCGGCTTCCTGAAGGCGGACCTGAATCCCGCGGGCAGCGCGTTCGCGACGAGATTCGACGCGACCTACGGCCACGCGCCCGACCCTCAGGCGATCTTCGGCTACGAGGCGATGTCGGCGGTGCTGGCCGTGCTCAAGGAGGCCGGCACATCGGCCAACAACCGCACGACGGTCGTCCACGACTTCTTCTCGATCAAGAACCGCCAGTCGGTGCTCGGCAGCTACTCGATCAACTCGAACGGGGACACGAGCATCGCGCCGTTCGTGTTCAGCCGCCTGCAGTCCGGCCAGTTGGTGCCATTCAAGTTCGTGTCCGCGCAGGGGTGAGGCTCGCAACGGCGCCGAAACGGGGGGTGAGGTGGGCGATCGTCGGGCTCGCGGCGATCGCCGCGATCATCGCCGCCGGCGGGTGCGGCTCGACCTCAGCCCAGACGCTCGCGGCAACCCGGATTCACGGCAGTACGCTCACGATCTACGCGAGCGCCCCGCTCCGAGGGCCGTCCAGCGTCAGCGGCGAGTCCGTGATCAACGGAGGCCAGCTGGCGCTCGATCAGATCCACAACCGCATTGGCGACTATCGGATCGCGCTCAAGGTCCTCGATGACGCCACGCTCGCGCGCAGCGGCTGGGACCCCGGGCAGACGACGATCAACGTGCGACTGGCGGTGCTCGACCCGACCACGATCGGATATGTCGGCGACTTCAACTCGGGCGCGAGCGCCATCTCGATCCCTCCGCTCAATCGTGCGGGCATACCCCAAGTGAGCCCCACGAGCAGCGCCGTGGGGTTGACGTCGGCCACGCTCGGGGCCCAGCCGGGCGAGCCGCAGAAGTACTACCCCACCGGGATCCGGACGTTCGCTCGGGTGGTTCCGAACGACAGGATCCAGGCGATCGCGCAGGTCCGCGTCCAGCAGGAGATGGGCTGCACCGCCACATATGTGCTCACCGACGGCGAGGTCGACGGCTCCGACGCCGCGCGGAGCTTCGAGGTGGCCGCCCAGGCCGCGAACCTGCGACTCGCCGGGATCCAGACGTTCGTCCGTGACGCCAGCAGCTACAAGGGGCTCGCGGCGGGAATCGCGAAGCTGGCGCCGGACTGCATACTGATCGCCGCGGACACCGAGTCGGGCGCGGTGCTCCTGACCACCGACCTGGCTGCGGCGATGCCGACCGTCAAGATCTTCGGCACGGCGGGACTGGCCGAGAGTACGTTTGCGAATCCGGCGCACGGGGGGATCCCGGCGTCGGTGGATCCACGCGTCGTGCTCACCTCGCCGACGCTGGGGCTGAGCGAATACCCGCCGTCCGCGCGCGCGTTCAACGTCGCGTACGAGCGCCGATTCGGGCTACCCCAACCCGACGCGATCTTCGGCTACGAGGCGATGAGCCTGATGCTCGACGCGATCAAGCGAGCGACCGACGGCGGCAGCGAGCCTGCCGTGCGCTCGCGGGTGCGGAACGCTATCTTCGCCACCCGCGATCGCCACAGCGTGCTCGGTACCTACAGCATCGACCCCGACGGCGACACGACGATGCAGCGCTACGGGGTGTACGGAATCGTCCACGGCCAGCTGAGGTTTTTGGAGGCGATCGACGCCTGATTGGTGTTGCGTTAGGTCGGGAACCGATCGCTTGGCGGGGTCCCGAGGCCGCGATTACATTCGCGGGCGCACCGGGCCACGGGACGCCCGGGTACCGATATAGAGGAAGTTGAATTGAGGCTCGCTCGCAGCAAGGCGCTTGTCGCAGGCCTTGCGGTTCTGGCCGCGGCAGCGCTGAGTGCCTGTGGCGGTAGCAGCGACAACAGCAGCAGCGAGGCGGCCGGGACCTCCGGCACGGCGGGGAAGGTCGACATCTACTCGAGCCTCCCGCTTCGCGGCCCCTCGGCCGCCGAGGCGATCTCGCTGCAGAACGGGATCAGGCTCGCGCTGGCGCAGTCGAGCGACAAGGCGGGCCCGTTCACCGTGATGTACACGGCGCTCGACGACTCGACGGGCGACGGCGGCTGGGACGCCACGCAGACCGCCGCGAACGCACACGAGGCCGCGGCCGACCCCCGCGCCGTGTACTACATCGGGGAGCTCGACGACGGCGCGAGCGAGGTCTCGATGCCGATCCTCAATCAAGCCGGGATCGCTCAGGTGAGCCCCGCCAACACCTACGTCGGCCTGACCACGAGCGAGCCCGGGAGCGTCACCGGCGAGCCGCGTCGCTACCGGCCGACCGACACGCGCACGTACCTGCGGATCGTGCCGATGGACTCGGTCCAGGCCGCTGCCGACCTGGTGGCGATGCACCAGGCGGGCTGCGCCAAGGTCGCGCTGGCCAGCGACGAGGAGGCGTACGGCACCGGGCTGGCCAAACTGATCGAGTTGCAAAAGGGCTATTACGGGATCGACATCGTCAGCGACACCGCATTCAATCCGGCGGGTTCCAGCTTCAGCCCGTACGCCGCGACGCTGAAACGCCTGCACGTCGACTGCTTGCTGCTCGCCGGCATCGCGTCGAAAGGCGGGGTCGCGCTGACCAAGGACGTCCACCTGGTCCTTCCGACGGCGAAGATCTTCGGACCGCAGGAGATGTGCACGAGCGCCTGGACGAACCGCAAGGATGGGGGCGTGCCCGCCGCCGTCGACCCGCTGATCGAGTGCACCGAGGTCACCCAGAGCCTGACGGCGTACCCCGGCGGAAAGGCGTTCTTGGCCGCCTACAAGGCTCGCTATCCCGGGTCGGATCCGAGCCCATACGCGATCCTCGGCTACGAGGCGATGAAGCTCGGGCTGAGCACGATCGCCGGCCTCGGCGCCAACGGCGACAGCAAGTCGGCGGTGCTGAGCGCGCTGTTCGCCACGTCCAACCGGCACTCGGTGCTCGGCACCTACGGCTTCAACAGGGACGGCGACACGACGCTGAAGGCGATCGGTCTGTACAAGGTGGGGGCGAGCGGCAACCCGACGTTCTGGAGGACGATCACGCCGCCGCGGGTGTTGTAGGGCTCGGGTCAGGCGGCGCGGCGGCGGGGGCGGGTCGGGCGCGTGTCGCGCTTGACGCCCAGGAGTCGCTGGTCGGCGGCCTCGAACAGCGCCGCCGCGGTCGTGCCGTCGTGCGGAAACACCGCCGCGCCGGCGCTCGCCCCCAGGGCGTCCAGCCCAGCGGCGACGCGCGCCACGGCCGACTCGACCCGACCCGTGAGGTGCTCGGCGCCCGGGCCGTCGGTCTCCGGCGCGAGCACGCAGAACTCGTCCCCGCCCACGCGCGCGACCGTGTCCTGATCGCGGATCACGTGGCCGAGCGCGGCGGCGACGTCGCGCAGCAGGTCGTCGCCGGCGGGATGGCCGAAGCGGTCGTTGAGCAGCTTGAAGCCGTCGAGATCGAGCATCACGAGCGCGAAGCTGCGCCGGCTGCGCGAGTGGCGGGCGATCTCGTAATCGATGCGCTCGAGCAGCGACCGGCGGTTCGCGACCCCGGTCAGCGGATCGCTCAACGCCGAGGCACGCAGCGCGTCTCGCTCGGCCTCGAGGCGGTTGCGGACGCCGATCAGCACCGCCACGCTCCCCGCCGGCACGAGCACGATCAGCGTGGTCGAGGGGAGGGGGTGGAGGCCGGCGCGAGCCAGCGCGGCGCCAGCCGCCGCCCCTACAACCAGGGCGGCGCCGATCGCGCCACCGCGAGTGCTCCGGCACGTTGCGCTGGCAAGAAGCGCGCCAGGCACGCATAGCCAGACCGCCTGGCCGCCGCCGGCGATCGCCACCACGGCCGCAGTCACCGCGGCGATCGCGAGCACGTGGAGAGGCGCCCGGCGGCGGGCGCGGTTGGCCAGCGTGGCGCGGTGGGCGGCGCGTTTGGGCAGGTGTGCGCGGCGCGCCGCCTCACCAGCCAGGGACTCGCGCCGAGGGCGTTCGGGCAGGGGTCGACGCTCGTGCCTCGATGCCACGACGGGAGTGTCGCGGGCGGGTCGGACGTCAGGCGGTTGGTCGGACCGCCACGACGTCATTGCCGGGCCCGCGACGCATCCCAGGCCTATGCACAAAGCCCGAAGCCGCTCCAGTCCCGGCCGCGTCGGGGACATAAGCAGCCCCCAGATGCTCATGTCCCCAAGGTGGGGCGCGACCGCGAGCTTTGGGGCCTTAACCATGCCCTGCAGCGCCGGCGGCGCTAAGCGCGGGCCGCTAACAGCCCGGCGCCCTACCGCCCCGGCAGCGCCCCGAACTCCTCGGTCGACCCGAACCCGAGCTCGGCGCCGCCCTCGGCGGTCCCACTGGCGCGCGCCTCGGCGGCGACCGCGTCCGCGACGGCCGGCGCCACATCGCGGTTGAACACCGACGGGATGATGTAGTCCTCGCGCAGCTCGTCATCCCCGACTATCCCCGCGATCGCTCCCGCGGCTGCGGTCTTCATCGACTCTGTGATCCGGGTGGCGCGGACGTCCAGCGCTCCCCTGAACACGCCAGGGAAGCAGAGCACGTTGTTGATCTGGTTGGGGTAGTCCGAGCGGCCGGTGGCGAGGATCCGCGCGTATTGCAGGGCCTCTTCGGGCGCGACCTCGGGGTCCGGGTTGGCGAGCGCGAACACGATCGGGTCCGGGTTCATCCGTGCCAGCGCGAAGGCCGGTATGACCCGCGCGCCCGACAGCCCAATGAACAGATCGGCTCCCTCGAGAACGTCGATCACGCCGCCAGACCGGCGCTCCAGGTTCGTCACCATCGCCAGCGAGCGCTTGACCGCAGGCATCGAGCCGTCCAGAAAATCGGCCCGATCGACCGACACCGCGCCCCGCGAATCGACCCCGATGATGCGTTGCGCGCCCGCCTCCAACAGGATGCGAGTCACCGCCACGCCGGCGGCGCCGAGACCAACCACAACGATCCGCAGATCCCCAATCGACCGCCCGGTCAACCGCAGAGCGTTGATCAAAGCCGCCAGAACCACGACCGCCGTCCCGTGCTGATCGTCGTGGAACACGGGGATGTCGAGGGCCGCGATCAACCGCGCCTCGATCTCGAAGCACCGCGGCGCCGAGATGTCCTCCAGATTGATACCGCCGAAACCGGGTGCAATAGCTCGCACCACGGCGACGATCTCATCAACATCCTGCGTATCCAGGACCACAGGGAAGGCGTCCACCCCGGCGAACTCCTTGAACAGCATCGCCTTGCCCTCCATCACCGGCATCGCCGCCCGAGGGCCGATATCGCCCAACCCCAAGACAGCGGTCCCGTCCGACACGACCGCCACCGTGTTCCGCTTGATCGTGTACTGGAACGCCTTTTCCGGGTCGTCGTAGATCGCCCGGCAGACGCGGGCGACCCCCGGCGTGTACGCCATCGACAGGTCGTCACGGGTCTTCAGCGGGCTCTTGTTGCGGATCTCGATCTTGCCCCCGACGTGCAGCATGAACGTGCGGTCGGTGGTGTCGAGGACGCGAGCCCCGGGAACCGCGTCGACCGCCGCCGTTAGCCGCGGCCAGTCGGACGCGTCGCCGGTCTCGACCGTGATGTCTCTGATCGTGTGCTCCCGCTCCACCTGCACGAGGTCGACGGCGCCGATCGTCCCGCCGGCCTCCCCGATCGCGCTCGCCACCCGTCCGAGCATTCCGGGGCGGTGCTCGATCTCGACCCTCAAAGTCAAGCTGTACTGGGCGCTTGGTGTAGTTGCCACTCCGCGAGATAGCCTGACATAAGTGGCATCGACGCTCAGCCCAGACGAGCTGTTCCTGATCGACGGCAACAGCCTTGCGTACCGCGCGTTCTTCGCGCTGCCCGAGTCGATCGCGACCTCGACCGGGGTACCGACGAACGCGATCTTCGGGTTCGCCTCGATGCTCGTGAAGATCCTCACCGACTACGGCCCGAAGGCGACGGTCGTCGTCTGGGACGCGGGTGATACGGGACGCAAGACCGTCTACGCCGACTACAAGGCACAGCGGCGCTCGAGACCCGACCTGCTCAAAGAGCAGTGGCCCCAGCTCGAGCCGCTCGTCGACGCATTCGGTTACCGCAACCTCAGGGTCGACGGCTACGAGGCCGACGACGTGATTGCCTCGATCGTGGAGAAGGCCCGCAAAGCCGACCCACCCATCCCGACCATGGTCGTCACCGGCGATCGCGACGCGTACCAGCTCGTCGACGATGGCGTCGTGAAGATCATGACGACCTCGCGCGGGATCACGGATACGCGCGTGTACGACCGCGAGGGCGTGATCGACCGGTACGGGATCCCGCCCGAGTTGATCCCGGATTTCATCGGCCTGAAGGGCGACACCAGCGACAACATCCCCGGCGTCCCGGGCATCGGCGACAAGACGGCCGCGGAGCTCCTCCAGAAATTCGGGACGCTGGAAAACGTCCTGGACCACATCGACGACATATCCGGCGCCAAGCGCAAGCAGAACCTGACCCAGCACGCCGACGACGCGCGCATGTCCAAGCAGCTCGCCACCGCCAAGCGCGACATCGACGTCGAACTCGACCTGCAGGCGTTCGCCACCACCGCTCCCGACCGCTCCAAGCTCCGGGACACGTTCCGCAAGTTCGAGCTGCGCGAGCCACTGCGCCGGCTCGAGGAGGCGCTGGGCTCGGCCGACGCCGCCGCCCCCGCGCCGGAGGCCGAAGAGGCCCTCACGGCCCGCGTCCGCACCGCCAACGTGGCCGCCCTGAAGCGGGTTCCCGACAAGCCGGTGTCGATCGCCGTGAAGGCTCCCCAGGCGCCCGACGGCGTCCTGTTCGCACCCGACCCCGAGTGGCGCTTCGGCGTCTACGTCGACGGCTCCGCCGAGGTGCTCACGGGCGAGGCCAACCTCCCCGAATCCGTGGTGGAGGCTCTGGGGCGCCGCCCCGTCACCGCCCACGACGCGAAATCGCTTGGTCAGGTCCCGACAACGCTCGCCCACGACACCGAGGTCGCCGCCTACCTGCTCGAGCCCGCTCGCCGTGCCTACCCGTTCCGCGAGCTGACCGAGGAGCGAGGCCTCGGCACCGACATCGAGGACGAGGCCGCCGCCGACGCGCTCCTGCTGCACGCGCTCGCCGCCTGGCAGCGCGAGGAGATCCGGGGGCGCGGGCTCACCGACCTGTTCGAGAATGTGGAGCTCCCGATCGTTCGCCTCCTGCGCGAGATGGAGCTGGCCGGCTCCAAGCTCGACACCGAGCGGCTCCAGGAGATCTCCGACCGGGTCAAGGCCGAAGCGGACGAGCTCGAGCGCGAGATCTTCGTCCTGTGCGGCGAGGAGTTCACGCTCGGCTCCCCGAAGCAACTCGAGGAGGTCCTGTTCGGCAAGCTCGGCCTGTCGCGCAAGCGGCGCGGCAAGACCGGCTACTCGACCGACGCGCGCGTGCTCCAGTCGATCCGGCACGAGCACGAGGTGATCCCGAAGATCGAGCGCTGGCGCGAGCTGACCAAGCTGGCGCAGACCTATCTCGACGCGCTGCCGCTGCTGATCGCGCAGGACGGGCGCATCCACACCACGTTCAACCAGACGGCGGCGACCACGGGCCGGTTGTCCTCCAACAACCCGAATCTGCAGAACATCCCGATCCGGACGCCGCTCGGGCGGGAGATCCGCGCCTGCTTCGTCGCCGAGCCCGGAGACCTGCTCGTATCCGCCGACTACTCGCAGGTCGAGCTCCGGCTGCTCGCCCACATTGCCGGCGAGGACGCGCTAAAGGAAATCTTCCGAAAGGGCGAAGATGTACACACCGCAACCGCATGCCGGGTGTTCGGGGTGACCCCGGAGCAGATCGATCCCGGGATGCGGTCGAAGGCGAAGATGATCAACTACGGCATCGTCTACGGACTGTCCGCGTGGGGGATGGCGGACCGCCTCGACATTCCCCAGGACGAAGCCGACGAGTTCATCCAGCGGTACCTGGCCGGGTTCCCGGCCGTGGCGCGGTGGATCGAGGACACGATCACCCAGGGGACCGAGCACGGCTACGTCTCGACTTTGTTCGGCCGCCGCCGGCAGGTACCCGAGCTCCGGGCTCGGCGTTGGGAGCTGCGCAAGCAGGGCGAGCGGTTCGCGGTCAACATGGTGATCCAGGGGACCGCGGCGGACATCATGAAGGTCGCGATGGTCCGCTGTGACCAGGCGCTCAAGGGCGCCAAGCTGCGTTCGCGCATGATCCTCCAGATCCACGACGAGCTGCTGTTCGAAGGCCCCTCCGAGGAGGCCGAGGAGGTCAGGCGCATCGCCACAGAGCAGATGGAAGGAGCGTTCGAGATGGATCCGCCGCTCGCCGTCGAGGCCGGGATCGGCCACGACTGGCTGGCGGCGAAGTGACCGCTCGCGCGTTCGTCCCGGCATTCATCGTCGCCACGGTCCTCGCGCTCGCACCAGCAGCGCTTCCGGCCGCCGCGCAGGCGAAGTTCATCGGTGGCGTCATCCCCGACGGACCCGCCGCGGCGAACTCCCACGTCGTGCGCCTCCCGGCCATGTCGGAGGACTTGCCCTACGGCGGCGGCCGCGTGCTCCACTCCAATCTCACCCACCCGATCTTCTGGGCGCCGGCGGGCTCCGGGCTCACCTTCGATCCCGGCTACGAATCGCTGATCGATACTTTCCTCACGGACGTCGCCGCCGACAGCCACAAGACGACCAACACGTTCAGCCTGACCGGGCAGTACCACGACTCAAAGGGACCGGCGGCGTACGACTCGACCTACGCGGGCGCGGTGCTCGACACCGATCCGCTGCCACCGAACGGCTGTACCGAGCCGGGCCTGACCGGCCCGGGATGGACCGTGTGCCTGACCGACGCGCAAATCCAGACCGAGATCGAGCAGGTGGTCGCGGACAACCACCTGCCGACGACGGGCGGCAACGTGTACTTCATGATCACGCCCGACGGATTTGGCAGCTGCACCGGCGGAGGGCCGTCGAGCTGCGCTCTCGGGGGCAGCGCGGACGGCTATTGCGGCTATCACTCAGAGACGTCGAACAGAATCCTGTACGCGGTGATCCCGTACAACGCGGTCCCGCTGCACTGCCGGTCCGACAATCCGCGACCGAATGCGAGCACCGCCGATCCGACGCTGTCGACGATCAGCCACGAGCAGATGGAGATGATCACCGACCCGGACGGCAATGCCTGGGTCGACGGCGAAGGCAACGAGGCGGCGGACCTATGTCTGACCTCGTTCGGCCCGATCATCGGCGGGCGAGGCGACGCGGGCTGGAACGAGTCGATCAACGGCGGTCACTTCTACCTGCAGGAGCTGTGGAGCAACGCCAGCAACGCCTGCGAGCCGCGGGCCAAGTCGGACGCGTTGTCGTTCGCTGCGGTCCACGATCCCGGCCGCGACCGCATGGTCGCGTTCACCGCTCGCGGGTCCGACCCGCAGGGGCGGCTCGTGTCGTTCAACTGGAGCTTCGGCGACGGGGTGGCCGGGGTCGGCCGCCGCGTGTCCCACATGTACGCGCTTCCCGGGCCCTACCGGGCGATGCTCCGCACCGCCGACAACTGGGGCAACTGGGCCTACTCGGCGCGGACGATCCGCTTCAAGCCGCACGTCGCCAGCCCCTAGGCCGGGACGCGCACCTGGAGCGGCGTCCGGCGCGGACCGGCCGCCACGAACCGGGGATGGGAGATCTCCAGGTAGTGGCCGAACGCCCAATCGAGGAAGCGCCGGGCCTCCATCGCGCGCAGCGCCCCGGCCAGCAGCCGCGGGGTCACGCGCGGGACCAGCCGCTGGCACCGCAGCATCCACGCGAACGCGCGCGCGTGCGAGGCGCTGAACCGCGAGTAGCTCGACAGCGCATCCGCAGTCGAGCGTCGCCCATCCAGGACCTGCGAAATCTCGCGACCGACCGCCAGCCCGAAATACAGGGCGGTCCGGATCCCCTCGGCCGTCAACGGCAGGCAGTGGCCGGCGGAGTCCCCGACGAAGAACACTCCGTCCTCGGTGGCGTTCCGCAGCGCGTGCGGGATCCAGTTGCCCTGGTAGCGCACCGACTCGGCGGACAGGTCGGTCGCGAGCCGGACCGTCGGCTCGCGCACGTGGAAGCGCGGGTCGAACGAGCCGACGCCGATCCTCAGCTCACCGCCCGCCGGAAAGCTCCAGCCGTAGCCGGCGGGCACGTACGAGCGGTCGATCCAGATCTCCATCTCGTCGCCCGAGCCGTGGGGATGGACCTCCAGGCCACGCGACAGCAGGGCGTCGGGGGGCTGGACGTTGTCGCCGGCGCCCAGCACCCGCCGCCAGCCCAGCGCGTCCACGACCACGCCGGCGCGGATGTCGCCGCGGTCGGTGTGGACGACGCGACCGGTCCTGCCCCCGAGTTCGGCGCCAGCCGAACTCGCAAGGGAATTCGCGCCAGCCGATTTCCCATTCACTGTCGCAGTCTCGAACGCGAATTCCCCCTGATCGGCGAGCAGCTCGCACAGAGTGCGGTAGTCGAACGTCGAGAACGTCCAGGGAAGCTGGTACCGGGCCGTCGTGTACGGGGTGTGGAGGACGAGCTCTCCGAACGTCTGCCGCAAGGAACCCTGCAGGTCGAGCGCCTCGAGCCAGCCGGTCGGAATCCCACACGCGGAGGTCTGCCGCTCGCCGATCTCGTAGCGATCGATCAGCAGAACGTCGGCGCCGCTGCCAGCCAGTTCGCGTGCCACCGCGAGCCCCGCGAAGCTCGCGCCGCAGATCAAAACGTCGCAATCGCGCGCGAGACGGGTCCGCTCGATGCCCCGCTTGGTCGCTCTCCGTGGCACTGCGAGCGGATGATAGGGGCGTGCATGAGCGCGCTCCTATAGCGATCTGTGGCTATCCTCCGAGTCACGCATGTCTACCATTACAACGCTGAACCCCGCCGCTGATCAATCGAACGCGAAGGTCGTCGAAGGCTCGGACGGCCTGCTGCTGGAGATCGACGGCCAGATCGTTCCCAATTACGACGCCACCGTCCACCCGTTCCAGGAGGGCGACGTCGTCACCGGCCACGTCGTCCGCATCGACAACGACGAGGTGCTCGTCGACATCGGCTACAAGTCCGAAGGCGTCATCCCGTCGACCGAGCTCTCGATCCGGAAGTCGGTCGATCCGAGCGATGAGGTGTCCCTCGGCGAAGAGGTCGACGCCCTCGTTCTCACCAAGGAGGACCAGGACGGCCGGCTGATCCTTTCCAAGAAGCGCGCCCGCTTCGAGAAGGCTTGGCGCCGCATCGAGGCCGCCGCCGAGTCCGGCGAGCCCGTCGAGGGCGCCGTGATCGAGGTGGTCAAGGGCGGACTGATCATCGACCTGGGCGTCCGCGGCTTCCTGCCCGCGTCGCTCGTCGACATCCGCCGCGTCCCGAACCTCGACGAGTACATGGGCGAGACAATCGAGTGCAAAGTGATCGAGCTCAACCGCTCGCGCAACAACGTCGTGCTGTCCCGCCGCGCGGTGCTAGAGGAGCAGCGCAAGGAGGACCGCGAGCGCATCCTCGATCGGTTGCAGCCCGGCCAGGTCGTGGAGGGCACGATCTCGAACATTGTCGATTTCGGTGCATTCGTCGACCTCGATGGGATCGACGGACTGATCCATATCTCCGAACTTTCGTGGTCGCACGTCAACCACCCCTCCGAGATCCTCAACATCGGCGACAAGGTCACGGTCAAGGTGCTCGACATCGATCGCCAGCGCCAGCGGATCTCACTCGGGCTCAAGCAGACCCAGGAGGACCCGTGGCAGCGGGTCGTCGACACCTACAACGTCGGCGACGAGCTCGAGGGTACGGTTACGAAGGTCGTCACGTTCGGCGCGTTCGTCGAGATCCTCGACGGCGTCGAGGGTCTTGTGCACATCTCCGAGCTGGCCCAGCACCACGTCGAGAACCCGCGGGAGATCATCCAGCCAGGCGATCCGGTCCGGGTCAAGATCCTCGAGATCGACTCTGAGCGCCGGCGGTTGTCGCTGTCGATCAAGCGGGTCGAGGGTCAGGTGCTGCCGGTCCGGCCGATAACGGCCCCGACCGACGGCGACGCCGGCGATCTCGACAACGTGCCCGAGCTGGGCCTGTCCGAGGACGTATTCGCGGGAGCGGATTCAGATCTCGACCCCGAGGATCCCGAGGCATCGATGGAGTCCTTCGCGGACGGCGCTGAACCGGCGTACGAAGCTGAGCCGGCGTACGAAGCTGAGCCGGCGTATGAAGCTGAGCCGGAGGACGAGGCTGAGCCGGCGTACGAGGCTGAGGTAGGGACCGGCGACGAGCAGTCCGAAGCTGGACCGGACGCCTGAGCGTCCGGTCCCCTTCATCGGCCTGACCGGCGGAATCGGCGCCGGCAAGTCGACGGCGCTCGAGGCGCTCGAGCGCGCGGGCGCGGCGGTCCTGTCGGCCGATCGAGTCGTGCACGAGCTCTACGGCGAGGACGAGGTGATCGAGGCCGTAACCGAGCGGTTCGGGGCCGCGGTGGCGCCGGGCGGCGTCATCGACCGCGGAGCGCTCGCCAAGCGCGCGTTCGCCACGCCCGAGGACCGGGAGTGGCTCGAGGGGCTGCTGTGGCCGCGGGTGGGAGCCCGCATGGTCGAGTGGAGGTCATCGCTCGAGCAGGCCTCCAATCCGCCGCGGGCGGCCGTCGTCGAGGTGCCGCTGCTGTTCGAATCGGGCATGGACGGCGCATTCGACGCCACGATTGCCCTCATCGCCGGCGAGGACGTGCGCGTCTCTCGGGCCGAGGGCAGGGGCCACGAGGCGCTCGCGGAGCGGTCCGCTCGCCAGCTTTCGCAACAGGAAAAAGCGCATCGTGCGACGTACGTGGTCGTTAACGACGGTACGGTCCCCGACTTGGAGTCGAAGTTGTCGGCGTTGCTTGAGATGCTGCACCCGTGAGTCCGTCCACGATGACGCCGCCGCCGCGTCAGCGGGGCCGTAGTAACGCTGCCGCGCGCCGGCGGACGGCGGCGCGACGCCGCAACCGTCTGGTCGCCGCCGCATGCCTCGGGCTTGTCGTTCTGGGCGTCGTGCTGTTGATGCCGCTCGTCCAGAAGACCGTGAACGAGTTCGGCCTCCCGCTCACCAACGCAAGCGTGATTCGCCAGCAGGCCGCCGAGAAGCACCTCGACCCGGCGCTGATCGCCGCGGTGATCTACGCCGAGACCAAGTTCGACCCGCGCAGCTCCGCCGCCGGCGCGCTCGGCCTGATGCAGGTCATGCCACAGACCGCCGAGTACCTGGCTCGCCGCTCGGGCGCCACCACGTTCACGATCGCGGACCTCGGGACGCCGCAGGTCAACATCGCCTACGGCAGCTACTACCTGCGCTACCTGCTGGACGAGTACCACGGAAACGTCATCGACGCGCTCGCGGCGTACAACGGCGGCGAGTCGAACGTCGATCTCTGGGTCGCCGCCGCGCACGCCCAGGGGCACTCTTTGGCGGTTGGCGACATCCCGTTCCCGGAGACCCGGGCGTATGTCGCGAAGGTGCTGTCGGCGGAGGGCCAGTACCGCAGCAAGTACGCGGCGCAGCTGTACGGTTAGCCGCGCCGTGAATGCGGACCGTTTCTGGCATTGGCCACCGCTACGCTAAGCGGCGGTGCCCAAATTTGAGCTAGACGCCGGTTACAGTCCGACCGCCGACCAGCCCACGGCGATCGAGTCGCTGGCGGCTGGGATCAACGCCGGCGAGCGGTCGTTGACGCTGCTCGGCGCGACCGGCACCGGGAAGACGATGACGATGGCCGCGACGATCGAGGCGGTTCAGAAGCCGGCGCTGATCATCGCCCACAACAAGACGCTGGCGGCGCAGCTCTGCAACGAGTTCCGCACGTACTTCCCGCGCAACTCGGTCGAGTACTTCGTCAGCTACTACGACTACTACCAGCCCGAGGCGTACGTCCCGAGCAAGGATCTGTACATCGAGAAGGACTCGGCGATCAACCAGGAGATCGACCGGTTGCGCCACTCGGCCACCGCGGCGCTGTTCGCGCGCCGCGACGTCGTGATCGTCGCGAGCGTGTCGTGCATCTACGGCCTGGGGTCGCCCGAGGTCTACGACGAGAACCTGCAGACACTGTCCAAGGGGGAGATGATCGACCGCGACGGGCTCCTGCGGAAGCTCGTCTCGATTCAGTACACGCGTAACGACACCGCGCTCGCGCGCGGGACGTTCCGGGTCCGCGGCGAGACGCTCGAGATCTTCCCCGCGTACGCCGAGACCGCGTTCCGGATCGTGATGTTCGGTGACGAGGTCGAGCACCTCCAGCACTTCGACCCGTTGACGGGCGAGCTCATCGAGGACGACCTCGAGCACGTCGGCATCTGGCCGGCGTCGCACTACAACGTCCGCGAGGGCATGATCGACGACGCGGTCGCCGAGATCGGGCGCGAGCTCAACGAGCGCTGCGCGGAGCTCGAGGCCGAGGGCAAGCTGCTCGAGTCCCATCGCCTGCGCCAGCGCACCCAGTACGACATGGAGATGCTCCGCGAGCTCGGGTTCTGCTCGGGGATCGAGAACTACTCGCGAATCCTCGACGGCCGCAAGCCCGGCGAGCGGCCGTACTGCCTGCTCGACTACTTCCCCGACGACTTCGTTTGTTTCATCGACGAGTCCCATCAGACCGTGCCCCAGATCGGCGGCATGTCCGAGGGCGACCGGTCGCGCAAGCAGACGCTCGTCGACTACGGGTTCCGGCTGCCCAGCGCGATCGACAACCGGCCGCAGACGTTCCAGGAGTTCCTGTCGGTCACGCCGCAGATGGTGTTCGTGTCCGCGACGCCCGGCGAGTACGAGCGGCGTACCGCGGCCCGGATTGTCGAGCAGATCGTCCGCCCGACCGGCATCGTCGACCCCGAGGTCGAGGTGCGCGAAACGCGCAACCAGATCGACGACCTGATGAACGAGATCCGGGTTCGGGTTGATCGCGAGGAGCGGACGTTGGTCACGACGCTCACGAAGAAGATGGCCGAGGACCTGACGGACTACCTGCTCGAGATGGGATTCCGCGTCCGGTACCTGCACTCGGAGATCGACACGCTCGAGCGGATCCAGATCATCCGCCAGCTGCGGTTGGGCGAGTTCGACATCCTCGTCGGGGTCAATCTGCTCCGCGAAGGCCTCGACCTCCCCGAGGTGTCGCTGGTCGGGATCCTCGACGCGGACAAGGAGGGCTTCCTGCGTGGGGAGACCTCACTGATCCAGACGATCGGCCGCGCCGCGCGGAACATCGAGGGCAAGGTTTTGATGTATGCCGACAAGGAGACTGCGGCGATGCGGGCGGCGATCGACGAGACCGACCGGCGTCGCGCGATCCAGGTCAAGTACAACGAGGACCACGGGATCACCCCGGAGACGATCGTCAAGGGAATCTCGGACATCGCCGAGTTCCTCATGTCCGACTCGAAGGTGCCGAAGTCGCGTCGTCGGCGGCAGAGAGCGGTGGATGCGGTCCCGCCCGAGGAGATCGAGAAGACGATCGTCGAACTCGAGGAGGAGATGCTCGCGGCCGCCGAGGAGCTCCGATTCGAGTACGCCGCCAAGCTGCGCGACGAGATTCGAGATCTCAAGGGCCAGCTGGATCAGGCGATCGCCGAAGGTCGCGCACAGCCGATTCGCTGAGGGCCGTCGGTGCGGCGATTGACCGCCTCTCGGTTCGCTAGGCTGCGGACGCTTCCCTATCCGAGACGGAGGTAGTTCCGTGGCGCTGGACCGACAGAGCATCGAGAAGAAGGACTTCCCCATCGGGCGGCGGGGCTACGACCCGGAGGCCGTTGACTCCCATCTGCACGCGCTCGCCGAGGAGATCGACGAGCTCAAGCGGTCCTCCCGGCGCCGCAGCGAATCGCTCGCCGCGGCGGCCAGCGAGCAGGTTCGGTCGATCGTCGAGGCCGCCGAGACGAGCGCCGCCGACATCCAGCGCCAAGCCGAGGACGAGGCGCGCGAGATCCGCGCCGAGGCCGGCACGGAGGCCGACGCCACCCGCGAGCACGCCACCTCCGAGGCGCGCGACTACGTCGGCCGGGTGTCCGAGTCGACGTCGGGGATGCTCGAGCGAATCGACGCCATGGAGAGCGAGTTGACCGCGCTGATCGAGTCGCTGCGAACCGGCTCGAATCGCCTGAACGCCGATCTCCAGCTGCTCGAGGGCAATCTCACCGCGGTCAAGAACGCGGTCGTGCCACGGCCCCAGTTCGAGCCCGAGCAGCCGGTGGCGCGGCGCCCGGAGCCGATGCCCGCGGCCCTGTCTGAACCGTTCGAGGAGAGTGCGGAGGTCACCGTCGTGGCCGCCGGAGAAATCTTGAGCGACGCCCCCGCCGAACCGGCGCCCGCCGCGGCGCATACGAACGGTGGCGACGATGACGGCGCCCGCCTCATAGCCCTTAACATGGCGCTGAACGGCACCCCACGCGAAGAGACCGACCGCTACCTGGCCGAGAACTTCAAGCTCACCGACCGGCGGGGGCTGCTCGACGAGGTGTACTCGTCGGTCGAAGGCTAATCGCCCTGGCGGGCGATTAGCTGGCTGGTTGCGGCGGATTCTCGGGGCTGACTTTCCGCACACAGCCCGGGGCCCCCCGGGCGAAGGTCTGTTCCTGCACGATTTGCGTGGAGGCGCACAAGGCAGGTCTCCAATAAAAGGCTCATCGATTATAAATGAGACCAAATGAATCGCCTGCGCTATATTTGTTCTCATTATGTCGGTTGACAATCTCCTTTCTGTCGATGACGCCGCGCGCGAGCTGAGCGTTAGCAGGGCACGAGTTCGGGCTTTGCTCGCGGCTGGCGAGCTTGAAGGTGAGAGGGTGGGCGGGCGCTGGCTCGTCCACGCCGCCAGCGTTCGGCGCCGGCGACGAGACCCCCCCGAACGTGGTCGGCGCCTGAGTCCGGCGAATGCCTGGGCCGTCCTGTTCTTCGCCTCCGGCCGCTCGGCGCCATGGGTTGGTGCTGGCGAGTATTCGCGGCTGCTTCGGCTGCTCGCCGCCCGTGGTCTCGCCGACCTCGCGCCGCGGCTCGTCAACCGCGCGACGCAGTTGACGCTCACCGCCCATCCGGGCGTGCTTCGGCGTCTCGCAGCGGACGACGACATCGTTCTTTCGGGCGTCAGCGCGGCCGCAACGCACGATCTCGACCTCGTCGCCGGGGATGAAATCGACGGCTATGTCCGATCGTCGTTCCTGGGAGAGGTTCGCTCGCGCTTCGCGCTCTCCGAGACCGACGGTCAGCCCGGGAACGTCACACTGCGCGTCGTTCCGGACCATGCATGGCACTTGGCCGACGACGCCCCGCTTGCCGCTGTCGCACTCGATCTCGGCGAGGAGGCGGACCCGCGCAGTGCCCGGCTGGGCGGTGCGGCGTTGCGGCGGCTCGATGCGGAGCGGCGCTGGGCTGCGTTCGTACGCCCTCGAGGCCGGCCCCGACCCGCGTCTGAGTCGACGATGGCCCGCGCGCGGAACGTCAAAACGTGAGTCCAGCCACGCGCGCGCCGGAGCCCGCGGCGGTCGTGCTCGTGGACCCCATCAACGATGATGCGCGGGCGCTCTGGCACGCCGTACTCGACCTGGCCGAGCAGCTTCCAGAGGACGGGTGGTGTCTTGTTGGCGGGCTGATGGTGCAGCTCCACGCCTACCGGTACGAGCAGCGCGGCGTTCGCCCAACCCAGGACGTCGACGTGCTCGCCGACAGCCGCATGCGGCCACGCAGCCTGACCGAAGTCATCGCCGAGCGGCTCCTTGACCTCGGCTACGAGGTCGCGCAACCGGCGTCCGCCATCGACCCCCCGACGATTTGCCGCTTTGAGCGCGAGGGCGCGACCATCGACGTGCTTGGCCCCGACGGCATGAAGGGAACACCGCCCAAGACAGTTGGCGGGTTCCAAACGATCCAGGTTCCCGGCGGAACCCAGGCCCTGGCGCGCACCGAATCGGTCGAAATCCGCGTCGGCGACGGCCGCACCGGGTTCGTCCGCTGCCCGAACCTCGCTGTAGCCCTTCTGCTCAAGGCCAGGGTGCTCCGCGTCGCCAAGGGCCTGCGCGACCAGGACCGCGGTGACCTCGTGCTGTTACTCGCGTGCGCCGAGGACCCCATTCTTATCCGCGAGCACATGACCAACAGCGAACGCGGGTGGCTGCGCAAGGGCGCTGAGCGGCTGCGCATCGACGAGGATGACCTCGCTGACCTGTTTACCTCCGAGCAACTTGCCCGCGCCCGTGCCGCATTCTCGCTCATCACAGCGACCTGACACGCGCAGCTTGGAGAGCTGGCGAGAATCCGCTGGCCCGGGTTCTCGGAGCTGAGCGAGGCCGCCGGGGGTCGGGTCTGAGCGGGGGTCGGAGTACGACTGCGGACCGTAGCTGACCGGGTTTGTCGCAAACAGCGAGCCTCCACCGAGGGGAACGTCTGTTCGGTCGATTAGACTCGGTTATGTGGACAAACTTGTCGTCTCGGGAGCCCGGGAGCACAACCTCAAAGACGTAACCGTCGAGATCCCGCGGGACGCGCTGACCGTGATCACGGGCCTGTCGGGCTCGGGTAAATCGTCGCTCGCGTTCGACACGATCTATGCCGAGGGGCAGCGCCGGTATGTGGAGTCGCTGTCGGCGTACGCCCGCCAGTTCCTGGGGCAGATGGACAAGCCCGACGTCGACTCGATCGAAGGGCTGTCGCCGGCGATCTCGATTGACCAGAAGACGACCTCGCGCAACCCGCGGTCGACGGTCGGCACGGTCACCGAGATCTACGACTACCTGCGGCTGCTGTGGGCGCGGATCGGACATCCTCACTGCCACATCTGCGGACGGCCGATCAGCGGGCAGTCGGCCGAGCAGATCATCGACCAGGTGATGGAGCTTCCCGACGGGACGCGGTTCATGGTGCTGGCGCCGATCGTCCGAGGCCGCAAGGGGGAGTACGGGAAGCAGCTCGAGGAGCTGCGAGGCGAGGGCTTCACCCGGGCCAAGATCGACGGCGAGCTCCGCCGGCTCGACGAGGAGATCGCGCTCGACAAGAAGTACAAGCACGACATCGCGGTCGTGGTGGACCGGTTGGTGATGAAGGGCGAGCTGCGCAAGCGGCTGGCCGACTCGATCGAGACGGCGGTGTCGCTCGCCGACGGGCTGGTCGAGATCGAGATGGTCGACTCCGGCGAGATCCAGACTTACTCGGAGAAGTTCGCCTGCCCGGTTCACGGTCCAAGCCTGGTCGAGCTCGAGCCACGCATCTTCAGCTTCAACTCGCCGCATGGGGCGTGCCTGCGGTGTACCGGACTCGGGTCGCAGATGGAGATCGACCCCGAGCTGGTCGTGCCCGATCCAACGCTGTCGATCGGCGAGGGCGCGATCGCGCCGTGGGCGCAGAGCGCGTCCGACTACTACGACCAGCTGATCCAGGCCATCGCCGAGCGCTACGACGTCGATCTCGACACGCCGTGGGAGGACCTGCCCGAGCAGTCGCGTGACTTCTTCCTGTACGGGACGAACGGCGACCGCGTGCAGGTCACCTACCGCAACCGGTTCGGGCGCCGGCGCTCGTACGGCGCGACGTTCGACGGGATCCTGCCCAACCTCGAGCGGCGCTACCGCGAGACCGAGTCCGAGCTCGCGCGGGAGAAGATCGAGGAGTACATGACGCTGCGACCGTGCCCGGACTGCAAGGGAGCACGGCTCCGCCCCGAGTCCCGGGCGGTCCTGATCGGTGACACCGCGATCCACGAGTTCACCGCGCTGTCGGCGCGCCGCGCGCTCGAGTGGGTCGACGGGCTGGAGCTCTCAGAGCACGACCGTCGGATCTCGCGGCTGGTCCTGCGTGAGATCTCCGAGCGGCTGCGGTTCCTCGACAACGTCGGCGTCGGCTACCTGTCGATGAACCGAGCGGCGTCGACGCTTTCCGGCGGCGAGGCGCAGCGGATCCGCCTGGCCACGCAGATCGGCTCCTCGCTCGTGGGCGTCCTCTACATCCTCGACGAGCCGTCGATCGGCCTGCACCAGCGCGACAACAACAGGCTTATCGCCACGCTGGAGCGGCTGCGGGACCTCGGGAACACCGTGCTTGTGGTCGAGCACGACGAGGGCACGATGCGGGCAGCGGACCATCTCGTCGACATGGGGCCGGGCGCCGGCGAGCACGGTGGTCATGTCGTTGCCCAGGGCACCGCCGAGGACGTCGCCAAGGTCCAGGAGTCGCTCACCGGTCAGTTCCTGGCCGGGACTCGCACGATCGAGACTCCGCGCCGGCGCCGAAAGCCGAGCGGGCGGGTGACGATCGAGGGTGCGTCGGAGCACAACCTCCAGGACATCGACGTGAGCATCCCGCTGGGCGTGATGTGCTGCGTGACCGGCGTGTCGGGGTCGGGCAAGTCGACGCTGGTCAACGACGTGCTCTACAAGTCGGTGGCGAACCGCCTGCACAAGACGCGGCAGAAGGCCGGCGCCCACAAGCGGATCTCCGGGCTCGAGCAACTCGACAAGATCATCTCGGTCGACCAGTCGCCGATCGGCCGCACGCCGCGGTCGAATCCTGCCACCTACATCGGGCTGTTCGACCAGATCCGCGAGCTGTTCTCGAAGACCCAGGAGGCGCGAGCGCGCGGCTACAAGCCCGGCCGGTTCTCGTTCAACGTCAAGGGCGGCCGGTGCGAGGTGTGCCGCGGCGACGGGCAGATCAAGATCGAGATGCACTTCCTGCCCGACGTGTACGTGCCCTGCGAGCAGTGCCACGGCAAGCGCTACAACCGCGAGACGCTCGACGTGCGCTTCAAGGGCAAGACGATCGCGGATGTGCTCGAGATGCCGATCGCCGAGGCGCTCGAGTTCTTCGCCCACATCCCCAAGATCCGCCGGCGCGTCGACGCGCTGAATGACGTCGGGCTCGGCTACATGCGGCTCGGCCAGCCCGCCACGACGCTGTCCGGCGGTGAGGCCCAACGTGT
Source organism: uncultured Solirubrobacterales bacterium (assembly GCA_963822855.1). GTDB lineage: Bacteria > Actinomycetota > Thermoleophilia > Solirubrobacterales > Solirubrobacteraceae > Palsa-465. The sequence continues at coordinate 197,838 of CAWGJE010000017.1, read as the reverse complement.
GAAGCTGGCGGCCGAGCTGTCCAAGGTCGCCACCGGGCAGACTCTCTACATCCTCGACGAGCCGACCACGGGCCTGCACTTCGCCGACATCCAGCGCCTGCTCGAGGTGCTCGAGCGGCTGGTCGCAGCCGGCAACACGGTGGTCGTGATCGAGCACAACCTCGACGTCATCAAGGTCGCCGACCAGATCATCGACCTCGGACCCGAGGGTGGGGAGGAGGGCGGCCAGGTGATCGCCATCGGAACGCCGGAGAAGGTGGCCACGGTGGCGGAGTCGTACACCGGCGCGTTCCTCGCCGAGGTGCTGCCGGTGCGCGCGTCGCGAGCGGCCAACGGCGCGGCCAAGAAGGCGCGGGCCGCTGACAACGGCGCGGCGAAGAAAGCGTCGTCATCGGGGAACGGCGCCGCGAAGAAGGCGTCGGCCGGTGCCAACGGCACGAGCGCGGCGAACGGCGCCGGCAAGAAGCAACCGCCGGCGCGGCGCCGAGCGAAGGCCACCGCGGGCTGATCGGCGCGAGCTTGAGCGACCCCGCGCCACCCGGCGCCGACGCGGCCGCGCTCAAGCTCTGGCTCCAGAAGTGGCGCTGGTACGAGCGCAACTCGGTCCCCTGGAACCGCGCCCGGATCCACTGGGAGTTCATGCGCCGCGGGGCGTTCGTCCGCTGGCCCGTGCACGGCAACGTGCTCGAGGCGCTCCTGGACGGCCGCCTCGAGATCGGCGCGCACACGCTGCTCGAACCCGGGGTGTGGATCACCGCGCCCGGGTCCGCGCGCGTGCGCATCGGGTCGGGAACGTTCCTGAACCTGGGCGTGATGGTGGCGTCGCTCGAGCTGGTCGAGATCGGCAGTCACTGCATGTTCGCCAACGGCTGCTTCATAACCGATTCGTCGCACCGGTTCGACGACCCCGTGCTACCGGTCACCTGGCAGGGCTTCACCACCAAGGGCCCGACCCGGATCGGCGACAACGTCTGGTGTGGCGCCGGCGTCGTGGTCACGAGCGGCGTCACCATCGGTGAACGCTGCGTGATCGGGGCCAACTCCGTCGTCACCACCGACATCCCCGCGTTCTCGGTGGCGGCCGGCGCGCCGGCGCGGGTGCTTCGCACGATCACCTACGAGTAGCGGTGTCAGCGCAATCGGGCCAGGCCTGCGGTTGGGAAGAAAGGGTGAACTATTCATCCTTTCTTCCCAAGCGGCAGGAAAGCGGGCTGCGACCCGGCACCAAAGGCGCACCGGGCCGCAGACGTGGGTACCTAATGCCTCAGTTCGACGGAATCCCGCTTGCCGGAGGCGCCGGCTGCGTCCCCGTGTACGGGGTGATCGCCGAACCCGCGACGGGCGTGGTCGTGAGCGGCCCTCCGGAGAGGACGATTTTGCCGTTCTTGACCATCCCCAGCTCCGCGCCGGAGTAGCCGCCGTGATCGGTGGTGGAGTAGCGGAAGGGGACGAGGCCCGGCCCCATCCAGCTCGCGCCGTTGGTGTTGATCGCGTTGATCAGCGCCTGGCGGGTGAGGTGTGCGCCGGCGGCCTTGAGCGCCTGCACGAGCGTGTACGCGTTGGCCATGCCGTACTCGACGTTGCCGTCGAAGGGCGCGCTGGCGTCGTACTGGGAGTGGATCTTCATGAACAGCTGAATCCACGGATTCGTGGTGTCGGTGTTCGAGGGGAGGTAGCCGTCGGTGATCGCGCCTTCGATCAGCGCGGTACCGGACGCCTTGCCCTTGGAGATGGTCTTCAGCAGACCGCCGACCGTGATCGGGTCGATGCCGACGTTGGAGACGACGAGTTGGGGCTTGTAGCCGAGGGTGAACGAGGTCAGCTGACCGATGGCCGTGTAGATCGGCACGGTGAAGTCGACCATGATCTGAGCCCCGGCGGACTTGATCGCGGTGATCTGCGGCGCGAGCGTGGTGACGCCTGGCTGATAGGGCTCCTTGGCCACGATCGTGGAGGCCGGCACCTCATCCTTGATCCCGGTGAGCCCGCCGTTGCCGAAGTCGTCGTCCTGGTAGAGGACGCCGATCTTCTTGCCGGCGAAGTGCTGCTTGAGGTACTGGCCGAGGATCTTGCCCTCGATCGTGTAGTTCGGCTGCCAGCCGAAGGTCCACGGCTGGGTGGTGCCGTCGTCCCAGCACGGGCAGCCGGACGCGACGAAGATGTCCGGCACCTTTGAGGCGTTGAGGAAGCCGACGACCTTGGTGTGGGTGGGGGTGCCCAGTCCTTCGAAGATCCCGAACACGTTGCTCTGGAGGACCAACTGGTGGACGACGTTGACCGTGTTCGTCGGGTTGTAGGCGTCGTCCTTGATGATCAGATTGATCTTCCGGCCGTAGACGCCACCGTTCGCGTTGACGTAGTTGAAGAACGCCTGCGATGCCGGTGCGATCTCGCTATATCCAGGAGCGGCCGGTCCCGTCAGCGGCTGGTGGGTCCCGAACGTAATCGTCGTGGCGGTGACGCCGGGCGCGGTGGCGCCGCCGTTGCCGCCGCTACTGCTGCTGGTGGCGCTGCTGCCGCCACTACTGCTGGTCGTGCTCGTCTTGCTTGACGACGAGCCGCAGCCGGACGCAATCAGCCCGACCGCGGCGATGACTCCCACGCACGCCAGCGATTTGGTGCCGCGAAAGCTCATACCTCTCCTCCTCCACATGGTGGAACCAGCTGAAACCGGAACGTACTTCGACGCGCCGGATGTAATTAAATACATCTTCCCTCGGGTGTTTCAAATATTAAAGTCCGGTGATGGGCGCTGCAACACCTACGACGACAGACCAACCTGCGAGCGGCCCGGCGATAGGCCGGCCGGTCAAGGGGGGCAAGCGCGGTCGGCCTGCGACCGCCTCGCGCGAGGACGTCCTCGCGCTCGTGACCGAGCTCTACCTCGACGGCCAGCGGGTCGACGTCACGGTTGTGGCGGCGCGGCTCGGCCTCGGCCGCGCGACGATCTACCGCTGGTTTGGCTCGCGCGAGGCGTTGCTCGGCGAGGTCATCGCCCGCCAGCTCGAGATGCTCGTCGGGCGCAAGCGGGCCGAGGTCAGACGGCGCGGCGCGGCCGGCGTACTCGAGGTGCTTGATCGCGTCAACCAGACGCTCACCCGCTCGCGGGCGGTGCGGCGGCTGCTCGAGCAGGAGCGCTACGCCATGCGGATCCTGACCTCGAGCGCCGGCGTGGTCGAGCCGCGCGCGGTGGCGTGCGTGCAGGCGCTGATCGAGGACGAGATCACGGCCGGACGCTATGAGCCGCCGGTCGACCCGGCGACGCTCGCCTACGCGCTGATCCGCCTTCGTCACGCGTTCCTGTATCACGACACGATGGTCGGGATCCGCGGCGACCACGCGCGCCTGCGAGAAGTCCAAGCCGCTCTGCTCGGGATTGCGCCGGCGCCGCGGCGTGGAGTCACCGCGCACTGAACCATTACGGTCGTGACGCCTTTACGCCCTCGTCCTCGGCGGCGGCGTCGTCGTCGCTGGCTGGCTCGGCGGCGCCCCGCCCAAGGCGGCCAGACACAGCCGGCCGCACGGTGCGACCGAGAGCGCGGAGGCCGCCCTGGATCCCGCTCGGCCACAGCAGCATCGCCGCGATCAGCACGAGGCCGTAGATCGCGATCGGGAGGTTGTGCGAGACGTTCGTCGAGAGCGAGAACGAGTTCGCGAGGTCGGTGGTCCAGTTCGGGAGGAACACGAGCAGCGCGGCTCCCCAGACCGCACCGACGAGCGAACCCAACCCGCCGATCACCACGCCGGCGAGCAGCGTGAGCGACAGCTGGAGCGGAAATGCACCCGGTGAGGTGAGCTGGAGCACGGCCGCGAGCAGCCCCCCACCGAGCCCCGCGCACGCCGCGCTCACGACGAACGCAAGCGTCTGCCGGCGACCGACGCGCAGGCCCGACAGCGCCGCCGCGATCTCGTCGTCGCGGGTCGCGCGCCACGATCGACCGACGGCGCTGTGGGTGAGGTTGTAGAGCACGAACACCACGACGAGCGCTCCGCCGCACGCGATCCACGCCTCCCAGCGCTCGAGCGGGAAGTTCGACCCGAGCCACGACGGCGGCGTCGGAGGGTTGACCGACAGCCCGTTCTCGCCGCCGAGGAACGTCGGGAACTTGTCGGCCAACGCCGGCAGCCCGACCGCGAACGCGAGCGTCGCGCCGGCCAGGTAGGGCCCGCGCAGCCGGCTGGCCGCGGCACCGACTGGAATCCCGATCAGCACGGCCGCGACCACGGCACCGACCAGCGAGGGGAACACCGACCACGCGACAGGGCTCGCGTTCAGCTTGCAGAACGTGTACGCCCCGACCGCCATGAACGCGCCCTGGCCGAGCGAGATCTGCCCGCTCGAGCCCGCCAGCACGGTCAGGCCCGCGAGCACGCAGAAGTAGTACCCGCCGTACGCGAGCTGCAGGTTTCGGTACGAGCTCAGCGAGTCGCTGACGATGATCAGGACCACGCCGGCGATCACGACGATCGCGAGCGAGCGCAACAGCGTGCTTCGCCGGAACACGGCGAGCGGGCGCAAGATCATACCCGCCGTTCCTTTGTTGCCGAGAACAGGCCGGTCGGGCGGAACATCAGCACGATCACGAGGATCACGAGCGCGGCCAGGGGGACCAGCGAAGAGCCCTCATAGCCGGACACGTACGACAGCGCCAGGCCAAGCACGATCCCGCCGACGACGGCGCCGGGCGGGCTGTCCAGGCCGCCGAGCACGGCGGCGACGAACCCGATGATCAGGATCGGGTCGAAGCTGTTCGGACCGAGAAACACCGCCGGCGCGACGAGCACGCCGGCGAGCGACCCGACCGTCGCGGCGAGCGCCCAGCCGAGCGTGAGCATCCGCCCGACCCGAACTCCGAGCAGCCGCGCGACCTCGGGCGCGAACGCCGCGCCGCGCATCCTCAGTCCTAGCGACGTCCTGCGGAACAGGAACGCGAGCGCCGCCGCCACCGCGATCACCACCAGCACGATGAAGGTGTCGTTCGGCGTGAACAGCAGCGTCGTGCCGCCGACCGTGTATCCGTGCAGCGAGAACGCGGCCGGGAACGAGCGCGGCGTGTTGCCCCAGATCATCCCGGCGATCGCGACTATCAGCGTGTACAGGCCGAGCGTCAGGATCACCGCGTTGAGCGGGGGTGCGTTCTCGACCGGCCGGACCACGACCCGCTCGACGACCGCGCCGAGCACGAACCCGGCGCAGAGCGCGACCACGAACCCCTCCACGTAGGAGCCGCCTCCATTGATCACCGCCGAGGCGATGAACGTCGTGAACATCAGCATCGAGCCCTGGGCGAAGTTGACGACTCGGGTCGAGCGCCAGATCAGGACCAGCGCGAGCGCGACCGCGGCGTAGATCGCGCCGGTGGAGATTCCGCTGAGCGTGAGGTCGATGAACTTGGTCACGTGCTCGCCAACCCGCTAGAAGCCCAGGTAGGCGTGGAGGAGTTGGTCGTCGGCGACGAGCTTGTCCGGGTCCTGCTCCGCGACGACCCGCCCGAGGTTCAGCACCACGCCGCGGTTGGCGATCGACAACGCGCTGCGTGCGTTCTGCTCGACCAGCACCACCGCCAGGCCGAGCGTGTCGGCGAGACGGCGGACGAGTGCCATGATCTGAGCCACGAGCACCGGCGCGAGCCCCAGCGACGGCTCGTCGAGCAGCAGCGCCCGCGGCCGCCCCACCAGCGCCCGGCCGATCGAGAGCATCTGCCGCTCGCCGCCGGAGAGCCTCGACGCCGGCTGTCCCTCGCGCTCTTCCAGGCGAGGGAACAGCTCGTAGATCTCGCTCAGCGGCGCGGCCTCGCGTCCCCGCCACAGACCGCCGAGCCGTAGGTTCTCCGCCACCGTCAGCTCGGCGATCACGCCGCGGCCTTCGGGAACATGGGCCATGCCCCGCCGTACGATCTCCTCGACGGGCAGGCGCGTGATGTCCTCTCCGGCCAGCTTCACGCTTCCCGAGCTCGGCCGCACGAGCCCGGTCACGGTCCGCAGCAAGGACGTCTTGCCGGCACCGTTGGCGCCGAGCACGGCGGTCACCGAGCCCTTGGGGACCTCGAACGAGACGTGGTCGACGGCGCGCACCGGTCCATAGTCGGTGGTCAGGTTTTCAATGGTCAGCATCCGTCGCCTCCTCGGCCTCGCGCCCCAGATACGCCTCGAGCACGCGCGGATCCCGTTGCACGGCCGTCGGTTCGCCGTCGGCGATCACGCGGCCGAAGTCGAGCACGACGACGCGATCGCAGACGGGCACGACGAAGTCCATGTGGTGGTCCACGAGCATCACCGCGACCGAGCTGCCGAGCGACTGGATCAGCTCCCCGAGGTCCGACATCTCGCGCGCGTCGAGTCCGCCGGCCGGCTCATCGAGGAGCAGGAGCTCGGGCTCGGACACGAGCGCGCGCGCCAGCGCGACCCGCTTCTGCACCGCATACGGCAGGGTGCCGGGGAGGCGGTCGGCGACGTCATCGCAGCCGAGACGGGCGAGCGCCGCCATCGCCCGCTCGCGTTGCCGGCTCTCGTCGCGATCAGACCACGGGAGGCCGAGCATCGCGGCGACCACCGGAGACTTGCGAAAGCGCTGCGCGCCGACCATCACGTTCTCGAGCACGGTGAGGCCGGTGAACAGCCCGACGCCCTGGAGCGTTCGCGCGATCCCTAGCGACGCCAGCCGATCGGGCGACACGCCCGTCATCGGCTGCCCGCGCCAGCTCAGCGTGCCCGAGTTCGGCCGCACGAACCCGCAGATGACGTTGAACAGGGTGGTCTTGCCGGCGCCGTTCGGTCCGATCACCCCGAGCACCTCACCGGGTGATACTTCGACCGACACCTCCTCGAGCGCGGTGATCCCGCCGAACGACACGACGACGTCACGAACCGCCAGGCCGGCGCCTCCGGTGGACAGCTCCCTCGACTCCACGCGCGCAAGCTACAACAGCCAAAGCGCCGTGCCAATAGTGAGACACATCGGCCTACGAGTTCTTAATGACGATCCCCTCGAGGATGTATGCCACGTGCTCGGTGGAGTCGATCGCCGCCTCGAGCCGCTCGAACAGGTCCTTCCACCGGATTACGACCATCGGATCGATCGGCGCGTCGAACAAGGAGGCGACCGCCTCGCGGGTGATCCGGTCGCCCTCGTTCTCCAGACGGTTGACCTCGACCGTGTGCCGTGAGAGGTCCTGGAACCCACGCAGGAGCGGGATCGCCTCGCCGATCTCGTGGCAGGCGAGATTCAGCACTCGCGCGAGGCTGATCGCCTGGTCCATCGGTGCCTCGATCCGGTACAGCCCGAGGTAGTCGGCCACCTCCTCGGTGTAGTCGACGATGTCGTCGAGCGCGGATGCGAGCGCGAGGATGTCCTCGCGGTCGATCGGCGTCACGAACGTGTGATTGATCCGGTCGATGATGTCGTGCGTGATCCGGTCGCCCTCGTGCTCGCACTCGAGGATCTCGCCGGCCAACTCCCGCGTGTCCGGGAAGTTGGTCAGCATCCGTTCGAGCAAGCTCGCCGCGAGCACCACGTTCTGGCCGGCCTCCTCAAACAGCTCAAAGTAAGCCCGGTCGCGCGGAGCGAACAGGTCTCCGAGACGCGGCATCCAGCCGGATGGTATTCGCGCGCGGGCCTATAAGGTCTTGTCGAGCCCCGCCTCGAACGCCCGCAACTCGTCGTCATCGATCGAGTACGTGTGCTCGGGGGCGGGGAACGATCCGCCGCGAACGTCCGCGGCGTAGGCGGCGACGCCGGCGACCATCTGCTCTCGCATGTCCCCGTAGCGCTTGGCGAATCTCGGGGCGTGGCCGTCGTAGATGCCGAGCAGGTCGTGGAACACGAGCACCTGGCCGTCGGTTGCGGGGCCCGCCCCGATGCCGATCACGGGGATGTGCAGCCGTGGCATGAGCGCCGCGGACACCCCGGCCGGGATCGCCTCGAACACGAGCGAGAAGCAACCCGCCTCCTCCAGCGCAAGCGCATCCCGTGCGACGCCGAGGGCGCGCTCGGCGGTGCGACCCTGCGCGCGATACCCGCCGAGCGCGGTCGCGGTCTGGGGGGTGAGCCCGATGTGACCCATCACAGGGATTCCGGCGTCGACGATCGCGCGGGCGCGCTGGACGCTGGTGCCGCCCCGCTCGAGCTTGACCGCGTCGCAGCCCGCCTCCTTGATGAACCGCTGCGCGGTGGCGATCGCCACCTCGTCGGACGCTTCGTAGGACCCGAACGGCAGGTCGCCGATGAGCAGCGGCGTCTGCAGCCCGCGCCGCGCGGCCGCCGCGAGCATCAGCATCTCGTCGGTAGACACCGGCACCGTAGAGGGGTAGCCGAGCACGGTCATCGCGCCCGAGTCGCCGACCAGCACCACGTCGACGCCGGCCGCCTCGGCGACCTGCGCGGAGGGGTAGTCGTACGCCGTCACCATCACGATCGGCTCCCCGAGCCGCTTCTTCTCGGCGAGCCGAGGAAGCGTCATCGGCAGCGGCGCATCGAGGTTCTGGGGGATAGGGATCCGGGGTGTTGCGGACATTGCCTAGCTCCTTACGCGGCGGTTGGCGCTCCGAGGAGAGTCGCCACCTCGCGGTCGATGTTCAGGATCGTGCGTTGCATGCGTCAGGCCCTCCGTGCCCGTTGCGTGTCTGGATCAGTTGATTGTCGATCAGTCGCGTGCCGCCGAGCGGGGCGGCCAGGACCGCGAGCACGTCGCCGTCGATCCGATCGATCGGCGCCAATCCATCGGCCGAGACGAGCTCGATGTACTCGGGCTCGATCCCGTCGCGCGTGAGCTCTGACAGCGCACGTTCGCGCGCGGCGCTCGGGTCGCGCTCGCCGGCGCTTACAGATTCTGCCGCGGCGCGGAGCGCTCGGTGCAGCGCGGCCGCGCGAGCCCGGTCGGCGGGGGACAGGTGGACGTTGCGGCTCGACATCGCGAGGCCGTCGGCCTCGCGGACCGTCGGGCACACCTCGATCGCGACCGGGATGTCGAGGTCGCGCACGAGGCGCTTGATCACGAGCGCCTGCTGGGCGTCCTTCTGCCCGAAGTAGGCGACGTCGGGGCCGACCATGTTCAACAGCTTGGTGACGACGGTCGCGACCCCGTCGAAATGCGCGCGCCCGCGATGCGCGCCCTCGAGCGTCTCGGTGAGCCTCGACACCGATACGGTAGTGGCGAAGCCGGGCGGGTAAACCTCCTCGGACGAAGGCGCGAACAGGTAGTCGACGCCGAGCTCGGCGGCGAGCCTGGCGTCGCGCTCAGAGTCGCGCGGGTACGCGTCCAGGTCGGTCGGGTCGTTGAACTGGGTCGGGTTCACGAACAGCGACACCACGACGAGGTCGCAGTCCTGGCGCGCGCGGCGCATCAGCGACAGGTGACCCTCGTGGAACGCGCCCATCGTGGGGACGAGCCCGATCCTGCGGCCGGCGCACCTGGGCTCGAGCAGCTCGGCGCGCAACGCGGCGACGGTGTGGATCGTGTTCATGCCGGCTGGACCTCGCGATCGCGCGCGGTTGCGAGTGCTCGGGTCGTGTCGACCAGCGCGTCGAACAGCGGCAGCAGGTCGGCCGCCACTTCCTCGACCGCGGCGCGCTGGCGTTCGACGGTGGCCTCGTCGCCCCGCGCCACCGGTCCGGTCAGGGCCCGCTCGGGCCCGAGCCGCGCCCAGTTCTCGACCGTGGCGCGCACCAGCGGCACGAGTTGCGCGCGTTCGACCCCGGCCGCGCCGGCGACCCGCTCGGCCGCCGCCTCGAGCGTGACCAGGAAGTTCGACGCGATCGACGCCGCCGCGTGGTACGCGGCGCGGTCAGCCTCGGCGATCTCGACTGGGCGCATGCCGAGGGCGTGCGCGATCTCGCTCGCGAAATCCAGCGCTCGTGGGGTGCTCCCGGCGATCGCCGCGCCCGCGCCGGCGAAATCGGCCCCGTCCGCGGTCACGGTCATCAGCGGATGCAACGAGAACGCCTCGTGCGGCGTGAGCTCGCCCAGGCCAGTCGCTCCCGAGCAGTGGCCCACAAGCGGTCCCGGCGCGATGTGGGCGGCCGCGCGAGCGATCTCGGCGTCGGGCACGCACAGCAGTACGGCATCGGCGGCGGCCCCGTCGGCACCGCGACCGAGCGGCCCGGACACCTCATGGCCGGCGCGGTCGAGCGCAGTCGCGAGGGCGGTACCCAGGCGTCCTCGGCCGACTATTGCCAGGCGGCTACACGCAGGGGTGTCAGAGGACGGTTCCCGTTCCAGTTCCCACATTTGAGATACCGGTCGGCGGCGAAAGGCAAATTCTGGGGCCGAGGTCCACCCGCGATGCCCGCGTGACGGCCTCGATTTGATGATACCCCCGGAAGGGCGCCGGTTACGCACGAGTCCGTGTGAGGCCGGTGACCCCGGGCCGCCGCCGACACGACTGTCGGGCGTCGTACCTCGGTGCTGCAAACGATCGCAACCCCCGAATTCGCGCCTAATTGCGGCGTCGGCGCCCTCGCTGCGTCCGTGGGCGGGATTACCATCGCCCTTAGTGAGGAGTGCCCCCGAGAGACGCGATCTGCTGCGGGCCGTCTATGAGGAGGCGCGTGACTGCGTCCGCTGCCCGCTCCACCAGACGCGCACGACCGTCGTGTTCGGCGCCGGCAACGCCGACGCCGACCTGATGTTCGTCGGCGAGGCGCCGGGCGCCAACGAGGACCGAATGGGGCTCCCGTTCGTCGGCCAAGCGGGCAAGCTGCTCGACAAGCTACTCGCCGAGATCTCGTTGGACCGGAAAGAGGTCTTTGTTGCGAATGTGCTCAAATGCCGGCCCCCCGACAACCGGGACCCGCACCCCAACGAGATCGAGGCGTGCCAGGACTACCTGACTCGCCAGGTCGACTTGATCGAGCCGACCGTGATCTGCACGCTCGGGAACTTCTCGACCAAGCTGCTGCGCGCCGACAGCACGGGGATCTCGCGGCTGCACGGCCGCGAGGAGGTGCGGATCATCGGGCCGCGCGCCGTCCGCCTGTATCCGCTCTATCACCCGGCGGCGGCGCTGTACACGCCGTCGACGCTCGAGGCGCTGCGGGCCGACTTCCACCGGATCCCCGACCTGCTGGCGCTCGGGCCGCCCGAGCAGCCCGCGTCATACGAGCCGGTACCCGAGGTCGACGACACCCCGGACGAGTCGGAGGAGTCGCCGGTCGGCGTCGGCCAGCGCGAGCCGGCGGCGCAGCTCGGGTTGTTCTAGCGCGTCAGCCCGGAGGCGCCGACGAGCTCGGGCTCCTCGAGGCCGGGCGGAGGCGGGTCGGCGGGCTTGGGACGCGCCTTGTCGGGCCAGAGCGCCATCCCGAACGCGATCAGGGCGCCCGCGATCTGGACTGCGAGCACGACCGTCGCGAACCCCTTCGGCTCGTTGGACGCCTGGAGCAGGAGGATCGGCTCGGCGACGGCGACGAGGCCGAGCGGCAGCAGGAACCATGTCCGTCTCAGCGCGAGCATGTACTGCACCGCGAGGTACGTCGCGGCGAGCACGGTGAACGCAACACCGAGGATGAACAGCGCGTCGACCGCCCCCAGGCGCTTCGAGCCGAATGCCGCGCGGATCAGCGGGGTGGATCCGAACGCATAGATCAAGAGGCACGGGACCGCGGCCACGGCGACGATCCCCAGCGACTTCGCCAGCACCGGGCGGCCGTCCTCTCCGGCCGCGCGCCGGCGTGAGACCTCGGGAACCAGATAGAACCCGGCGCCCATCGCGACCCAGATCAGGACTTTCGCGGCCACCGCGGTGGCGCTGTAGGAGCTCGCGAGATTCGTCGAGAACCTGTGCTTGGCGGCGATGATGTCGATGTTCTGGAGGACCGCGATGATCCCGAGCGCCGCGATTGCCGTCCAGGCGTTTCGAACGTGGTTCCACAGCGGCACCGCCGGCCGGCGTCCGGGCTCGGCCACCCCGAGCCGGCGGCGGAGCGGGACGGCGCAGTAGGCCATCATCACGATGAACGACAGCGGCGTCCCGATGTACGCGCCGGTGACTCCGAGCCCGACCCCGGCGAGGACGCCGCCGATCACGAGCCGGGCGGCCTGCTCGCCGACGAGGCTGATGCCGACCGAGCGGTAGTCGCCGAGCCCCTGGAGGAAGCCTCGCAGGATGCACAGCATCAGGTAGAAGCAGCCCGCCGGGATCCCGAGTGCCGCTCCCCATTGCTCCTTGACCCCGACCGCCTCGGCGATCGGATGCCGGAACAGCACGGACAGGACCGTCATCACCGCCGTGAACACCAGCAGCCACTTCATCCAGTTCCGGATCGTCGCGGCCATCGCCGCCCCAACTCCGAGGTGACCGAGCACGGCCTCGCGGGCGGTCGCGAGCTGCAGCGCGTACCCGACGACGGCGAGGATCAGGAAGTAGCTGACGAGCGCGGCCAGCGAGCCGTAGTCGTCGAGCAGCCGCGAGAACACGATCACCGAACCCAGCGCGATCACGTTGTTGGCGACCATCGCGCCGGCCAGCCCGGCCGCCTTCGCGGTGTCGGAGCCACCGAGGCGTGAGAGCTGCGGCTCGTAGCGCTGTCTCAGCCGGTCGAACATCACGCGGCCGATTCGAGGTCTGCGTGGCTCATTCCTCGGGCTGACGGTACCGAACCGCTCGGAGCAATGGGACTACATTGGCTTGTGGGCCAATGCCAAAGCGCCACGAGACAAGCGATCCCTCGCAGACCGAGGCGCTCGCCGCCGAGCTCGCCGCGGGGCTCGCGGCCGGCGACGTCGTGCTAGTCGAAGGAGAGCTTGGCGCGGGCAAGACCACGTTCGTCCGCGGCGCCTGTCGCGCGCTTGGCGTCGGCGGAGTGGTGACCAGTCCGACGTTCACTATCGGTCAACGCTACCCGGCGGCCGTCCCCGTCTCTCACCTCGACCTTTACCGCGTCGCGGATCTCGGCAGCGAGGACCCCGACCTGCTGGCGGACTACATCGGGCCGGACCGAATCGCGTTCGTCGAATGGCCGGAGCGCGCGGTGATGACGATCGCGGGCCTGTCACGCCTGGCCGCGAAGGTGACGATCGAGCACGCCGGCGGAGACCGGCGAGTGGTGACGATCGAGCCGTGAGGATTTTGGCGTTCGACACCGCGACGCCGGCAACCACGGTTGCGCTGTCGGGTGTCGGCGACGTCGTCTACACGGCTCGCGACGACCCAAAGCCCGGCGCGCGGCCCGCCCACGCCACGCGGCTGCTGCCGCTGACTGCGATCGTGCTCGAGCGCGCCGGAGTCGGCTGGGACGAGGTCGATCGAATCGGAGTCGGCATCGGGCCCGGGACGTTCACCGGGCTGCGGATCGGGATCGCGACCGCGCGGGCGCTCGCACGGGCGAGGGACATTCCGCTCATCGGGGTTTCGACCCTGCAGTCGCTCGCGCTCGCCGGACCTTCCGCTAGCCACGCGCTGGGCGCTTACGACACAGTGCTCGCGGTGCTCGACGCCCGCCGGGGCGAGGTGTTTGCCGCGAGCTGGCGGATGAGCGAGATCGAGGAGTTCGAGACCGCGCTGCTGGTCCCGCGGCCATTCGCTCCCGAGGCGCTGGCCGAGCTCGTCACGCCGCTCGGACCGACCACACTGGCGATCGGAGACGGGGCGATAGCATTCAGGGAGGTTCTCGAGCGCTCGGGAGCCTTCATTCCAGAAGACGATTCGCGGCTGCACAGGGTCACGGCCACGAATCACTGCAGGATCGCACGCGGCCTGCGAGCGAGTGTCCCTGACGAGGTCCGGCCGGAATACCTGCGCGCTCCCGACGCCGAGATGGCCCGCAGGAATTAAATGAACGTCCGCAGGATTTAAATGAGCACCGAGCCAGTCACGATCCGGTCGCTGGGTTATTCGGACCTGCCACAGGTCATCTCGATCGAGCGGCGCGCTTTCCCCACGGCGTGGTCGCTGGCGATGTTCGTGCTCGAGCTGTCCAAGCCGTCGGGGATATGCCTGGCCGCGATCGAGGAGCGCCGGGTCGTCGGCTACCTGATCTGCTCGCGTTACGCGGACGTCTGGCACCTGATGAATATCGCGGTCGACCCCCCGATGCGGCGGCGCGGCATCGCCACCGGACTGCTCGAGGAGATGATCGCGCGGGCTGGCGACGACGCGTCGTACACGCTCGAGGTGCGCCCTTCGAACGGCACCGCGATCGCGTTGTACGAGCGCTTCGGCTTCCGGTCGGCCGGTACGCGCCGGCGCTATTACCAGGACACCGGGGAGGACGCGCTGATCATGTGGCGCACGGCACAGAACGCGTCGACCCCGAGCGCGTCCGGGTGATCCTCGCGCTCGAGACGAGCTGTGACGACACCTGCGCGGCGGTCGTCACGCACGAGGGAGAGATCCGCTCGAACGTGATCTCCTCCCAGGGGGTTCATGACCGCTACGGCGGCGTCGTGCCCGAGATCGCGTCGCGGCACCACCTCGAGCTGATCGGCGACGTCGTCGACGACGCGCTCGCGCGCGCCGGCGCGTCGCTACCGGATCTCGACATGGTCGCGGTCACGCGCGGGCCGGGACTGGTCACGGCTCTGCTCGTCGGAGTGGCCACGGCCAAGGGACTCGCGGCGGCGCACGAACTGCCGCTCGCGCCGGTCGACCACCTGCACGGGCACGTCGCCGCCGCGTTTCTGGGACCGACGCCGTTCGAGCCGCCGTTCCTCAGCATGATCGCGAGCGGCGGCCACACGCTGCTCGCGCGCGTGACCGATCCCGGGCCGGATTACGAGGTGATCGGCCAGACGCTCGACGACGCCGCCGGCGAGGCCTTCGACAAGGGCGCGCGGCTGCTCGGCCTCGGCTATCCGGGTGGCCCGGCGCTCGAGCGGCTCGCCCGAGACGGCGATCCGGACGCGTTCAAGTTCCCGACCGCCCAAAGGCTCCCCGGCCTGGACTTCTCGTTCGCCGGCCTCAAGACGTCGCTCCTGTACCGCGTGCGCGACCTCGGCGAGGTGGAGGCCGAGCGCCGCCGGGCCGACCTTGCGGCCTCCTATCAGCGGGCGATCGTCGAGTCGCTGGCGATCCGAGTGGAGCGGGCCTTGGCCGACACCGGGCTCGAGCGGCTGTCCGTCGGCGGGGGCGTGGCCGCCAACGGCCCGGTCCGTGCGCGCATGGCATCGCTCGGCGTCGACCTGCACATCCCGCCGCGAGAGCTGTGCACCGACAACGCCGCGATGATCGCGAGCGCCGCCCGCTTCGCCGGTGCGCTTCCGTACCCGGAATACCTCGACCTCGACGTGTACGCGACGGGCGAGCGCGCGCTGATCGCGCGATGAGGAGCGTCGTCCGATGAGGAGCGTCGTTCTCTACGCCCGCGAGGGATGCTGTCTGTGCGATGACGCTCGCGTGATCCTCGAGCGGGTCCGCCGGGAGCGGCCGTTCGCGTTCGAGGAGCGCGACATCGATTCCGACGATGCCCTGCTCCGGGCCTATCTCGAACGGATCCCGGTCGTTACGATCGACGGCGTGGAGGCATTCGAGCTGTTCGTGGAGGAGCCGGAGCTCGAGCGCCGTCTCGATAAGGTGGAAATCGGATGAGCTACACGGTCGGGACTGGCGCGGACGCGGTTCAGCCTGGCATCGACAAAGGGGGCGAGAAGCTTGCCCTGGGGGTCGCTGCCCGGCTGTCGCGCTACCTCCAGGTCCTGATCCAGGCCCGCAAGATGGGCAAGGAGACGATCTCCTCCCAGGAGCTTGCGGACTACACGCACGTGAACTCGACGCAGATACGCCGAGATCTTTCAGGATTCGGCAAGTTCGGAAAGCGCGGCGTCGGCTACAACGTTGAGTCGCTGGTCACGCAGATTCGCAAGATCCTGCGCACCTCGGGTCAGCACAACATCGCGCTGTTCGGCGCCGGCCACCTGGGCACCGCGATCGCCACCTCGGACATCTTCGCCGACCACGGGTTCCGCGTGGTCGCGATCTTCGACACCGACCAGGGCAAGGTCGGGATGCGGATCGGGACCCTCGCCGTCAGGCACAACTCCGATCTGCGGGAGCTGATCGACGAGGAGGACATCGTCGTGGCCGTGCTCGCGGTGCCGTCGCCGGCCGCGCAGAAGCTCGCCGACGAGCTGGTCGACGCCGGCGTCAAGATCATCTTCAACTACTCCGACGCGCTGCTGCAGGTCCCTCCAGAGGTGACGGTCCACACTTCGAGCCCGGCCGTCGACCTGCTCTACGCGCTGTACTTCTACCTCACCTAATACTCACTCGGATCGTGAGCCTCGACCTGGAATCGGCATGCGCCGCCTTCGAGGAGTCGTCGGATTTCACCGTCGGCCTCGAGGAGGAGTTCGCGGTGCTCGACCCGGCCTCGCTGGGGCTCGTGCCAGGGTTCGAGGAGCTCCGCGACGCCGCCCAGGCCGATCCGGTCCTGGCCGACTCGGTCGCAGGGGAGCTGATCTCCTCCGAGATCGAGATCCGTTCGGGCCGAGGGTCCGACTTCGCGACCGCAATCAGCGCGCAGCGCGAGCGGCGCCGGCGGCTGTTCGCGCTGGCGGCCGATCGAGGCGTGGCGCTCGGCGCCACCGGCACCCATCCCTGGTCGGACTACCGCGATCAGCACATCATCGACACTGAGCACTACCGCCGGGTCGAGGACGGGCTCAAATACGTGGCCTGGCGCAACAACACGTTCTCGCTGCACGTCCACGTGGGGGTCCGCGGCGCCGACCGGGCGGTGCTCGTGTGCGACCGGCTGCGCCCGGTGCTGCCGCTGCTGCTCGCGATCTCGGCCAACTCGCCGTTCCTCGACGGGCGGGACTCGGGCCTTCACAGTGCGCGTACGCAGATCTTCACCAAGAGCTTTCCGCGTTGCGGCGTGCCCGATGCCTTCGGCGGCTGGGCGGCATTCGCCGACTACATCGACTTCCTCGTCAAGACGAGCTCGATCGTGGAGTACACCCAGGTGTGGTGGTCGATCCGCCCGCACTTCTCGTTCGGCACGGTGGAGGTCAGGATCTGCGATGCGCAGATGACCGCGACGGAGTCAGAGGCGCTGGCCGCGCTGATCGTCGCCTGCGTGGCGCAGGCGGCGCGCGACCACGACGAAGGCGTTCCGTTTACCGATCTGCCGCGGCGGCTAATCGAGGAGAACGTGTGGCGTGCGATCCGTTACGGCCTCGACGGCGAGTTGCTCGACCTCGATCGCGCGGAGCCCTACCCGGCCTCGGAGGCGATCGAGCGGCTGCTGAACTGGTCGGCTCCGGTGCGCGCTGAGCTTGGGATCGACGTGGCGCTGCCGTCGTTGAACGGCGCCCAGCGCCAGCGACACATGACCAGCGCCGGTATGAGCCTGCCCGAGGCGTATGCCGCGGTCGTCGCGGAGACGCGCGACACGTATGCTGCGAGCGCAGCGGAGGTGACCCGATGAGCAGCGAACCAAGAGAACCGTCCGAGGAGGAGTTGCGAGCCGCCTACGAGGCCGAGCTCAAGCGACTCCGGGTCGAGCATGTCCTGCTTGACAACGTTGTGGCTCTGGCGAACCTCGGTATGCGGCGCACCGGGCTGGCCCCGGGGACCGAGGGCGAGCGCGACCCGGCGCAGGTCCGCCTCGCGATCGAGGCGATCCGGGCGATGCTGCCGTTGATCGAGCAGGCCGCTCCGGACCAGGTGGCGGCGATCCGGGACGCCGTGTCTCAACTGCAGCTCGCGTACGTCCGGATCGGCGGCCAGGCCCCCGGCCCAGGCGCACCGGAGAGCGGTGCGGAGGAGTCGGCCGGTGATGCGCCCGCCGCGCAGGAACCCCCGCCGAAGCCCGGGGAGCCAGGGCCTGCCCAGCGCAGCGGCCGTCTCTGGATACCCGGCCAGTAGGCTGACCCAGCGGTCAACGGACAGACAGCCGGTCGGCGTCGGGGGACGTTCCGCCTCCCCGCCCGCTAAAATTCCCGCTTTCCGGGCCTCCGCTCGACCAGTACGGGTGGCGGCCCTTTTCCCGTTGTATCGGCTGCGCTTGGTCGCGCCCTCTCTCTAACTCAGACCTTCCCCGGAGGATCTTCTTGTCCAGCTTTCTGACGCATCACGGCGTGCTGATCGCGCTCATCTGCGCCGGCGCCGCCGTCGCGTACGGCGTTCTCACCTCGCGCGCGCTGCTCGCGCTGTCGCCCGGCAACGAAGCGATGCGCACGATCTCGGCGGCGGTGCAGGAGGGGGCTCGCGCGTACCTGAACCGCCAGTACACGACGATCGCCGGAGTCGGGGTGATCCTGTTCATCGTCCTGATTCCGATCCAGAATATTCGGGTCGCGATCGGGTTCTTGATCGGGGGAGCGCTGTCCGCGTCCGCGGGTTACATCGGGATGAACGTGTCCGTGCGCGCCAACGCCCGCGTCGCCGAATCGGCGCGCGGCGGCGTTTCGCGCGCGCTCGAGGTCGCGTTCCGCGGCGGCGCGGTGACCGGGCTGCTGGTTGTCGGACTCGCGCTGTTCGGCGTGGCCGGGTACTACGGGGTCCTCACCTGGATAGCCGGCGAGAGCGAGAAGGAGGCGATCGACGCGCTGATCGGGCTCGGCTTCGGCGGCTCGCTGATCTCGGTGTTCGCGCGCCTCGGCGGCGGCATCTTCACCAAGGCCGCCGACGTCGGCGCCGACCTCGTCGGCAAGATCGAGGCCGGGATCCCCGAGGACGATCCCCGCAACCCTGCGGTGATCGCCGACAACGTCGGCGACAACGTCGGCGATTGCGCGGGGATGGCGGCCGACCTGTTCGAGACGTACGCAGTGACCGCGGTCGCGGTCATGCTGCTCGGCGTCCTTCTGTTCAGCCAACAGTCGGCCGTGGCCCTGTACCCGCTCGTGCTCGGCGCGGTTTCGATCATCGCCTCGATCATCGGCACGTTCGCCGTGCGGTCGCGCGCCGGCAACGTCGAGCGTGCGCTCTACCAGGGACTGATCGTGTCGGGCGCGCTCGCGGCGCTCGCGTTCATCCCGATCACCTACTGGATGATGAAGGACCTCACGTTCAAGGCGACCGGACTCGCCGCGCCGCACTGGTGGAAGTACTACCTGTGCGCGCTGATCGGCATCGGCGTGACTGCGTGCCTGTTCGTGATCACCGACTACTTCACCTCGACTCGGTTCGCTCCGGTGAGGAGCACCGCGCGCGCCTCGCAGACCGGCCACGCGACCAACATCATCCAGGGACTCGCGCAGGGGTACCAGTCGACGGCGCCGCCGGCGATCGTGCTCGCGCTCGGAATCTTCGGAGCGTGGAAGCTGGGCGGTGGAGGAACCACCGGGATCTACGGCATCGGCGTCGCCGTGATGGCGCAGCTGTCTTTGACGGGGCTGATCGTCGCGCTCGACGCGTTCGGGCCGATCACCGACAACGCCGGCGGGATCGCCGAGATGGCCAACCTCCCCGAGGAGGTCCGCAACGTCACCGACCCGCTCGACGCCGTCGGCAACACGACCAAGGCCGTCACCAAGGGATACGCGATCGGCTCGGCCGCGCTCGCCGCGCTCGTCCTGTTCAACGCGTTCGAGACCGAGGTGATCCAGGCTGGCAAGCATCCGAACTTCTCGATCGGCAACCCAGCGGTGCTGATCGGACTGCTGCTCGGAGGCATGATGGTCTACCTGTTCGCCTCGCTGGCGATGGAGGCGGTGGGGCGCGCCGGTGGCGCGGTCGTCGAGGAAGTACGCCGCCAGTTCCGCGACCACCCCGGGATCATGGACGGCACCGAGCAGCCCGAGTACGGCGCCGCCGTCAGCCTCGTGACCCGGGCCGCGCAGCGCGAGATGATCCTGCCCGCGCTGATCCCGATCCTGATCCCGTTCATCGTCGGGTTGATCAGCATCGAGGCGCTCGGCGGCCTGCTGATCGGGGTGATCGTGGTTGGGCTGTTCGTGGCGATCTCGATGACCTCGGGCGGTGGCGCGTGGGACAACGCCAAGAAGCTGATCGAGGACGGCGCGTACGGCGGGAAGGGCTCTGAGGCCCACGCCGCGGCGGTGACCGGCGATACGGTCGGCGACCCCTTCAAGGACACGGCCGGGCCGGCGATCAACCCGATGATCAAGGTTGCCAACATCGTCGCGCTGCTGATCATCCCGATCATCACCTGAGCCTCGTCCGGCCCGCTTCGCGGGGCGGGCCGCGGGTCGCGAAGATAAGACGCGGATTCGCGAAAACCTCTCTACAGTGAGGAGCGAAATGCTGATCGTGATCGTTGGCTGCGGGCGCGTTGGCTCCGCGATCGCCAAGCGGGCGCTCGACGCCGGCCACGAGGTATCCGTGGTCGACAGCGACCCGTTGTCACACGAGCGGCTCGACAAGGATCAGCTGACGACCTGGGAGGACGCGGGCGGCCGCTTCACCGTGAGCACGGCGCTCGAGATCGACGGGCTGATCGAGTCGGGCATCGAGCAGGCCGACGTGTTCGTGGCTTCCACGTCCGGTGACAACACGAACCTGGTGATCGCGCAGATCGCCCAGCGGCGGTTCAAGGTCGGGCGCGTGGTCGTCCGGGTCGCCGATCCGGGCCGGGCCGCGTGGTACGCCGAGCAGGGTTTGCTGACGATCTGCCCGACTCAGGTGGCAATCGACGAGGCCTCACGAGTGGTGCTGGCATGAGGGGACACGCATGTATGTGATCATCGCCGGCGCCGGCAAGGTCGGGTGGAACCTCGCGCGCGAGCTGATCGCCAAGGAGCGCGAGGTGACGCTGATCGAGTCCGACCACGCCCGCTATCGCGTCGTCGAGGAAGAGCTCGAGCACGCCGTTCAGTACGGCGACGCGACGGAGCTGTGGGTGCTCGAGCGGGCGGGCATTCAGCGCGCCGACCTCGTGATCGCCGTGACCGGCGATGATGAGGACAACATCTTGATGTGCCAGATGGCCAAGGAGAAATACGGCGTCCAGCGAATCGTCGCCCGGGTCAACAACCCACGCAACCTCCAGCACTTCCGGCTACTCGACGTCCAGCCCGCAGTGTCGGCCACCGATCTGATCCTGCGGCTGATCGAGCACGAGGTGCCGGAGTACGGGCTGGTTCAGCTGCTCGCACTCGAGGACGAACACCTCGAGATCATCGAGCTCGAGGTCAGCCACGGCTCCGATGCAGCGGGCCGGCGCGTGCAGGACGTCGAGCTGCCCGACGGCTCGCTGATCATCTCGGTGCTGCGCGGTGGCGCCGGGTTCGTACCGAAAGCCGACTCCGTGATTCAACCGGGCGATCAGGTGCTCCTGATCCTCGATCCCGGCCTCGAGGCCGAGATCACGCCGCAGTTCGCCCCGAACGGCGCGAGCCCCGGCGCGTGATGGCGGACCGGCACGTCGACTACGCGCTGATCGGGGGCGGTCTGGCGGCGGGCAATTGCGCGCGGTGGCTGCGCGAGTCCGGCGCCGACGGAACGATTCTGCTGATTGGGCGCGAGTCAGACCTGCCGTACAACCGGCCGCCGTGCTCGAAGGGATACCTCCAGGACAAGGAATCGCGCGCGGAGACGCTGTTCCGGCCGCCGGAGTGGTACGAGGAGCAGAACATCGAGGCGCTCACCCGGGTGTCAGCGACCCGGCTCGACCTTTCGAACCGGACCGTGGCCCTCTCCAACAAGCAAGAGGTGAGCTTCGACAAGGCGCTGATCGCGACCGGGGCGATGGTGCGTCGGGTGTCGGTTCCGGGCGCCGAGCTCGAGGGCATTCACTACCTGCGCACGCTCGGCAACAGCGACGCGATCCGCGAGGACTCCGCCGGGAAGCGCGTCGTGCTGATCGGCGGCTCGTACATCGCCACCGAGGTGGCCGCCTCCCTGACCGAGCTCGGCAGCTCCTGCTCGCTCGTGATGCTCGAGTCGGTCGCGCTCAGCCGCGGCTTCGGCGAGCAGGCGGGCCGGTTCTTCCAGCAGCGCCTCGAGGAGCACGGGGTTGAGGTTTTCGGCGACGACGAGCTCGACAGTTTCGACGGCGCCGGCGGCCGCATCACCCACGTGGTGACCAAGCGCGGGCGCCGGATTGCGGCCGACGTCGTCGTGGTCGGCGTGGGCGCGGCCCCGGACATCAGGCTGTCGCGAACCGCCGGGCTCGAGATCGGCGAGCTGGGTGGAGTCGTGGTCGATTCCCGCCTCCAAACCAGCGTGCCGGGCATCTTTGCCGCCGGCGACATCGCCGAATACGAGAGCGTCGTGCACGGCGGCCGCTCGCACCGGATCGAGCACTGGGACGTGGCCTTCAATCAGGGCAAGACCGCGGCGCTGA
Organism: uncultured Solirubrobacterales bacterium; assembly: GCA_963822855.1. Taxonomy (GTDB): domain Bacteria; phylum Actinomycetota; class Thermoleophilia; order Solirubrobacterales; family Solirubrobacteraceae; genus Palsa-465. Next base: position 175,655 of record CAWGJE010000017.1, on the reverse strand, counting down.
ACATGCTCGGCCGGGACCAGCCCCACGATGTCGTCCCCTACTTCTTCTCCGACCTTGCCGACTGGGCCTCGCTCGAGTACGTCGGTCCGGCCGCCGGATGGGATCAGGAGGTCGTCCGCGGTTCGATCGACGACGGCGAGTTCACGATCTTTTACCTCGACGAGGGGCGGGTGGTCGCGGCGCTGACCGTCGGCCGCTCGGACGACCTCGAGCATGCGGGCCGGATGCTGGCCTCGCGCGTGGGCGTGCAACATCGCGTGCACGAGCTCGGGGATCTGTCCAGCGACCTCGCGGCGATCCAAGCCTCCTGACCTATACTCGGCGTCAACAGCCACGCATAGCACTGGGGAATGGTGTAATGGCAGCACGCGACGCTCTGGACGTCGAAGTTGGGGTTCGAGTCCCTGTTCCCCAGTTGCATTTCCACGCTGGCTGACCCCTCGCCGAACCATTCAGAAGGGCTGTGGTATGAGGGAGGCGCATGATGCAACGTGCTCGCGATCGCCGCTCCATCTATCGATCGAGGTGGGAGGCCTCTGGGAGGCCTCTCAGCGCTGAGCGTGGACGGGGCCCGGTCCCTCCCGGCAACCTGGGTGCCCATGGATGAACGCGAATCAGCCAATCGGACAGCGCGTGGCCGAAGTCATGAGCACGATGAGCCTCGCCCAGGAGGACTTCCTCGTCGAAGGTCATGGCACGGAGCGGCCGACGGCCTCAGCGGAGTGACCCAGTGTCGGCTTGGGCCGCGGCCGGGAGTGCCACCAGACTCGTTGCCGCAGCACATCCGATCGCGACGGCGACAGTCGCCAAACGCCCACCTCACGCCCATGTTCCCGTTTGGGTTCGGGCTGTCTTACACGCGGTTCGCGTTCAGCGGCCTGCACGTGAGAGGTGACGCGGCCGACGGTGTCAACGACGTCGCGGTGTCGGCTACGGTCACCAATGTCGGAAATCGAGCGGGCGCGGATGTCGCGCAGCTGTACCTGCGAGATCCGGCCTCGACCGGTGAGCCTCCACGCCAGCTGGCCGGCTTCCAGCGCGTCGAGCTCGCTCCAGGTCAGTCGACCCGGGTGCGGTTCACGATCACCCCGCGCGACACGTGGTGGTACGACGACAAAGCCGGTGGTTGGGACCAGACCCCGGGTCTGTACCGCGTGTACGTCGGCGACTCGTCGGCACTGGCCGACCTGCCGCTGCGAGACGCGTTCCAGATCACCCGGACGCCGGGCGCCCGGCAGGTGCTCGTCAACGCGCCGAGCACGATGACGCCCGGCCAGCCGTCGAACGTCACCGTGACGCTGACCGCCGGCGGCAACGAGACGCTCAACGGCGTGCGCGTCGCGCTCCAGCTGCCGGACGGTTGGAGCGTGCGCGGCGGCGGACAGAAGGTGCTCGGCCAGGTGAAGCCGCGGCGCGCGGTCGCGGTGACGTTCAGAGTGACGCCGCCGAGCTGGGCGCCGTCAACCAACTCCGTGGTGCACGCCACCGCGGATCTCGGTCCGGACGCTCAGCGAGAAGCCGGGACGACGGTCACGGTGAGCTGAACCTGAGGTGTCGCGGGCGGCAGCCGGTTCGGGTCAGCCCGGGCCGCTGCCGCCCCCGCACACACGTCAGGTCGGGTCGACGAACTCCGCCGGCTGCTTGGCCATGCCCGCGGTCACGGCGGCGAGCTGGTTCGGCGTACCGAGCAGGCCGAGCTGGATGTCGGCCTCGAGCCTCAGCGTCTCCTGGGTCGAGCCGGTCCACGACTCGTTGAACAGCCGCTTCATCCCGCGGACCGCGTCGGGTGACCGGGACGCGATCTCGGTCGCGAGCTCCTGGGCGGCAGCGAGCGGGTCCTCGGCGAGATGCGTGACGAGCCCCAGCGCGTGGGCGTCGCTGCCGGTGATCACGCGCCCCGTATACGCGAGCTCCTTGGCGACGTCGATGCCGACGAGCCGCGGGAGCGTGCGTGTGATCGCCATATCCGGGATCAGCCCCCACTTGACCTCGAGCACCGACATGCGCGCGTCCGGCGTGGCGAACCTGATGTCTCCGGCGAGCGCTATCTGGAGGCCGCCGCCGAGGCAGTGGCCGTGGATCGCCACGATCACCGGCACCGGGACCTCGAGCCAGCCGTGGGCGGCCCGTTGGAACCAGTTCGGTACGGGACCGTGTAGCGGGTCCATCAGTGCGTCGGAGCCGGGCTGGTTGGCCATCACGCCTGCGACGTCGAGTCCCGAGCAGAAGCTCGGCCCCTCGCCGTGGAGCACGACCGCGCGCACGCCCGGCTCGACCGCGACCTGCGCGGCGGCGGCTGTGATCGCGTCGAACATCGCGACGTCGAGGGCATTGTGCTTCTCGGGGCGGGTGAGGGTCACGGTCGCGACGTGGTCCGATACATCGATCGCGAGGCGCTCCTCCATCTGGACGGTCTGCTCACTCATGATCGGGAACACTATCCATCGGCGTCACCGTGTCACCGACCCGGACCGTTCCGGGCTCGAGCACCCGGCCGTGGATGCCGAACGCCAGCGGTTCGGTGGTATCGAGATCGAGTCGATAGCTGCCAAGCATCTTGAGCGTCGGCAGGTCGACCACGCCCGTGTCCGGATCGCGCGTGGTGATCACGCAGCGGCCGACGTGACCCCCGAACTCGACCTTCGCCGCGCCGAGCCGGACCTCCCGTCCGACCCAGCGGTCCTCCGCATGAGCCTCGACGCCGTCGATCTCGATCAGCATCCGGAACCGGCGCACGTCGATTTCGCGCCAATCGCCGTCCCGCGTATCCCCGAGCCGATCCAGAGACGCTCGCGAGATCAGCGACACCGCGCCCCCCGCACCGCGGTCGACCGCGGTGTCGCCGGCCTCGACCAGCCGCAGACGCCGCCCGACGAAATCGCTGATCGCGGCCGACCACGGGCCGTCCACCAGCTGCCCGGTCGCGGCCCGAGAGAAGAACTTGGTGACGACCTGATCCCCGAGCCGCACTTCGCCGTCGACGATCTGTCCGTCCGGGAGCTCGAGCCGCAGCCGGCGCTCGGCCTCCGAGTAATCGGCGATCACCTGCTGGAGCTCGCCCACGCGCTTGCTGTTGACCAACTGGTTGTGATCGTCGATCAGGTAGAAACGCCGGTTTTCCCGTACTCCGTCGCGCCCGAGCTCGACGCAATCGACCTGACGCAGGCGGGTGGCCTTCACCGCCGTCACGGCAAGCCCGGTGATTGCCGGCATCGTCAGGCGGCCGAGGCCTGCTCGGCCCAGTCGCGGTACAGCTGCCAGTAGCGCCCCTGTGCCTCGATCAACTCGTCGTGGGTTCCGTCCTCGACGACCTGTCCGTGCTCGAGCACGAGGATCCGGCCGGCGTGGCGGATCGTCGATAGGCGGTGGGCGATCACGATCGCGGTGCGCCCGGCAACCAGCCGGCGCAGGCCCTGTTCGATCAGGCTCTCGGTGTGGACGTCGACGTTCGAGGTGGCCTCGTCGAGCACGAGGATGCGCGGATCGGCGACCAGGGCCCTCGCGAACGCGACCAGCTGGCGCTGCCCAGCCGACAGCTGCACGCCGCGCTCGCCGATCTGCGAGTCGTAGCCGTCGTCGAGCTCGGCGATGAATTCGTGTGCGCCGACCGCGCGGGCTGCGGTCTGGATCTCCTCTTCGGTGGCGTCGGGCTGGCCGAACGCGATGTTCTCGCGGATCGTGCCGCTGAATAGGAATCCCTCCTGGGGGACGATCCCCATCTGGGAGCGGAGCGAGTGGGCGGTGATCGTGCGCAGGTCGAGGCCGTCGACGAGCACGCCGCCGCCGGTCGGGTCGTAGAACCGCGCCACGAGCTTGGCGAACGTCGACTTGCCGGCCCCGGTCTCGCCGACCAGCGCGACGGTCTGGCCCGGCGGGATCACGAGGTCGACGTCCCGCAGCGCGTACGCCGCGTCATCGTCGGCGGTCGACCCGTACCGGAAGGACACGTCGTCGAACCGAATCTCGCCCCGTATCGAGGGCAGCGCGGTCGCGTCGGGCGCGTCGGCGAGATCCGGCTGCTCGTCGAGCAGGTCGAAGATCTTGTCGAGCGCCGCCATCCCCGACTGGTAGGTCGTGTACAGCTGTGAGAGGTTCTGGATCGGGTCGAAGAAGTTGTTGAGCGCGGCGATGAAGGCGAACACCACGCCGGTCGAGGTGTGGCCGTTGATCGCCTCGATCCCGCCGATCACGAGGATCTCCACGGTCACGATCGCCGACAGGAACTCGACAGCCGGGAAGTACGCCGCGTTCAGGTTGACGGTCGTCATGTTGGCCGCCCGGTTCTCGTCGTTGAGCTCGCGGAAGCGCTTGATGTGCGCCTGCTCCTGGCCGAACGCGCGGACGACGCGGATGCCCGACAAGGTCTCCTGGAGATAGCCGGTAATCGTGGCGATCTTCTCGCGGGTCAGGCGATAGGCGTCGGCCGACGCGATCCGGAACGCGAACGCTCCGACCGCCAAGATCGGCAGCACGAGGAACGTGAGCAGCGCCAGGTGCGGGTCGAGCACGAACAGGATGACGACCACGCCGATCAGCGTCAGGCCGGACTGGATCAGCGTCGCCATCCCGTCCTCGACGAGCTGGTCGAGCGCCTCGACGTCGTTGGTGATCCTCGAGATGATCACCCCGGTCCGGTTGCGGGAATAGAAGCCGATCGACAGTCGTTGCAGGTGGGTGAACAGGCGGATGCGCAGATCCTGCAGCGCCCGCTGGCCGACCCAGCCGACCAGGTACGTCTGTGCGTACGACGCGACCGCGTATACCACCGCCGACAGGAGGAACAGGCCGACGATCACGTCGAGCGTGCCGACGTCGTGCTTCTGGATCCCCTGGTCGATCGCGAGCTTCGCCAGCGGCGCCGGCGCCAGCGCGGCGGCGGTCGCGGCCACGAGCGAGATGAACATCGCGAGCACGCGCCACTTGTAGGGCGCGAGCAGCTCGATCAGCCCGCGGAGCTTGCGCCCCCGGCCGCCCGACTGCCTGACGCGACGGCGGATGTCCTTGACGACGCTCACAGTCCGACCGCCTCGGCCGCGTTGCGCGTCATGAACACCTGATCGGGCATGCCCTTCTCGACGATCTCGCGGTACAGCGGGGACTCCTCGAGCAACTCGTCATGGGTCCCGTGCGCCGCGACCTCGCCGTGCTCGAGCACGACGATCTCATCCGCCAGTGCGATCGTCGAAAGACGGTGCGCGATCACGAACGTCGTCCGCCCGGCCATGACGTCGCCGAGCGCCCGCTTGATCTCTTGCTCGGTTGACGCGTCGACCGACGAGGTCGCGTCGTCGAGCACGAGGATCCGCGGATCGGCGAGCACCGCACGGGCGATCGCGATCCGCTGGCGCTGGCCACCCGACAGCGTCAGGCCGCGCTCGCCCACGAGCGTGTCGTAGCCCTTCGGGAGCTTCTCGATGAACCCAGCGGCCTGAGCGACCTCAGCCGCCCGCTCGACCTCCTCGCGCGTGGCGTCGGGGCGCGCATAGGCGATGTTGTCGTGGATCGTGGCCGAGAACAGGAACGGATCGTCGGTGACGAGCGCGACCGCCTTCCGCAAGCTTGGGAGGTCGACCGAGCGGACGTCGGCGCCGTCGATCCGGACCGAACCCTCGGTTGCCTCGTAGAGCCGCGGAAGGAGCGATACGAGCGCCGTCTTACCTGAGCCCATCGCGCCCACGAGCGCCACCGTTCTGCCCGGCTCGATCTCGAGGTCGACGTTCTTCAGCGCCGCGTGCGCGGCGCCGTCGAAGGTCAGGCTGACGTCGCGCAGCGATACCCGGCCGGGACCCTCGGGCAGCGCAGGCGCGTTCTCGGGGCTCGTGATGCGCGGCGCGCGGTCGAGGAGCTGGAAGATCCGGGCGCCCGAGGCGGTCGCGCGCTGGGCGGCGCTCAGCATGTAGCCAAGCGTCCGCATCGGCGAGATCAGCATCAGCAGGTAGGCGTAGAAGGCGGTGAACGAGCCGATCGTGAGCGATCCGTGGATCACGTCCCGCCCGCCGACGAGCAGGATCAGCGCCAGCCCCAGGTTGGGCAGGAAGCTGATCAGCGGCGTGTACCGGGCCTGGATCAGGTTCGCGTACATCTGCTGATCGAACACCCGCGCCACCGAGTGCTCGAACCGAGCGAGCTGCCGGTCCTCCTGCGCGAACGCCTTGACGACGCGAACGCCGGAGACGTTCTCCTCGGCCTCGGCGGTCAACTCGGCGATCCGCTGCTGCGCCTCCTGGAGCGCTGGCCGCGACCGGCGACCGTAGGCCCAGGCGATCACGACCACGAACGGCACCGGGGCCAGCGCCAGCGCCGCGAGCGGCGGCTGGAGCAGGAACATCGCGACCCCGGCGAGCGCAATCGTGAGGATCGACTGGGCGATGAAGACCAGCCCGTAGCCGAGGAAGAACCGAACCGCCTGCAGGTCAACAGTGGCGCGCGACATAAGCTGGCCGGTCTGCTGGCGGTCGAAGAACGCGAGCTCGAGCGATTGGAGCGCGCCGTACAGATGGTTGCGCAGGTCGACCTCGACAGCCAGCGACACGCGGCCGGCGACCACGCGCCGGGTCGCGCTCAGCGCCAGCCGCGCCAGCCCGGCGACGACAATCGCGATCCCCCAGATCAGCAGGTCCTGGCGGTGGCCCTTACCGATCGCGTCGATCGCCCGCCCCGTCAGGTACGGGATCAGAACCGTTGCACCCATCGCGCCGCCGGCAAGCGCAAACGACCATCGGACTGCCGCCTTATACGGGCGGAGGAAGCCGAGTAGCCGTTTGAAGATAAGCATACTTCATTTAGTATAGTGGGTCGCGGGAGAGGGCAGGCCGCGCCCTGGGCGGGGCGGGAGTTGGCATCTGGGCCCGGTGCGCTAGCTCACGCGGTGGTCGTCGCGGCGCAGTACGTCGGTGAAGCGCTTGGGCACGGCGGCCGCCTCGCCCTCCTCCCACAGCGTGATCACGACGAGCTCGCCCGCGTCTGGACGGCACACGTAAACGACGTCGCGGCGCTGAAGGTCGCGGATGAGAACGGCGCCGCCTGACCCAGGCTCGATCCGGCCGGCGGCGTGGGCGCGAGCGACGCGGGAGGCGATCTCGGTCTTCTCGTCGAGCGTTCCTCGCACCCGCTGGCGGAACCTTTCGGCGGCGTGGTCTGTGACGGCGACGAGCATCGAGGCTGAGCCTGACGATAGAGGGCGCGTCGGTTCGAACTTGAACGTCAGCTTTGCGGCGCTCCGAACCCGGTGAACCCCTCACTCGCCCACCCGCTCGGCGCGAGTGAGCCGAAACCCCGGCCAGGCGTGGCTGAACCTGAATTCACCCCGAGCCGGGCATGCGAATGAGGGGCTGACCACACGCTTCGAAGGCGAGGTGACAGCCGCTGAGCCGGCGGGGACTCCACCGTCCCCAAGCGGTAGGGTCCTCAAGCCCATGGCCACCGTACGCGAAGCCACGCTCGACCTCTTCCGCGCCCACGGGATGACGACGATCTTCGGCAACCCCGGCTCGACCGAGCTGCCGATGCTGGCCAACCTCCCCGATGACTTCACCTACGTCCTCGGGCTCCAGGAACTCGTCGTCGTCGGGATGGCCGACGGGTACGCCCAGGCGACCGGCCGCCCGACGCACGTGAATCTGCACACCGCGCCCGGAGTTGGCAACGCGGTCGGCGGGATCGGGAACGCGCTCGCGAACAAGGCGCCGCTGGTGATCACCGCCGGCCAGCAGGTCCGGGCGCAGGTCACCCACCAGGCGCTGCTGACCAACCGCGACGCCACCGTCGGCCCGCAGCCGTATGTGAAGTGGAGCCACGAGCCGCCGCGGGCGCAGGACGTCCCGGGCGCGATCGGGCGCGCGATCCACCACGCCACGCTGCCGCCGCGGGGTCCGGCGTTCGTGTCGATCCCGATGGACGACTGGGACGCCGAGGCCGACGAGGATCGCGCGGTCAACGCTCAGCGTCGAATCGTCACCGGTCGGGCGGTCCCCGACCCGGCGGAGCTCGCGCAGCTCGCGGCGGTGCTCGAGTCGGCACGCAACCCGGTGCTGGTGGCCGGCCCGGACATCGACGCGAGCGGGGGGTGGCAGGCCGCGGTCGCGCTCGTCGAGAAGCAGCACCTGCCGGTGTGGGCCTCGCCGGGAACGGCGAGCAGCCGGATTGGGTTCCCGGAGAACCACCCGAACTTCGTGGGCGTCCTGCCGCCGGCAATCGGCCCGCTCGCGCAGACGCTGAACGGCCACGACGTGATCCTGGTCGTCGGCACGCAGGTGTTCCCGTACTACCCGTACATCCCGGGTCCGCTGCTGCCCGAGGGCGCGTCGCTGATCGCGATCACGAGCGACCCCGACGAGGCCGCGCGCGCGCCGATGGGCGACGCGATCGTCGGCGACGTCGCGCTCGCAATGCAGGCGCTCGTGGATCTCGTCGGCGAGTCGGATCGCCACGCCCCGGACCCACGTCCCGCGCCACCGGAGCCTGAACCGAGAGACCCGATGAGCGGCTCGGAGGTGATGGCGGCGCTCGCGGACGTCTGGCCCGACGGCGGGATCGCGGTGGCAGAGATACCGTCGAGCGCGTCCGCGCTACGCAACCGGCTGCGGCTGTCGCAGCCCGGTAGCTACTACCAGAGCGCGAGCGGCGGGCTGGGGTTCGGGATCTGCGCCGGCGTCGGCGTTCAGTTGGCCGAGCCCGAGCGGCCGGTGGTGTGCGTCGTCGGCGAGGGGTCCGCGCAGTACGGGATCACCGTCCTGTGGACCGCGGTGGCCTACAAGGTGCCGGTCACGTTCCTCGTCTTGCGCAACACGGAGTACATGATCCTCAAGTGGTTCGCCGAGTTCGAGCAGGTGACCGGCGCGCCGGGGCTCGAGCTTCCGGGGCTCGACACGGCCGCGGTGGCGCGGGCCTACGGGATGCCGGCGGAGAACGTGTCGAGCCGCGAACAGCTCATCGCGGCGCTCCGCAAAGCGATTCCCGCGAACGACGGACCTCGCCTGATCGAGGCACGGGTCGCGTCCGGGATGTGGTGGGAGTAGACAGTCTCACCGCCGCTTCCCGCCGCCCTTGGCATTCGGCCCCTCGGCCGACTCCTTGTCCTGCTCGGTCTGCTCGCGTTCCTCGACGCGGTCGATCTGATCGCAGAACAGCTTCCAGGCGCCCGCCGGGTCGTCCTCCTTGCCCTTGTAGCGGTCCCGGCTCTGGAGGAACGCCCATCCCTCCGTGCGCAGGGCGTTCGCGGCGAGCCCGCGACGAGTCGAGCGCCTCGACGGCTTGAGCCACTGGCTCAAGCTCTGTAGCCCGCCGACGACGAGCCCGGCGAGGATTACCCACACCTTGGGCCATTCGAGCGCAGCGGCCAACGATGCACCGAGGCCGGCGATGATCGACGTGACGTTGAGGAAGTTGTCGAGGACCGAGTAGCCGCGAAACGTCCGCTCGTAGGCCTTCAACGGTCCGACGAATCGGTGCTCGAGGAAGGCTCGCTGTATCTCGAGGTGGTCAATGGCGGGTGCATGCGGACTGTCGTACTGGCTAGCCGCGATCACGGCGAGCCGGCGCTCGATCAGCCGTGCGATGTCCCGCGCCTCACCGCTCAGATTCCCGCGTAGCCCGACCGCGTCGAGCAGCGCCTGCGTCTCGTCGCTGCCCTCTTGCATGAGTTGGGTGACGATGCTCATGCTCCGATTCGGATCGCCCTCGCCCGGCGCGGTCGGAGTCGCGACCGCTGCAGCGGACCCCGCCGGGGCCGATGGCTGCACCGCCGCCGGCTGGTTCGAAGGCTTCGTCAGCCTCTGTCGCCGAGCGGTGACCGGCGGATCCGCCGTCGCCGTCGCCGGATCCACGGGTGCTTCGGTCTCGTTCGTCATCTGCCGCCCTCCTCCGTCGGTGCCCTCGTCTGACACGCCCCGGAGGCGCGGAGCGTGTCAACCGCGTGTGAACGTAGGACGAACGGTAATCGGTCCGGCAAGCCGGCGGGGAATCTGCAATCAGAGGTTCACGGCGACGTACTTCGTCTCGAGGTACTCCTCCATGCCCTCGTAGCCGCCCTCGCGACCGAAGCCCGACTGCTTGATGCCGCCAAACGGGGCGCCGGCGTTCGAGACCATGCCCTGATTGAGGCCGACCATGCCGGTCTCGAGCCGCTCGATCACGCGGAGCGCGCGCTTGAGGTTGTTCGTGAACACGTACGCGACCAAGCCGTACTCGGTGTCGTTGGCGGCCGCGATGGCCTCGTCCTCGTCGCCGAAGCCCTTGATCGGAGCCACGGGACCGAAGATCTCCTCGTGGAGAAGCTCAGCGTCGTCGGGGATGTCGGTCAGTACGGTCGGGTCGAAGAAGTAGCCGGCGCCGTCCCGCGCGTGGCCGCCTACCACCGCCTTCGCCCCTCGTCCGATCGCGTCCTCCACGAGTTCGGCGACCTTGTTGCGCTGGCTGTCGTCGATCAACGGACCGACCGTGACGCCCTCCTCGGTGCCTCGCCCGACCTTCATTGCGCCCATCTTGTCGGCGAGCTTCTCGGCGAACTGGTCGGCGACGGAGTCGGCGATGTGGAAGCGGTTCGCCGCCGTGCACGCCTCGCCGATGTTGCGCATCTTCGCGATCATCGCGCCCGCGACGGCCGCGTCGATATCGGCGTCGTCGAACACGATGAACGGGGCGTTACCGCCGAGCTCCATCGACAGCCGCAGCAGGTTGTCCGAGGCCTGCGCCATCAGCTTGCGGCCGACCTCGGTCGAACCGGTGAACGACAGCTTGCGCAGCCGCTGGTCGGCGATCAGCGGTGCCATCGTCTCGCTCGATGACGACGCGGTGACGAGGTTCACGACACCGGGCGGGAGGCCGGCCTCCTCGAGGATCTTGACCAGCATCAGCATCGACAGCGGCGTCTGCTGCGCGGGCTTGACGACTGCCGTGCACCCGGCGGCGATCGCCGGTCCGATCTTGCGCGTGCCCATCGCCATCGGGAAGTTCCAGGGCGTGATCAGCAGGCACGGCCCGACCGGTTGCTTCATCGTGAGCACGCGGCCCTGGCCGTTCGAGTTCACCGCGTAGCGGCCGTCGATCCGGACGGACTCCTCGGAGAACCAGCGGAAGAACTCCGCGGCGTAGGCGATCTCGGCCTTGGACTCGGCGAGTGGCTTGCCCATCTCGAGCGTCATCAGCAGCGCCAGGTCGTCGGCGCGCGCGATCAGCGCCTCGAACGCGCGCCGCAGGATCTCGCCGCGCTCGCGCGGCGCGTGCGTGGCCCACTCGGGACCGGCCTCGACGGCCGCGGTCAACGCGGCCTTGGCGTCATCGGTCGAGGCGTCGGCGACTTCGCACAGCGACTCGCCGGTCGAGGGATCCTCGACCGACAGCGAGCCCTTGGCTCCGTCGCGCCATTCGCCGCCGATGTAGAGCTGCTTCGGTACCTCATCGAGGATCTTCTGTTCGGCTGGGGCTGTAATCGTGGTCATGGACTCAACCTACCACCGGCGAGCCCGCGCGAACCTGACACGCAAAACGGGCGGGCTCCGGTCAAGGAGCCCGCCCGCTTTTTGGTGGGAGGAGAGAGGGGTTGTGGTTAGGCGGCTTGCGGAACCGCGGCCGGCTCGAGCGCGACGGTCAGCACCTCGTCGACGGTCATCGCGAAGTGGAACTTCATCGCGTCGCGCACCTCTTCGGGCACGTCATCCAGATCGCCGCGGTTGCGCTCGGGAAGCACCACGTCGGTGAGTCCCGCCGCGTGCGCCGCGAGCACCTTCTGCTTGACGCCGCCGATCGGGAGCACCCGGCCCTGGAGCGTCACCTCGCCGGTCATGCCGACCGTGTGGCGCACCGGCCTTTCGCTCATCAGCGAGGTCAGCGCGGTCACCATCGTCACACCGGCACTCGGACCATCCTTCGGGATCGCGCCGGCCGGCACGTGCACGTGGAACGAGCGCTCCTCGAACACCGAGGGGTCGATCTCGAGCTCATGTGCGTGGCCGCGGACGTAGGAGAGGGCGATCTGCGCCGACTCCTTCATCACGTCGCCAAGCTGGCCGGTGAGCGTCAGTCCGGGCTTGCCCTGCATTCCGGTGGCCTCGATGAACAGCACGTCGCCGCCGGTGCCGGTCACGGCCAGGCCGGTCGCGACGCCGGGGACCGCCGTGCGGATCGCCGACTCCTGGAAGTGGCGCTGTCGTCCGAGCGCGTCGCGGACCGCGTCGAGGTCGATGACCACAGGGGCCTCAGCCTGACCTGACGCGATCTTCGTCGCGGTCTTCCGCAGCAGCGTCCCGAGCTCGCGCTCGAGCTGGCGGACGCCCGCCTCGCGCGTGTACTCGCTGGCGACCGTGTTCAACAGCTCGTCGGAGATCTCGACCTCCTCGGGCCGCAGGCCATTCCGCTCGAGCTGACGCTTCCACAGATAGCCACGGGCGATCGCGACCTTCTCGGAGGTCGTGTACCCGTCGAACCGGATGACCTCCATCCGGTCGAGCAGCGGGCCTGGGATCGTGTCCGCGACGTTCGCGGTCGCGATGAACAGCACGCCACTCAGGTCGAGCTCGACGTCGAGGTAGTGGTCACGGAAGCTGTGGTTCTGCGCCGGGTCGAGCACCTCGAGCAACGCTGCACTCGGGTCCCCGCGCCAGTCCGCGCCAACCTTGTCGACCTCGTCGAGCATGATCACCGGGTTCATCGTGTCGGCGTCCCGCAGGGCGCGGACGAGCCGGCCCGGAAGCGCGCCGATGTAAGTCCGCCGGTGGCCGCGGATCTCGGCCTCGTCGCGGACGCCACCCAGCGACATCCGGACGAACTCGCGTCCGGTGGCGCGGGCGATCGACTCGCCGATCGAGGTCTTGCCGGTGCCCGGAGGTCCGATCAGGGTCAGGATCGCCCCGGAACGCTTGTCCTCGGTGATCCCGCGCTCCTGGCGGAGCTTCTTGACCGCGATGTACTCGACGATCCGGTCCTTGACGTCCTCGAGGCCGGCGTGGTCGGCGTCGAGCACCTCACGCGCGTGCTCCGGATCGAGCCGCTCATCCGAGCGCTTGCTCCACGGCACGGAGATCAGCCAATCGAGGTAGGTCCGGATCACGCTCGACTCGGCCGACTGCTCGCCGAGCCGCTCGAGCCTGCCGAGCTCCTTGTCGGCCTGCTCGCGCACGCCCTCAGGCATCCCGGCCTCTTCGATCTTGGTCCGATACTCCTCGACGACCGACGCGTCGTCCTCGTCGAGCTCCTTGCGGATCGACTCCATCTGCTTGCGCAGGAAGTACTCCCGCTGCTGCTTCTCGGCACCGGACTCGACGTCGTCGCGGATGCGCTTGCGGACCTGAAGCTCGGCCAGCCGCTCACGCTGCATCGACAGCGCGAGCTCGAGCCGCTCGGTGACGTCGAGCGTCTGGAGCAGCTTGACCTTGTTCTCGTAGCTCAGGTCGGGTGAATATCCGCCGGTGTCGGCCAGCGCGCCCGGCTCGGTGATGCTCCGCAGGAAGGATGAAACACGCGAGTCGGCACCGCGCAGCTCGAGGATCTCCTCGACGACCGCGCGATACTCGCGCTCCAGGTTGCGGGTCTTACCGTCGACGGGGACGGGATCGGTGTGCTCCTCGACCTCGACGAAAAGTCGACCGTCAGGAGCGGTGTTGGCAGCGCCGGCGACTCCACGGTGGAGACCCTGGAGCGCGACGGCGCGAGCGCCGCCCGGCAGCCGGACGCGGTCGACGACCTCTGCGACCGTGCCGACGTTGGCGAATTCGGTTTCGTGTCTCGGAACGAGCAGGACTCGCTCCTCCTCGCCGGCGTCGATCGCGAGCGTCAGGGACATGCCCGGGAAGGCCACGACGTCGTCGAGCGGGATCAAAAGAAGACGACTAGACATCAGTAAGGGCCATTCGCTTTCGATAGTTGCTTACTCAAGATAAGTGAAGGATACCACGTAGCGAGCGCATATCCAGCAACGATCTTAGTCGGGGCGGCTGAGATCTTTCTGCGGTTGGAGAGGCTCTCGAATCGACGATGCAGCGCCGTATCTGGAAACATCTCGCCCGATGCCAGACGAACGAAATCGGTCCAAGGACCCGGCTCGCGACGTGCTCGCCGCCGAGGCGTTCGCCGTGCCGTCGTCCGATCCGACGTTGCGCCACCAGCCGATCACGCTTCCCGACGATCCGAGCGGGATCGCCGAGGCCCACGACGTGCTCGCCGCCGAGGAGTTCGCGATGCCGGCGCCGAGGGATTCGTCGGACTCCGGCGGCGGCGCGCTGGCACGGGCCGGCGCGGCCGCGTCGCCGAGGCGGATCGCGATCGCCGCCGCGGTCACGCTGCTGGCGCTGATCGTGTTCATGCGCCGGCGCCGCGGCTCCTAGCGGAGCGTTTGGGAAGAAACGGTGACTATTTCACCGTTTCGTCCCGTGGAGCCTCGCCGCTAGGAGGCGCGAGCAGGCCGCTTGCGCGGGGGCATGAGGTCGGTGATCGTGCCCTCGGCCATCTCCGAGGCGAACCCGATCGTCTCGGACAGCGTCGGGTGGGGATGGATCGCGAGCGCGATGTCCTCGGCGTCGGAGCCCATCTCGAGCGCGAGCACGGTCTCGGCGATCAACTCGCCGGCGTTGACGCCGACGACGCCGGCCCCGAGCAGTCGCTTAGAGCCCGGCTCGAACAGCAATTTGGTCATGCCCTCGTCGCGTCCCAGAGACAGCGCCCGCCCGGATGCCGCCCACGGGAACGCCGCCTTCTCGAACTCGATCCCGGAAGCCTTGGCCTCGGTCTCGGTCAGTCCCATCCACGCCACCTCGGGGTCGGTGTAGGCGACCGACGGGATCGCGCGGGGGTCGAACTCGGCGCCGGGAACGCCGGCGATCACCTCGGCGGCGACCTTGCCCTCGTGCGAGGCCTTGTGGGCGAGCATCGGGCCGCCGTTGACGTCGCCGATCGCGTAGATGTTCGGGACGTTCGTGCGCATGTGCCGGTCGACCGGTATGAAGCCCGCGTCGTCGACGTTCACGCCGGCCGCGTCAGCGCCGACGGCGCGACCGTTCGGCCGGCGACCGATCGCCACCAGGATCCCGTCGAACTTGTGTTTGTCGCCTGAGGACAGCGTCACCTCGAGGTGCTTCTCGGCGGCGTCGACCGACTCGACCTTCATGCCGAGGTGGATCGCCTCGTACCGCGCCGAGATGCGCTTATGCAAGGGCTTGACGAGGTCGGGATCGCAACCCGGGATCAGCTGGTCGAGCAGTTCGACCATCGTCACCTTCGACCCGAGAGCGTCGTAGACGGTCGCCATCTCCAGGCCGATGATCCCGCAGCCGACCACGAGCAGCCGCTTGGGGACCTGCGGCAGCTCCAACGCGCCCGTCGAGGAGAAGATCCGCGGGTCGTCGGGGATCGCGGGGATCGAAGCCGCCTCCGAGCCCGCGGCGATGATGCAGTTGTCGAACGTGATCGTCCGATCGCCGACGCTTACCGTGTTCGGGCCGGTCAAAGCAGCGGCGCCCGTGACCACCTCGACCTTGCGTTGCTTCGCGAGGCCGGCGAGCCCGCCGGTCAGCTTCTTGACGACCGAGGCCTTCCAAGCCCGTAGCTCGTCCAAGTCCACCTTGGGCTTGCCGAACTTGATGCCGTGCTCGGCCATCTCCTCGGCCTCGGCGATGACTCGCGCGGCATGTAATAGCGCCTTGGAAGGGATGCACCCGACGTTCAGGCACACGCCGCCGAGCGTGTCGTGGCGCTCGATCAGCACCGTCTTCAGCCCGAGGTCGGCGGCCCGGAACGCGGCCGTGTACCCGCCCGGGCCCGATCCGATTACGACCACCTGCGCATCGTGGCCCGCGCCGTTCGACGACGCGGGTGGGGGAGGCGCGGGTTCGCGCTCGACGCGTGCCTCTGAAGACTCCGCCGGCGCCTCGGAGCCAGAGTCAGAAGGCGCGGCGCCGTTTGACTCGAGCGTGAGCAGCACGCTGCCCTCTGACACGCGGTCGCCGATCTTGACCCGCAGCTGAGCGACGGTCCCGGCCTCCGGCGCCGGCACGTCCATCGTCGCCTTGTCGGACTCGAGCGTGACCAGCGGATCCTCGAGCGCGACCTCGTCGCCGGGCGAGACGTGGATCTCGATCACCGGCACGTCAGTGAAGTCCCCGATGTCCGGAACGCGGATCTCGGTCATAGCAGCGCCCGCTTCAGATCGCTCAGCACCTTGACCAGGTACACCATGAACCGCGCCGCCGCGGCACCGTCGATCACCCGGTGGTCGTACGACAACGACAGCGGCACCATCAAGCGCGGGACGAACTCGCGACCGTCCCAGACCGGCTTCATCGCGGACCGGGTGGCGCCGAGGATCGCGACCTCCGGCGCGTTGATGATCGGGGTGAAGCTCGTCCCGCCGATCCCGCCGAGCGAGGAGATCGTGAACGAGGCACCCTGCATGTCGCCGGGCATCAGCTTGCCGTCGCGCGCCTTGCCCGAAAGCTCGGTCAGCTCGCGCGCGATGTCCACCAGACCCTTCTGGTCGGCGTTCTTGATCACGGGCACGACGAGGCCGCCCGGCGTGTCCGCCGCGAACCCGATGTTGTAGTACCGCTTCAAGATCAGGTCGTCGCCGTCCAAGGACGCGTTGAAGTTCGGGAACGCCTTCAAGGCGGCGACCGACGCCACGATCAGGAACGACACCATCGTTACCTTGACCCCATCGCGTGAAAGCTCGTCGTTGAGCTGCTTGCGCCACGCCTCGAGGTCGGTGATGTCGGCCTCGTCGTTGTGCGTGACGTGCGGGATCATCACCCAGTTGCGGGCCAGCACCGGACCCGAGATCCGCTGGATCCGAGAGCGCTGCACACGCTCGATCTCGCCGAATTTGGAGAAGTCGACGGTCGGCCACGGCGGGAGGTCGAGACCCAGACCGGACCCGACAGATGGCGCCCCGGAAGCGGCCGGCGCTGCAGCGGGGCCGCGATCGACGAACGCCTGCACGTCGTCCTTGGTGATCCGACCCTTGCGGCCGCTGCCGCTCACGTTGTGCAGGTCGACGCCAAGTTCGCGGGCCACGCGACGGACGGCCGGGCTCGCATAGACGGGCCCACCGCCGTTGCTTTCCGAACTGGGGGCGGGCGCCGGCGCGGGCGGTGGCGTGGCCGGCGCGGCTTGCTCCTCGGCTTGCACGGCGCTCTGCACCGGGTCGGCAGCCTTTGTTTCTGCCGGCGCGCCGCCGCCACCGTCGCTCGACGGCGACAACGTCAGCAGCTTGGTCCCCTGAGAAACCCTATCCCCGATCTTCACCAGCAGCTCGCCAACAGTCCCGGCTTGCGGCGCCGGCACGTCCATCGTCGCCTTGTCGGACTCGAGCGTCAGCAGAGGATCGTCGACGGCGACCGTGTCGCCCGCCGAGACCAGAATCTCGATGACCGGTACGTCCGTGAAGTCGCCGATGTCCGGGACTTCGACCGAAAGTGCGCCCGAGGTCGCGCTCATACGTGCGTCGGCATCGGGGCGTCGGCGTCGATCTTGTAGCGGTCGATCGCCTCCTTCACGCGCTCGCGGTCGACCTGACCCTCGTCGGCGAGCTCCTTCAGGGCGGCAAGCGCGACGTAATGGCGGTCGACTTCGAAGAACCGGCGCAGCGCGCTGCGCGAGTCGCTGCGGCCGAATCCGTCGGTCCCCAGCACGCGGTACGAACCCGGCACCCATTGGCGGATCTGATCCGGGAACGCCCGCAGGTAGTCGGTCGAGGCGACGACCGGACCCTCGCGCAGGGAGAGCTGCTCGGTCACAAACGCCCGGCGCGGCTCATCCAAGGGATGGAGCATGTTCCACCGCTCGACCTCGATCCCGTCGCGGCGCAACTCGGTGAACGACGTCACGCTCCAAACGTCGGCGGCGACGCCGAAGTCGGCCTCGAGCAGCTCGGCGGCCGCGAGCACCTCGTTGAGGATCGTCCCCGAGCCCAGCAGCTGGACGCGCGGAACCTTCTTCTTGCGGCCGACCGAGCCCTCCCGCAGCAGGTACATCCCGCGCAGAATGCCGTCGACGGCGCCTTCGGGCATCGCCGGGTGGTGGTAGTTCTCGTTCATCAGCGTGACGTAGTAGAAGACGTCCTCCTGATCGGTAACCATCCGGCGTAGGCCGTCCTGGACGATCACTGCGACCTCGTAGCCGAACGTCGGGTCATACGCGCGGCAGTTGGGGACCACCGAGAACAGCACGTGGCTGTGACCGTCCTCGTGCTGCAACCCCTCGCCGTTCAAAGTCGTCCGTCCCGCCGTTCCCCCGAGCAGGAACCCGCGCGTGCGCGAGTCCGCCGCCGCCCACACGAGGTCGCCCACCCGCTGGTAGCCGAACATCGAGTAGTAGATGTAGAACGGGATCATCTGCTCGCCGTGGGCGCTGTACGAGGTGCCAGCGGCGATGAACGACGAGATCGACCCGGCCTCGGTGATCCCCTCCTCGAGGATCTGCCCGTGCTTGTCCTCCTTGTAGAACATCAGCTGCTCGGAGTCCTGAGGCTGATACAGCTGGCCGAGCGGCGAGTAGATACCGACCTGGCGGAACATGCCCTCCATCCCGAACGTGCGCGACTCGTCGGGCACGATCGGGACGATCCGGTGGCCGATCTGCTTGTCGCGCAGCAGCGCCGCGAGCACGCGTACGAACGCCATCGTGGTCGAGATCTCCCGGTCGCCGGTGCCTTCGAGCTGACCCTTGAACGTTTCGAGCGGCGGAGCCTCGAGCGGCTCGGCCGCCGTCCGCCGCACCGGCAGGCTGCCGCCGAGCGCGGCCCGGCGCTCGCGCAGGAACTCCATCTCCGCGGTGTCCGCGGCCGGCTTGTAGTACTCGGCGGCGCGGACCTGCTCGTCTGACAGCGGCAGCTCGAACCGGTCGCGGAACGCCAGCAGCGCGTCCTCGGTCATCTTCTTGGCCTGGTGGGTGATCATCTGGCCCTCGCCCGAGACGCCCATCCCGTAACCCTTGATCGTCTTGGCCAGGATCACGGTCGGCTGGCCGGTGTGCTCGACGGCCTCGTGGTAGGCGGCGTACACCTTCTGCTGATCCAGTCCGCCGCGATTCAAAAGCCAGATCTCCTCGTCGGACATGTGCGAGACGCGCTCGAGCAGCACCGGGTCCTTGCCGAAGAAGTGCTCGCGCACGTACGCCCCGTCGCGGGACTTGTACGTCTGGTACTCGCCGTCGACGCACTCCTCCATCACCTTGACCAGCCGCCCGTCGGTGTCGGCGGCGAGCAGCGGATCCCAGCGTGTTCCCCACACGACCTTGATCACGTTCCAGCCGGCGCCGCGGAAGTCGGCCTCGAGCTCCTGGATGATCTTGCTGTTGCCGCGCACCGGGCCGTCGAGCCGCTGCAGGTTGCAGTTGACGACCCAGATCAGGTTGTCGAGCCCCTCGCGGCCGGCGAGCGCGGTCGCGCCCATCGTCTCGGGTTCGTCCATCTCGCCGTCGCCGAGGAACGCCCACACCTTGCGTCCCGAGGTCTGAGCGAGCCCGCGCGCCTCGAGGTACTTCATGAACCGCGCCTGATAGATCGACGTGATACCGCCGATCCCGAGCGACACCGTCGGGAACTGCCAGAACTCCGGCATCAGCCACGGGTGCGGGTATGAGCTCAGCCCGCCGGTCCTGGAGACCTCCTGACGGAAGCCATCGAGATTCTCCTCGTCGAGGCGCCCCTCCAGATACGCGCGGGCGTAGTTGCCCGGGGAGGAGTGGCCCTGGAAGTACACGAGATCGCCCCCGTGCGAATCCGACGGCGCGTGCCAGAAGTGGTTGTAGCCGACCTCGTACAGCGTCGCGAGCGACTGGAAGCTCGCGATGTGTCCGCCCAGCTCGGACGACAGCTTGTTCGCGCGGACGACCATCGCCATCGCGTTCCAGCGAACGATCGAACGCAGCCGCCGCTCCAACAACGGATCGCCCGGGAGCTTCGCCTCGCGCTCCGGCGGGATCGTGTTCACGTACGGAGTGGTGATGCTCGCGATCGGCCCGCTGCCGGCGAGCTGCGCACGCTGGACCGCGCGCGCGAGAATCTGGCGGGCCCGATCGGGCCCGTCGTGCTCGACGACGGCATCGACGGCTTCGAGCCACTCGGTGGTCTCGACCGCATCGATGTCAGCTCCGGCGCCGTTTGAGCTTGGGGTCTGGACTCGGTCCGCCAACTCAGGATGCCCGCTTTCGAGACTGACTGGGAAATGGTCACTATAGCCCTGTCGCCTTAGCCCAGGCTGCCACGCGTGCGCCGTTTCTATTACGGTGATGGCGTGGCCTTGCGAGAACTCGAAGGCGTGGTCGGAGCGCCGTGGGCGCGGCCGCTCGGAGGCGTGCTCGACCAGTTGGTGGTCGAGTCCGACCTGCTCGCCGACAACCCGCTCGGCGACCCCGCGCGCCGGCCGCTGTACGTCTACCGGCCGCCCGGCATCGAGCTCGACCACCCCAAGCCGCTTCCCTCCGTCTACGTGATCCAGGGGTTCACCGGCCAGCTCGACATGTGGCTGTCGCACTCGCCGCTCGAGCCGAACATGATCGAGCGGCTCGACGCGATGTTCACGTCGCGTGCCTGCCCGGACGCGATCGTCGTGTTCGTCGACTGCTGGACCACGCGCGGCGGATCGCAGTTCATCAACTCCGCCTCGACCGGCCGCTACCTCGACTACCTGTGCGACGAGGTCGTGCCGTTCATCGACGCGCGCTACCCGACGCTGTCCTCGCGCGATCACCGCGGGCTGTCCGGCAAGTCGTCGGGCGGCTACGGGGCGATGGTCGTGCCGATGCTCCGGCCCGATGTGTTCGGCGCGCTCGCCTCGCATGCCGGCGACGCGCTGTTCGAGTGCTGCTATCTGCCCGCCTTCCGCAACGTCGCCCGCGGGTTGCGCGACAACTTCGAGGGCTCGTACGAAGTGTTCTTCGAGCGCCTCGGGGCCGCCGACCACTTCGACTTCGCGAAGTTCGGCGACGCGTGGGAGATGTACGGCTACGCGTCCGCGTACTCACCGGACCTGAACGCCCCCGGCCGGGCCATGCTGCCGTTCGAGGTCTCGACCGGCCGGCTGGTCGACGATATCTGGGCGCTGTGGCTCGAGCACGATCCCGTGCGTATGGCTCCCCATCACGCCGACGCGCTACGAAGCATGCGGCGGATCTACCTCGACGCCGGCAAGTCCGACGAGTACTACCTCGACCTCGGGGCGCAGGCATTCGCGGAGGAGCTGGCGAAGATCGGGGCCGCGCATACGCTCGAGCTGTTCGACGCCAAGCACGGCGGCATCACCTTCCGGTACCCGGGGGCGATTCGCGAGCTCGTGACGGCGCTCCAGGCATGACGGCGACAGCCGAGCGGGACCTTGCGTTCGCCGGGCCGGGCGCGCTCGCGGACATGGTCCGCCACCAAGAGGTGAAGCCGCGCGAGCTAGTCGAGCTGTTCGTTCGGCGGATCGAGGCGGTCGACCCGAAGCTGAACGCCTTCCGCGTGACGATGGCCGACGAGGCGCTCGCCGCGGCGGACGTCATGTCCGCCGCCGAGGACAAGCCGCTCGCCGGCGTGCCGATCGCGATCAAGGACGACACGCCGGTCGCGGGCCAGTCGATGACCCGCGGGTCGCGCTCATTCGGACCGGCGGAGGCCGCCGACGGCGAGGTCGTCCGGCGGCTGCGCGCCGCCGGAGCGATCCCGGTCGGCATCACCAACGTGCCCGAGCTGATGATCTTCCCGTGGACCGCGACCGCCGCGAACGGCGTCACGCGCAACCCCTGGGATCCGACGCGGACACCGGGCGGCTCGTCCGGCGGCTCGGCGGCCGCGGTCGCGTCCGGGATGGTTCCGTGCGCGACCGGCTCCGACGGCGGCGGCTCGCTCCGGATCCCGGCGGCGTGTTGCGGTCTGGTCGGGATGAAGCCGAGCCGCGGGCGCGTCTCGATGCAGCCGGCTCGCGAGGGATGGCTCGGGCTGAGCGTGTTCGGCGCGCTCGCGCGGACCGTCGGCGACAGCGCGCTGCTGCTCGACGCGATCCACGGGTCGCTGCCGGGGGACGCCGACTCCCTGCCGCCGTTCACCGGACGCTACGTCGACGCCGCGGCCACGCCGCCCGACCGGCTGCGGATCGGGACCTCGCGCAAGCTGCCGCCGGGGTTCATCGCGCGGCTTTCGGGCGACCAGCGCGGCGCGTGGGAGCGGACCGGCGCTGTCCTCGCCGAGCTCGGACACGAGGTGATCGAGCGCGACCCGGCGTACGGCCTGGTCGGGATCGAGTTCACACAGATGTGGATGCGCGGCATCTACGAGGAGTCGCGCACGGTGCCCGACCGCTCGCGTCTGGAGCGCTCGACGCGGCAGTTGGTCGCCGCCGGCCGTCGCCTGGTCCCGAACCGCCGGCGCGAGCAACTGCTGGCGAGGCGGCCGGCCAGGATTGCGCGCGTGCTCGAGCTGTGGAACGAGATCGACGTGCTGCTGATGCCGGTGCTCGCGACCACCGCGATCACCGCGGAGGGCGCCTACGGCAAGTCCGCGCCGATTGCGATCGACCGGTCCTCGCGGTTCATGCCTTGGTGCCCGCTGTTCAACGTGACGGGGCAGCCTTCGATCGCCGTCCCGGCGGGGTTCGGGTCCGACGGCCTACCGCTCAGCGTCCAGCTGGTGGGCCGCCCGGGAACGGAGGATCTCCTGTACTCGCTGGCCGGGCAGCTCGAGACGGCCCGGCCTTGGGCGCATCACCGTCCGCCGGTATAGAGAAGAGCTCCTTCGACAGCTCGAGGAACTCGGCGGCGGCGGGGGAGAGGCGCCGCCCTTCGCGGCAGGCCAGCGTGATGTCGCGCCGAAGCGCGGGCTCGGTCAGCGCGGCCACCGCCAGGTGCCCGGCCGAGCGATCGGCGTCGGATTGAGGGAGGATCGCGACGCCCATGCCGCGCGCCACCAGCCGTCTGATCCGCTCGCTCTCGTTGGACTCGAGCTTGATCTGCGGCTCGAACCCGGCCTGGTGGGCCGCGTACGTGAGCAGCTCGCGCAGCCGGGCGCCCTCGCGGTAGCTCACGAACTGCTCGTCGGCGAGCTCCGCCATCCGCAGCCGGCGTCTGGTCGCCAGCGGGTGGTCGGAGGGGAGGACGGCCACGAGCTCCTCGGAGACGAGCTGGCGCAGCACGAGCCCCTGGGTCTCGATCCGCTCGGTCACCGACAGGAACGCCAGGTCGAGCACATCGTCGCGGAGCATCTCGGCGAGCTCCTCGCTCGACTGCTCGCGGACGGTCAGCTCGACGCCCGGGTGGCGCTCGTGGAAGACCGCGAGCGCGTGCGACACGTCGACCGGCCCCATCGTGTGCATCGTCCCGACCGACACATGCCCGGTCCGGACGCCGGCGAGCGCCTGCAGCTCTGCGTTGGCCGCGTCAACCTCGGACAGGATCCGGCGGGCGCGGGCAACGAGCGTCCTGCCCGCTTCGGTGACCGTGACCTTCCGCGTCGTCCGCTCGACCAGCGCCAGCCCCACCTCCTGCTCGAGCCGGCGGATCTGCTGCGACAGCGCCGGCTGGGCGATGTGCTCGCGCGCCGCGGCGCGCGTGAAGTGCTGCTCGTCAGCAAGCGCGACGAGGTACCGAAGTTGCCGAAGTTCCATAAGCTAAGCGTATAGATAACCTTGGAAATTCGTCTTTGACATATGAAACGTATGGCGCCACTATGTGCGCACACCCTCTCCTCCCTCAGTGAACGCCCCGCTGATCCGGCCAGTTTTTTCGCCAGATCCGGGGCGTTCCTGTTTTTGGGGCGGCGCCGGGCGATTAACGGCGGCGACACCACTGACGGCGCCCGCCGGCTACGCCACCAGGGACCCGAGCCGGCCGACGAGCGCCACCGCGTCGAGGTCATCGTGCACGAGCGTCTGGCACATGACCCGGTGCAGGCCGGCGTCGCGGTAGGCGGCGAACTGCTCGGCCGCCTGATCGATCGTCGCCACGATCCAGCCGTTCGGCGGTTCGCGCAGCAGCGTGTCGGCGTCGGACCCGGTGCGCTCGGCGACCCGGCGGGCGCGGTCCTCGAGGTCCCTCGCGTCGGCGCCGACGACGGTCCCGATCATCGCCGAGAACGGGATCGGGTCGCGGCCGCCGCGCGCGCAGGCCTCGGCGATCGCCGCACGCCGCGCGGCCGCCTCCTCCACCGACGGGAACGGCGTGTTGTACTCGTCGGCGAACCGCGCGGCCAGCGCCGCGCTCCGCGGCGCCGCGATTCCGCCCATGATCAGGTGTGGGTGGGGCCGCTGGACGGGCTTCGGCTGCGCGTCGAGGTCGCGCAGAACGTAGTGCTCGCCCGTGAACGAGAACGAGCCGTCGCTCCAGGTGCCCATCAGCACCTCAAGCTGCTCCTCGAGCACGTCGATCCGGGTTTTCGTGGGTGCAAACGGGAATCCGTAAGCCTCGTGCTCGCGCTCGTGCCACCCGGCGCCGATGCCGAGGTCGATCCGCCCACCCGAGACGTGGTCGGCGACGACCACGAGTTTGGCCAGCACCGACGGGTGGCGGAAGCTCGCCGGCGATACGAGCGTCCCGAGCCGCAGGGTGGTGGTCAGTGCGGCGAGCGCGTTGATCGTTCCCCAGGCGTCGAGCGCCGGGCGGTCGGGAGCGCGCCCGTCGAGGTTCTGGTAGTGGTCGGAGCGGAACAGGGAGGGGATGCCGTGCTCCTCGCACGCCACAGCGAGCGCGCGCCACTGGGGCCACGTGACGCCCTCCTGACCCTCGATCATCAAGCAGAGATCCATGCCGAAACCCTCTCGCGGTTGAAGGGTTGGCGATCGTATTGCAAGCGCGCGTCCGTGTGCCGACACCCGGCCGCGCGAAACTCCAAGTTGTGAACACCTGGCGCCGCAGCCCCTTCTTTCACTTCGACGTAGCCGTCGTGTCGATCGTGGCCGTGCTCATCATCGCGTTCTCGTTCGCGAGCGCCGGCGGAGATGCCGATGCTCCGAGCCCGGCGGCGACCGGGCACGCGACCACGGTCACGATCGACCCCGGCTCTCGCCACCCCGTCGTGCCGCAGGGGTTCCTGGGTCTATCGATCGAGTACTCCGCGCTCGAGGCCTACGCCGGCTCGGATCCGAGCTCGCTGGACCCGGTGTTCGAGCGGCTCGTCCGCAACCTGGCGCCCGGGCAGGCGCCGGTTCTGAGGATCGGCGGCAATAGCACGGACAGGACCTGGTGGCCCGTGGCCGGGGTGAGCCGGCCGGCCGGCGTCACGTTCGACATCACTCCTCAGTGGCTCCAGGTTACGCATGCACTGGCGCAGACGCTGGGCGCCCGCCTGATCCTCGGAGTCAACCTCGAGCAGGACAGCCCGCAGCTCGCCTCCGCGGAAGCGCACGCGCTGATCAACGGGGTCGGGCGACAATCGGTGAGGGCGCTCGAGCTCGGCAACGAGCCGGACCTGTATTCCGCGTTCCCGTGGTATCGAGCGGGCGGGCACGCCGTATTCGGCCGGCCGAGGAGCTACGACGAGTCGGAGTACGTCACCGACTTCGACGGTCTCGCCGGGGCGCTCCCGCGCGTCCCGCTGGCCGGCCCCAGCCTGAGCGGCCGCCAATGGACCCAGGGCCTTGGGCAGTTCCTCGCGGCCGAGTCGCACCTCGGGATGGTGACGTTGCATCGCTATCCGCTCCAGGTGTGCCTGACCCCGCGGACCTCGGCTCGCTATCCGACGATCGCCCGGCTGCTGTCGCCGGCAACCTCGACCGATCTCGCCGCCTCGTTCACGCCGTACGTGGCGCTCGCGCGCGCTCACGGTCTCTCGCTCCGTGTCGACGAGCTGAACACCGTCTCGTGCGGTGCCGACCCCGCCATCAGCAAGTCGTTCGCCTCAGCGCTGTGGGCGCTCAACACGCTGTTCGGTCTCGCGAGCGTGGGCGTCTCCGGCGTCAACGTCCACACGTTCCCGGGGGCCGGCTACGAGCTGTTCCAGATCGCGCATACGGGCGGCACGTGGCGCGCGGCGGTCTCGCCCGAGTACTACGGCATGTTGATGTTCGCGCAGGCGACACCGCCCGGATCTCGCCTCCTCAGCGTCACCCCGACCGGGATTCCCGGGGTCGACGTGTGGGCGACGCGCGCGACCGACGGCAGCGTTCGAGTGGTCCTCACGAACGAGGGCAGCGGCGCGCGCGAGCTGGCGGTCCGCATGCCGGGCCGGTTCCAGAGCGCGACGCTGGCGCGGCTCACGGCTCCGAGCGCTACCGCGACGAGCGGCGTAATGCTCGCCGGTCAGAGCTTCGGGGCGGACACGACGACGGGGCTGCTTGCGGGGCGCTCGGGGGTGGAGTCCGTCGCGGCGTCGGAGGGACGCTACGAGATCGCGCTGCCGGCGACGAGCGCCGCGATGCTCGTGCTGTCACCGCGCGACTCCGCCCATCGGTGACAAGATGCCGGCGAGATGCCCGACGTCCTGATCCACGGCGACACGGTGCGCGACCCGGCGATGCGCCACGAGGTTCCGCTGATGGTGCCCGACCCGTTCCTGTACGCCGAGGTGGGCGACGAGCGCCACGTGGTCGTGAGCTCGCTCGAGCGCTCCCGGATCGAAGCCCTCGGCAGCGGCCTCACCGTGCACGCATTCGAGGAGTTCGGCTACGACGATCTGGTGTCTTCGGGCAAGGGCCGCGAGGACGCGGTGCTCGAGGTGCTGGTACGCGCCGCGGGGTCATTTGGACTCACGAGCGCCACGGTGCCCGGCGACTTCCCGCTCGAGCTCGCCGACCGTCTGCGCGCCACGGGCGTGACCCTCGAGGTCGACCGCAACGTGTTCGAGGCGCGCCGCCGCGTCAAGAGCGCGGCGGAGCTTGCGGGAATCCGCCGGGCGCAGGCGGCCGCGCATGACGGGATGCAAGCCGCGGCCGAGTTGCTGCACCGCGCCGAGCGCAGCGGCTCCGGGCTCGTCGCCGACCGCGAGCCGCTCACGTGCGAGCTCGTCAAGGATGCGATCCGGGCCGCGGTGGCGCGGGGCGGGGCGAGCGCCGATGCGCTGATCGTCGCGCACGGCGCACAGTCGGCCTCCGGGCATGACATGGGCTCGGGTCCGATCAAGCCCGACGAGCCCGTGGTGATCGACCTGTGGCCGATGGACCTCGAGTCGGCCTGCTACGCCGACATGACGCGGACGTTCGTAATCGGCCAGGCGCCCGCCGAGCTGCGCAAGTACTTCGACCTGACGCGGGAATCGCTGGCCCGCTCGCTGGACGCGGTGCGACCCGGCGTCCCCGGCAGCGAGGTCTTCCGCATCTCGTGTGAGCCCTATGAGCGGGCGGGGCTGCCGACCCAGCTGAGCAAGGCGCCCGGTCAGGTGCTCGAGGAGGGCTACTTTCACTCGCTCGGACACGGCGTGGGGCTCGAGGTCCACGAGGCGCCTGTACTGGGACGGGCGCCGGACGTGCTCGTCGCTGGAGACGTGATCACGCTCGAGCCGGGGTGCTACCGGCCCGGCTTCGGCGGGTGCAGGCTCGAGGATCTCGTGCTCGTCACCGAAGATGGCGCCGAGCTGCTGACCGACTTCCCGTACCAGCTCGAGCCCTGAGGGCTAATACGATGCCGTCGTCGGGGCGATGTCGGCCAGAGTTCACGCCGTAGCGTTCCTCCACGCGATCCGCGGGGTTTGTCTTCCTGAGTCGGATTCGCCCCGACCGGCGGCTATACGCGGCTACCCATCCGGCGCCGCTTTACACCATATAACGGTTGGGCGCGTCTGCTTCTCGCACGAGCGCCGGTCGCGCTGAGATGATCCGCAACGAGGTCCTTCGATGCTCGTCGATATGCATGCGCATTTCCCGATGCACCTACTGGTGGGGGACGAGCAGCGCACGCACGAGCGCGCGCGCGTCTGGTGGCGGCAGCGCTGGCAGGGCCGGGTCGTCGAGCTGATCTCGCGTTTCGCCAACTACCAGGGACCGCGCGATACGCCGAGCGTGACCGAGGCGCTGATGCGCGACGGCGACGTCGGAGTTGCACTGTCGGTGCTCTACCAGCCGTTCAGCGAGATCGATCTGACCGAGAGCTACGGCGCGCCGCCCCGGCAGGGGTACTTCAAGAGCATCGTCGACCAGCACCAGACGGTCGAGGATTACGTCGCCGCCCATCAGGATGCCGTTGCGATCGCCCACTCCGTGAGCGAGCTCGACGCGTTGCTCGGTGGCGGGGTCCCGATCCTGATCCACGCGATCGAGGGCGGCTTCCAGCTCGGGCGAGAACCGGCCGAGGTCCGCGACGACGTGCACACGCTGGCCGGTCTGGGAATCGCGTACGTGACGGTCGCGCACCTGTTCTTCCGCGACGTCGCGACCAACGCCCCGGCGCTGCCGTTCCTCCCGGACCGCGTCTACAACTTCGCGTTCCCTCAGGCGAAGGACCTCGGTCTCACCGCGCTCGGGCACGAGGTGATCGACGCGATGGTCGACGAGGGGATCCTGATCGACATCACGCACATGCGAACGCAGTCGATCCGGGACGTGTTCTCGCGCCTCGACGCGCGTGATCCGGGCAAGGAGATCCCGGTGATTGCCACCCACATGGCCTACCGCTTCGGCGGTCTGGAGTACTCGTTCGACGACGAGACGATCAAGGCCGTGGCCTCCCGCGGCGGCGTCCTCGGGTGCATCCTCTGCGAGCACTACATGACCAGCGGCCTGTCCAAGACCAGCTCGCTCGAGGGCTCGCTCCAGACGGTATGCCGCCACATCGACAAGATCCGCGAGCTGACGGGGAGCTACGACCACATCGCGATCGGCTCGGATCTCGACGGCTATATCAAGCCCGCGCTGCCAGGGCTTGAGGACATGGGCCGCATGACCAGCTTCCAGGACCACCTGCGCGCGCGATACGGCGACGCGGACGCCGACAAGATCTGTAACGGCAATGCGCTCCGCGTATTGCGCGCCGAGTGGGGCCACAAGCGGCCGAGGCCGTAGGCCGTGTCGACGGAGGGTCGCTTCCGCACGCCGTCGCCCGGTCGCGAGCTGAAGACGATCTTCGGGGTCCTTGCCGCCACGGCGGGGATCGTCGTCTACGTGTTCGTGGTCGGGTGGATCGTCGAACTCGTCCGGCTGTCCGCGGCCCGGCTGCCGGCCTCGGCCGGGGTCGCCGCGCTCGGCAGCCGGCAGCTGTTCGGCGTCGGCCTCGTGTCGACGCTACTGATGGCCGCCGTGTTCGCGGTGGCCTGCGCGATCGCGTACTTCAGCTCTCGGCGTCGATGGGACGTCCAGGGCCAGGACTGGCACGACATCGTGCGGAAGGGCGGCGTGGGGAATGCCGCGGCCGCCCCGAACGCCGCCGTCGAGCGCCGCCGCCGGCAATGGCGACACGCCACGGTCAAGGCCCAGCGCGCCCGGGCGGTGGCAACGCGGTCGAAGGGGTGGCCGCTCGGCCTGGTCCACCGCTCCGCGGAGCTCGTCGTGACTGGCAACAAACGCCGCGCCGAGAAGCTCCCGCCCGAGCACCCGAGGCCGCTCGAGACCGCGCCACTCGGCGATTTCGCCGTGAGGATCATTGCCGGCTTCAACATCATGGTGCTCTCGGCGCTGATCGGGCTCGGCGTCGCGCGCGGCGTGGGCGCGGCGGTTCCGATCGCGCGGTGGGTTGGGGTGCTCATCGGCGTGGGCGTGTTCTTCGGCATCCGCTGGGTCCTCACGCGGGTGAGCCCGCTCGTGTTCGACGCGCGGATCCACGGCCTCGCGTGGGCTTTGGTGGCGGTCGCGGCCGTGTTCGCCGCAGCGCCGATCGGCGTAATCGTGCTCACCGCGGCAGGGGTGGCGACGCTCGGCCGAAGCCTTGCGCGAATCAAGCAACCGCAGTCGGTACCCGAGTTCGTCCGCTCGCCGTTGCCGTGGATCCTGCTGACGATCTGTCTCCTCCTCGGGCTCGCGTTCAGCGCGACGCCTCCGATCTCGTTCCCGCGGGTCGTGCTCACCACCTCCACCGGAAGCCGCACCGCCGGCTACCTGACCCGGACGAGCGCCGGGGTCTACGTCGTCACGTGCACGGCGCTCGCCGACGCGACCTCGACCGACGAGCGACTGGAGTTCGTTCCGGCGGGCAGCGTCCAGGACGTGCGCGTCGGCGGCGGCACCGCGTATTTCGACTCCGGCCGGCGACCCTCGCTCGCGACGCTCGCACTAGAAGGGCTCGGAGTCGGGGGGAGCACGCCGACGCTGTTCAACGCGGCGCTGCGCGCGACGCAGCCGACGTGCGCCGGCGGCGGTCCTCCGTCCCTGTCGAGCGGGTACCAAGACCCCGCACTCGGGACCGGGGTGATCGCGGGACCCGCGCCCGCGGGCGGGCAGGCGAACGGCGGCGAGCCGCCGATCGAGCGGACCGCTCCGCCGGCGATCGCCGCGCTGGCCAAGCGCTACCAGCCGACGCTCTTGGTGACGATCGCCGACCAGAACTGGCCGACCTCGGTCAACGCGATCCTCGACGAGCGGGGGCGGGCGGACCAACCCGTGTGCCTCGTGCAGCAGCGCTCCCCGCACGAGGTGTGCCCGCCGTCGCCCGCGAGTCTCGGCGGCGTCGGGGCGCAGTCCTCGGACTACCTACAGCTGCCGGTGAGGCTGGCCCGCAACCAGAGCCCGGGCGGGCAGTTCCAGGCGTTCCTGAGGGGCCAGTACATCGCGTCGGGCTCGCTCCACAACTGGCTGGCCAATCCCGGCGTGCTCGACCCGTGGCGCTCGGCGGAGATCTACTTCTACGACCGCGGACCGGTCAGCGTCTCGGCGTTCCCGGCTCGGGCCCGGGACCCGAACGTCCGCTCCGGTCTGATCGCGCTCGAGTACTGGTTCTACTACCCGTACAACTACTTCCCGCTGGTGACGAACGCTGACCTCATGAACGAGGCACCGATCGCCGGCGACGACGAGAACGTCGATCTGCATCAAGGGGACCTCGAGCACGCCGATGTCCTCCTCGACCCCCGCACGCAAGCGCCGCTGTGGCTGTATCTGGCGCGGCACAGCTACGAGGGGCAGTTCATCCCGTGGAACAGCCCGCAGATCCAGTTTGACGACGGCCACCCGCTGCTCCAGGCGGCGTTCGGTGGCCACCCGACTTATCTCGCGGGTTGCGGCGCCCGGCCGAGGCCAGTGACATACGACCTGACCAGCGACTGGCTGTCGTGCGGCTCCGGGCGTTTCGCCTTCCGGGCGGCGACGACGCCGCTGGTCGACATGGGCGATCTCGCCCGCACGCCATGGGCGTGCTGGCCGGGCTACTTCGGGGAGGCGTCGACCAAGCTCGAGGTCCAGGCGGCCAACCAGCCGGAGAACGTGGCCGACTCGATCAAGCACTTCGTGTTCGTCGCCGGCCCGCGCGCGCCGCTCCAGCAGGCCGAGAACACCGGCGT
Source organism: uncultured Solirubrobacterales bacterium (assembly GCA_963822855.1). Taxonomy (GTDB): domain Bacteria; phylum Actinomycetota; class Thermoleophilia; order Solirubrobacterales; family Solirubrobacteraceae; genus Palsa-465. The sequence goes on along the minus strand of CAWGJE010000017.1, from coordinate 144,346 downwards.
GTGCGCCCGCAATCCGCAGGCGCCGGAGCTGTCGGCGGGTGGCGGGGGCTAGCCGCCGGTCACGGAGCTAGGGCTGGAGGCGCCGCGAGAGAATCGCTTCGAGCGGCCGCGTGTTGACGACGTCGGCCGCAGTCGCCCACCCGCGCCGGGCGGTCGCCACCGCCAGCGTCATGCCCTCGAGCCCGGCGGTCGAGTGCGCGTCGGTGGAGCAGACGATCTCGACGCCCGCTCGCAGCGCGTCGCGCACGTGCTCGCCGCTCAGATCGAGCCGGGGAGCGAGGCCGTTGACCTCGAGCGCGACCTGCTGCTCGAGCGCGAGCGCGTAGATCCGGTCGAGGTCGAGCGCGTTCTCGGGCCGTCGGTTGATGTACCGGCCCGTCGGATGGCTGAGGCAGCGCACGTACGGATTGCGCAGCGCCTCCTCGACGCGCCTGGTCATCTCCGGCGCCGGCATCCGCTGCCCGCCGTGCACGCTGGCCTGGACCCACTCGAGCTCGGACAGGACGTCGTCGGGAAGATCGAGCCGCCCGTCCGCGAGGATGTCGCACTCGATCCCGCGCAGCACGCGGAACGGCGCTAGCACCTCGTTGGCGGCGGCGATCTCCTCGCCCTGTCGGCGCACGTCGTCCGGGGTGAGCCCGCGCACCGCGCCGACGGCGGGGGTGTGGTCGCAGATCGCCAGGTAGTCGTAGCCGCGGTCGCGCGCCGCCCGGCCCATCTCCTCGACGCTCGCCCGGCCGTCCGACCACGTCGTGTGAGAGTGCAGATCGCCGCGGATCTCGTCGACGTCGACGAGCGCCGGCGGCTCGCCGGCGAATGGCTGTTCCCGCAGCTCAGGTGGGCAGAACGGGAGGGACAGCGCGTCGTAAACCGCTTGTTCGTCGGGCGCGTCCGGGAGCGGCTCGAGCGCCGCAACGTACGCCGGCGATCCCGTCGCCCGGACGAGCGCGGTGCCGAACAGCGCAGGCTCGGCGGCGACGACCTCGAGTGGCACGCCCTCGATCGTCACCCCGACCGCGCGCCGGCCGGCGCGCTCGAGCAGCGCGACGATCTGCGGCAGCGCCGCAAAGCGATCCAGCACAGGCTTCGGGTCGGGCGCGGCGCAGACGACCGCCAGCCACTCGCACGAGTCGCGCCAGCGGCGGACGTCGCCCGCGGGCTCGCCGCCGAGCGCGGCGGCGACCGCACCGACCAGCTCGCGGGCACGGTTGAGTAGAAGCCCCTCCCGGGGTCGTGGCTGCTGCTCGTTGGCAAGCGCCTCGAGCAGCAGCGCCTCGGTCTTGGCACCGATCCCCGGCACGTCGCGCAGCCGCCCCGACGCGGCGGCCTCGCGGAGTTCGTCGGCGGTGCGGACGTCGAGCGCCCGCGCGAGCTCGATCGAGCGGCGAGCGCCGAGCCCGAGATACCGACCGAGGCCGACGAGATCGGGCGACAGCTCGCGCTCGAGCTCGGCGAGCTCGGCGATCTGGCCGGTCTCGATCAGCTCGCTGAGCCGGGCCGCGATTCCGTCGCCGATTCCACGCAGCTGGCGGACCCGATTCGTGCGCACGAGGTCCGCGACCGGGACCGGCGCAGTGCGGATCGTCTCGGCGGCACGCCGGTAGGCGCGGATCGTGTACGGGTTCGCCTCGACGAGCTCGAGCATCAGCGCGAACGTCTCGAGGCGATCGGCGATGTCGACGTTGTCCACGAGCAGTAGTTTCGCGGCCACGGCCACGCGGGGGCTGATCAGGCCGGGCGGGGCTGATCAGGCCGCGTGGGGCTGAGCGACGGCGGCCGGTTCGACGGCGGCCGGCTCTCGAGCGCCGCCGTCAAGGCGGCGCGACCCGAGCAGCGCGATCGCCACCGCGACCCCGCCGGCGGCTCCGGCGAACCCGAACGCCGCAGCGGCGCCCGCGCTCTGCGCCAATCCACCGCCAACGGCCGCGCCGAGCGCCTCACCCGTCATCGCCGCGGTCAGCGCCCACGAGAAAGCCTCGGTGCTCGTGCCTGTCGGCGCGTACCGGTCGACCATCGCGTAGATGCTCGCCGCGGTCGGGGCGATCGTCGCCCCGGCGATCAGGATCACGACCGCGATCCCGAGCACGCTGCCGGTGACAACCGTCAGCGCCCCGTGGGCGACGGCGAGCGCGCCCAGGAGCAGGATCAACCCGCCTGCGCGCCGCGCGCTTCCGCCGAGGCGCGTGGCGGCGATCCCGCCCAGGAGCGAGCCGAGGCCCCACAGCCCGAGGAGCGGCCCGGCGGCGGCCGTGCTGCCGAGCGCCTTCGCGGCCGCGGTCACGCCGACGTCGGTCGCGCCGAACACGGCACCGGTGGCGAGTTCGATCAGCGCCAGGATCGGAATCGCCGGCGCACGAAGCGAGCCTCCGCGACGCCGCGGCGCCGAGGGATCGGGCCGCCAGGCACGCGACGCCGGCTGGGCCGCGAACGCAAGCGTCGAGGCGAGCATGATCACGCCGGCGGCGGCGAGCGCCGCGCCCGTCGACCACAGCGCGCCGATGCCCAGGGCGAGGGGCGGACCCAGGATGAACGTGACCTCAAGCACGGTCGACTCGAACGCGAACAGCGTGGGAAGCCGCTCCGGGTCGCTGACCATCGCGGGAAGCAGCGTGCGGACGCAAGCTGACAGCGGGGGAGTGGACATTCCGGCGGCGGCCGCGAGCGCCACCAGGACCGCGGGCGGAGTGCTCGACGGTGCGAGCCCGGTGGCGACGAGCATCACGGCCGTCACGGTGGCGCCGGCCACGAGCACCGTCGTCTGACCGCACCGGTCGACGAGCCGTCCGAGCAGCGGGGCGGCGACCGCGCCGGCAACGGCATATGCGCCGCTGACCGCGCCGGCGACGGCGAATGAGCCCGTCAGACGCTGGGCGTTGACGAGCAGCGCGATGCTGAACATCGCGAGCGGTAGGCGCGCCAGGATCGAGCTTCCGAGCAGCGCGCGTGCTCCCGGGGCGGAGAGGATCGGGGAGTGGGAGTTATTGGTCGTCATGGTGCGGCCAATCTAGGTCGAAAGCGGCTCACTGATAAGAGCCAATTTCGTGCCAGTCGAATGGACCGGTTCGGCTCGCAGGCGGGAGGGCGCGGTGACGGGGGCAGCGGCGGAATTGGGCTTTGGCGAGTCCCCGCGGGCGAAACGCGGTTCAGAGCAGGTCGCCGATCGCGGCGATCCCTCGCGCGATGGCGGCCTCGGTGAGATTCCCGAAGCCGATCACGAGCTCCGGCGGACCGCTGCTCGCGCCCAGGCGGAACGAGTTCATGCCGTACAACCCGATCGAGCGCGTCCGGGCTGCCTCGACGATCGCCTGCTCGTCGGCCTCGGGGCGGAGCCGCGCGACCGCGTGGAAGCCGGCTGCGAGTCCGTGCAGCCCGACACGCGGCGCCAGTTCGGCGAGCGTCCGAGCCAGCGTGTCGCGACGCGCCGCGTAGACGTCGCGCATGCGGCGCAAATGGCGGTCGTAGCGACCCGATTCGATCAGCGTCGCCAGTGCCAGTTGCTCGAGCGTCGGCGACCCGCGGTCGCTCAGCCGCTTGTCCTCGGTCACCGACTCGAGCAGACGCGCCGGGCAGACGACCCACCCGAGCCGAAGCCCGGGCGCGAGCGACTTACTGACCGTGCCGATCAGCGCGACCCGATCGGGCGCCAGTCCCTGGAGCGCGCCCACCGGCTCGCGGTCGTAGCGGAACTCGGCGTCGTAGTCGTCCTCGATGATCGTGGCGTCCCGCTCGTCGGCCCAGGCGACGAGTGCCTGCCGGCGCTCCGGGGCCAGCGCGGTTCCGGTCGGGAACTGATGGGTGGGGGTGAGGATCACGGCGCGGAGGCCGGTGGCCGCGAGCGCCTCGACGTCGATCCCACGCTCGTCGATCTGAACCGGCACGGCCTCGATCCCGAGCCGCGCGGAGATCTCGTGGTAGTCCTCGTCGCCCGGATCCTCGATCGCCACCTGCCGGATGCCGTTGTCGGCGAGCGCGCGGAGCACGAGGTTCAGCCCCTGGCCGAAGCCGAGGCAGATCACGATCCGCTCGGCGTCGGCGACCGTGCCCCGAACCCGGCGCAGGTAACCGGCAAGCACCTCGCGCAGGGCCTCGGTGCCTCGCGGGTCGCCGTACCCGAGCTCGGTCGGCGTGGCGTTGCGGCAGCTGTCGCGCATCACCCGGGCCCAATCGGCGCGCGGGAAGCTCGTGAGGTCGGGGACGCCGGGAACGAAGTCGACGGCGAGGCGAGGCGAGGGAGCCGGCCCCGTCGGCTCCGGGACAAGCGAGCTGGCCGGTGTCGCGACGGGCGCCAGCGCGCCCGCCGCGACCCGGGTGGCCGAACCCGCTCGCGACGTGAGGAATCCCTCGGCCTGGAGCTGGCTGTAGCACTCGAGCACGAGCCCGCGCGAGATCCCGAGCTCGCCGGCGAGGACCCGGGAGGACGGGAGCCGCTCCCCGGCGGCCAGCCTGCCGGAGCGGATCGCCTCGCGCAGCTCGCGCTCGAGCTGCACCCGGAGCGGCTCGGCACGCGTTCGATCGAGCGCCAGCAGCAGCTCCGGACCCAAACCGGCCCACTCAATCGCCATCGTTCAGCATCGTACCGGCGGGCCGGTTCACTCCTACGCAGCTGTTCGCCACGCACGCCGTAGCCCGAGGCGGGTGGCGCTGAGCGCGATCACCGAGGCCTCGACGTAGAGCGAGGCCATCCCGAGCGTGCAGAGCCAGTTGCCGACGTCGGGGTGATCGCCCGGGAGCCCGAGCGTCCGGCTCCATCAGCTTCGAACGGGTTACACGACGCTTCGAGCGGGTATTTGAGAGTCTCCGGAGATGCGGCGCGACCTTGCGTAGGGCTGGTCGCGAGGCGTCGCTGGATCGCCGCTCGAAAACGTATCCAGGAGACGATCGGCTTGATGCTGACCGCTGGCCAGACTCCCACGCATACCCACGCAACCGTGGCTCCGAACCACTCCAGAATCGAGGCCGGGGAATTATTCTGGCGATCTTCCTCGCGCTGCTGCCGGTGGCGTTCGTCATCGGTATGGCCACCCGTGACCTGCGCCCTTGGCGGCGCACTCTGAAGCACATTCGCGCGCTCCCCGAGAGTGGTCAACCGGGGAGAAGCACCAGCCGGAGCTAACGACGATGACTGCGTTTCCGTTTCAGGACGATGTTGGCGCGGCCACCGAAGCGTACGCGGCGTACGTGAACGCGCCGCAAGGCACTCTCGACAGCGACGACGACGGCCGCGCGTCGTTCAAGGAACCTGACGCGACCCTCCGAGGCGGTTGACCGCCTCCGGCCCTGCTGGTTGAATCACAGCTAGCGGGGTGGGGCGCCGAGTAACCGGAGGAGGTTGATGAGCCGTGGACTCGGAAGCCGGCCGGCGGACGCACTGGGGCGACGCTGGCGAGGAATCAGCACGTCTTTGAAGATATTGGTGCCCACCGTCGCTGCGCTTGGCGCCGGAGCGGCGATCGCCGTGGCGCAGATCGGTGGCTCGGACTCGACGATCACCGGGTGTGTGCAGGTCTCGACTGGCGATGGCCCCGCGGTCGGAAGCCTGCGCATCATCGACCCCGCGGCGACAAGCTGCACCACCGGCGAGACGACGATCGCCTGGAACGAGCAGGGCCCTCAGGGTGCGACCGGGCCGACGGGCCCCCAGGGTCCCGCGGGTCCGGCGGGTGCAGCTGGTGCGCAGGGGCCGGCGGGCACGGCCCCGGTCTCCTCGATTGCCAGCGCCGACATCACGATGGTGCTCACGCCGACGGGCAATCTGGGCCAGCTCAACCCGACCCCGGTCGGCGAGACGACCCAGAAGAACGCGGGTGCGACCAAGGCGTTCGATCTGTCGTCCTTCACGCTCGACGCCCAAAATTCGCTCGCGATCGGCAGCGCCACGGCCGGAGCCGGCGCCGGCAAGGTCAGCTTCCAGGGGTTCTCGTTCACGAAGCCGCTGGACAAGTACAGCGCGCAGTTGTTCCAAGACCTCGCCTCCGGGACGCGCATTGCCTCGGTCGAGATCATCGTGCGCAAGCCGGGGAATGACGGCATGGACGACCCCATCGTCCAGTACCTGCTCAAGAACGTCGGGCTGACCAATATCCACATATCCGGGGCGTCTAAGAACGCCACCGAGACGGTCCAGGGCGCGTTCCAGGCGATCTCGTTCGTCCTCTACGGCCAGAACAGCAACGGCACGACGCCGGTGACTTCGACCGGCGGTTGGAGCCAGGTGACGAACCAGCCGGTCACCATCCCCGGCCTCGGACCCGTCGGGACGATCCGCGATACGCATAGGCGCAAGTAGCTCCGACAAAGTCCCCGCCTTGACATGCAGCCAAGCGGCTGCCTATAATCATGCAGCCATATGGCTGCACATTCGGAACGACGAGAAATCGATGAGGTCTTCAAGGCGCTTGCTGATTCGAGCCGGCGCCGGTTGCTGGACAGCCTGAACGCCCGCAACGGCCAGACGCTGCGTGAGCTGTGTGCCGACATGGACATGGCCCGCCAGTCGGTCAGCAAGCACCTCGCGGTGCTCGAGGGAGCCAACCTCGTGACCACGCTGTGGCGTGGCCGCGAAAAGCTCCACTACCTCAACGCAGCTCCGATCAACGCCATCTCCGAACGCTGGATCGATCGCTACGACCAACCGCGGGTCCACGCGCTCGCGGACCTCAAGCACGCATTGGAGAACCCCACGATGCAAAAGCCCTCATTCGTCTACACGACCTACATCCACACGACCCCGGAGCGGCTGTATCAGGCGCTGACCGATCCGGCGTTCACCAAGCGCTATTGGGACGTGACCTTTGACACCGACTGGACCGTCGGGTCGACGATGGTCTGGGACAACCACGGCGCGATCATCGACGATCCCGATCAGGTCGTGCTCGAAGCCGACCCCGGCCGTCGCCTCTCGTATACGTGGCACACCTTCACCCCGGAGCTGGCAGCCGTGATCGACCTCAGCGACGATCTGCTCGCCACCTTCGCAGCCGAGCCGCGGTCCAAGGTGACGTTCGATATCGAGCCCGCCGGCGACGCGGTCAAGCTGACCGTCGTACACGACGCCTTCGAGACGGGCAGCAAGGTCGCCGAGAGCGTCAGCGGGGGCTGGCCGATCGTGATCGCGAAGCTCAAGACTCTGCTCGAGACCGGCGACGCGCTGAACATCGCGGGGCGGGGGAGCCGGGTGGAAGCGGACCTCGTCCAGCGCTGAACACCGATGGCCGGTGCGCCGCCCCAGCGGCGCGCCGGCCCTTACCGACGGATTGTCGTGTCGAGCTCGAGCTGGAGCGGCGAGGGCTCGAGCGGCTCCTCGGTCGCGCGCGGCCGTCCGCGCTTGGCCCAGTGCGCGAGCACCTGATGCGCGCGGCAGGCTCGGTAGGTGATTCGCCGGTCGAGCGGCTGGAACGCAAGACCCTCGGGCGCGTTTCCGGTGACGAGCGCATGGAACCGGCGACCAAGCCGATCCACCTCGACGATGTCCCCTGCCTGGATGCCCTCGAGCCGCACGATCCCAAGCTTACGAGCGCCCGGGGACGACCTGCGACCGTGGGCAGCCGGCGTCCCTTAGTGCGCACGCGAGACCGTCGGGGAGGCGTAGCAACCGCCCGAGGTCGGCGCGCGTGGGACGTTCACCCTGCTGCGCACCTGTGGCGACGGCCACCAGGCGGTAGACGACGTTTGCCCGTGCGAACAAGACGTCCGTCTGGAGGTAGCCGTCCGGGTTCTCCCAGACGACCGCCCGCCCGCCGAGAGGGGCGGCGACTCGGGCGGCGACGGCAGCGAGGCGGCATCGGGCAGACGCGGCCTCGGTCACGTACTCGGCGGCGCTCCGGCGATCCGGGAACACGAACAGCGAGGCGCCTAGATGGTCGCCGGCGAGGGACCACCAGCGCATCTCGAATCCGGCGTCGATCCAGAGGAGGTGCGGGAGGGCCACGTTCCTCGGCGGATTGTCGGCCCAGGCGGCGGTTGGCTCCTGGAGACCCCACGTGTCGAGCGTCCCGCGGCCGAGCAGCGCATAAAGGCCGTCAGCGTCGGCTGTGCGCTCCAGGTCCGGGATGGTCGCCCTCGCGACGGACGGGGCGTCCACGGGGCACTGCGCCGCCGATGCGCCCGCCGAGGCGTTCGCGATGATCCGCGGGACGCCGTACGCGGACACCGCCGCCAGCACGACGAGCAGGAACGCCAGCCGAGCAGGCGCGCGAGCCCACCACGGCGGCTGCGCGTCGTCCCGCGCCATCTATCGGTATCCGAACAACGCGGCGAGAATGTGCGGCGCGACGCAGACCTCCCACGTCGCCGCGAGGACCAGCGTTGGCACCGCTAGCGAGACGGTGACGATTGTCGCTGCCAGCAGGCGCTCCCACTCACCGCGCCGGCTCGCCACGATCCAGGCCGCGAGCGGGAGAAACAGCGCGACGAGCTCGGGCAGCGCGTGGGGGAGCAGTCCAAGGAGGAGCAGCGCCGGCGACGTGTGGAGCGCAGCGGCGTCGCGGGCGGCGGCCATCCCGATCGTGTACGCCTGGAGGCTGAGCGAGAAGCCGGTCGCGGTCACGACGAACGCCATCGCGACCGGTTGGCCGCGCTCATGGATCGTGCGCACGAAGCCGCGGTGGTGGCCGGCTTGCAGCGGCAGCGAGCTGCCCGCGATGAAGCCGGCGACACACGCCATCGCGTGCAGCGCGAGAACGAGCGAGTTGTCCCGAAGGATCTGGACGACGTCGCCGAACCCGCCCACCGCGAACGGAGGTGCGCCGAGGTCGACCGCGCCCGGCGAGGGGTGGGCGATCAGGGAAATCGCCAGGACTGCCAGGAGCAGCAGGCTCGCCGCGCCCAACGATCCCAGCAGCCACCCGCGGAGCACCGGCCACGGGCGACCGCGCCACGCGTCAAGCGTCGCTCGGGTGCGGCGGACCCCGTGCACCAGCGCGTATGAAGATGCGTCCACCGATCGCTCATCGACGCCCGCGCTTGATCGATTGAGGCCCCGCCCGGCGCGTCGGTCATCCGGCCGCATGGCACGCGCGCCCAGGCCATAAGATCCGGCGATCATGCTGGCCGATCTGCCCGCCGCGGAGGTGTGGACCAACTGGGTCGGCAACCAGTCGTTCACGCCGGGCTACGCGGCGGCGCCACGCAACGAGCAGGAGGTCGCGGCGCTCGTACGAGAGGCGTCCGAGCGCGGGTCCGGCGTGCGGGTCTCCGCGGCGCGCCACTCGTTCACGCCGATCGTCCAGACCGACGGGCTGCTCCTGGACCTTTCGGCGCTGCGGGGCGTCGTCGGTACCGACCCGGGGCGCAAGCGTGCGACCGCGCTCTCCGGGACGTTGATCCGCGACTTCTACGAGCCGCTTTGGTCCGCCGGGCTCGCGCTCAAGAACCAGGGCGACATCGACACCCAGCAGATCGCAGGCGCGGTGTCGACCGCGACGCACGGATCGGGGATCCGCAACAAATGCTTGTCGGGGGTCATCCGCGCAGTCCGGCTGGTCACCGCGACCGGAGAGATTCGCGACATCGATGAGAGCGAACCCGATCTATTGCGTGCGGCTCAGGTTTCGATCGGGATGCTCGGCGTGATGACTCGGCTCGAGCTCGAGGTGACCGACGCGTACCGGCTCACCGAACAGATCGACCTCTGGCGGTGGGAGGAGGTACTCGAGCGCTGGAACGAACTCGTTCACGAGCATCGCCACTTCGGCTTCTTCTGGCTGCCCACAGAGGAGTCGGCGGCTCTCTACAACCTCTCCTCACACGATCAGACGATGGCGGACAAGTGCTACGTGAAGATCTACGACGACGCCGCGCCCGATCAACCTGACAGCGCGGCCGAGGGTCGCCGGACCGATCGCTGTTACCGGATCTATCCGATGGTCTACGACCCCAACTTCCACGAGCTCGAGTATTTCGTCCCGCTCGAGCTTGGCCCCGCCGCCCTGTCGGCGATGCGTGACCTGATGCTTCGGAGTCTGCCCGACTCCGTGTTTCCGCTCGAGGTACGGACTGTCGGCCCCGATGACGCTTATCTGTCTCCGAACTACAACACGGCCACGACGGTCATCTCGGTGTCAGGAACGCCGGGCACCGATTACTGGGCCTACCTGCGCTCGGTCGACGCACTCCTGTCGGATTTCTCCGCGCGGGTTCACTGGGGAAAGCTGCACTTCCTCACTCCCGAGCGGCTTCACGCCCTGTATCCCGAGGCCGACGCGTTCATCGAAGCGCGTCGGATGCTCGATCCCGAGGGAACGTTCCTCAACGATCACCTGCGCGAGCTGTTCGCCTGACGGCGGTGGCGCGCGGCGCGGCGGAGGAGATGCGTGAGCGCTTGGGGCGCGAGCTTGCGGTTGCCCTGGCGCCGCACGCGTGGGTTCCCGCGACGCCGACGCGCGTGTCGTCGTTCTACCTGGCCGAGTTCGTCCGGCCACTCCACGATGACATGGCCGCCACCGCCTCGGTGGGTAGAGCGGGCAGCATTCCCGACCGACCGCCGGTGTGGGTCACCCATGTACACGTCGGGGTGAGTTATGAGCCGCTGCGACGGCTGTGGACGCTGTTGGGAGATGACTACCGGCTCGCGCTGATTCATGAGCGGGTGTTTCCTGACGACAGCGTCGAACAGGAAGGCGATGAGGATCGTCGGCTGAAGGTTTCAAGCGACGCCGAGGCCGAGGCCGCTGTAGACAAGATCGCCGGCCTTGTCCTGAGGGAGGCGATTCCGTTCGCCGAGCGCTATCGCGGTGTGGAGGCATTACTGGACGAGTTTGGTTTTGACGAGCAGCAGGGAGTCGTCGTCCGCCGGTACATCGACAGCGGTGGTGATCCTTCGATCGTTCCGCACGAGCCGCCACCCAGCCCGTATGAGACCTCCGAAAAGCGACCCGTTCTTCAGAGGTCTGGCGCCAAAGCCGTTCTCGAGACGCAGCGGTCAAGGTCGTCAGGCGAATGAGCGCGGATACCGATCGCGGCGAGCTTCGTGCCGCGCTCGAGCGGGAGCTGGCCGCGCGCGAACTGTGCGAGAGCCCGCTGTGGTACGAGCACACGCTCGACCATCTCCACGACACGCCCGTCGAGCGGGCGCAGCAGCTCGCGAGAGGAGTCAGGGCTGCCGCCGGCCTCGGGGTCAGGGCGGTTCGCGCGTAGCGCGACCACCGCCCGCCACCGGACCTGTCGCCCCCGACGTGGCTTGACCCCCCCGACCGTGCCTGCCTACGGCGTCCCCAGGGCGGCGCGTGGTCGATGGTGCGAGGTCCAGCTCGACGGACCCGCGGGACCCGTGCTCGAGCGGGCCTACGCCGCGATCCCCCGCCTGGTTGGCGCAACCGCGACCGCCGAGGCGTGGCTCGAGTGGGAGCACGAACCGCGGGAGCAGCTGGTGGTGAGCCTCGGGGGCGAGCGCATCGGCACCCTCGCGCCGGAGGTCACCATGGCCTACCGCGCGGTGATGGCCGCCGCCGCGGAGCGCGACGAACTGCCGTCGATACCCGCCCGGCTGACGCGGCGACGAGAGCGCGGCGGTTACCTGTTCGAGGTTCAGATCCCGGCTTGACCGCCGGGAGGGAGCGTGACGTCGGGCGTCGTGTCCGGCGAGTCCCGCACGCGCCGCCGGGGTGGCATGAGGGCGCGGTGAGCAGCGAAATCGCCCTGCTTATACGAAATCTTGACGGTGGCCAGCGATTTCTTATCGTCGCTTTGATGGACCCTCCGCGAGCATCTCAAGTGCAGCACCCACTGAGATGTCCGTCGCCGATTTCGAGCGCATTGCGTATCCGTCGCTGTCGCGCCGCAGGCGAGCGCGGCCCTGGCGTCGTGTTCGTCTTGCATTGATCGCCGGGTGGCACGCCGCCGAACTCGATCGTGAGCTGGCAGCCGGGGTGAGTCCGCTCGCGAGCGAGCTCCTCGCGATCAGGAGCGAGCGACTGACCGGCAAGCGATACCGGGCACGCATGGCCGCTGGGTTGGCAAGGGTCGTTCGCGACGCCGACGCCACCACCCGCGGCTTCAGTGCGGCGGTCCGGCCGGACCGGCGCGAGGTGATCGCCGCACGCACGGTGATCACGACGCTTGACCGCCGGCTCCGCGCCGCCGAGCCGATCAGCGCTCGGGGTGTCGCGCTGCTCGAGTCGCTGCTCACCGACGGCACCAGCCCGCTGTACCGGCCTACGGAGCCCGGCGCGCTTGGAAGCCGACTGCGCGCGGCGGCCGCGGCGCTCGAACCCCTCGCGCGGCACGACTCGGTCCGCGCCAGCCGGGAGACCGTCCGATGAGCAAGCCCGGAGACCCTCCGATGAGCAAGCCGGGAGACCCTCCGATGAGCAAGCCCGGAGACCCTCCGATGAGCACGGCGCGGAAGCGCAGCCTGCACGAGGCGGCCCACAAGATCGGCTACGTCGGTCCATCGGCAGGCAGTGCCCTCGCCGAGGAGTCGGAGGCGACGCGGAAGCGGTTCGAGGCCCTGGAAGATTCCAACCGGGACGTGATCGCTCACGCGGGCCGAGCGGTCCTTGTACTGGGTGCGCTCGGGGTCGTCTACGGGGACATCGGGACGAGCCCGCTGTACACCGAACAGGTGATCTTCACCTCGTACAAGGCCACCGCGCACATCACCGCGGCCAACGTGTACGGCATCGCGTCCCTGATCTTCTGGGCGCTGATGGTCGTCGTCTCGATTAAGTACGCAGGCTTCATCATGCGCGCGCACAACCGCGGCGACGGCGGGATCATGGCGCTGACGGCGCTTCTGCAGCGGAACAAGGTGGCCCACGCAACGCTGCTGGTGACGCTCGGCATCTTCGGCGCGGCGCTGTTCTTCGGCGACGGAATGATCACACCGGCGATCTCGGTGCTCGGGGCGATCCAGGGAGTCCAGGTCGCCACGCCCGCGCTCGCGCACCTGGTCGTGCCGCTATCCGTCGCGATCTTGCTCGGCCTGTTCATTCTGCAGCGATTCGGGTCGGGAACGATCGGGTGGCTATTCGGACCGATCCTCCTCGTCTGGTTCTCGGTGATCGCGCTAATCGGCCTCAGCCAGGTGCTCAAGGACCCGGCGGTGTTCCAGGGGCTGTCCCCGACCTGGGCCATCCGGTTCTTCGTCGATCACGGCGCCGCCGGCTACCTCGTGCTAGGGGGCGTCGTGCTGGCGGTGACGGGGGCCGAGGCGCTATACGCCGACCGCGGCCATTTCGGCGCGGGGCCGATCCGCCTGGGCTGGTTCGCCCTGGCGCTACCGGCGCTCGTGCTCAATTACCTCGGCCAGGGGGTTTTCATCCTCCACCACCCGGCCCTGGCGAAGGACGCGAGCACGTTCAATCCCTTCTACCAGATGATCCCGCACTGGGCCCTTTGGCCGATGGTCGTGCTCGCTGCGATGGCGACCGTGATCGCCTCACAGGCCGTGATCTCGGGCTCGTTCTCGGTCGCCAAGCAAGCTGTCCAGCTCGGCTTCCTCCCGAGGCTCCGAGTCCTTCACACCTCCACGGTCGAGGGCCAGATCTACGTCCCGATCATCAATTGGGTGTTGTGCGTCGGAGTGCTGACGCTGACGCTCGTGTTCCGCTCCTCGAACAAGCTGGGCGACATCTACGGCGTCGCGGTGACGGGAACGTTCATCCTCAATACCCTGCTGTTCCTCGCAATCGCCCGGCAGCTGTGGGGGATGTCCAGGCGAAGGCTGGCGCCGATCGCGGTCTTGTTCCTGACCGTCGAGGTCGCGTTCTTCAGTGCGAACATCGCGAAGGTCGAGCACGGCGCGTGGCTGCCCCTGGCGATCGGGCTCTTGATTTCGATTGTGATGCTCAACTGGCGCCGCGGCCAGACGATCGTGACAGCGAATCGGGTTGCCCAGGAGGGACCGCTCCAGGGGTTCCTCGAAGGTCTCGACTCGGCGCAGCCGCCGCTGGTTCGGACTCCGGGCGTCGCGGTGTTCCTATGCCGCGACAAGGACACCACTCCCTTGGCGCTCCGCGCCAACGTCGAGCACACCCACACGCTTCCGGAGAAGGTCCTGATCGTCAGGGCCGACACCGTCAGCATTCCGCACGTCGAGACGTTCGATCGGTGCGCGGCCGAGGTGCTCGGCCACGGCCGCTTCAAGGTGGTCCATCTGACCGCCCGCTTCGGCTACCACGACACGCTCAACATTCCCGACGTACTGGCGCAGGCGCGCAAGCAGGGCATGCTCGAGCGCAACCTCGACCTCGAGCACGCGTCGTACTTCGTCTCACGGATCACGATCACACCGACCGACGATCCGGACATGCCGGCGTGGCGCAAGAGCCTGTTCATCGCGATGGCCCGCAACGCCTCGAGCGCGATCGAACACTTCGGGCTCCCCGGTGACCGGACCGTGATCATGGGCTCACAGGTCGCGCTGTAAGCGACGCGCTCGCCCCGCAACGTTGCCAGGAGCGTTCAGCCCGTCAGGTTTCCTGGCCACCGCCGCATAACGTAACGCCGGCGTTCCGGTTTGTCCGGTGGAACCGTTGTCGCGAGCTTACGGTTTGTGTATGCTTACCGTGCGTGCTGGCTTACCGATCCGACGTGTGGAGTGCGCTGGGGGATCCGACCCGGAAGGCGATCTTCGAGCTGCTCGTCGATCGCCCTCGCGCAGTCATCGAGTTGGCCAGCGAGCTACCGGTCAGCCGGCCGGCGGTGTCGCAGCACCTTCGGGTACTCAAGAACGCTGGGCTGGTCGCCGACCAGCCGGCGGGCACCCGCCGGATCTATCGAGTCAACCCGGATGGGCTGGCCGCGCTGCGCGCGGACCTGGAGCGCTTTTGGGGGAGCGCGTTGGCCTCGTACGAGGCGGCCGTCGAACGATCATCCAAGGAGGACACGTGAGCACCGAGACCGAGGCAAGCCACACGCAGGTGTCACTTCTCGCGACGGTGAGACGTTCGATCGTTGTCGAGGCGCCGATCGGGGTCGCGTTCAAGGTCTTCACCGAGCAGTTCGATCGCATCAAGCCGCGGGAGCACAATCTGCTGAGCGTCGAGATCGAGGAAACCGTGTTCGAGCGCCGCGTCGGCGGCTATCTGTACGACCGGGGCGTCGACGGTAGCGAGTGCCGTTGGGGCCGGGTGCTCGCCTACGAGCCACCGCACCGGCTCGTGATCAGTTGGGACATCAGCCCGCGGTGGGAGGTCGAGGCTGATCTCGAGAGGACAAGCGAGGTAGAGGTCCGCTTCGTCGCTGAGAGTGAGGACCGCACGAGAGTCCAGCTCGAGCACCGCAACCTCGACCGACACGGCGACGACTGGCCGACGCTTCGCGACGGCATCGGGGGCGACGGTGGCTGGCCTTTGTACCTGCAGCGCTTCGCAGATCTGGTCGCGCAGTCAGTTCCGACTCCGGCACCAGGGCGCTGCCCAGCTCCAACGGAGGGTTGATGGCGGCGATCACCTCCACCATCGAGGTCGCCCTACCGGCAGCGGAAGCCTTCGCGTACGTCACAGACCCGAGCACGTTCCCGGAGTGGCAGCAGGGCGTCGAGCGTGGGCGCATGGACAGCTCGCCTACTCATGTCGGCTCGAAGTGCACGACCCTGCGCAAGATCGGCGGTCGATCCCGGGAGGTCAGCACCAGCATCACCGAGTTCGACCCGCCGCGCCGCTGGGCTGACCGCGGCATCGACGGTCCGATCAGGGCGATCGTCGCCGTCACGGTCGAACCGCTCGCGGATGGGTCACACGTGCGGGTGACGATCGAGGTGGACTTCACGGGGCATGGGATCGGAAAGCTGCTGGTCCCGCTGCTCGTCCGTCCCCAGGCCGCCCGCGAGATGCCCGGGAACATGGAGCGGTTGAAGCGCCGCCTCGAAGCTTCGCCTCGGCTTTGATGATCACATTCGGTGACGTCAGTCAGTGGGAGCTGGAGGTCGCGCGGGCCAGCGAGGGCGCTGCTGAGCAGGTCATCGCCGCGCTGGGTAGCTGATCGCCGGCGGGCCGCTGCCGGCGGCCTGAGAGAATTTTCCGGGGGCGCTGTCCCCCCTGGTGCCGTCCGTTCGTCTCAAGGATGATCAACCATCCCTCAAAGGAGGCGGGTATGAAGTACGCAATGCTGATCTACCCCAAGGCCGGCAGCCACGAGGCACTCGGAGAGGACGAGTACCGCATCGTCAACGCCGAGTACTGGGCGCTCCGCGAGGACTCGCGGTGCCTTGGCGGCGGGCACCTGCAGCCGGGCGAGACCGCGACCACGGTTCGCTACGCCGGCGAGGAGAACCTCATCATCGACGGCCCCTACGCCGACAGCAAGGAGGTGCTCGGCGGCTACTACGTGTTCGACGCGTCCAATCTGGACGAGGCACTGGAGCTCGCGCAGCGGATTCCGGCATTGCGGCTCGGCGGCGCGGTCGAGGTGCGCCCGCTCGTCGACGTCCCAGTCGAGACGGCGCACTGATCGAGCAGGTCTTCCAGCGCGAGTGGGGCCGCGTCCTGGCGTCCCCGGTCGGCTTCCTCGGGACATCGATCTGGCCGAGGAGGCCGCCCAGGAGGCGTTCGCGATCGCCGCGGAGCGGCGGCCCCGCGACGGGTCGCCAGAGTACCCGGTGGCCTGCCGTCTGGCAGGGCTGTGACGGTCGCGTGAGCGCCGCTAGTCGAACACCTGGCGGGCGAATGCGTCGGTGAGCCTCCGGCAGTCGTCGCCGAGGGCTCGTGGCTGGTCGACGGGGGGGAAGCTCGTGCGGATGAGGTCGATCAGCGCGCGGAGTTTCGGCGGCGGCTCGTGCGCGCCGACGTACAGGGCCTGGGATGCGATGGCGGCGAGTACGGCGAGACTTGCGTCGAGGCACTGTCCGATTGCGGTCGCCTTGCGCCAGGCCAGAAAATTCAGCACGGGCACGTCGTTCTGGCCAAAGCCACCGAGTGAGAGGAGCGTCGGCGCAGCGATCGCGCGTGCCTCTTCTGCCCACCCGTTCTGGACCATGTGCAATGGCTTGACCGACCATTCGTCGTGCGCGACCAGCCGGGCAGTGAGCGGGTTTTGAAAGAGATGATCGGTCAGGCGCTGCGCGAGTTGACACAGGTCCGCCTGCGCAAAGGCCACTCCGTCGATCGCCGGGGCGGCCTGGGCGTTGTGATAGCCGCCGTTGGAGTACACCGTGCCAAGCGGCCGCTCGGCGCTGGGCGGTAGGTACACCGGGTTATCGGTGACCGATCTCAAGGAGATCCGGGCGACAGACTCGGCTGCCGCGTGGACGCGGCGGATCGCGCCCAGCACACGGGGCAGGATCCGCACCGACACGGACGCCTGGTGGCGCTGGCGGATGCGACCACTCCCCTCGAGCAGCCTCCGCAAAGAGCGGAGCGCCGCGGCCTCGTGCTCGTCGCCCCAGAGCACCTCGAGCTCCGGTGCGAAATGCTCATCCGGCGCTCCGGAGATCTCCGCGACCAGCGCGAACACCGCGTCGGACAGTTCGACGCGTCGCTCGGCGGCCAACGCGATGTCGGCGGTGAGCGCCGCCGCGCACGGGGAGCCGTTGATCAGCGCCATCCGCTCCTTCGCATATAGCGGCATCCGTCTGCTCAAGTCGAAGAACAGACTCCCCAACGCCAATATTTCGCCCGACCCGCCATTTGACTGCGCCGGCACGACGGGCAGCGCCCCCGCGCTGAGCATGTCGGCGACAGCGAGCGCCACCTGGCCGCGGACGGCGGCGTGCCCCTCGACGAAGTTAGCCAGGCGCGCGACGAGGATCGCCCGCACGACTCGATCCGGCAGCGGATCGCCGAACGACATCGCGGTCCACAACTGGCTCGGACGCCCGGCCTTCCCCTCCTCGGTCAGCGCCGCCCCGGCCGCGTCACCCGGCGCCGACGTGACCCCGTAGATCAGGGCCTGCGGATCGGTGCCTACCCGATCGGACACCAGCGCCTCAAACGACGCATGGCAGCGATCCATGACCGCCAGCGCCTGCGGCGCGATCTCCAACCCCGCACCTCGCCACGCCACGGCGTGGATCAACTCGAGCGTGATGTCGCTCCGCGTCCGGACCAAGGGCGGCACGCCGAGGATCGTATTGAGGGGTGATGCGTCGCGCCGGTCAACCCCTCCAGAAGCGCCCTTCACATATTGGCCGCCGCGTCGACGATCGCCTCGCGGATGCGCACGTACGTGCCGCAGCGGCAGATGTTGCGGAGCGAGTCGATGTCAGCGTCTGCGATCTGCCGGCCCTCGGCCTTGATCTCTTGGACGAGCGCCACGGCGGCCATGATCTGACCGGGTTGGCAGTAGCCGCACTGCGCGACGTCGAACTTCAGCCACGCCTGCTGCATCGGATGGAGTTGCTGGCCGACCGTCGTGGGGAGCCCCTCGATCGTCGTGATCTGGTCGGTCGGCTGGATGTCGCTGACCGGCACGGAGCATGGGCTGAACGCCTTGCCGTTGATGTGGCAGGTGCAGGCTTTGCACACGTCCAGGCCGCAGCCGTACTTCGGTCCAAGGATCCCAAGGAGATCGCGCAGCACCCAGAGCAGGCGAAGCTCGCCGTCACAGTCGACACTCACCTGTTTGCCGTTGAGGATGAACGAGTAGGTGGCCATCAGAACTCCTCCTGCAATCCGTCGGTCGGCGATTGCGGTATCGGCGGCACGGTCGGTAACGGTGTGAACCCGAGCTGCTGGTTGTGATTGATCGGGAAGCTGGTCGGCATCGTCCCGGTCGCGCGCGTGTACGCGTTCGCGACCGCCGCCATCGAGGCGGCGACCCCGAACTCTCCGGCACCGCCGGGCTCGCTTTGATTCGCCGGCATGATGATCACGTGGATCCCCTCGGAGGGCTGACTGTTCGGAGGGCTGTTCCACTCCCGTGTGTAGTAGGCGTTGTCCCAGCTGCCCTCGAGGAAGTAGCCGTCCTGAAGATGCAGGCTGTAGGTCAGCGCCTGCGCGATCCCGTCCATGATCCCGCCCATCATCTGGGCCTCGAGCCCGAGCGGGTTGATCGGGAGACCCACGTCGACCGCATAGGTGACTTTCGTGACCCGCGGCCCGGTATATCCGTCCTCGACCACCCGGTTCACGGTCTGCGGGGTGCAGTCGATTTCGGCCACGCACGCCGCGTAGCCCTTGTACTCATGGTGGATCCCAATTCCCTGGGCGGTGTGGGGCGCCATCGGCTTGCCCCAATCGGCAGCCTTGGCCGCCGCGTCGAGCACTGCGAGCATGCGTGGGTCCCGGACGAATGAGCGCCGGAGCTGGTACGGGTCCTGCCCCATCGCGCTCGCGACCTGGTCGACCATAAGCTCTTTGGCGACGGTCACCTCGGGGCTGTAGATGTTGCGCACGCTCGAGGTGTTGAACACGCTGCCGGGCGGGTGGTAGACCTCGTTCAGGAGCTGGGTGACCGACCGCCAGCACGTTGTTCCCCAGATAGGTGATCCGCACCCTCGAGGTGCACATGGGGTGCACTCGTCCCTGGCGGAAGTTGTCGGTCCGGTGCCACATGAGCTTGACCGGCCTGCCGATCGCGTTCGAGATCGCCGCCGCCTCGAACGCCGCGTCGGCGAACAAGTGGCGGCCGAACGACCCGCCGCCTTGGGTCACATGTGCCGTCACGCTCGATACGGGCAGTCCGAGGATCTGGGCGACCGTCTCCTGGAAATAGATCGGCGACTTCATCGTTGACCAGATCTCGGCGCTGTCGGGACGCACGTCGGCAACCGCGCAGTTGGTTTCCAGGGGGTCACCGGGGCGGAAATAGAACGTGAATCGCTGATCGAGCGCCCGTCCCAACGCGGGCGTCATCGGCAGCTCGGCGCCGATCAGGTCACCGAGCACGTCGGCGTCCGAGTTGCCGGTTGCGGCGCCCGGCGCCCATTGGACCTGGAGCGCCCGGATCGCGTCGATGCATTGTCCGAACGTCGTGGCGCGGACGGCGACGCCGCCGGGCACGAACTGTGTGTGCGGGATGATCGCGACGTCCGTGACGCCGCTCATCGCGCTGACCTGCGCCTGGTTCAGGACCGCCAGCGCAGTCCCGTTAATCGTCGGCGGACGGCAGACCATCGTCGGCAGCGCGCCGGGCACGTCGAGATCCATCGCGAACTGCTTTGTGCCGGTGACGATCTCGACCGCGTCGATCCGCGGCTGCGGGGTGCCGACCAGCGTCTGCTGCGAGGCGGGCTTCAGCTGAGCCAGCACGGCCTGCGTGCGCGAGGCAGCCGCCGCGCTCGTGAGCGAGCCATACGAGAGCGCACGTCCGTCCGGAGCCGTGACCACGCCGTCCTTGAGCATGAGCTTCGGAAGCGGAGCCTCGAGCTGCCGGGCCGCCGTCAGCGCCAGCTGGCCACGCGCGATCGCGGCCGCAACGCGGACCTGGTCGTAAAGCACATGCATCGAGTTCGACCCGCCGGTGAGCTGGTTGAACTCGAGTTCCGGCCGCGCCTCGGACAGCGTGATGTTGACCTTGTCGAGCGGCAGCTCGAGTTCGTCGGCGATCACCATGGCGACTGCGGTCGTGATCCCCTGGCCGACCTCCGCGCGGGGAAGCGCGAACGTCGCCGTGCCGTCCGGGTTGATCGTCACGGTGATCAGGCTCGCGGTCAGGTTGGCCGCGCCGTTCACCGACACCGACTTCGGGCATGGGTCCTCCCTTGCTTCACCTGGATGTGGCCGAGTCTAGGCCGAGACCGGCCCGCATGCTCCAGTTCAGACGCCTCACACTCCGGCGATGCCGGGAGCCGCCAGCGCGACGACGCTGCGGCACACTTGCGAGCTGTGGCTGGTGAGCCGATTACGTGTGGAGGGTGATGCGCGTCGACCGCTGGCTCTGGACGGCACGGCTGTTCAAGACGCGCGCGCTGGCGGCCGGTGCCGCCACCGGAGGCCGCGTGCGGGTCAACGGTGTTCCAGTCAAGCCAAGCCGCGAGGTGGGGCCGGGTGACCGGCTCGAGATCTCGATTGGCTCGGTACGGCGGATAGTGATCGTGAGGGGCGCCGCCGAGCGTCGTGTGTCGGCCGCGGTGGCGGCGGAGCTATACGAGGAGACCGAAGCGAGCATCGCGGAGCGTGAACGGCAAGCGGAGCTCCGCCGGCTGGGCGGGCCGGTGAATCTGGGCGGGCGTCCGACCAAGCGGGATCGCCGTCGCTACGACGCCGGCCGCTGATGGAGAATCACGGACGGGTCGTGGCGCCTCAGGCCGTCAGGACGGTGCGAAGTTCGGCCGGGACCTCGGCCACCGAATCACGCGGCTCGCTGGCCACGGGAACCCGGAACTGTCCGTCTGTCTGTGTCCGCGGGCTCGAGGGTCGGCACGGATGGCCGTTGGCCAGGATCACGCCGTCGCTGCAATGGGCTTCGACGACCCCGTCGCCGAACTGCTCCTCGTACAGACGCGCGTATAGGCCACCCTGCGCGAGGAGTTCGTCGTGGGTGCCGCGCTCGATGATCGCGCCGTTCTCGACGGCGAAGATGACGTCGGCGTTTCGGATCGTCGAGAGGCGGTGGGCGATTGCGATCGTGGTTCGGCGTTGGATGAGCGACTCGAGCGCCTGTTGAACGACGCGCTCGCTTTCGGTATCCAGTGCCGAGGTGGCCTCGTCGAGGACCAGGATCGGCGGGTCTTCGAGGATCACACGCGCGATCGCCAGCCGCTGGCGCTCCCCGCCGGAGAACCGATAGCCGCGCTCGCCCACGACCGTGTCGTAGCCGTGCTCGAGCGCGATGATGCGATCGTGGATGAACGCGGCCTTCGCTGCGGCGACGATCTCCTCGTCGGTGGCGTCGGGGCGTCCGTAACTGATGTTCTCGCGCACGGTGCCGCCGAACAGGTAGCTCTCCTGGGTCACTACCCCGACCGCGCGTGCGATCGTCGCCGCAGTGAGGTCGCGCACGTCATGACCGTCGAGCCTGACCGCTCCCTTCTCGACGTCATAGAGGCGCGGTATCAGGTACGAGATCGTGGTCTTGCCCGCTCCGGACGGCCCGACCAGCGCCGCGAGCTGCCCCGGTGAGACCAGCATCGAGACGTCGCGCAGCGCATCGTCGGGTGCGGGCGGTCCGCCGTCCTCGCCCCCGCCGTAGCGGAACGAGACGCGCTCGAGCGCGACCTCGCCTCGGATCTCGTCGGCGGACAGGTTGAGCGCGTCGCGCCGGTCGGTAATTCGGGGCTTGAGGTCGATCAGCTCGAAGATCCGCCCGAACAGCGCGAGCGACGATTGGACGTCGACCGACACCTGCAGCAGCTGGTTGATCGGGATCAGCAGCCGGCTCTGCAGGGTCGTGAATGCCACCAGCGTCCCCGCCGAGAGGTCGCCGTGGGTGCCCTGAAGGCCGGCCACCAGATAGACCAGCGCCGGGCTGATCCCAAAGAACGCCTGGGTGACGGCGAAGAACGATCGGCCGGTGATCGCCTGTCGGATCTGTAGCTCGGCCTGGTTGGCGTTCTCGGCGCGGTAGCGGTCGACCTCGTGCTCCTGGCGGCCGAACACCTTGGCCAGCAGGATCCCGGACACCGACAGGGTCTCCTGGGTGATCGAACCCATCGCCGCCAGCGAAGCCTGGGCGTCGCGGCGAGCTCTTCGCCGGGCGCGTCCGACCCGCCGGCTGAACAGCACGAACACGGGCGTCGCGGCCAGCGAGATCGCCGTCAGCAACGGCGAGAGCACCAGCATGGCCACAACGGAGGACACGAACGTGACCACGTTGCTGACGACCGACGACGCGGTTGAGGTGATCGTCGTCTGCACGCCGCCGACGTCGTTGGCCAGCCTCGACTGAACCTCGCCGCTGCGAGTCGCCGTGTAGAACGCGAGCGAGAGCCGCTCGAGATGCTCGAACAGCTGGTCGCGAAGCTCCTGCAGCACCCGGTTGCCGACGATCTCGGTCAGCCACGCCTGACCGACGTTCAGGACCCCGTTGACGATCGGGATCGCGATAAGCGCCGCCACCAGCGGATACAGCACGCCGAGATCGGGACCGCCCCGAACGAACAGCGCGTCGTCGAACACCCGTCGGACCAACAGTGCGCTGATCACGCTCAACAGCGAGCTGATCAAGATCATCCCGACGATCACCGACAGCGTGCCGCGATGCGGCCGGAACAAGCGCACGATCCGCCGGCCAAGCTTCGGGGGATCGGCCTGAGGAACCGATGCAATCATCGCGCGAGCCTAACCGACGCGCCGCGCCGGATCGGGGCGCCGGCAGGTACTCTGCCGAGCTTGGGCAGCGCCATACCTAGTCGTCATGAGGGCTAACCGGTGAACAGCGCGACTGATCGTGACGCCGATATCCGGGCACGGATCCAGGAGCACTGGGACGCCTCCGAACGCGGGGACGCCGACGTTGAGCACGCGATCTATGCCGCGGACGCGATCCTGGACTACCCACAATCCGGCGAGCGCTTCAGAGGCCGGTCAACGATCCAAGCGCAACGCGGCGGGAACCCGGCCGAACGCCACTTCACGGTTCGCCGCATTCAGGGCGGCGCCGGCCTGTGGGTGAGCGAGTGCGTGATCACCTACGACGGCGTGCCCACGTACTCGGTCAGCATCATGGAGTTCACCGACAGCTTTGTAGCTCACGAGACCCAGTATTTCGCCGACCCGTTCCCAGCCGCGCCGGGGCGCGCCGCGCTGGCTGAGCCGGTTCCGCCACTCGACTAGGCGTGGTACGACGTCGGCATCGCGTCCGGGGAGCGCTTGTTCCAGCCGTGGAATGGCGAGTAGTCCTTCGCATCCCACGCTTCGCGTAGCCCGGGCTTGCTCAGATCCCAGTCGGGGCGGACCTCGCTGGTAACGGTCCGCAGGTCGTGCCAGAGATCCACGAACGAGGGGCGTCCCCAGAACCAGTAGCCGTTGTAGACGCTGTAGATGACCAGCCCGGGTTTGAGCACGAGGGTGTGCGGGATCATCGGGTCGTGCTCGGGATCGGTGTACTCCTGGATGTCGAGGTCCTTCTGGACCGTTCGCTCCGGGTCCGATAGGAAGGGCCATTGGGCGCCGGTCGACGCGCGGAACTCCTGGCTCGAGTGATGGGTGTCGGTCGAGATGGTGGCGACCTTCGTGTAGGCCACCGCGATCTTGGGATAGTTGGCCGCGAGCTCGAGGTGCTGCTGGTGCTCCTTGGGGCAATAGTTCCCGCGCGCGAGCGTGAGGATCAGCGGGTCTTCGCCCTGGATCTCGCTGAGCTTTCGAGGCGTGCTCTCCTGGTCGGGCAACTCGTAGTCGGGGAAGGTGCCGCCGGGGACGATGTCGCTGCGCATGACCTGCTCCTGTCTATGGTTTAGGAGTGACGAGAACGATGGGCGCCGTCCCGTCGATTGAGCCTAGACAACCGGCGCCGCGGGCGCCAGAAAGGGGGCGGTCTCGATGAGTGCCCACACGCCCTTGTGCGAGTTGCTGGGGATCGACCACCCGATCGTCGAGGCGCCGGTGGCTGCAGATCCCCGCCTCCCCGCCGCGGTCTCGAACGCCGGCGGCCTCGGCACCCTGGGGCTGGGGTGGGCCGATGATGCCGGAGACGTGGTCCGGGAAACGGCAGCCCTCACCGACCGGCCCTTTGCCGGCAACTTCGTTCTCGTCTGGGATCAGCACCATCGAGTCGATCAGGCACTGTCGGCGGGTCTGCGGATCGTGTCGCTCTTCTGGGGCGATCCGAGCGGCTACGTCGACTCGGTGCATGACGCCGGAGGGCTTGTCATGCACACTGTCGGCAGCGTCGAGGAAGCGCGGCGCGCGGCCGGATGTGGCGTCGACATCGTCATCGCGCAGGGGTGGGAAGCCGGGGGCCACGTCTGGAGTCGGGTGGCAACGCTCCCGCTGGTGCCGGCGGTAGTTGACGCGGTGGCGCCCGTGCCGGTGATTGCGGCCGGTGGGATCGGCGACGCTCGAGGAGTCGCGGCGGTGTTCGCCCTCGGCGCGCAGGGCGCGATGCTCGGCACGCGGTTCCTGCTAGCCGATGAAATGCCGATCCACGAGGAGTATCGGCGCCGCCTGATAGCCGCTACCGAGACCGATGCGGAGTGGTACCCCAACCTGTATGCGGTGGGATGGCCGGTGGACGCTTCGCACCGCGCCATCCACAACTCGACGGCCGAGATGTGGGAGGCCTCCGGCCGGCCGGCACTGGGTAGTCGACCGCGAGAGGGCGAAGTGCTCGCGCACTTCGCCTCTGGCGAAGCGATCGTTCGATACGAGCCCGCGCCCCCGATGGTGGGCACGACGGGTGAGATCGAGCCGCTATCGCTGTGGGCCGGACAGAGCGTTGCGCTCGCGAGACGGTCACAGCCCGCAGCGGAAATCGTCGCCGAACTCGTCTCGCTTCTGTAGCGCCTCCAGGGTCCGTCTCGGGCCGGCAGCTCCTGGGCCTAGCCTCGAGCCACGCGGTGACTTATGGTTGCGCTATGGGCGCGACGGTGACGACCACCGATCATCTGCTTCTCCACTTTGCGCGCAACGGCGGCGCCCGCGATGGCGACGTCGAGCTGCTCGTGCTCGAGCGTGGCGACGGCGTGTTCGTGGTCGACAGCCTGGGCAGACGCCACCTCGACGGGCTTTCGAATCTGTTCTGCGCTCAGCTCGGCTATTCGTTCGGTCCCGAGATGGCCGAGGTCGCGAGCCGGCAGCTGATCGAGCTTCCGTTCGCCACCAACTGGGGTGTCGCCCATCCGGCCGCCGTCGAGCTGGCAGGCAGGCTGGCGGAGATCGCGCCCGGTGCGGTCGATCATGTGTTCTTCACCAATGGTGGCTCCGAGTCGGTCGAGGCGGCCTGGAAACTGGTGCGCCAGTACCACCTCGGCAACGGCGAGCCGGAGCGCACGAAGGCCATCTCCCGCGATCGGGCCTACCACGGAGTGACGCTGGGAGCCCTCGCGTTCACGGGCGTGCCCGGCTTCAAGGAACCGTTCGGGCCGCCGGCGGTCGAGACCTTCCACGTCTCGAACACGAACGAGTTCCGCAGGCCGGAGTCAGGCCGCGAGCTCACGTCCGTGCTCCTCGACGAGGTGAACGAGACGATCGAACGCGAGGGCGCGGAGACAATCGCGATGATCATCGCCGAGCCCGTTCAGAACGCCGGCGGCTGCCTGCAACCGCCGGAGGGCTACTGGCCCGGGCTACGCGAGATCTGCGATCGCCACGGCATCTTGCTCGTCGCCGACGAGGTGATCACGGGGTTCGGGCGCCTCGGGGAGTGGTTCGGGGTGACCCGGTTCGGCGCCGAACCCGACGTGATCACGACCGCGAAGGGCCTGACGTCGGCGTACGCGCCGATGGGCGCCGTGCTCGTCTCCTCGCGCGTCGCGGCACCCCTGTACGACGCTGGCCGGACGCTGCTCCACGGGATCACGTTCGGCGGTCACCCGCTGTCGTCGGTCATCGCGCTGAAGAACCTCGAGCTGTTCGAGCGCGAGCGGGTGCTCGACAACGTTCGCGACAACGAGGCGTACCTCGCCGCACTGCTCGAGTCGCTGCGTCGCCTGCCGATCGTCGGCGACGTCCGGGGAAGCGGCTACTTCTGGGCGGTCGAGCTGGTGCCCGAGGGCCCCGCCAGCCGGTTCGACGCGGCACAGCGCGAGGAGTTGCTGCGGAAGTGCCTGCCGGGCGCGCTGATCAAGGCCCAGCTGATCGCCCGTGGCGACGACCGGGGCGACACCGTCGTTCAGATCGCGCCGCCGCTGGTGTGCGATCGCCTGACCTTGGACGACCTCGTCGGACGGCTCGGCGACGTGCTGATGACGCTGTCGGAGCACATGGGCATCCCGACTTCATGACTGCCCCGGAGGAGAGAGAGGCATGGCGCACACGAAGCTGATCGCGAACGGAACCGTCGTCACGGCTGAGGGTGAATTCGACGGGGACGTGCTCATCGACGGCGAGAAGATCGCCGCCGTCGGCCACATCGCTCCGCCCGACGGCACGGAGATCATCGACGCCGCCGGCTGCTTCCTGCTCCCGGGGCTGATCGACAACCACACGCACCTGTCGATGCCGTTCATGGGCACGATGTCCTCCGACGACTACGACACCGGCACGCAAGCCGCCGCGGCGGGCGGAGTGACGTGCCTCGTCGACTTCGCGATTCAGAATCAACCCGACAACCTCCAATCGACGCTCGAGGAGTGGCGCGGGCGTGCCGACGGCGCGGCCCACGTCGACTACGGCTTTCACATGGCGATCACCAACGCCTCGGAGCCGGTGCTGGAGGACATGACGGCGATGTCGGAGGCCGGCGTCTGCTCGTTCAAGCTGTTCATGGCCTACAAAGGCGCACTGATGGTCCGCGACGACGAGCTCGCCGCATGCATGGAGCGCGCGCGGGACCTCGAGGCGCTGACGATGGTGCATGCCGAGAACGGAGACATCATCGATCTGCTCGTCCACCGGGCGCTCGCGCGTGGCGACACGTCGGCGATCTACCACGCGCTGACCAGGCCGGAGTTCGTCGAGGCAGAGGCCACCGGGCGCGCGGCCCGGATCGCCGAGCACGTCGGGGCGCCGCTGTTCGTCGTCCACGTCACGTGCGGCGCCGCCGCGGCGGAGATCGAAGCGGCGCAGCAGCGTGGCGCGCCGGTCACCGGCGAGACGTGCGTCCAGTACCTCATCAACAGCATCGATGACCTGCGCCGCCCGGGTGTGGAGGGCTGTCGCTACATCTGCTCCCCGCCGCTCCGGGACAAGGCGAACCACGAACTCTTGTGGGGCTACCTGGGGCGCGGGGTCCTCGAAAGCGTCTCGACCGACCACTGCCCGTTCAACGACGAGCAGAAGTCGAGAGGCCTCGACGACTTCAGCCTCGTGCCGAACGGGCTCGCCCAGATCCAGCACCGTCTCGCGAAGCTCTGGGACGAGGGCGTCGTCACGGGCCGCATCACCCGATCGCAGCTCGTCGACCGTACTAGCACGACGATCGCCCGACGGTTCGGCCTGCAAGAGAAGGGGGCCCTGGCGCCCGGCAAGGACGCCGACGTCGTAGTGCTCGACCCGGCGGCGCCGCATCCGTACGGCAAGGCGACGTCGTTCATGAACGTCGACTACGACCTGTACGAGGGCGAGACCGCGAGCGCGAGCGTCCGGCACACCTTTTCGAGGGGCACTCTTGTCTACGACCGAGGTGAGATCAAGACCGAGCCCGGGCACGGCCGCTTCGTTCCGCGGACGCTCGGACGGGCTCGCCAGGCCGTCACGTGAGCTGCGTAAGCCTCGACCCGCAAGCGGTCATTGCCGATCTCGACGAGCTTGCAGCGCAGAGCGGTGGACGGTTCGCCGGCGCCAAGCGCCTGGCCTGGACGCCGGAGTGGATGCGGGCGCGCGAGTGGCTCACCGCGAAGCTCACCGAGTCCGGTCTGGAGCCCGAGCGAGACCAGGCCGGCAACCTGTGGGCCGAAGTCGCCGGCGAGCGCGACGAGTTCCTGATCGTCGGATCGCACATCGATGCGGTCCCCGACGGCGGTTGGCTGGACGGTGCGCTCGGACTCATGACCGCGCTCGAGACGGTGCGGCAGCTGAGCCGCTCCGGCGTCACGCCGCCGATCGGCGTCCGGTTCGTCGATTGGGCCGATGAGGAGGGCGCGCGGTTCGGACGAAGCCTGGTCGGGTCCTCCGCCTGCGCACGCAACCTGCTCGCCGACGACATTCGCGGGTTGGAGGACTCCGGTGGCGTCACGCTGGCCGACGGCCTCGCCGCCTGCGGCATCGACCTTGACGGCGCGACCGCGGCCGCCGGGCGGCTGGACGGAGCCGTCGCGTATCTCGAGCTGCACATCGAGCAGGGCCCCGTGCTCCTCGACGGCACCCGCCTGGCATCTGCGGTGAGCGGCACCGTCGGCGTCGAGCGCCACCTGATCACGTTTCTCGGTCAGGCCGCGCACGCCGGTTCGACGCCAATGCGGCTGCGCCAGGATTCGCTGGCTGCCGCCGCGCGTGCGTCGCTCGCGATCCGGGAGAGCGCGATCGCGCACAACGGAGTCGCCACCGTCGGGCGCATGCACTCGACGCCCGGAGTGATCACCGCCGTCGCCGGCCGAACCGAGATGCAGCTCGACCAGCGGCACCTCGACCCGGGAGAGCTCGCGGCGATGCTCGCCGAGGCACTCGAGGCGTGCCGGAGCGGTGCCGAGGAATTCAGCTGCACTGTCGAGGTGCGCAACGTCTTCAGCGTCCCGCCGACTCCGTTTGACCCTGCGCTGGTCGAGATGGCGCAGGTAAGCGTCGAGCAGGCCGGTGGCGGCGCGCACGAGCCGATTCCGAGTGGTCCGTTGCACGACGCGACCGAGATCGGCCGGGTCGTCCCTACGGCGATGATCTTCGCGCAATCGGACCCGCCGATCTCGCACGCGGCGATCGAGGATTCCTCCGAGCGGGCGCTGAGCGTCGCAATCGACGCGTACGGCCGGACCGTGAATCAAGTGCTGGCAAGAGCCGACGAAATCACGTCACAGGGAGTGGGGTAGACCATGAACTTCGGAGTCGTTTTGCAGACCGATCCGCCGGCGGCGCGCGTGGTCGAACTCGCCCGACGGGCAGAGACGTACGGCTTCAGTCACGCCTGGACGTTCGACTCTCATCTTCTCTGGGAGGAGCCGTTCGTGATCTTCAGCCGCATTCTCGGCGCGACGGACAAGCTCGTCGTCGGGCCGATGGTCACCAATCCGGCGACCCGTGATTGGACGGTCACCGCCTCCCTGTTCGCCACCCTGAACGAGATGTACGGCAACCGCACCATCTGCGGCATCGGTCGTGGTGACTCGGCGGTGCGGGTGATCAACGGCAAGCCCGTAACGCTTGACCAGCTACGCGAATGCATCGAAGTGATCCGCGGCCTCGCGAACGGCCGGGAGGTCGATTACCGGGGCACCAACCTGCGCTTCTCGTGGAACCCGAACAGCCGGCTGTCGATCTGGGTGGGGGCCTACGGACCCAAAGCGCTCAAGCTCGCCGGAGAGGTGGGCGACGGCTTCATTCTGCAGCTCGCCGATCCCGCCATCGCGGCGTGGAGCATCCAGGCCGTGCGCGACGCCGCCGCGGCCGCCGGCCGCGATCCGGACGCGCTCACGATGTGCGTCGCGGCGCCCGCCTACGTGACCGACGGCAGCGAGGCGGCGCGGGCACACGCGCTCGACCAGTGCCGGTGGTTCGGCGGGATGGTCGGAAACCACGTCGCCGACATCGTCAAGCGGTACGGGGCAGACGGCAGCGCGGTGCCAAGGAGCCTGACCGATTACATCGCCGGCCGTGAGGGGTACGACTACGCCGAGCATGGGCGCGCCGGCAACACGCACACCGAGTTCGTTCCGGACGACATCATCGAGAGGTTCTGCATCATTGGACCGCCCCAAACGCAGATCGCCAGGCTGACCGAGCTCGCCGGGCTCGGCGTCGGTCACTTCGGGCTCTACCTCCAGCACGACGCCCAGGACGCGACCCTGGCCGCGTTCGGGGACGAGGTGATCCCGTCGGTCGACCAGCAACTCGTTACAGCCGGCTGAACCGGCGGCAAGCCATCCGGCTTACTTTCTAGCCGCTCTGGCCCACCCGATCAGCAACGCCTGAAGCGGCAGCCGCGCCAGCAAGGTACCGCGACCGCCCGGGATCTGGCGATACCGGTCGGGATGCAGCGCCATGTGGACGTTGGCCGGAAACACCCCGAGGAGCGTCGCGATGCACCACCAGCTCGCAACGGTGCGAGCGCGCGGATGGATGAGGCCGGCGCCGCCCGCGATCTCGGCGACGCCGCTGGCATAGACGAGGGCCCGCTTGGCGGGCAGGTAGTCCGGGACGATCGCCTCATACGTGCGCGGAATCACGAAGTGGAGCACGCCCGTCGCCACAAACAACGGACCGAACAGGCGCCGCGCGGCGCGCGGCGGATTCACCGCCGCGGATGTCGACTCAGCGCTCATTGATTTGCGGGGTGTCGTGTCGCACGTCTGGTCATCGTCTCGATCGCCGGAGTGATCGTTGCAAACTCGCCGCCTCGCGGCGCCGGCAATCGGGTTCGCCGGCTCGCCCCCGTGGCGCTCCGGCACCGGCGCACATCCCGCAGTGATCCGGATCGAGCTCCGATCCGAACAAACAGTGAGAACCACGATCGAAGGAGCAAAGGAAGCTGAGAATGCAGATGCCTGCCGCGATCACGATGCGCCGATTCCGGCCGATCAGCCATGACACCGCGTTGAGCGTGGTGGACCATCTCGACGAGCTGCGGGCGAGGTTGATCGTCTCGCTGATCGCGGTCGCGGTCGCGTTCGGCATCTGCTTCTGGCAGAACCACGAGCTGCTGCATCTCGTCAACCAGCCGCTCTCAACCCAGACGCAGGAGCAGGTTCGCGCCGGGCACGGGCCCTTGGGCGCAACCTACTCGGTACAGCAGAGCGCCAAGGACATCGCGCAGCAGCTCGGCACGGTGGTCGGTGTTCTTCGCGGCGAGCCCCACACGGCATCCGTGTCGGCCTCGCTCGCGCATGTCCAGAGCGATCTTGGTCGCGAGGTCACGCGACTGTCCGCCCCGCCACAGGGCAACCGGCCGGTGACCCTCGGAATCGGGGAGCCTTTCACCAGCACGGTCACCGTCACGTTCATCTTCGCGCTGATCCTGTCATTGCCCGTGCTGCTGCTGCAGGCGTACGGGTTCTTCATGCCCGCATTCGAACCGGAGCAGCGGCGCCGGATGCTGCCCGTCACCCTGGCGATCCCGATCCTGTTCGCCGCCGGGGTCGCGTTCGGTTACGAGGTGGTGCTGCCGGCATCGTTGCACTTCTTCCAGAACTTCAACTCTGACCAGTTCAACGTCTTGGTGCAGGCCAGTCAGTACTACAAGTACGCCGCCACAATCCTGCTCGCCATGGGGCTCATATTCCAGGTTCCAGTCGCAATCGTCGCCGTCACTCGCGCCGGGCTCATCACCCCGCGACAGCTGCGGAAAAACCGTCGCTACGCCTTGCTCGCTTGCGGACTCGTGGCTGCGGTGCTTCCCGGTGATGCGATCACGATGCTGCTCGAGACGCTACCGCTGTATCTGCTGTTCGAGTTCAGCGTGCTCGTGGCGACGATCGCCGAACGTCGCGCCCCGTCACGTCCGCATCGCGACACCTGACCAGGTTCGCGGCGACCACGTACGTGCTCGAGAACACCGGCGTGCACGCCCAGCGGACCGTTCGACACCGGCCTAACCGCAGCCGAGATCCTCGCCGCCGTCAAGAAGACGGGCTTCCTCAAGTAAGTCGATAACGCCTGTGTCGGGCGAGTCCCGCGGATCTGGGAGACCCGGGACCATGACCAGGGTCCTCACGGGTGCGACGGCCGGAGCCGTTGTATAGCTTCGCGATGAGTGGCGCACGTCCGTTCATCGACTGGAAAGAGGTAACTCGGTATGGCTGCTTCCGCTCCGACCATCGTGCTCGTCCACGGCGCGTTCGCCGACGCCTCGGGCTGGCGCGGTCTGTACGACGAGCTTCTCGGCGAAGGCGTCACGATGATCGCCCCGCCGAACCCGCTGCGCGGACTAACCGGCGGCGACGGCGAGTACCTCAAGGCCGTGATCGGCGAGATCGACGGACCCGTTCTGCTGGTCGGTCACTCCTACGGTGGCTCGGTCATCACCGCCGCCGGCACGGCCGACAACGTGGTCGGTCTCGTCTACATCTCCGGCTTTGCTCCAGATGAGGGCGAGAACCTGACCGACCTGCAGTCCAAGTTCCCGGCTCCGGGGATAGTGCCGTACATCGTCCAGCACCAGTTGCCGGACGGCGGCGCCGAGTTCACGCTCGCGCTCGACGGGTTCCACGAGTCGTTCTGCGCCGACCTCCCGGATGATGACGCCGCGTTCTACGCGATCTCGCAGCGCCCGCTCGCCGGTGTTGCGCTCACCGAGGCGGCCCCGACCCCGGCGTGGCGCAGCCGTCCAAGCTGGGCGGTGCTTCCGACCGCCGACAGGGCTATTGACCCTGGCGTTCACCACTTCAGCTACAAGCGCGCGGGAGCCACGGTGACCGAGATCGAAGGGGCTTCGCACGTCTCCATGATCTCCCACCCCAAGGAAGTCGCGGAGGTCGTCATGACCGCCGTCCGAACCTGCGCCGAGCAGCCGGCCTGACCTGCGAACCCGCGCTACTGAAGGCCGGTGCGGACGGAGGTGATCCGCTGCGTGTTGAAGCCGAACCAGTGCATCCGGCCCATGTAGCGCGCATGCTCGACCTTCAGGCAGCGATCCATGATGACCGTCACCCCGCCGTCCTCGGCGATTCGTGCGCCTTCCTCGTTGATCACGCCGAACTGACACCACATCGCGCCGGCATGGATCTCGACGGCGTCCCGTGCGATCGCCGGCAGCGCGTCCGGCGCGCGGAAGACGTTGACGATGTCCACCGGCACCTCAACATCGAGCAGGCTCGGGTAGCTCGCCTGTCCGAGAACTTCGGTCTCTCGGGGATTCACCGGGATTACCCGATAGCCGTGCCGTTTGAGGTAGAAGCCGACGAAGTGGCTGGCCCGCAACTCGTTGCTGGACAAGCCGACGATCGCGATCGTGTTCGCGGTGTGGAGCACGCGCTGGATCGTCGACGGGTTCTGGTAGCGCTCGAGCTCGGTCATTTCAAGTTGGCGAATCCCTGCTCGAGGTCCCAGATCAGATCGTCGACCGACTCGGTACCGACCGACAGGCGGACCGTTCCGGGCCGGACGCCGGCCGCCTCCAACTCGTCGTCGCTCAGTTGGCGGTGCGTGGTACTCGCGGGATGGATGATCAGGCTCTTCGCGTCACCGACGTTAGCGAGGTGCGACCAGAGCGTCACGCCGCGGATGAGCTCCTGCCCGCCGCTGCGGCCCCCCGCACAATCGAACGAGAACACCGCGCCCGCGCCCCCCGGCAGGTACTTCTCGACGAGCTGCCGGTATGCGCTGCTCGGCAGGCCCGGGTAGGCGACGTTCGAGGCCAGCTCGTGCGACTCGAGGAACGCGGCGACCGCCTGCGCGTTCTCGACGTGGCGTTGCATCCGCAGCGATAGCGTCTCCAGCCCCTGCAGGAACAGGAACGCGTTGAATGGCGCGAGCGCCGCGCCGAGGTCGCGCAGCGTCTCGGCTCGCAGCTTCATCAGGTAGCCGTAAGTGCCGAAGGTCTCGTGGAACTGCAGGCCGTGGTAGGCCGAAGACGGATCTGCGATGACCGGGAAGCGCCCGTTCGACCAGTTGAACGTGCCGGCCTCGACGACGACGCCGCCGATGCTCGTCCCGTGGCCGCCGATGAACTTCGTCGCCGAGTGGATCACGATGTCGGCTCCCCACTCGATCGGGCGGCACAGGTAAGGCGTGGCGAACGTGTTGTCGACGATCAACGGAAGGCCATGTTCGTGCGCGATCGACGCCACGGTCTCGATGTCGAGCACGTTGCCCGCCGGGTTGCCGATCGTCTCGCCGAACAATGCCTTGGTGTTCGGGCGGAGCGCCTTGCGCCACGCGTCGGGATCGTCGGGATCAACCCACGTGAGCTCGACGCTCATCTTCCGCAGCATGTGCTTGAACTGGTTCACCGTCCCGCCGTACAGCGCCGAGGACGAGACGACGTGGTCTCCCGGCTCCAGCAGCGTGAACAGCGCGGCAGCCTGCGCGGCGATCCCGCTGGCGAACGCCACCGCGCCGCATCCGCCCTCGAGGTTCGCCACCCGCTCTTCGAAAACGGCGACCGTCGGATTCATGATGCGTGAATACGTGTTCCCGTACTCCTGGAGGTTGAAGTACGCCGCCGCCGATTCCGGGTCTTCGAATACGTAGCTGGTCGTCTGGAAGATCGGCACAGCGCGAGCGCCTGTGTTCGGGTCGGGCCGCTGCCCGGCGTGGAGTTGCCGCGTCTCGAATCCGAACGCGCGGGCCTCCTCGGGTCGGTCGTGCTGTTCGGTCATGTGCTCCCCTTCAGAAAGCGCCGAATGATGGGGGTCTGACGCGCCTCCTCGAGCAGGAAGCAGTCGTGGCCGTATGGCGCGTCGATCACGTTCAGCTCGACCGACTTGCCGAGCCCGCGAAGTGCGGCCTCGATGTCTCGCGATCCCGACGGCGGGTACAGCCAGTCGGAGCTGAAGGCGATCAGGAGGGTCCGGGCCGAGACGCGCTCGAGCGCGCGGGTCAGCGATCCGCGGCCGTACTGCCGCGCGAGGTCGAAGTACGTCAAGGCCCGGGAGGTGTAGAGGTACGTGTTGGCGTCGAACCGCTTGACGAAAGAGTCTGCCTGGTGGCGCAGATAGCTCTCGACCTCGAACTCCGGCTCGCTGATCGTGTAGCGGATGTCGTCGGC
This sequence comes from uncultured Solirubrobacterales bacterium, assembly GCA_963822855.1. GTDB lineage: Bacteria > Actinomycetota > Thermoleophilia > Solirubrobacterales > Solirubrobacteraceae > Palsa-465. The sequence goes on along the minus strand of CAWGJE010000017.1, from coordinate 109,138 downwards.
GAATTGAAGTCGCCGGCCGAACTTTTCACTCAGCCCCGGCGCCGACAGGTACGTGATGTGGCCGATCATGCGCGCGACGCCCATCCCCGCGTTGGGTGCGTCGCCCGTTTCGTCGTAGTAGTGGCCGCCGTGCCACGCAGGGTCGCGCATGATTGCCTCCCGGGCGATCGCGTTCCAGGCCAGGCCCTGCGGGTGAAGCGCATGGGTACTGGCGATCGCCACGACCCCGTCAACCTGGTCTGGGAACAGGATCGCCCACTCGAACGCCTGCATCCCCCCGAGCGAACCACCCGCCACCGCCGCGAGCCGCTCGATCCCGAGTTCGTCGAGGAACGCGCGCTCGGTTCTCACCATGTCCGCGACGGTGATCACGGGGAAGTCCGAGCCATACGGTCTGCCCGTGGCCGGGTTGAGCGACGAGGGTCCGGTGGTTCCGCCGCAGCCGCCGAGCAGATTCGTGGAGACGACGAAGTAGTGGTCGGTGTCGAACGCCTTGCCGGGTCCGATCATTCCGTCCCACCAGCCCAGACCTTTGCCGACCGAGCCGTCGCGGTCCTCGGCTCCGAATCCGTCCCGAGTGCTCCGGCCGGCTGCCGTCTCCGAGTAGCCGGCCGCGTGAGCGTCGCCGCTGAGCGCGTGACAGACCAGGATCACGTTGTCGCGCCGCGGTGAGAGCGCGCCATACGTCTCGTAGGCCATGCGAATCGGGTGCAGGTCCCGTCCGCAGTCGAGCCGCACCGGACTGCGCAAATCGAGATATCGGGTCTCGACGGTTCCGACCGAGCCGGCCGCGAGCGTCGGCACTGGCGCGGTGGGCACAGTTAATTCCTCTCTCCCTGGGGTCTTGATATTGTCGACCGACCTTATCGGGAATCTGCATTATGTAAGAAAGGGGCAACGGGGACATGTCCACGATCGACAACGGAGTCAACGTTCAGGCGCTACTCGATGCGCGCGCAGCGCTGGCGGAAACGCCGGCAGCCGCCCAGTTCACATGGCGGGCATCGTCGAAGTGGACAAGCGGCGTCCACAGCACGATCACGGTCCAGGATTTCTTCGGGCTCGGGGAGGAGCAGAGCCACAAGATCGAAAACGAATTCGACTCCGACCACCCGGAGATCTTCGCCGCCGAGGACAACGGCATAACCCCGATCGAGTACCTCCTCGTGGGCCTGGCGGGCTGCCTGAGTGCTGGCGTGGCGTCGATCGCACAGAATCGCGGGATTCAGTTGCGCTCGGTCGAGTCGACCGTCGAGGGAAGCCACGACCTCCGCGGGTTCCTCGGCGTGGACAGCGACGTCCGCAACGGCTTCAACGACATCAAAGTGACGTTCACGATCGACGCGGACGCGTCCAGGGAGGAGATAGAGGCCCTGGTCGCGCAGTCCCAGAAGCGCTCCGCGGTGTTCGATGCACTCTCGAACCCGACCGAGGTCACCGTCACGGTCGCGTGAGGGTCCTCGCCGCCGGGCGCTGAGGGATCTCGCCATCGAGCGCTTCACCACCGTCGTCATCGGTGCCGGGCACGCCGGCCTCGCCGCCAGCCACTTTCTGACCGAGCGGTCGATCGACCACGTGGTGCTCGAGCGGGGCGAGGTGGCGAACTCCTGGCGGCACGAGCGCTGGGACTCCCTGCGGCTGCTCACTCCCAACTGGCAGTGTCGCCTGCCGGGCGTTCGCTACGAGGGCCCGGATCCCGATGGCTACTTGACGATGGCCGAGGTCGTCGAGCTGATCGAGCGCTTCGCCGCGCCAGCACTCGGCCATGTCCGGACCGGGACGAACGTCGTCTCCGTGCGGCCGACCGACGATGGCTACCACGTGATCACGAGCCACGGCGAGATCCGGTGTCGGACGGTCGTTCTCGCCAGCGGTGCGTGTAACCGGCCGGCGATGCCGAGCTTCGCGGACGCGGTGCCGTCAACCGTCGAGCAGCTGACGCCGTTCAGCTACCGCGACCCGAGCCATCTCCCCGACGGCGGCGTACTGGTCGTCGGGGCGTCGGCGACCGGCGTCCAGTTGGCCGCTGAGGTGAGGAGATCAGGCCGGCCCGTGACCCTTTCGGTCGGAGAGCACGTGCGCTTGCCGCGGACGTATCGGGGCCGCGATGTCCTGTGGTGGATGGACGCGTCAGGCGTCTGGGACCAGCGCTATGACGAGGTCGACGATCTCACCCGCGCGCGACGGCTGCCGTCGCCGCAACTCGTAGGGACGCCCGAGCGAGGCATGCTCGATCTGAACGCGTTGTCCGCGATGGGGGTCGAGCTTGTGGGTCGCTGGGCCGCCGTCCGTGACGGCCGCGCGCTGTTCTCAGGTGGCTTGCGCAACGTCTGCTCGCTGGCGGACCTCAAGATGAACCGGCTGCTCGGGGTGTTCGACGAGTGGGCCGCGGCCCGCGAATCCGGCGAGGAGTTCGACCCTCCCGACCGTCTCGCACCGACTCAGGTGCCCGCCTCGCCGCGATTGCAGCTCGACCTCCTGAGCGGCGAGATCCGCACGGTCGTTTGGGCGACGGGCTTTCGGCCCGACTACCGGTGGCTCGACGTGCCGGTCCTCGACGCCAAGGGCCACCTCCGTCACGACGGCGGCGTCGTCGACAGTCCCGGCCTGTACGCCCTCGGGCTTCCCGTGCTCAGGCGGCGCAAGTCCACCTTCATCCTCGGCATCGAGGACGACGCTCGCGAGGTGATCGAGCACCTCACACGGTCCCTCGCGGGCGGGCCGTTTCAGGCGGCGACGGCGATCCGGCGCTCGACCGGCGTCTGATTGGTGAACAGGTCGAGGACGGGGCAGTGGGTGTCGACCGCGTCGGCCAGCTCTTGATATCGCTCCGCGGTCTCAGGCCCGGCGGGCGTGATTTCGAGCCTCACTCCGGTGAACCCGGCGCGCACGCCGTCGTCAAACCCGAAGAAGCCGCGCACGTCGAGGTCGCCTTCGGCGGTGATCTCCAGGCCGTCGAGTTCGATGCCGAGCTTCGCGGCCCAGAACCGATAGGTGATCGCCTGGCACGAGGCGAGCGCGATCAATGCGTGCTCGACCGGGTTGGCGCCGAGGTCCTGGCCACCAAGCGCGTCAGGTTCGTCGACCTTCACCGAGTGATCGCGCGCCACGAGATCGACCTCGGTGAGCCCGACCAGATCGCCTCGCACGCTGAAAACCGCTCCGCTGGACACTCAGCGTTCGCGTGAGATACAGGTGCGTAGGCCGTCTGCGAGGTCGTCCCTCGTCCCCGAGGTCGGGCGGCCGGCGGACCTGAGATGCGACAACAGGCGCTAACGCCGAGCCTCGTTGCCGGCGGGTGCTGCGGCCTCAGTGGTGGCGGCGGGCGTGGCTTCGGCGATGAGGTCGGCGAGGATGCTTCGGAGGCGCCGGCGGGTGGCGCCACGGGCCAGGCGCCCGTCTTCTTTGAAGGCTTCGTGAGCGGTTGGAACCGCGAGCTCTTGGTCGAGCACCCGAGCGCCGGCGAGGCCTAGCGCTTTACGCAGCTCGGCTTGGGCCCAGACGGCGCCGAACATGCCAGTGCTGGCGCCGATCACCGCGACGGGCTTGTTGGCCAGGGCCGACGTGGCAGGGGTGGGGCGAGAGGCCCAGTCGACGGCGTTTTTCAGGACGCCGGGGATCGACCCGTTGTATTCGGGGGTGACAAACAGAACGGCGTCGGCCTGCCGGATGGCGGCGATCAGCCTGTCCGCCCCGGGCATTCCGCCGCCCGCCTCATTTTCATCGGTCTCGTCAAACGGCTCGACCGCCTTGAGACCCTCGAACGTGACGAGTTCGACGCCGGGCGGCAGCTCATCGGCTGCCGCCCGGAGCAAACTCCGGTTGTGCGAGGCCTCGCGAAGGGACCCGGCGATACCCAGCACGCGCATGGTCCTAGTCTTCGTCGTCGACCAGCGCCAACTCGAGAGTCACAGAAATGGTCACGTCGTCGCCCAGCACGAAGCCACCCTTCGGCAGCGGCGCGTTCCACTCCAGGCCGACCGCTTTGCGGTCAACGGTGGTCTCGAGGTCGATGCCTATCTTCTCGACGTCGCCAAGCGTCACCGTCGGCCCGGCGAGGCGGCCCGTTGCCGTGGCCGGCGTGCTCTTGCCCTTCAAGGTGAGAGTGCCCTCGCTGGTCAGGGCCCCATCGTTGACGCGCAGCGACGACGATTCATAGACGATCTCCGGATACCGCTCGACGTCGAAGAAGTCAGGCGAGAACAAGTGGCCCTTGAGCCTCTCATCCTTGATTTGCAGCGAGTCGACCTTGACCTTGCCGACCAGCTTGCCGTCAGTCAGCGTGGCATCGATCTCACTGAACTCGCCACGGAACGTCCCGACCATCATGTGGCGCACCGAGAACCCGGCGACCGAATGGACCGGGTCAACGGTCCACGAGCCGGCCGGGATCTCGGTGGCGCCCTGCGCTTCAGTCTCAGTCGCCATGAAACAGCTCCTATCGCCATCTTCGATTCGGACCGCGGTCCGCTTATAGAATGGACGGTACCACGGACACCGAAACGGGGCCTGTCCTCAGTGATGCCCAGCGCCATGAAACCCTTCGAGCTTCCCATGTTCGGTGTCCCCGCCGAGCGAGCCGACGCCGCGCGCAACCGTCAGCGAATCGTCGCCGCCGCGCAGAAGCTGTTCATTCGCGATGGCGTCGCCGCCACGTCGATGGACGCGATCGCGCTCGAGGCGGGCGTGGGCAAGGGAACGCTCTTTCGCCGCTTCGGTGACCGCGCGTCCCTCGCGCTCGCGCTGATGGAGTCCGCCGAACGAGACTTCCAGGAGAGCTTCATCCGCGGCCCAGCCCCGCTCGGCCCAGGAGCGCCCCCATGCGAGCGGCTCATCGCGTTTGGCCGAGCGCTCCTCACACACCTCGCCACCCACGGTGACCTACTGCTCGCCGCGCAGACCGCAGGCACCCCCGGACACCGGTTCGACGCAGGCCCCCACGGCGCCTATCGAGCGCACATCATTGTCCTGATCCGCGCCGCCGCTCCCGACCTCGACGCCGAATGCGTCGCAGAGGCGCTACTCGCACAGCTCGGCGCCGAGGTCATCCTTCATCAGCTACGCGGACGGGGCATCGCGCTCAGCCGTCTGGCCACCGGTTGGGAGGCCATGGCCCGCCGCGTCTTGGCCGCCCCGACCACCTAGGTCTTGCGCGCGAACGCCGCGAGGGCGGCGCGCCCGACCGCTGACGGTTGGTCTGTACCTACCGGGTCACCCACGCCTCGGGATCGTCCGCGAGCAGGTCGATCGGGGCTGGCAGACGGGCCCTCGCTACGTCGGCGAGGGTGACGTGCTCGACAACGTCTCGGAGGCTCTTGCGGACGGCGATCCACACGCGCGGGAGCTGGCCCGCGGCACCCGGGTAGTCGGTGTCCTCGGGCTTGGCGCCGCGCACAGTGGCGAGCGGACCTTCCACGCCGCGGATGATGTCGGCGACCGTGATCTGCGAAGGCTCCCGGGCAAGCCGAAACCCGCCCTCGCCGCTCCGCTGGCTGCGGACCACGCCCGCCGTCGCGAGCTCGGAGAGGATGTGCTCGAGGAAATTGAGCGGCATCCCCTGAGAGGTCGCGATTCGCTCGGCCGGCAGCGCCTCGCCGGGCGGCGCGGCCGCCAACTCGATCGCGGCGCGCACGGCATAGTCCGCTTTGGCGGAGATTCTCATCGTGGCGCCCTTCGCCAGCACCCTCGGGCGGGCCCTGAGGATCTCGACGATCTGCGACACGGCTTCTTGCACGTCGGTCGTTGCGGTGTCGACCCGAAGCTCGGGATGCTCGGGCGGCTCGTACGGAGCGTCGACGCCGGTGAACCCCCTGATCTCTCCCGCGCGTGCGCGCGCGTACAAACCCTTTGGATCTCTCCGCTCGCACTCGTGAACGGGCGTGTCGACGAACACCTCCACGAACGGGAGATTGGCCTGCGCGTGCGCCTTGCGCAGGTGCGCGCGATCGGCCGCCAGCGGCGAGATCAGCGACACCACCGCGATCGTTCCCGAGTCCGCCATCAAACGGGCGACCTGGCCGACGCGGCGGATGTGCTCGGAGCGGTCACCCGGGGAGAAGCCGAGATCTTCGGACAACCCGTGTCTGATGTTGTCGCCGTCGAGCAGATAGGCGGACTGGCCGGTGTCGACCAGACGGCGTTCGAGTTCCACCGCGATCGTCGATTTGCCGGACGCCGGCAGCCCGGTCAGCAGCACCGTCGCGCCACGTTGATCGATCGCCAGCCAGCGCTCGTCGCGATCGAGTGCGGACGGGTGCCAAGTGACGTCGCGGCGCTTCTCGCGTCCAGGCTCGACGATCCGCGCGGTCCGAATCACTCCTGCCGCCACCGTCTCATTGCTGTCCTCGTCGATCAGGATGATCGCGCCCGTCACCCGATTGACCGAGTAGGGGTCGGCGACCACCGGCGAGCTCGTGCGAAGCGTCACTCGGCCGATGTCGTTGACGGCCAGCGACGTCGGCTCGAGCTGGCGGTCAAGCGTCTGCGGGTCTGTCCGCTCGGTGATCGACTGCACGGTTGCGCGCACCGTGCGCGTGGTGTGCTTGAGGGCATAGCGTCGGCCGGGATGAAGCGGCTCCTCGCTCATCCAGCAGAGCGTGCAGTCGAGCTCACGGGCGCTGGTCGGCTGATCTCCCGGCGACACCAGCACATCGCCGCGGCCGACGTCGAGCCGGTCCGTGAGCGTGAACGTAACCGACATCGGCGGCACCGCCGCCTGCGCGTCGCCGTCGAGCGTGTCGAGCTCCGCGATCGTCGTCGACACGCCAGAAGGAAGCACGACCACCTCGTCCCCGGCCTCGAGTGTGCCGGCGTCGATCCTCCCCATGTACAGCCGTGACCCGCCGTTCAGCGGCCTCCCGATCCATTGAACGGGGAGTCGGAGGCGCCGTAGGTCGCGGTCGCCTGGATGTCGACCGGAATACTCCGACCTGCGAGCCGTCGACGGGTGGGAGGAGCACCTGGCGCGCACATTTCGGATGGGGACGAGCGAAAACGGCGTGTTCGGAGCCAAGTTGATGTGGAACCAGCTTCCGGACTTGGAGCAACACGCGACCGCGATGCCTGAGTTCGCCGGCCTGGACGGGTCAGAGCTCCTTGACCGGCTGCTCGGGCAACCGGGCTACGTGTGGCTGCGGCGCCGCGACAAGGTGCGCCAGGCGATCAGCCTGTGGCGGGCTCTCCAGACCCGTACCTGGCGCGCTGGGCATCCAGCCGCAGAAAGGGAGCGTCCGACCCTCGCGTACAGCTTCTGGGGAATCGAGCACCTGCGTCGTCGCCTGAGCGCCGACGACGAGGGGTGGCGGCGCTTCTTCCTGCACTCGTTGATCGACCCGCTCGAGCTGGTCTACGAGGACGACGTCAGCCCCGACCCGGCGGGCGCCGTCGCGCGCGTCCTGGCGCTCGTCGGGGTGGCCCTGCCATCTGACTGGACGCCCGCCGCGGGCATGGCCCAGCAGTCGGACGAGGTGAACGACGAGTGGTACGACGCCTACCATCGGGACGCCACCGCCCGACTCGGCGTCTGATGCCACCCAACATCCTTTACATCCACTCCCACGACACCGGCCGGTACATACAGCCGTACGGCCACGCGATCCCCACCCCGAACCTCCAGTGGCTGGCCGACCAGGGGATCATGTTCCGCAACGCGTTCTGCGCCGCGCCCTCGTGCTCGGGCAGCCGTGCCGCGCTGCTGACCGGCGAGTACTGCCACACGAACGGGATGATGGGGCTCGCGCATCGCGGCTTTACGCTGAACGACTACGACCACCAGCTCGTCCGGGTCCTGAAGGGAGCGGGTTATCACTCCGAGCTGATCGGCGAGCAGCACATCTCCGCCGATCCGAACGTGCTCGGGTACGACGTGGTGCACGAGATCCCAGATACCCGCGTCCACTCGGTCGGCCCGTCGGCGATCGATTCGCTGCGCAGCGGGATCCGGGAGCCGTTCTTCATGTCGGTCGGCTTCTTCGAGACTCACCGCAGCTTCTTCGCGCCCAGCTCGGTCCGTGATCGCGTCTACTCGCTGCCCCCACCTTTTCTGCCCGACACGCCCGAGATCCGTGAGGACGTCGCCGCGTACAAGGCGAGCGCACGCTCCCTCGACCACGGCGTCGGCAGCGTGCTCAACGCGCTCCAGGAGACCCGGCTTGACGAACGCACGCTGGTGATCTTCACGACGGACCACGGGCTGGCCTTCCCGACCGCGAAGGCGAGCCTGCTCGATCGCGGGATCGGCGTCAGCCTGATCATCCGGGGGCCGGGGCTCACCGGCGGGCGCGCACTCGATGAGCTCGTGTCCCACTTGGACATCTTCCCGACCGTCTGCGATGCGGCGGGTGTCCCGACGCGGCCGTGGGTGCGCGGTCGCTCGTTGCTCCCGCTCGTCGCCGGCGACGAGGAGCTCGGTGTCCGCTCCGCGATCTTCTCCGAGCTGACCTATCACGCCGCGTACGAGCCGCAGCGGGCGATCCGCACGGAGCGCTACAAGTACATCCGGCGGTTCGACGATTACCCCTACCCGGTCCTGGCCAACTGCGACGACAGCCCGAGCAAGAACGCCTATCTGGCGCGCGGCTGGGCGACCCGCCCCGTCCCCCGCGAGTCGCTCCATGACCTGTTCTTCAACCCGGGCGAAGGCCGGAACTACGTCGATAACGAGGACTATGCGGGCGTGCTCGCCGAGTTGCGGGAGCGTCTCGAGGCGTGGATGGTGAGCACGGACGATCCGCTCCGACGCGGTCCAATCGTGCCCCCGGCCGGCGCACGGATCAATTCCCAGTCGCAGCACTCGGCCGAAGAGCCGACCCAGCTGATCGAGGAGGTAGACGCGCCACGGGTCAGGTGACGCGGGATGCCTCGCCGATCCTGTCGAGCCTATCGGGCTAATGCCAATAAACTCGATAGACTTACTTATATATTCACGCGGGTGTCCGATCGAGGAGGCATAGACAGTGGCGATGTCAGCGTTAGTGCTCCAGACCCAGGACAACTGTCCGCCGGGGCTCCTAGGCGACTGGGCGGCATCGCGGGGGCTGTCTCTCGACGTTGTGCGCGTCGACCGCTGGCGCGAGCTGCCCGACCCATCTGGCTACGACTGCGCAGTCGCGCTCGGATCGTCCGCGTCGCTCGCCGGCCAGTGGGCGGACTGGGTCGCCCGCGAGGTCGAATGGATCCGGCACGCCGATGCGCTCGGCGTCCCGGTGCTCGGGATCTGCTTCGGAGCGCAGGCGCTGGCGGTCGCGCTCGGTGGCTCGGTCAGGAAGCTTCCGTCTCCCGAGCTCGCGTGGATCGAGCTGGACACGGCCGATCCCGATTTCGTCGCGGCCGGGCCGTGGCTTGCCGTGCACGAGGACACGATCACCCCGCCGCCGCTCTCCTACGAGCTGGCCCGCAACGTGTCCGGGCCTCAGGCATTCATGACCAGCTCCCACCTGGGAATCCAGTTCCACCCGGAGGTCACCGCAGGGCTGCTGTCCAGGTGGATTGCCGATCGGCGCGATCTGTTCGCGGGCGTCGGGAACGAGCTAGTCGCCGCCGGACGTGAGTGGAGCCAGGCCGCCGCGGACGCCGCGCTGCGCTTGTTCGATGCGTTCGCCGTCCACGCGCGCGTGGCACTGCCCGTCACTGCCGAATCGACAAGGCTGGCGGCGACATGAGCGCATCCGACGCACCACGAACTACCGGGTGACCCAGGCCTCCGGGTCGCTCGCGAGCCGCTCGATCTTCGCCGGCAGCTTGCCGCTCGCCACATCCGCCAGCGTCACTTGCTCCACGACGCTGCGGATGTTCTTGCGCACCGCGATCCATACCCGCGGCAGCGCGTCGGCCGCCCCGGGGTATGCCGAATCCTCGGGCGGCCCACCGCGAACGGTCGCGAGCGGTCCCTCGACCGCGCGGATGACATCCGCGACCGTCAAGTCGTTCGCGGCCCTGGCCAGCCGGAAACCGCCCTCGGCGCCGCGCTGACTGCGAACGATCCCGGCGTGGCGCAGCTCCCCGAGGATGTTCTCCAGGAAGTTCAACGGGATGTCCTGGCTGGTCGCGATCCGCTCGGCCTTCAGCGGCTTATCGTCCGTCACCGCAGCCAGCTCGACGGCGGCCCGTACCGCATAGTCCGCCTTGGCTGAAATTCGCATATCGGGTCCTCTCTCTCCGCTGGTGCTGTTCGAGGTCGTGAATCGAGCACCTTCTGGGAGAGTCGGGTCTGAAGCTGGAAGACCGCAGCCGATGAGTTGAGACTGGTTCGGCGGTCTCTCGGGAGAAGGATCCGTTCGACAGAAGGAATGAAGATGAGCAAGCTCAGACTCAGCATCACAATGTCGCTCGACGGGTACGCCGCCGGCCCCGACCAAAGCGAGAAGAACCCGCTCGGGGTCGGGGGGATGGATCTGCACCAGTGGTTATTTCCGCTCGAGGCGTTCCGAGAGGCACACGGCGGAGACGGAGGCGAGACCAACGCCAGCTCCGAGGTCGTCGAGGAACGTTGGGCGAACATCGGCGCCACGATCATGGGGCGGAACATGTTTGGCCCGGTACGCGGGGCGTGGCCCGATGAGTCTTGGCATGGCTGGTGGGGAGAGGACCCGCCCTATCACCATCCGGTGTTCGTGCTCACGCACCACCCGCGTCAACCACTCCAGATGGAGGGCGGCACCACCTTCCACTTCGTCGACGACGGGATCGAGTCAGCGCTTGCGCAGGCCCAGGATGCCGCCGGGGAACGGGACATCGGGCTCGCCGGCGGGGCGTCCGTGGTCAACCAGTACCTGGAGGCGCGGCTGGTTGACGAGATCGACCTCTCGATTGCACCCGTCATCCTCGGGGCCGGTGCCCGGCTGTTCGACGGGGTCGAGAGCGGCCGGTTCTCGCTCAACCAGATCAGGGCCGTCGACGCGCCCGGCGTGACGCACATCAAGTACGAGGTCGGCTGACCCGCTGTCGCCCGGCCCCAGGCACGCGATCCGCTCGTGCGGGCTTCGGGAGAGTCTGTCAGCGGTCGGCGCGGTCAGCTCGCGACACGGGCTCGTTCCTCGCGGGCGGTATCGCGCGTGGGGAGCTTGTAGACGAAACTATTCCGCGCGTGGTGGTAGGCGGGGTCGGGACCGAAGAAGCATTGGTGGCAGCGTGCCAGCTCCTCCTGGCGGTACGCCTCGAGTGGTTTCGCGCGTTCGTCGATCACGCGTCGGCGTCGCTTGTCCTGGAGGCGTAGCTGGTGGAGCCCGTCGTACGCGATGCGTTCGGCGAAGCGAGTGGTTCCACTCCGAAACTCCTCGAGGTTCGCGCCGAGAGCCGCGTCGAGCAGCCCCATCCTGACTGCTTCGCGTGAGCCGACCGGCCGGAACGGCGCCCGCGTGAGCCGCGCTGTCGTGGCCGGGCCGATGCGCCGTGGGAGCAGATAGGTCCAGTACTCGGATCCGTATAGGCCGCCCATGTGCTCGTAGTAGGGGTTCAGGACGGTGTCTTCGCGTGCGAGGACGTAGTCGCCGGCGAGCGCGAGCGGCACCCCGCCCGCCGCAGCGTCTCCGGCCAGCGCCGAGACGACGAGGTGCGAATCGGTCTGAACGATGTCTTTGACCAGATCGTCGATCGCCTGGAGGTTGCGCCAGGACTCCTGGGCTGGGTCCTCGGCCGCCTCGATCACGTTCAGGTGAATGCCGTTTGAGAAGTAGTCGTCGCCTCCGAGCAGCACGATCACTCTGGTGTGCCGCTGCGCGCAGGCGTGCGCAAATGCGTCGCGGAGCCGGCCGCACTGCTCGGTGCTCATCGCGCCGTTGTAGAACGCGAACCGCAGGTAACCGACGCCTGCGTGCTCGTGGTAGGCGATCTCGCGGTAGGTGTGGTCGTCGGGGACCTGCGCGTCGAGCGCGATCTCGACCTCCGGGACCTCGACGTCGATGCCGGCGAGCGCGAGCGCGTGTGTGGCAGGCAGCTTGAAGTGCCTGTGCGTCGGCGTGTTCCGTTGCTTGAGGTGCGTTATCCACACCGCGCCGTCGAGCGTGGCTCGACAGATCGCGCCGTTACGCTGCGCGATGAGTTCGCCGGGCCGGCCGCGCAGCGTCCGCTCCGGGTGCGCCCCGAACTGGTGAAAGTGGGTGCCTTCGATTGCGTCGAGCACGCCGGGGTGACCGTCGCCCGCGCGCAGCTTCCGCAGAACACGCTCGGTCAGGTCGGACTGCCAGTCGATCGCGCGAACCTCCTGGGCCATCAGCGGCAGGCATGGCCCCGGCGCCACTCTCGCCAGGTCGGTCGTTACCGGTGGCGCTTCGCCGACCAATACAAGTCTGTCGATCGCGTCGAGGACGGCCTCGATCGCCGCGCGACGGACCTCGTGCCGGTACAGGCTGCTCTTGGCCGCCTTCCGCATGCCGAACTTGCACGTCGCCCACACCTCTCCGGCGTCGACATCCTCGATGGCCTGCAGCACGGTCACTCCCCAATCCGGCTTATCCAGCTCGATTGCCCAATCCAGCGATGACGGCCCACGATCGCCTCGCGGTCCGGGATGAACGATCAGGCAGCGATGCCGACGCCAGATCGATTCGGGGATCAGCGTCTTGAGAAATGGACACACGACCAAGTCCGGGGCGTGCACCCGCACCGCTGTCTCCATTTCCGCGGCCGAGTCGACCACCGCAACCGCGACCTCGTGACCGAGATCGGTCAACGCGATCCAAGCGCGCTGGCTCAAGCTGTTATGCGCTGATACAAGAAAGAGAATCTGCATGGCGAGTGACGACCTTTACGTGTAAGAGGCGCGCCGCGCCGCGGAAATACGCTCTTTGAGCGCAAGGCGTGTGGCTCCTCGACCTCGTCCTCATCGTCCGAGAGCCCGGCGCGCTCGGGTTCCAGCTCAGGCTCGAGTTCAGCCGCGGCGGCGGGGTCGCCGCTCGAAGAGCAGTAATCCGATCCGCACCCGGCCCAAAGGAACGGGTGTCGAAAGCCAGGAGCTGGGAGCACGGTTTATGGTGTTCGGATGCCGTGGCTCGCTGACGACTTCTGCCATCCCGAACGCGTCGACCTGCGGACGGGACACCATCTACGCCCGATCCGCGAGAGCGACGTTGACATCGACTACCCCGCCGTCATGACTTCCCGCGAACGGCTGTGGGCTAGGTATGGCGCGACGTGGGGTTGGCCCCCCGCCGACATGACGTATGAATTCGACCGCGAGGATCTCGCCCGCCATGAGCGCGAGATAGCCGCTCACGTGACGTTCAACTACGCAGTGCTCGACGACGACGAGACCGAGCTCCTCGGATGCGTGTACATCGACCCGCCGGACGACCAGGCTCCTGACGACGCCGACGCCCTCGTCTCGTGGTGGGTGGTCGATCGAGAGGCCGGTGGGGAGCTCGAGCACGCGCTCGATGAGTTCGTCCCGCGCTGGCTGACAGAGCGCTGGGGCTTCCACGCCGCTCATTACGCACCCTGACGGGCGGGTTCCGCGAGGCGCGGGTTATTCGCGCTTGAGGAAGAGCGCCGCGTTTCCTCCTCGTCGCCCAGGACGACCCGCTGGCCGAGCGTGATTCGGTGTCGGTCGAGGACTTCGCCGGCCGAGCGATTGGTGACGCACCCAGCGTCCCTCGCGAGCTCATGGATGCGTTCTTCCCGCCGTCGAGCCCCTCCGGTTGCGCGTTTCGCCGGATCACGGTGCGCAGCTTCGAGGAGCTGTTAATGCTCGTCGCCGCCGGGCAGATCGTTCATCCCACCGTCGCGAGCTTCCCCAACCACTATGCCCTCGACGGCATCGCGCACACGCGCGGGATATCTCGGAGCGATTCGTGCTCAGCCAGACGGTCCGCGAGGTCAGTAATCGTTTGCAAAGGCGAAGTAGGAACCGCGAATGGTTCCGGCCAGCTTTGACTTCTGCCGCGCGAATTTGAACCGCCAGGCGAGCTCCTCCGGGACTTCCATCCCTTCGGAGAGCTTGAATCCGACCGCCCGCTTCTTGCCGTCCTCGACGGTGTACATCACGTTGATCGACAGCCCGCTCTCGTAGAAGACGTAGGCGATTCGGATGTTCTCGACTTGGAAGGCCGTAGCCTCGAGCGGCCGAGAGGAGATGACGATGTCTCGTTCTTCCCTGAGGATCCGGTGCACCCAGTCAATGGTCGTCTTGGCGTTGCTCGCAGGCTCAACCGTGAAGACGTGGTCGTACTTGTTCTTGAAATAGCGAGCCTCGTGCGCCCGCAGCCCAGCGAGTGCGGCCGCGACTGGCGAGGACTCCAGGCCGACCGTCGAGACATCGTTGAAATCCACGGCGTAGGGCATGACAACTCCTCCTGTCCTCTTAGCGAAAGCGAGATCAATCCTCATGCCTTGGATTGTCGCCTCTCGGCCGCGACGTCACACGCCCGGGAGGGTTGGCTGTCAGGCGGTTAGGAGCAGATCGTCGGTCGTGCCTGTTAGCAGTTGAGTGAAGGCGCGGTGACGCTCAGCAGGATCAGCGCGGTGCAACGTCAGGATTCCGTCGAGATGGTCGATCTCGTGTTGCATAAGCGAGGCGGAGAAGTCTTCGCACTCCAACTCGACGCGGTTCCCGTAGACGTCGAAGCCTGCTACGCGAACGGCGAACGGGCGCCGAACCGCGACGGCTACCGTGTTGAAGCTCAGGCAGCCCTCGACGAAGGTCTCGACCTGCTCGGAATGCGAGACAACGCGAGGGTTGATGAGTACATCGGTGGTGTGCTCGCCGCTGAGCCGGAAGGCAAACAGGCGCCGGAGCCAGCCCACCTGGGTCGCGGCCAATCCGGCGCCGTCAGCGCGCTCCAACGTCCGACACAATCGCGCGGCTCGGGCGCGCAGCAGGTCGTCGAAGATCGTGACTGGTTCGGCGCGCTCATACAGCGTTGGATCGCCCCATTGGCGGATGAAGTCGTCGGGCATCCCTCAATAACACAGCGATATGGACGGGCCGTCAAGTTAGCGCGAGAACGGTCGCCACCTGAGATGTGCAGGGCACGAGCGGATAAGGCCGTCACGTAGGGCGACGGTGACGCGATGAACCGGCAGTCCCGTGCCGCACCGCGGGCGTCGCGTTGCCGGCTCGGTCAGACGCTTACGCGGTAGTGGAGGTGAACGACGCCGTTTCGGAACCGGCGCTCATCGAGAAGTTCGAGTTGCGCGCGGACATTGTCCGGCAGCGCGCGCTTGCCGCCTCCGACCACGACCGGGCACAAGAACAGATGGCACTCGTCGACCAGCCCCGCGCGGATTGCGTGGCCGGCGAGCTCGGAACCCCCGACTGCGATGTCGACCGCCGAGGACTGCTTGAGTCGCCGGACGGCGTCTGGGTCGAACTCGCGCTCGATCCGCGTCCTCGCGCTGGATACTGTCTGAAGCGCCCGGGAGTACACGATCTTCTCAGCCGTCTGCCAGATCGCGCCATAGTCCGAGAACACTGTCGGCTCATCGACCTCAGTGCTCGCGGTCTCCCAGAACACCATCGTCTCGTACATCCGGCGTCCGTATAGGTATGTGCCGATCGGCCGGTCGAGATCGTTGACGAACGCATGCACCTCGTCGTCTGGCGCCGCCCAGTCGAACCTGCCCTCCTCGTCCTCGACGTACCCGTCAAGCGAGGCGATCGCCACATAGATCAGCTTGGCCATCTCCACTCCAATCGGTCGGTACGGTGCAGCAACGGCCACACATACTGAGACCGCGATCCGAAGCCAAAATCATCGATCCCGGCTTCGCAGGAGCACCAGCGCTGCAGTTCGAGAGCTGACAGGCCCCATCCGTGAGCGTCCGGGCGGGAATAGGAGAATGTGGCGGTGGACGGTGACGTTCTCGTTTCGGTTGAGCACGATGACGGCGTCGCAGGGATCGTCGACCACGGCGAATTCGCCTGCCTGTCCGGCTGCCTGGGGGAGGCCCAGACCGTACTTCGTGGCTACTTCTCCTCGATGGAGGGCCTGACCGGAGAGCGCTCCGCTGAAGGTGGATTGCTTGCTCCTGGGGCAGTCGGTGCCGAGAGGGTTCCCGAAGTGGGAGGGGACTGGGAGGCAACGCCCTGGCTTCGTTGCGTCACATGCGGCTATGCCGAGGGGGAGCCAATCACGCTCTGGGCGGTCAGGCTCGATGACCTGCCCCCAGCAAATCCGGGCGCGACATCTGGGTGAAGCGGCTCACTCCGCTCAGTCAGTCTGCGCCGGGGCGGAACACAAGTACCAGTACGCGCAGCGCAAGAATCCCGGCGAACACGAGGAGGCAGTAGCCGATGAACGCGTATGGCGTGACCCGGTGGGTCACGGACGGGCCGCCGTGGAGACCTAGCATCAGCACGGCCATCACGCCGAGGGTGGCGGCCAGGAATGTGAGGATGAACTGGTGTGCGAGCGCGGTTACGTAGCGCCGGTCACCCGCGTCGGCCAGCAGGCGGACGTTGATGCCGAGTCGCCCGTGCTCCAGGGAGCCGCCGATGCGGTCCAGGCGACGCGGCAGGCGGCGCAGCATCGGCACCAGTGAGATCAGTTCGTCGGTGGCGCTCTTGCGCAGCGCCTCGGGGCTCAGCTGCTCGGCGAGCTGCTCGGTCGTGAAGCGGCGGGCTTCCGCGAGGATGTCGAAGCCGGGCGCCAGCTCGGTCAGCGTGCCCTCGATCGTCGCCAGCGCGCGGAACGCGCCCGCGATCTCCGGCGGTACCGATAGCTCGTGCTCCGCCAGGATCCGGAACAGGCCGGTGAACATGCGCGTCGGGGGTGATCCCGGGCCCGACATGCCGGGCCATGAATTGGCCCAGAGCCCGCTCGAGCGCGGGGTCATCGAGCTCCTCGGGGCGCTCGACGATCTCCAGCAGCGCGTCGTGTAGCGCCGCGGGATCACCCCGGTCCACCGCTAACAGCAGTCGCTGAAGCGCCGCTCTGAGTCCGGCATCGATCCGTCCGACGGAGCCGAAGTCGAGCAAGCCGAGCTGGCCGTCGGCCAGCAGGAGCACGTTGCCCGGATGTGGGTCTGCGTGGAAGACGCCCTCGATCATCACCTCGCGCAGCAGCGTGTCCAACAGGGTGCGGGCCAACACTTGGCGGTCGCCGATCTCCTCGCTGGGCATGATCGTTCCCAGCGCCCGGCCGTCGAGCCGCTCCATCACGAGCACGTTCGCCGTACACAGGGACTCATGGGGCTTTGGGATACGGACCGACCCGTTCATTCCGTCCGCGGCTGCCGCCGCCCTCACGGCGGTCATATTCTGCGCCTCGATCCGCAGGTC
This sequence comes from uncultured Solirubrobacterales bacterium, assembly GCA_963822855.1. Taxonomy (GTDB): domain Bacteria; phylum Actinomycetota; class Thermoleophilia; order Solirubrobacterales; family Solirubrobacteraceae; genus Palsa-465. The sequence goes on along the minus strand of CAWGJE010000017.1, from coordinate 91,926 downwards.
GAGCTCCTCTCCGAGCGCCTCCGCGAACCCATTAGAGAGAGTCACCGCGCCGACTCCCCGGCCCCAACGCGTCGAGCGTTGCAAGCGCATCGCGAGGCGGTCGACGATGCCTGCGGCTCTCGGGGTACCGGCTGGCGCTTGTCCAGATCCCACGCCACGACCGTGTCGATGCCGGGCCGGCGAACCTTCACCACCACCCGCTCCCCTGAGTCGAGCGTCGCCGCGTGCACCTGCGCGATCGAGGCGGCCGCCAGCGGGATCCGGTCGAAGCTGGCAAACACGTCATCGACCTCCGCCCCTAGGTCGAGACCCAACACCGGCTCGACCTGCGGCCACGGAATCTGCGCGGCGTCATCCTGCAGCCCGCCCAGCTCGTCGATGAACTCGACGGGCAGCAAGTCTCGCCGTGTCGCGAGTACCTGTCCGAGCTTGATGAACGTAACGCCGCCGTCCTCAAGCGCGAGCCGCAGCGAACCAGCGAGCGCGGCGCGCCCGTCACGAGTGCGAAGCTCGGAGCGCCGAGTCCCCCGAAGGTACGGAAGCATCCCGCGTCGCACCAGGATCCGACCGATCTGCGAGTAGCGGCGGACGCGCCGCGCCCGCTTGCGCCATGCTCGGACCAGGTACAGCGGCCCCGGCATCGCGCCGCTCGGCACCAGCGCCTCGAAGATCACCAGCACCAGCATTCCGATCAGCAGCGCGATCGCCACCCCGAGGCTCACAAACCACACCGCCGGCAAAAAGGACCAGCTGCCGTTGTGCTTGGCGATCGAGCTACCGATCGCCGTGATGATTGGCGAGGCGCATGCCAACGCGATCAGCCCACCGATCCACGCACGCAACGGCGAGAGCCGCAGACCCAGCAAGCGGCGCACCGCGAACGCATACACGGGCACCGTCAAGACGACAGCGAGGATGACGAACAGGACCGTCAGCCCGCTCACCCCGGCTTCGCCGAGCTGGTCCTCTTTGCGGCGGCGCCTCGATTTCGCCGGCGCGACCCGCCGTCCTGGTCTGGTCGCCCCGGGGACTCCGTTGCGCGCGTTTCCACGAGCACCCCCAACAGTTCGCCGACGGTCGGCTCTCGACCGATGGGCGCCGGCAGCGGCAGGTGGTTCTGGATGTGGTAGCGGTTGCGACGGCCGTCCTTTTCCTTGACCACGTAGCCGGCTTCGGTCAGGTCGTTGACGATCCCGAACGCCCGGCGCTCGGTGACGCCGAGCGCATCGGCGATCTCTCGCAGGCGGACACCCGGGTCGCGCGCGATGCAGACCAGCACTCGGGCGTGGTTCGTCAAAAAGCTCCACTCACCCATCAGGCAAATATAGAAGAGTACGTTCTAGAAATCAGTTGCTAATTTGTTGAGCCCGGAGTAGTGTCGGCGGGGACATCTCAAGCCCGGGTGTGGAGGAAGCCAACGGTCTTCTCCGGCCTGAGACAGACAGGGAGGGGCAGCCATGACCACGACGTCCGACATGACCGGCGTGGGCGTGACACCTGTGGCGGACCGCGACGAGAGGACGTCTCGGGCGGAGAGAGATTGGCAGCGCTATGCCTGGGCGGCGGGCATCATTTACGTCCTCGCGCTCGTCGCGGAATCCGTGGTCGCGATCGGAGTCGGGCTGACCCAGAACGACTCAGCCGAGAAGATGGCGACCGCGCTGTACGCGCACCGCACGAGGTTGGTGGTGATCGCATGCCTGTCCGTCGTCTACGCCGCCAGTTTTCTGATCTACCTCTGGAGCCTTTACAACCAGCTGCGCGGCACGCCCGACCGGCCACGGATCCTCGCCCCATTGGTGCTGGCTGGCGGAGTGATCTTCGTGGCCCTGCACGCCGTCAGCGACATCGGCATCACCGGCCTGGTCGGCGCCAAGCTCGCGGCCTACGGCGCACACCACGACCATGGCGTCTCCTACTCGTTGTACCTCACGACGTATGCATTTGACAGCGTCGCCGACGTGTTCGGCAGCCTCTTTGCTCTGGCAACAGGGTTGATCGTGCTAAAGAGCGGCGCCCTGCCACGCTGGCTCGGATGGATGTCGATCGTTGCCGGACTCATGTTCTTCCTTCAAGCCTTCGGCCTCGGCGGCGTCATCGCCTCGTTCGGGCTAGTCCTCGACATCATCGGCTTTGTGCTGTTCCTGATCTTCGTGCTCGCGAGCAGCATCATCTTCCTTAGGCGACCAACCGCGGTCTCCAACACCGCGGCGGCCGCGATCAGCTAGACCTCGCGGGGGAGGTGCGTCGCCGGCGGCTGGCGATGTCGACCGATGGACTGTTCGTTGCCATCGCACCTTCCACCAAGAGATGAGCCCCGGTACCCGTGACGGTGGCTGAAAGCCGAGCACCGACATTCCGCGGGTACCCTGGGATCCATCGGGCGTCAGTCGGGGCTAGAGGGTGAGCTGAGTCGAGCGTCTTCGACGGTGGGGATGGTCGAGGCGCGCGCCGTCTGAATGCTCCTTCCGTAAAAGGGTCCGATCCTTCTCCGCCGTTGGCTCGGACATCTTGGGCAGCTTGCCCTCAGCGCGCGACGTGGCTTTGCGCTTGTCCCGCATCCCTGGCGAGTGTGGTCCCGAGCCGCCGAAGCGCGCGCTGGCTGCGCGTCCGCCGGAGGACGAACGCAATCGTCCGGCCTCGTCGACGCGTCCGTGCGCTTGGTCGCTGTTGCGTGTCGTGTCGGTGTCACTGAATCGTCGGACGGGCCCTTGTGGAAGTGGTTGTTGAGAGCGGCGAGCCGTCATCCAGTGGCGTCGTCGGCGTCCGGGAGGTCGGGAGGCCATCGACCGAACAGAGGAGCAGTGTGAGCCAGCCAACGCTGGACCGCGCTGACGCCGGCCGTCGTTATCGAGATTCGCTGGTCGCCATCCTGTTCTTCTTCACGGCTGAGGAACTGGTGCTCCGCGAGGGTGTGGACGGCATCGCGGAGGTCGTCGCGGTCGCAACCGAGCCCGGCTGCCACTGATTCGAGGAGCTCGCCGGGTTCGGCTAGCGGCGCGTCGGGCGGGCCTAGAGTCAGTCGCGCGAGCACTTGCATCTCCAACGGCTCGAGGTTTCCTGTCTTGGAGCGATCAAACGTCATCCGGGCGAGCACAGAGGCGCCGAGCGCCGCCAAGGCGATCGGACGCGCGCGCCACCCGAGCTCTAGGTCGGACGGCGCGGCCAGCGGTTCGTTCCCGAACGGGCTCGGCCTCGGTACCGAGCCGCCACCATGGGAAGCCGCGTATGCGATGGACGACGGTCCGGCCGCGCGGACGACCTCGTTGCGGATCTTCTTGGGCTCGGCGTCGAAATCGAGCAGGATCCGTGCCGCCACACCCTCGTCCTCCGCCACTAGGCCGAGCAGGATGTGCTCGGTACCGATGTAGTCGTGTCCCAGGTTGAGCGCCTCGTGCAGCGCCAGCTCGAGCACCTTCCTCGCCCGCGGCGTGAACGGGACCTGGCCGGAGGTGACCCCTTCCCCCGATCCAACGATGCGCACCACCTGGGCGCGGACGCGCTCCGCGGTGATGTCAAGCGACTCGAGCACCTGGGCGGCGAGCCCCTCCTTTTCGCGCAGCAGCCCGAGCAGGATGTGCTCGGTGCCGATGTAGTCGTGCCTGAGCGTCCGAGCCTCTTCCTGCGCCAAGACGACCACTTGCCGGGCTCGCTCTGTAAATCGTTCGAACATGCGCCTTAACCATGCACGATCACGCACGTGGTGGGGACAAACCCGACCGCAACGAGTCCGTTCAACTGGGCAGCGAGATCAGTGCACGCGCCCAATGGCCCAAGGGGATCGTCTCCGTACCGGTCCAGCAAACAGAAAAGCGATCGCCGGCCGATGCCCGGAATCCGCGCGGTGGGAGTCGGGACCGGCGAGCCCGAAGTAACGCCGCACTACGAAAATGGTCTCCGGCGTCGCGGCCGGGTCTTGCCTGCGATCCCGTGCGTCGGACCGCACAGCGCGGAGGCCTAGCCGGCCGGCCCACCGCCAGAGTGGCTTCGCGTCGAGTGAACGAACTTGTCGAGCTTTGCCTTAAGCGACTCCACCATCCGATGGAGCTTCTCTACATCGCGATCGGCAGCCTTGGACGCGTCGATCAACATGTCAAGATCCGAGTAAAGTTCGTTCGGGTGGGGGTCCTGCGAACCTTCAGCCATCGGTATCTCCTAGGTCGATGAACGTGCCCCCTTCTCGAGAGAACGAGCCTAAGACAGCCCACTGGTCGCCGTCAAGTCCGCCGCCACAGCAGCCACCATCGCCCTCCTACTGAGGACGGGCTGCTTCGTCGGATCGCAGCGGACTCTGTGGCAGTAGCGAAAACAGGTCTGCCACTGGCGAAGTGAGCGAGCATGCGATCGGATTTCGCCAAAGCGAGGCAGCACTGGCGCGGGCGAGGATGGCTTTAATGCATCTCGACGGCACGGCTCTCGGGCGGACCGTAGGCTTTCGGTCGGTCTGTCATGGCCCCGACGCGCGAACCTGAGAGCCTGCCGCGGCCCGATCAGCCGGCCGGGGCGGTTGACGACGCGATGCCGTTTGACCACATCGTTGTGGTCATGATGGAGAACCATTCGTTCGACAACTTGCTCGGCGGCTTGTCGCGCTCGGGGCAGCCGGCGGCGGATGGCCTGACGTTCGACAGCGGCGGGCGGCCGACGAACATCAATCCGGGTAGCGCCCGCACACCCGCGACGGTCAGGGCGTTTGCGTTCCCGACCACCGCGCAGGGCCCGCACGTTTCGCAAACTTGGAACGCGACGCACGAGCAGATCGACGCAGGCCAGATGGACGGTTTTGTGCGGTCGGTCGACGCGACGCAGCCGATGGGCTTCTACCCGCGTGAGGTGTTGCCGTTCGCCTACGACCTCGCGGCCACGTTCACCGTAGCCAACCGCTGGTTCTGCTCGGCGCCATGCATGACCTTCCCCAACCGGCGCTTCCTCATGGCCGGGACCGCCTACGGCAACATCGCCACCGACGTCCAGAGCCTGGTCGATCCACCGCCTCCCAACGGCACCATCTTTGACCGTCTCCACACTCACGGGATCAGCTGGTGCGACTACTTCACCGACATCCCCTACACGGCGATCATCCCCTCGGTCGTCGAAAGGTACCCCGGCCACCTGGCCACGCTCGAGGACTTCTTCGAGGACTGCGCCAAGGGAACCCTGCCGTCGGTCAGCTTCGTCGATCCGGAGGTCGGCGCGCTCTCGCTGATCGGCAAGACGCTCGCCTCGTTCCCCGTGCTCGGCCCCGTCATCGGAACGCTCGGCACGATCGGCGGAGACGAGGAGGGTCCGCAGGACATGTACTACGGCGAGGCATGGGCCCACCGTGTCGTCGAGGCTGTCCTGCGATCACCGGCCTGGCCACGCACGCTGCTCATCTACACCTACGACGAGCACGGCGGCTACTACGACCACGTGCCGCCCCCGCCAGCCATCCCGCCCGACTCGATCCCACCGCAACTCACCACCGGCGACGCGCCCGGAGGCTACGACATGTACGGACCGCGGGTGCCCGCCGTCGTCGCCTCGCCGTACGCCAAGCCGCACGCGGTCACCGACGTCGTCCACGACCACACCTCGGTCCTAGCCACCATCGAAGCCAAATGGAACCTGCCCGCGCTCACCTACCGCGACGCGAACGCAGCCACCGTCATGGACTTCCTCGACCCCGGCCACGCCGCGTTCGCGACCCCGCCAAACATCCACGGACCCTCCCTCACCGGCCCATCCGGGCCCGCGGCCTGACCCCGCGCCCGGGAGCGCTCACGGCAACAGCCGCACCGGCATCACAATGCTCGACCGTGCTAGCTGGAGGCTGGTAGCAGCACGTCCGCCCAGCAGCAGTGCTCTCGGCACACCTACCCTCCGCGTACCACCCGCTGGCCGGCACCCCGGCCGGTCGTTCGCACTTCGTCGCCCGCAAAGTGCCCCTAGGCAAGGAAGCGGTAGCCCCGCAGCGATCGGGGTGGCGTCTCTTCGCCAGCGCGGAGCAGACGCCTGCGGCGGTCGAGAGCGCACTCCCCAGGCTGAATTGATCGCGCAGAGGCGCGTCAACGACGAGTTTGGGGGGCACTAGTCGCGGGCGTGTGTCGAACCGAGATCCCACCAACGGCAGCCACGCGGGAGTCGCCAGGGCAGCCAGCTTGGGACCGTCGGCCGCCCGCCCGCGCCACGGGGCGAACTCGATAGCGAGCTGCGGCGCGGATCGCCGGGTCGGGAGGCGTTGACCCGTTCGGCACGGTGGCCAAATTTGATCATTCTTACTAAAGCTTCCTGGACGAATTGCCGATACGAGGGGCAGGGGGCAAGGGCAGCAATCGGGGGCGGGCTGGCTGGTGCGTCGACGAGCGGGGCTGCGCCCGTCGACGCATCCCTGGCTTCCGACGATGCTCCCAGCGGATGGCGATACCGCGGCGAGGTGGGCGACGTTGCCGGGCTGTCCGCAATTGCGGTCGTCGGGGCGGGGTCGGGCGGACCTCCGGCCGCAGCCAGCCTCCCGGTTTGATCGCCGCCAAGACCGATCGCGCTCCTGGCGCGCATGGAAAGCGGTAGCGGGCTGCCTGCCAGGAGGGGTTTTTGGGGGTCGGCGCGCTCGATCCGTTGGATGCGCCGACTTGGACTAAGGCGCGCGTGGAGCGCGCCCGCGCTGAGAACGTGGGTCAAGCCGCGCGGGGGTCGACCCGGCGATCTGGATGCATGAAACAGCAGCGGATTCCTCGACCGCGCCCGCGAGTTGACTCGTGTGACCCGACTTGTAGATGATCGCGCGGTGGGTTTCGAGGTCGAGTTCCGAAATGTTGTCGGCGAGACCGCGGCGATCGGGAGCGCAGGCCCGTATACGTTGGTCGTCGACCGTCCGGCGGACGCTGGCGGCCGGGGACTGGGCTTCAACGGTGGCCAGCTTATGTACCTCGCCATCGGGGGGTGCGTGTCCAACGATCTGTTCAGGGAGGCGAGCGTCCGCGGCATCAATCTGACGACGGTTCGAGTGCTCGTTCGCGGCAATTTCAGCGGACAGCCGGCGGTTTCCGAGGACGTCGCTTATGAGGTGGAACTAGCGGGGGACGCGCCGCGCGAGCAGTTGGAAGAGCTGGTGTCGCATGTCGACGCAATTGCCGAGATTCCGAACTCGGTGCGTCGAGGCACGCCGGTGAAACTCAGCAGCGTACGAATCGTCCCGGAATGACCGGACTACGTATCGCTACGCGGCGGAGCGCCGCTCGAGCTGCTCCGGCTTGTCCCGGACAGCGGTTTCGCGTCACCGCAGTAAGGAATCGTGATGTCGACATCGGGCCCTGATAAACCCGTCGCCTGCCGTCAGCAGTGGCGTCGCCGCGGTCCGGCCAGCCATTCCTTGGAGCGGGCGCCGGCCGAGAATACTTCTCGGCCGGGCTCGCTCGATTGGCCGCTTAGCCTTTGATTTCGTTGTGAACCCGGGCCACCATCGGCTCGTTCAACTCGATGCCAGCCGCGCTCAGGATCGGGAGGAGTGTGGCCCCGAAGGCCTCGAATGCCGCCTGCGATTCCCAGATGTCGAAGACCTGGATCTCGCCGTCTGTCTCAAGCGCAACGTGCGAGATGCGTCCATCCGGGGCCCCTGCGCCGGCCTCTTCGAGTTGGCCGAGGGTCGTGTCGTACTTCTCCTGCGTGAAACCTTTTCCAGTGATGTAGAAACCAAGTGCCATTCGATCCCGAATCCTTTCGCGCGGTCTGCGCGGTGGCTTGCCCAGCAATGCGGGCGACTGTACTTCATGGACCGAGGCCGTCGCTCGACAAAGAACGGCTGGCGGTGGTTGCGGTCAGCCCGATCGGAGCCCCTGCTCACCCGGGGCTGCTGCCCCAGGCGGCGACCGTGTTCTGATCTCGGTTCGGTCGCGGTGCGTAGCGCCGTAGGATCTGCGCCATGAGCATCGTCAAGGTCAACGCGATCACCGTCCCCCGCGAGCGCTTCACTGAGTTCGAGCAGCGCTTCGCATCCCGAGCCGGAAAGGTGGAGGATGCTCCGGGCTTTGAGGGATTCGAGCTGCTGCGCCCCAATGACGAGCGCGAGGTCTGTTTGGTGCTGACGCGCTGGCGTTCGGAAGAAGACTTCGGGGCCTGGGTCGCCAGCCAAGACTTCGCCGCCGGTCACGCTCAGCACCGCCAGAGCGGGCCGGTCGGGACAGCTAGCGAGCTTTGGTCCTTCGACGTCCTTGAGCGCACGGGTGGCTGAACTCAGTCGCGGCTGAACCCGGGGACGCCGTCGGAGCGTTTTGTGAAGGCCCGGCGCAGTCGTACTGGTCTGCTTGAGCGAAACGATGCGGCTAGCATCGCTGCGGGATGTTCGCCAGACGCACGAAGATCGTTGCGACGCTCGGACCGGCAACGGATCCGGATGGGATGGTGGACGCGCTGGTCGCTGCCGGGATGGACTGCGCGCGGCTGAACTGCTCGCACGGCACGGCCGATGATTTGCGGCGACGGACGGGAGGGGTGCGAGCCGCGGCCGAGCGCGCGGGGCGCTCGGTCGGTCTGCTGTTCGATCTGCAAGGGCCGAAGCTACGGCTCTCGGCTGAGACGACGCCGAGGATGCTGCAGCCGGGCGAGAAGGTCGTGTTCGTCGGCCTTGAGGCGGCGGGTGGAAACGATCGGGTACGAGTCGATTTTCCCGACTTTCCGCGGCTGGTCACCGAACGTTCGGAGATCGTGATCGGTGACGGGGTGCCGCGGCTGGTGGTCGACTCGCTCGGCCCCGGCGAGGTCGTCGCGAGGGCGGTCTCCGTCGGTCAACTCGCGCCACGCAAGGGGGTCAACGTCACCTTCGCGCGGCCCGAGCTACCGGCGATCACCGATAAGGACGTGGCTGATCTGGCGCTTGCCGCCGAGCTCGGGGCGGACTTCGTCGCCCTGTCATTCGTCCGCTCGGCGGCCGATATCGAGGAGCTTCAGGCGCGGTTGGCCGCGCATGACTGGCACGGTCGGGCGATCGCCAAGATCGAGAAGGTCGAGGCGTACGAGAACCTCGCCGAGATTGTCGCCGTCGCGGACGGCGTGATGGTCGCCCGGGGCGACTATGGCGTGGAGGCCGGCGTCGCCCGAGTACCGCTCATGCAAAAGGAGACGATCCGCTGCGCGACACAGGCGGGCAAGCTGGTGATAACCGCGACGCAGATGCTCGAGTCGATGATCCATTCTCCGGAGCCCACCCGCGCGGAAGCGACTGACGTCGCCAACGCCGTCATCGACGGAACCTCGGCAGTGATGCTGTCGGCCGAAACCGGCGTCGGCGACTATCCGGTCGAGGCGGTACGGGCGATGTCACAGCTGGCCGAGGCAGCCGAGGAGTCCCCGGACATTCACGGCGCCCGGTCCGTGCACGAAGACACGCCCGCGGCAGCCGTGATGCATGCCGCGGTAGAGCTCGCCGAGGACATCGACGCGGTCGCGCTGATCGTCCCGACCACGCTCGGCGGCTCGCCTCGAGCGTGCGCGAAATACCGCCGCCGACGCCCGATCATCGCGCTCCCTCACGAACAGGCGATCGCCGACCAACTGACTCTGGAGTGGGGCGTATATCCACAGACCATGCCCGCGGGCGCAACCGTGGACGACCTCGTCGAATCCGCCCTAGTAACCGCGAAAGAGTTCGCCGGTCTGCCGACCGGCGCGCGTGTCGTAATCACTGCGGGCCGCCAGACCGGAGCGAGCGGCGGCACCAGTCTGATCATGGTCCGCGAGATCCCGTAAGCCTCTCCGGACCAGCCGATACCACCACATCGGCGAGACCCGACGCGCGTCGGAGGCCACGACCACAGCGCGCCACGCGCGTGTTGTTGTCTCAGCTAAGGCTGGCGCGGATTACGTGTTACTCACCATCTGAGGCTTTCGAGCAAGCGCCGAAGCACGTGCGGCCTCGCGTAATCGAAGCTGATCCTACGAACCCTAGCTTTCCGCCAGGTAACCGTGACTCGCAAAGATTGAGTCCCGTGAAAGGGAGCTAGCCGCGTGATGAACCGAGGCATCCACCATCCTCCTAAGAGCCGCGCGCCGCTGAGTCAGGCCGGGGTCGTCGCACTTGCGCGACAGACGCTGGATCGAGCCCGCGGCCTAGCGTCACCTCAGCGTCGCGTCCCGAACGGCCACCTAATCCCGAGAAAGAACCGATTCCGCCCGCCGGCCCGCGGCACGTGTGCTGTCCCAGCGTGCCGGTCGTTGGAGCTGCACGAAGCGTCCGCATCCCGAAAGACGATCGTCCTTGCGGCCCGCTGACGCATCGCCCAAATCGGATGACAGCCGCACCGCTGCCAACCACCCCCGAGGACGGGTCCGGCGGTCTCACGGAGCCTGCATAATCGAACAACTCGGCTACCGCGGCAGACGGCGCCATGTAGGAAGGCGCCGCCGTTTGCTGATGCTTGCTGCCGCGAACACGGGTTACGAGCGCGCTGCCACGCCTCATGCCTCCCATGTGTCCGTCCGCGGAGAAGCCCCCGAGCAGACGCTTCTCGTTCCACGCATGGCGGCTCGACTCGCCTCGGGGGATGCTGCGCCGATGGCCGGTCAGAGCTTCTGGATGCCCTTGGTTGCGGTCGGTTGCCGGCGACCAATCCGGGCGTTCGTTGCGGCTGCCAGCAACGCAACAGTGGCCTGAGCCCGAGTTGCCCAAAGCGGCCACCCCGTCGCTCGCTCGTTGCTCGGCGCTCCTTGGGTGATCAGGTCACAGTGACACGGAAGACCGGATGATCCGGCGCGATCCGGCGCAGCGCGTCATCTGGCGAATCCGGCCCAACGCCGCCAAAGAACACCCCTACCTCGAACTTCCACTTCTTCAGGTACGCTCGCAGCAGCGGCGGCTTGTCGTCATCTGATAGCTCAACCGCGCTAAAGGCTTGTGCCCGCCTGCCGACTCGCAGCCTCCCTTGACCGCTGGCGCGTAGGTTCTTCACCCACTGGGTATGACCGCGCGGCGCCACCAAGAAGTCCGCGCCCTGGTAGTGCAGAAGGTTGACCGGGGTCTGCCTCCACTCACCGGACGTGCGGCCTTTTACCTCTAGGACCCGGGAGCCGTACACGCTGACGCCGAGGCGCGTAAGCGCGGCAACGACCCGATTGAAGACGTTGGTCGTGAACCATCCCGGACGCTGGTAATGCTCGGCCATCGGATCATTGTGCCAGCCCACGATCGAGAAGTCCCCTCGGGGCTGCTCGGAGGGCCGCCATCCCCGCCGGATCGAGATCTTGCGCATCGGCCCTGACGCCGCTGGCGGCGAAGCAGCCAATGTGGGCTATCGCTTGCCATGTTTGGCCGCTTGGACTCCGGCGCGGGGATGCTGCGGCGATGACCCGTTCTGATCTTCCTCTCGATGCTGCTGGTCGCCGGCGACCGTGCCTGGCTGTCATTGCGGCCGCTCGCCGCTGAGCCTCGTGCGCGCGTCGCTGGCGGGGCAGCGGCGCTGGTGTTAGTAGCGGACGCCGTCACGGTTAGGGCCGGCCGCGGTCGGGTTTGCGCTTCCTCGCAAAACCGGTGACGTACAGGTTCTCAGGAGCGTGGTCGAGTCCGCGGCCAGGGACCGGCCGCGCGGATGTCGGCTCGATACAGGTTGGCGCATTCCGGTTCGGATGAAAGCTGTCCCTTAAGCGTGCGCTCGTTCGTCGTTAGGGCGAGAATCCACTCTCCTCCGTAGGAGGTTTCGATGAAGTACGCCATGTTGATCCACGAAAAGCCCGGCTACGTCGAGGCGCTGGCCGAGGGCGAGCAAAAGGCCGTGCTCGCCGAGTACAGAGCGCTGGCGGAGCACCCGCGGGCGCGGGGCAGCGCACAGCTCCAGCCGATCGAGACCGCCACGACGGTACGCGTGCAAGACGGCCAGACGCTGACCACCGACGGTCCGTACGCCGACACCAAGGAGGTGTTCGGCGGCTACATCGTGTTCGACGCGGAAAACCTCGACGAGGCGATCGAGCTGGCCGCGCGGATCCCGGCGGCCCGTCTCGGCGGCGCGATCGAGGTCCGGCCGTTGGTGGAGCGCTAGCCCTGCTGGAAGAGGTTTTCCGTAATGAGTGGGGGCGTGTGCTTGCCTCGCTGGTCGGTTTCCTCCGCGATTTCGATCTCGCTGAGGAGTCCGCCCAGGAGGCGTTTGCGATTGCCGCGGAGCGATGGCCCCGCGACGGAGTTCCGGCCAACCCTGGCGCGTGGCTGACGATCACCGCGCGCAACCGGGCGATCGACCGGATCCGACGCGAGCGCACGCTGGCCGAAAAGACCCGGCAGCTGGAGATGCCCGAAGTGACGATGGACGAACTTGACGACACGGTGATCGAGGACGAGCGGCTCGAGCTGATCTTCACCTGCTGCCATCCCGCGCTGGCGCTCGAGGCGCAGGTTGCGCTCACGCTGCGGGCGCTTGGCGGGCTGACGACAGAGGAGATCGCGCGGGCGTTCTTGGTTTCCGAGGAGACGATGAAGCGTCGCCTATCGCGTGCGAAGGCGAAGATCAAGGCGACCGGGATTCCGTTCGCCGTCCCGGCCGAGCATCTGCTGCCCGACCGCCTGGACGCGGCGCTGGCGGTCGTGTACCTGATCTACAACGAGGGGTATTCGGACCCGCCCACCCGCGTCGACCTGGCGAGCGAGGCGATCAGGCTGGGACGTGTGCTCGCCGCGCTGATGCCCGACGAGCCGGAGGTGCACGGACTGCTGGCGCTGATGCAGATCCATCACGCGCGGCGCAGGGCGCGGTTCTCCGGCAACGAGCTGGTGTTGCTCGAGGACCAGGACCGGTCGCTGTGGGACGCGGAGGAGATCGCCGGCGGGCGCACCGCGCTCGAGCGTGCGATCGCGCTGCGCGGCCGCGGGTCCTACGTGCTCCAAGCCGCGATCGCCTCGCTCCAGGCCGAGGAGCGGATCGACTGGCACGAGGTCGCCGCGCTGTACGGCCAGCTCGCGCAGATCACAGGCTCGCCGGTGGTCGAGCTCAACCGTGCGGTCGCAGTCGCCCAGGCCGGGTCGACCGAGGAGGCGCTCGAGATCGTCGAGCAGCTTGCGCTCCCCGACTACCAGTACCTGCACTCGACGCGCGGCGAGTTGCTGCGCCGGCTCGGCCGGCCCGATGAGGCGCGCGAAGCGTTCGAACGCGCGCTCGCCCTCGCACGCTCGGCGCGCGAGCGGCGCTTCCTCGAGCGACGCATCGCCGAGCTGTAGACCGCCTGGGCAAAGCCGGCCGACGCATCCTGGCTGTCCCCTCGGCGCCCGCCCGTTCGTCGTCTGTGCGTAGCGATCACACGACCCGGGAGGACAGCGAGATGACCCAGCCACGCACACACACCACACGCGAGCTCGACAGGCGCACGGGCGACGGGATCGAGGTCCGGCTGCTGTGGTCTCAGAACGACGGCCACCTGACGGTGACGGTCACCGACACTAAGACCGGTGACGCGTTCGAGCTTCCGGTGCGCGAGGGCGAGCGCGCGCTCGAGGTGTTCCATCACCCCTACGCGTACGCGGCGCGTGTCCCAGCCGCTGCCTCCTATTCGTCGTAGCGACAACAACCCCACGAGGAGGCAGCGATGCAACACCACACCAACACCCAACCTTCTGTCCCTGTCCCGACCGCTGGAGGTCCGATGACGGCCACATCCCCGAATATCAATCGCTGGCGCGCGTTCGCGCTGTTGGCCGTGTCGTTCTTCATGACGATTATCGATCTGACGATCGTCAACGTCTCGCTGCCCACGATCGGTCGCGATCTGCACTTCAGCGCGACCAGCCTGCAGTGGGTGGTCACCGCGTACGCGCTCACGTTCGGCGGCTTCATGCTGCTCGGCGGTCGTGCGGCGGACCTAGTCGGCCGCCGCCGGATCCTGATGGTCGGGCTTTCATTGTTTACGGCGGCGTCGCTGGGAGCCGCGCTGTCGACCGGCCAGGTGTCGCTTATCGCGGCGAGGGCCGTTCAAGGGCTTGGCGCGGCGATCATGCTGCCCGCCGCCCTGTCGATCGTGATGAACATGTTCGCCGAGGGCGCCGAGCGCAACAAGGCGCTCGGGATCTGGGGCGGCCTCGGTGCCGGCGGCGCGACCGTTGGGGTGATCGCCGGCGGGCTCCTCACCCGCTACGCCGGGTGGCAGTACATCTTCTATCTGAACGTCCCGATCGGGGCCGCCGCGCTGGCGCTCGCACCCCGGATCGTGCCCGAAAGCCGGCTCGCCACCACGCACCGTCGGTTCGACGCGCTCGGCGCGATCGCGGGCACGGGCGGGCTCGTGCTGCTGGTCGACGCGATCGCCCAGGCGCCTCAGTACGGCTGGGGCGCGACGAGAACGATCGCGCTACTCGCGGCATCGGCGGCGCTGCTGGCCGCGTTCCTTGTGATCGAGAACCGGGTGAAGGAGCCCGTGATGCCGCTGTCGATCTTTCGCCTGCGCACGCTCGCCGGCGCGAACGCGGCGGGGCTGCTGCTGGGCGGCAGCTTCTTCGCATTCATCTTCGTCGGCACCCTCTACATGCAGCAGGTGCTGCACTACAGCGCCCTGCAGACCGGTCTCGCGTGGCTGGCCGCGTCACTGACCTCGATCGCCCTCGCGGGAGTCTCACAGGCGTTGGTCACCCGTGGCGGCGCCAAGGTCGTGATGGTGATCGGGATGACGCTGATCGGCGCGGGCGTGCTGTGGGCGACCCAGGTGCCCGTCCACGGGCGCTTCCTCGGCAACCTCGCCGGCCCGTTCGTCGTTGCCGGCGCCGGGACCGCGTTCGCGTTCATCCCGATCTCGATCGCCGCGCTCGCGGGCGTCTCAGAGCACCAGGCCGGGCTCGCGTCCGGGCTCCTGAACACCAGCCAGCAGCTCGGCGGAGCGATCGGGATCGCGATCGCCTCGAGCGTGGCGGCGAGCCACACCCAAGCGCTGGTGCACGCCGGCAACGCCGCACCCGCGGCCCTCACCGGCGGCTTCCAGCAGGCGCTCTGGGTGCTCGGCGCGATCGCGCTGCTCGCCGTCCCGGCGATCTTCGCGCTCGTCCGCCGCGACGAGCTGTCCGACGCAGTTGCCAGGACCACGATCCGCGAGCCGCAACCCGCGCTCGCCGGCGCCAACTGACCCACCTTCCGCCAACGAACGCAGCCGAGAAACAACCATGAACGACGTGTCGGACATCCAGGACCGAGGTCAACGACGCCGCCACTGAGTGGCTTGTCGAGGAGCACCGCAACCGGCCGCAACGCAGTCCCGACACAAACCAGCAATCGGAGAAACAATGCGAAAGATCATCAATTCAGCCTTCGTCTCGCTCGACGGCGTCACCGCGGACCCCAGCTCCTGGGCGACGTTTGACCCCGACTCAGCAGAAGACGCCGTTCAGGCGCTCCAGGCCTTCGACGGCATGCTCATGGGGCGAGGCACGTACGAGTATTTCGCTGATGTCATGCCCAACCAGACCGGGCCGTACGCCTGGCGAAACACGTAAGCGATCTCGGCAACCTGCGAGGCAGGGGTGTCGGCGGTCCGCCACCGCCGGTTCTAGGGGGCATCGGGGTGCACGCGGACTGCGAGAACGCGGCCTTGTCCCCTCCCGACGTTGGTGATGCGATACCGGCCCACGCTGTGGAAGGTCGCGCCCTCCCCGGTCCGTAGGCGGGTTGGTGCTTCGCCCGGAAAGACCAGCTCAAAGGTGCTGTCGAGAATGTAGATCATACGTTCGTGTTCGTGCTCGTCGTCGATTTCGATGCTGCCGCCGGGTCGGAAGTTGCTTAGCGTCGGGACGAGTGTCCAGCGTGCTCCGCAGGTGAGGTCGTAGAGGTCGACTCCTTCGGTTGGAGAGTGGAGCATGTGCTCGGGCGCGGTGCGGAGGATCCGTACATGGTCGGCGGGCGCGGTCGGCGGCCCGTTGAGAAGGTCAGCCAGTTCGACGTCGTAGAACTCGGCGAGACGGGCCAGTCGACCGATCGTGATGTCTGATTGCGCCTGTTCTATGAGCGACAGGAACGAGCTGGAGATGCCGGTGGCGCGGGCTAGTTGAGCGAGGGACAGGCCGTGCTCGGCTCTGAGCTGCTTGAGCCGGGCGGCCAGCTCAGTTTTGTGCGGAGTCGGAGCTTGTGGTTGCTCTGGTGGCGACAAGGCTCTCCTTCTTAGTCGAGATGGTTGCGGGCCCGGTTCGATTTTCGAGCCTGAACCTATGCAAGCTCGGACGGGTTGGTCTGCCGGGGCAGCTTGGCGGTTGACAGGAACATTTCAGCCAGTATTTTGGCTGACTGCCGCCACCATTTTGAGGCGCGGCTGCTGATCGGCAGTCGGCCAACGCGAGGGGGGACCTTGCAACCTATGGGAAAGCCGTGAATTTCCGCGGCGCTATCTGTCGGTGCGCCCGCGCACCGCCTGCCACACCAGTCCGTGGCCGGAAGCCAGGCGAACCCCAAAGTGAGAACTCACGAGCTCGGCGCGGAGTAGAGACCGCGCAGGTAGAGGCGACGGTCGGATCGTTGCGAGCGCGGCGCGCAAAGCTCATATCAAATAGGGAGAGATGACGAGAGGTGAGACCGTGCCGAACACGATCCCTACCGTCGGAGTCAATGTTCGCCGTCGCCGTTCTTGGCTGGCGGCGTGATCGCGATGGCTTCCGCTGGTCCTGCAACGAGGTCTGCCAGCGCTCACCCAGCGAAACGCGCGCCGGTCCGCGTCTCCGTTCCGAGGGAGGACTCGGGCGGGCTTCCAGCCGAAGCTCGACTGCAGCTCTCGTCATCCAGTCCAGCTCCATTAATAGGAGGACGGTGTGAATTTCAGTGATTGGTCGCGAATCCCATCGCGGCGGCTAGCAGCGGTTGCTGCCGTACTCGCCGTGACTGCTGGCATCGCGGTGCTAGCAGGCTCGAGTCTGGCTACGGGAAAGACCGTGGCCAGGCCGGTGGCCAAGGCCGCCCAGGCTTCCTGCAGCTCGGGCACTACCGTTCAGACCAGCAGCGGGCTGGTCTGTGGCATCTCGTATCCCGCTGGGACTTCAGCGACGGGCATCGTCGCTAAAACGAGCTTTAACCAGTGGCTTGGCATCCCTTACGCGGCCCCGCCTGTGGGCCAGCTACGCTGGGAGCCCCCGCAGCCGTATCAGCCGTCGACCACGACTCTGGCAGCTGTGACCCAGCCACCGGGATGCCCGGGGTCAGGCAGCACCGCGAGCGAAGATTGCCTGCAGCTCGACATCACCGCTCCGACTGGCGTAGGTTCAGCGCTGCCAGTCATCGTTTACATTCACGGCGGCGGGTTCACCGGCGGCACCACGTCCACCTATCCCGAACAGGAACTGGCCACCGGAGGGCCGCTGGCCACCGGAAGGCCGGCGGTCGTCGTGGGCATTGAGTATCGGCTGGGCGTGCTCGGCTTCCTCGCTGACAAGGCGCTCGGTGCTCACTCCGGAGACTTCGGTCTGCAGGACCAGCAGTTTGCGATGAACTGGGTGAAGCAGAACATATCGGCATTCGGCGGCGACCCGGCCAACATCACCATCATGGGCAGTTCGGCCGGCGCCTCGAGCGTGTGCGACCAGATCGCCTCACCGACCGCCCACGGACTGTTCGAGAAAGCGATCAACTTCAGCGGTGAGTACAACTCGCTGTTCGGCGCACCTACCTCGCTTCAACCTCAGGATTGCAAAGCGCAACTACCCACCCAGCAGCAAGCGAACGCCACCGGCGCCCTCTTCGCAGCCAGCGTCGGTTGTGATCAAGGAAATAGCAAAGGAGAAGAAGCCGCGCTTGCGGCCTGCCTCCGGGCCGTGCCGTGGCAGACGCTATTGACCGCCCAGGCCTCTGGCGGCACGAACTCCCCGATCGTCAACGGCACCACGCTGACTGAGCAGCCGCTGGAGTCGTTTGCGTCGGGACGCGTCAACCGAGTTCCGGCGCTCCTCGGCGTCAACCGCGACGAGGACCTGACCGGTACGGCAACCACGGCGGCCGCATACACCTCCCTGATCGATTCTCAGTATGGAGCTGAGGCATCGGAGGTGCTTCTCCATTACCCACTCACTCGGTTCCCATCTCCATATGTCGCGTCCCGCACGGTCGCCGCGGACTCAAACACGGTCTGCCCTGCCTTGGTCCGGGATCAGTACTTGTCGAAGGTAATGCCCCTTTACGCTTTTGAGGGAGACACCCCCGACCTGCCGCCGTACAGCACCGCGACGGCTAACCCGGCAGGCTCAGCGCACGACTGGGAGCCAGGCTACCTCTTCCCCACCGCGATGGGCATCCCAGTTGACAGTCAACTGGACGCAAATCAGGCCACCCTCCGCAATGAACTGATCGCGCAGGTCACGGCGTTCGCCGCGACCGGTAGCCCAAACACAACCGGAGTGCCCCAGTGGCCGCGCTACAAGTCAAACACCGGCTACCTGGTGATGTCGCTACAACCGGGAGGCGATGACGAACTGATGTCGGCGGACGCCATCTCGCTCGATCACCAGTGCGCGTTCTGGGACAGGA
This sequence comes from uncultured Solirubrobacterales bacterium, assembly GCA_963822855.1. Lineage (GTDB taxonomy): Bacteria > Actinomycetota > Thermoleophilia > Solirubrobacterales > Solirubrobacteraceae > Palsa-465. Next base: position 73,486 of record CAWGJE010000017.1, on the reverse strand, counting down.
TCAGCCCCAAGCCAATGAAGTAACAGTCGGGCGCCACACCGCCCGCGCTCGGAGGGACGATCTGAGCAAGGATGCTCAGATCGTCTCTTCGAGGGGGACCCCGGTGACGCCCCGCGAACTTGCATCGCGCGAATCCGAGCGCGCCGCATGAACCTAGCCGCGAGCGCGTCACTGCTGCTCGGTGCACGACGACACCGTGACCGCATTCCCACGCGAGGAGCAGTCGGCACGGGACGGGTGCTAACGCGGTTCGGCCCGAGCTAGGCGCCCGCGTTCTTGACGGAGCTGCAGCGCGCGCGTTAGCAGGCCGATGCCGTCGTGGCTAGCACCAAGGTGGCCAGCGGTCACGAACACGCGTGTGTGCGAAGCTGCGCGTCATGGCCGTGATCGCTATCGCCGAGATGTTCGGGATCAGCGGACGGCGGACTGAGCTCGCGACGCTGCTCGAGCGGTTTGGAAATTGGGCTGGCGGCGAGCCGGGCTGCCGGCGCTACATCTTCGCCGCGACCCTGACGGATCCCAGCCGGTTCGTTCTGGTCAGCGAGTGGGAAACCCAGGAGGCGCTTGACGCCCACTATCGCTCTGAAGCGTTCGCCGACTTTCAGCTAAGCCTCGACGGCCTCGTTGCGAGGCCAAGCGAGTCGACCGTCTACTCAGCCGAGGCTGCCGTTCGGCCGTTGAACACGCGCCCGATGGACCCGCGAGACGCCGATTAGGCCCGAAGTCGCTCGGCGGACCTGTCCGCTCCCGTGGTGCGATCGCCTCCCCGTCTGGAGTCAAAGTCGCGTTGTGCGGTGTAGCCGGCGACTCCCTGGTCGCCGAAAGCTGCCGCCGTCCGGAACCGGCGGTGGGGCCGAAGCGATCGTCAGCTCCAACGATTGTTGGCGCCGCAATGCAGCCACGCCGATGCCCGACTGCGGGCTGGTGAATCACGCCTGGAGCAGTCACGATCGCGTGGGTATCGCTTCGCGCCGAGCGGGGCAGTCCGATCAAGGCTGCCCGCTCGGCGACGAAGGAGCCGCCTCGTCCGGCGTGCCGGTCTTCCAGATCGACTGAAGCGCTCAGCCCGCGGCGACGGGAACGGCTGCGGCATGGCCGCCGGCGGCCTTGCCGATGCGGGCTGCGTTTGAGTGTTCGTGGCTGTCGCGCGAGGAGATGAGCACGGCGGCGAGGATCGCTCCGGCGAGGGCGAGGCCGGCGCCGATGAGGAATGCCCGGTCATAGCCGTTGGTCAGCGCGACGGCCGTGCTGTGGACGCCGGCGTGGAACAGGCTTTGGGTGCGGGTGTTGGCGATGGTCGCGAGGATCGCGAGCCCGAGCGCGCCGCCGATCTGCTGGGAGGTGTTGATCAGACCGGAGGCCAGGCCCGCCTCGTGTGGCTTGGTCCCGGTGACGGCGGCGATCGTGACGGGCACGAACGCCAGTCCGAACCCGACGGCTGCCAACAGGGAGGGGCCGAGGACGTCCGCGGCGAACGAGCCGCCTGTCGCTGGTACCTGTGAGAACCACAGCAGCCCGCCGGCGACCAGCAGCATGCCGGCGATCAGGGGTGTCTTGAAGCCGACGCGCGTGACGAGCTGGCCGGCGGCCCCCGCCGCGATGAAGATCCCCACCGCCAGCGGGAGGTAGGCGATCCCGGTCTTGATCGGCGAGTAGCCGAGCACCTCCTGGAGGTAGAGCGAGATGAAGAAGAACATCGAGAACAGCGACATGCCGATCAGCAGCCCGACGATGTTGGCGCCGCGCACGGTCCGCAGCCGGAAGATCGAGAACGGCATCAGCGGATCACGCTGGCGCAGCTCGATCGCCACGAACCCGATCAGCAGCACCACGGCCGCGGCCAGGCAGACGATCGTTCGGGTCGCGCCCCAGCCGACGTTGACCGCGTCGACGACGGCGTACACGAGCAGCGCCAGCCCGCCGGTGACGGCGACCGCCCCGGGGATGTCGAACGAGTTGCCGGCCTCTTCGCGGCGGCTCTCGCCGAGGATGCGCGGGGCGAGCGCGGCGGCGATCAGCCCGATCGGGACGTTGACGAACAGCACCCAGCGCCAGCTCAGCCCGCTGGTCAGGATCCCGCCCAGCAGCACCCCAGCAGCGCCGCCGGCCCCGGCGACCGCGCCCCAGATCCCGAGCGCGCGGTTGCGCTCGGCCCCGTCGGCGAACGTGGTGGTGATGATCGACAGCGCGGCGGGGGAGACGATCGCGGCGCCGAGGCCCTGGATCGCGCGGGCGGCGATCAGCCACGTCTCGGACTGTGCCAGGCCGCCGGCCAGCGAGGCCAACGAGAAGACGACCAGTCCCAGCATGAACATCCGGCGTCGCCCCAGCAGGTCGGCCATCCGCCCGCCCAGCAGCAAAAAGCCGCCGAACGTCAGCGTGTAGGCATTCACGACCCAGGTCAGGTTGTCGCGGGAGAAGTGCAGGTGGGCGCCGATCGACGGCAGCGCGACGTTCACGATCGACGCGTCGATCACGATCACGAACTGCACCATCGCCAGCAGCGGCAGCGCGAGATTTTTGGTGCGGGGCGTAAGCGCGCTCACAGGCTCATCCCCAGCATCCGGCCCAAGCCCGACAGTGCCGCGAACGCAAATCGCTGCGGGCGCGAGGTGCGGATCGCGGTCGGGTGAGCTTTGAACAGCATCGCTATGTAGATGGCTTGACGCGGACTGTGAGGTATTCCGGCGCCCATCCTCCCGGTCGACGTCAGCGACGCCATGTCGCGAAAGAATCCCTCGTAGTCGAGGGCGGGGCGGTGGCGGTTGATGAACCGAACCGGCTCGTCGTGACTGTTTCGCAGGGTGTGCCGGTGACCGGGGGCCGCGGCGGCGCGCTCTCCCGGACCATAGGTACGCCAGGTCCCGTCGAGCTTCACGTCGAGTCGGCCCTCGACGATCTCAAAGCTGTCTTCAGCATTGTCGTGCACGTGCACCGGGGGACTGGGGCTGTGGGGACCCAGCCAGCTATTTGCCTCGAGGACTTCGCCATCGGTGTCCTCACCATTGCGCACGATCTCCCACCGCATATCCATGCCCGGGCGAAAGTCAATGCCCCGAGTCGCAGTAGCGCGGTTTGCAGGATCAAGGGAAGCAGTATTCATAGGGACTCCATCAGGTCATTGGTTCTTTATTGGTTGCAACTCTTGCGACGGGTCGTCGCGAAATTGACGTGATGCAGCGCCGGCGACGGCGTGGCATCGGCGCTCATAACTTCTCCAAGTCGTTCACCATGGTTGACAAGTTGAGAGAACCTTCTCACGGATCGTGGCGTTTGTCAAGCGAGGTGAACTACAATGGTGTGGACATGCCGAAGAGCCTCCAGATCCTTTTCCGCGACGCCCGCAACGCGATCGAGGCCGCCGTCCGCGCCGATCTCGCACAGAACGGCTTTGGCGATGTCGCGCCCTCGCACTCCGCGCTCTTGCGTAACATCGGCGACGACGGTGCTCGCCCCAGCGAGCTCGCCGCACACGCCGGCGTCACGCGCCAAGCCATCACCAAGCTCGTAGACGAGCTCGAGCGGCTCGATCTCGTGCGCCGCGACCCAGACCCGGACGACGGGCGCGGCGTGATCGTCAGATACACCGACCGCGGACGCGCCGGCGTTGCTATCGCTCGGAAGCGGATGCTCGCGCTCGAGCGCGCCTATGCCGCGCAGGTCGGCGCCGACCGCTGGGCCGAGGTGCGCTCAACCCTCGAGACCCTCTTCGGTGACGATCCTCACGAGGACTGAGCCTGTCTGCCGTCCCAGACCTATCCAATCGGGAACGTCTGGACCACAATCAAGCACGCGCGGCCGGTGAGTGACCGGTCGGGCAGTGGGTCCGCGCCGTGGGCCAACCACCCATCGTTCGCTGCAGCCGCCGGCGACGACATCGACGATTGACTCGCCCAAGTCCCCGGGCTAGGGCTACTACTTGACGCCTGGAGCAGTCGCGTGCGGGCCGCAGCTGCTTTCACGGATCAGCGGCAGCGCCACTCGCTGTCGCACAGCTGCCTCTCGGCGAACACGAACAGAGGAGCGCAGTGTCGGATTCGAGAGGAATACTGGGTTGGGACGAGGTCCGCCGCCCGAGCCCAGTATTCGCTGGCGACACGATCTGCTCGAAGTCCGATGTGTTCGCCGCGCGACCGCCGAAGCCGCGCCGGAATGCCGGAGTCCCGTCCGCGCCCCGGCACCGGATCCTTAACCCGATTGAGCGCCGCTACCAGCTGTCCCAGCCCGGCCAGCTCCCGCCGGTGAATGGGTCGAACGGCCCGTTGTTCCCGGACAGGGGCGGCGGGAAGAACGGGATGATCGCGGGTGCGCCCAGGCTGGGGTCGGCGGTGGCGAGGCTGGTGGCGCTGGCTTCGAGCGCTTGGGGCGTGGCCACGGATCCCCACTGCCCGGTGTCGACGCGATGCTGCACTGCTAGCACCCCGGCGACCAGTTCGGACGGCTGGAAGTTGCAGTGGAGCTGGCGCTGCACGAACGCTTGGCGGAGTAGCTGGCTGCGCCCCGCGAACGCGACCGTGTTGCGGTAGTAGTTCTCCTGCTGTACCGGCACGAGCTGGTCGGAGATCGTGTGCATGTCGAGCTCGGGAGCCTGGATGCGACCGGTCGGCACCGACGTCTGCTCGAGCGATCTGACCGCGGCCGGGTCGGCGGTGATGTTCGCGTTCCGCGTGAGCTGCTCGAGGTCGCCGTTTAGGTTGAGCCCGGCCCGGCGGTAGAGACTGATCACTTCGGGCGCGTACGACGACTCGTACAGCAGCCGCCCGAAGTTCACGCCCTTGGTCCACGAGGCGCTGCCGCCGCCGTCGGCGATGTCGATGTAGGGCCGCGCGAACTCCACGAAGTCCATCGTGCTCGAGAGTGGCGGCGGGCCGGAGTTGAGGAACTCGACGTTGTACTGCCCCAGCTCCTGGGCGCCGGCGTCGAACGGGGACGGCATCGCGTCGCCGGGCGCCCAATCGGCCACGTTCATCAGCGACATCGCCAGCGCGAGCCGAGCGCGCTCGACGCGCCCACCGTTACCCTTTGCCTTCTGGGCTGACTGGGCGATGGTGGTCAGCTGTTGGCCAGCTTGCAGCCCGAGGCCCGGGTTGTCGTCGAAGTTGACGAGCTCGACTGGTGCGCCGGAAGTGTTCGGCAGCAGTTGGGTCATCGCGTACTCGCCGTCGAGCTGGTAGTTGTTGAGGTTGAGCCCGCCCGCGACGATCCCGCACGTCGTCAGCGCGCCGTCGAGCCGTCCGTACGAGTTCTCGTCCTCGAGCTCGCTGATCAGCCCGCCCATCGACGTCCCGACCGCGATCACGTGCTGCGGGCGCGAGGGCAGCAGCGTCTCGACGGCGCTCAGCGTGTCGAACTGGTCCCGCACGGCGCTGTCGAGTGCCCACCACGACCCGTTCGGGTCATACGAGGACCCCGCCAGGGCGTAACCGCGGTCGAGCAGCGCCTGCTGGGTCACGGGATCCGGCGCATCGGCCGCCAGCAGTGGACCGAAGCCGTGGCTGTAAAGCAGGACGGTGCCGTTCCACGGGCTCGGAATGTCGGCGATCCAGGTGGCGCCGTCGACGGTGAGCGTCCCCGTGTAGTGGGTCGACGTCGTCGCCGTTTGCGCGCCCGACGATGCCGGGGTCAGTGCCAGTGCAGCCACCAGCGCCACTGCGGCGAGGGCAGCCCAAACCTGACGTTTGATTCGTCTGGTCACCGCTATTCCTCTCTCTCCACGGGTCCGCCATTCCCTCGGGCGGAGCGCCGGGAACATACCCACGCTCAACGACTTTGTCAATGTCTTTGACATCCTGCGGCCCCACGCGAGTCGCGGCGCCCGACCGAGGGCTAATGTTCCCGGCATGGAGTCGGCTCCAGCCGAAGCACCGTCCGCCGCGCAATCGAGCCCACGCGCTCGCGTCGGCTACCTCGTCTACCGAGTGGAGCGGCGCCTGCGAGATCGCCTCGACTCCGCCGCTCGAAGCCACGGGGTGACCACGACCGAGTACGTCACGTTGAGCGTTCTGCGCAGGCACGACGGGATGTCATGCGCGCAATTGGCGCGGTGGGCGTTCGTCACCCCGCAGGCGATGAGCGTGGTGATAGTGGCGCTTGAGAAACGCCGGCTCGTCCGCCGGCGCCGCGACCCGCAGCACGGGCGCGTGTTGCGAACCTCCGTGACGCGCAAGGGGCTCGAGATCCTTGCCGACTGTGACCGCTCGATGGACGCGATCGAAGCGGACATGCTGGGCCAGCTCGAGCCGGAGGACGTCGAGGTCCTGAAGAGCCTCCTGGCTGAATGCGCGCACTCGCTCGAGGCCAGCAGACACAGGTTGCAGTTCTAAACCGCCGGCGCCGCGCGTTCCACCCTCCGCAATAGAGGATCTGACCGACTGCGCTCTTGGAGGAGCGCGTCTAACGCGTTGAGGAGTTCGAGATCGACCTCGGCAAGCGAGCGGGACGGGCGCGCGTGGACGTCGTCGGTGGCTTCCATTGCGAAGAATGATTTGAACTCATGCCACGCTCGCGTATACGATCCCGGGGACTGCATACAGGATGGCCTCTGATAGTTACGGCGGTCGCACGCGCATGCCCTCACGGTCCCGGCCCACGGCACCCATCAACGGAAACTCGTCACGGCTCAGACCACGCCTGGCGGCACCCACGACATCGGTGCGCTTCTCCACGCCGGCGCCAACCAGATCGAGGTGACGCTCGATACGAGGCTCAACAACGAGAATGCCACACTGGCCGCCGCCGGCAACCCGGCGTACCGGACCGGACCAACACCGCTGACACCCGCCCCCACCGGCCTGCTTGGACCCGTCACGCTAACCCCGATCGACGTCGCGCGTATCGGTTAGGAGTCAAGCGCGCGCCGCAGGATTCGATCGCCTTGCTCGCCCCGGACGGATCGAGGTCTCCGCGGCGTGCTCGCGGTCGCCTTTTGGGTGCGGAGGCCGAAGCGGCCGCGGAATGGCGCGAGACCGCGTCGCTTCGTGAAGGCCGACATGAGCGGCAAGGAGCGGGGCCCGAGCCGCAAGACGTTCGGCGTTGGAACTAGCGCGCTTCCCTAATCATCGAGATCACCGGCGGGCACCCGCCTGATTGAGATTCCGCGGTGACCGCAAACCCATGTCGCACATAGAAGGCGACAGTCCGCGGATTTGGAGTCTCCAGGAAGGCGGGGAGATGACTCCGGTCTACGATCGCCAGACCATGCTCGAGGAGCTGGCCTCCTAATCCCTGACCCTGCGCGTCTGGGACGACGCCTAGCCACGGCAGATACCAGTGCTCAAAGGCCGGATGGGCTCGATCCATCTGCTCGAGGACCGAGAACATGTCCTCGTGCTGTTCCGCAGCGACGGCGTCCGTGAGCACGTCCGCGATCGCCGCCTCGTCGACACCGGCGCCAGGCGCCAGCCACAGCGCGACCGCATCAAAATCACGCAGTGTCCAGACGCTCTGCTGATCAAACGCCTCGCCGGCGAACGCCGCGACGAACTTCCCAAACCACGCCTGATACCGCGCGAGCTCGGGAAACAACCAGCGCTCCACTGGATCGCTGACAAACGCCGCCACAATCGTTTCGATCGCTCTCGCGCGGTCTCGCTCCGGCACCTGGATGATCGGCGTCGAGGTCACGGTCGCGATCCTATCCGTGCAGCAGGTGACGCCCGACCAAGGGCACCCAACCTCGGCCGGCTCAGGGCAGAAGCGAGACCCGCGCGACTCGAAGCAGGCGAGAGTTCTGCCTCGAGCGTGCTCTGGCGCTTGGCCTCCGAGAGCCGGGCGACCCATTGAGTGGCGGTCGCGAACTGGACGCGCTGCCCGGCCAGGCACGCCCTGATGCTGATCGCGATCGCGAGATGAGTCTTGCCGGTCCCCGGCCGCGACGGCCAGGACCCGCTGTTCTTGCAGATGAAGGAGGCCGAGGCGTCGGTGCTCGAGGGGTTCCTCGGTCCGAGCGAGTCTCCAAGCATGGCGAGCGAGTGGTCACCGGGCAGCGGCTGATTCAAGCCTCCAGCGACATCTTTCTCGGCTGGCTGCACGTCGAGTCCGGGCTCGACGGGAAGCCCCGGGATTTCTATGGCCGCCAGCTCAAGGACTGGAAGGGCTCGGCGGAGCTCGAGCAGATGGTCCCGAAGGGCCTGGCCGCCTACGGCAAGCTCTGCGGCTGGACACTCGCTCGTGCGCACGCGCACAGCGGGGAGCGGGTCGTGATCGCGGCCTACCTCGGTAACAGCGACAGCTTCGACCGGGCCATCCTTGAGCTCTCCAAGGCGTACGCCGAACAGAACGACCGCGACTACCGGGCGCTCGCCGCAGCCGTGAAATCCGGGACGATCACCGCCCAGACCGGACTCTGACCGCAGCCGTTATCGGACCCTTCATTAGCCGACCGCTCTTCCGCCCGCGGCCACAAGCGCGACTTCAGCCCCTCGCCGGACGAGCTCGATCGCAACGTCTCGCCCGATGCTGCGAGTGGCTCTCTGTCAGCACGTCGGCAATGTCGCGCCGAGGCGTGCGTGCTCGCACCAGTTACACATGCAGGTACTGTGGACCGGCGGCGGTGCTGCCGTCAGCATGGTGCGATGGCGGCCCTGGGTCTATGACCCCGACGGTCCGGGTTCTCGTTGTCGACGACCAGCTCGCGTTCCACGACGCCGCTCGCGCGGTGATCGACGCCGCCGCTGGGTTTGAGTGGATTGGGGGGGCGAGCTGCGGCGAAGAGGGCGTCGAGCAGGTCGAGCTTCTTCGGCCCGACCTGGTGTTGATGGACGTTCGCATGCCGGGCATCGGGGGAATTGAGGCGGCACGGCAGATCGCATTGCGCGGGCTTTTGGCGATCGTGGTGCTCGTCACGGCTGGACAGCTTCCCTGCGACGCCAGTTCTGGCGCGGCGGCGGAGATCGTTCCCAAAGAGGGGTTCTGCGGGGCCTTGCTTACGCGCCTCTGGAATGACTATGGCTAGTCGCCGGCATGCGCGGATCCTCCCCAGCCGGAGGTGTCATCGCGCCCTGTCGTGCGCTCGATTGGCTAACCGGTATCGCGCCGGCGATGCGCGTCCCGCGCCCGGCGTCAATCGTCAGAGATCCCCCTAGCGAGGTAACACGGTCGTGCATGTTGCGTAGTCCGGCGCCGGTTGCGGCTGTGTCAGCGTCAAATCCGGGGCCGTTGTCGGCGACCTCGAAGGTGAGCTCGCGACCGCGCGTGGAAATCCTGACAGCCGCCGACGTCGCGGTACCGGCGTGCTTGTAAGTGTTCTGCAGCGCCTCAAGGCAGCAGAAGTAAATCGCCCTCTCGACCTCGGGCTGGTATCGAGCGACGTTGACGCCGCTCACGGTGGTCGGGACAGGCGCCGCTCGGACGGCTTGCTTGAGCGCCGCGACCGGCCCGAAGTCGCGCAGCACCGCAGGGAACACGCCTTGGGCGAAGGCTCGGAGCTCGTCGATCGCGAGCTGCACCTCGGTTCCCAGCTGGTTGAATTGCTCGGCGGTGTCAGGTGCAGCATCGCCGGACCGTTCGGCCGCGAGCTGAAGCTTGATCCTCAGCATTATCAGCCGTTGCTGGGCTCCGTCATGCAGGTCTCGCTCGATCTGCTCCCGGGCGTCGTCGGCGCTCGCCGCCGCACGCGCCTGCGCGTCACGCATCTCCCCAACCAGGTGTGCGACGTCGGCCGCGAGCCGTTGATTCTCCAAACTCAGACTCGCATAGGACCCGATCACGTTGATGAACGCCGTCTCAGCCTCGAGCGCCTCGTCATGAATGAGGACGGCTACCACGTGGCCGTCGGCGTCATGGAGGTCGGTCACGCTGCGCCCGCCACCCACGACGGGAGCGTCCACCGGGCGCCCATCGGCCGCGACCCAGCGATCCTCAGCGACCGGGTACACGATCGCGAGGGTCGGATCCTCAAACGCGTCCGCGAACGCGTCCCGCACCCCGCCCGGCCCCGCCGGCGAACCGATCGACGCCGCGAACCGACGCAACGACGCGCCGACGTACAGCCGCCACCTCACCAATCCCGCGAGAAATGCGAGGGCCATCGCCGGGAGCGCGAATGCGGTCAACCACCGTGAGACGGCGAGCGCGGGAGAGCCTGGCGCGAACCGACGCACGACCAGGCCCACGGCGGTTACGCCAATCCCGGCCGCCGCAACCGCCAGCACCGGGGTCAGCGTCCTTCGGCGAATCTTGCTGGCCGAGACGATGCGTTGGAAGAGCCGTGCCACGACCGCCAGGAAGAGCAGTACGACCAACAGCTCGCGCAGCGGCAGCACGACGCTTGCCACAACGCCTGGTTCGTGACTGACGATCATGAATGCGTTGTGAGGGCAGTTCGCTGCGCAGGTCACCCAATCCGACGGTGTCGGGTAGTGATTGACCAGCAGGGCAGTTGGGAGCCACAGCACCAGCACTACCAGTCCGAAGGACGCGGCGAGTGTTCGGTCGACCCGGTTGGCGAGGTGCCCTTCGGGGAACGCCAGGAACAGGTAGATGATCGCGGCCCAGCCGATCCAGTCGGCGACGCGGCCGATGCTGTAGGCGAGCGCTTGGTCCGCGAGCGAGAACGTGACCACGAGCCAGACACCGCCACTGAGAACCAGCAGGATTCCCAGGCGCCCGAACGGTACCCCGCGCCACGCATACAGGCCAACGGCCATCGGAATCCCCGCGACCAGCAGGCGGCCGACGGACTCGAGTTGCATCGCACGAAGCGAACCGCCGATCGGGGCGAGCGCGAACGTCGCGGCGACCGCGAGCAGGGCGCCGACACCGACAAGTAACTCTCGTTTAAGCGGCGCCGACGCCGCGGACAAGGACGGTGCTGCGACTACGGCCATTGCATCGACCCCATCACCAGAGTGACCGACTCCACCGCGGCTGTGGTGTCGCTCTCAGTTGAGCTTGCCGGCCAGTCGAGCTTGCCGACACCGTGAGCTCCAGTTCGAACAGCGGGCAATCCTGGACCCGGTCCCGTCATCGTCAGCGAGGTCACCTTGAGCGCTAGCGCACCCGAGCAGAAGAACTCATGACATGGAAGCCTGGCTCGCATCATTCGCCGTCGATCCGGCAGCCCCCGGCCTCGATGGGCGAACGATGCCACGTGCCCATAGCCGGACAGGGCGATAATCATAGGAAGCAAGGCTTAGATCGGCGCGCGCTGCATTCACCACTTTCTCCGTTGCGGGAGCTGCGTTGGTATTGCAGCGCCTCCGTTAGCCGCCGACAGGCCGCTTCTGACGCGCCGTTCGCTTGATGTCGTGAACCCCCAGTGCAGCTCGCCCACTGCCGGCTGCAATCGGCGTCCAGCTCCGACGACTGTACTCCTCCAGGTGGCCGCGCAACAACCTCCGAGGCGCGGTAGGCCAGGAGCGTTACCGAACCGAGGGAATGGTGTCCGGACGCCTTATGGCAGTCGCACGTGCGAAAGGTCCGGGTTGCGCGAATTGGAAAGGTGGCGTAAGCAGCTGCGCGGTGCGCGCGCGAGCTCCAACAAGCGATCGCGCGGCTAGCGCAGAAGAACGCGGCAACCTCGGCCAGTGATGATCTGCCGCCTCATGCAGTCTCGGAGTGGGTGCGCTGGCGAATGATGAACTTATTCTCATGTCGCACCCGGAAATTGAGTTCTGGCTGACCGGGACTCCGACAAAGCGCCGTGCCATTGCCCAGAGGCAAGAGCGCAGCGTCCAACGTCGACCTCGCGCGGTGCGGCTTGCGCATCATCCGGGCCATGGAGCGGTCCGACCGGTTCACCCAGCATGATGGGTTCGGTGCAGCGCAGCCTCGCCGTCCTCGTCGTTGCAGTCTTGCTTCTGGGCGCGGCGGTCGCGGCGGCCGGCGCTGCGGGTGACAGCTCGACTGCGCGCGATGCGTTGGGGGCGGGCTCCCCCGGGGGCCGCCAACGTTTCGGCGTCGGCGAGATTGTCGTCACCTATACGGACCACCGCCGCTGGGTTACGTTTCCGGGACACCGTCCCGTTCCCCGCCAACTGGTCACCGTGATCCGCTATCCGGCGGCCATTCCCAGCTCACACGTGGACGTGCTGGCCGCGCAATCGGCGAGGACCGCTGGGCCGTTCCCCCTTGTCCTGTTCGCCGAGGGCTACAACATCACCCCGGCTCCCTACGCGCGGCTGCTCCAGACCTGGGCCCAGGCCGGATACGTGGTTGCCGCTCCCATCTTCCCCCTCAGCAACGCCGCCGCGCCCGGCGGTCCCGATGAGTCGGACCTAGTCAACCAGCCGACGGACATGAGCTTCGTCATAACCCAGATGCTGCGCGGAGATGCCCGCCGCCGGGGCATCCTGTCCCACTTGCTCAACCGGCACGCGATCGCTGTCACCGGCCAATCGGACGGCGGCTCGACAGCACTAGCTGCCGCTTACAACGAGCACTACGTCGATCACCGTATCGACGCCGCGATCATCCTCTCCGGCGCGATAATCCCCGGCATCGGCGGCTACACGTTTCCGCCGCCGAGCCCGCCGCTGCTCGCGGTCCAGGGCACTGGAGATACGGTGAACGCGCCCGCCTCGACGTATCACTACTTCGCGCTCGCGCCGGAGCCCAAGTTCCTGCTTTCGCTATTTGGCGCGCCCCACCTTGGCCCCTACACCGACGAGCAGCCCCAGCTGGGAATAGTCGAGCGGACAACAACCGCGTTTCTGGATCGCTACGTCAAACACGAGACCGGCGCGCTGTTACGGATGCAGCGCGCCGGCAACGTGCCGCATCTGGCGAGCCTCAGCGGTTGAACCCGCCCCACTCGGGAGCCGAGACCTATCGATTGGGCATCAAACGACCGACGGCTCGCGTCCTCACCCGGGAAGCACTCCGTCCCGCGACGAGCGATCGGCGTGATCGAGTCAATGGATGCGCAGGCTCTGAGCCCGGTTGGTCGCTCAGGGAGATGCACGGGTTGCTGATCACCTTCGCGCCCGGGCGGCACAAGCGACATCCGCCGCGAGGCGGTTCCCGGTGACAGGTCGTCGTTCATCCGCGTCACGGCGGGCCATCTTCGGGGACCGGCGTGGAGCGAGCCTTAGCACAAGCAGGTAGACGACCGGCACCGCGGGCGCAAGCGCGATGGCTCGGAGCCATAACCTTGGGGCGTCTGTCCCGGCGCCGAGCGTGTGCGCGGCGGAAAGCGCCCACACCAGCACGGTCAGTCGGTGGAGGCTCCGCCACCGTCGCGGGCCGATTCTGCGGCGGAGGTAGAAGCTCGGGCCGAGCAGGGCGGCGAGATACCCGGCGATGATCCCGATCCCGGTGAACTCGGGCCGGTAGTTCAGGGCGAAGGGAATCGTGATGCCGCGCCAGCCGGGCTTCAGCCAGTGGTCGCCGAGCAGCGCCGCGCCGTGCAGGGCGATCGCGGCGATCGCGGCCAGCGCCAGGTGCTCGTGCAACCGTGCACTCGCGCGCTTGATCGCGGGACGGCGGAGCGTCCGTGTCGCCATTGCGAGGCCGAGGAGGACGGTGGCGCTGATAAAGACGAGCGCGACGATTCCGGACGCCCGGCTGACCAGCCACCAGATGACGTTGAGCGGCTCGGTCCGCTTCACCGCTCGGCCATCGCGGGTATCGCGGCGACGGCGGAGAGCTCGATTGGGCCGACCGGCTCGACGTCGCCGTCGTCGTGGACAATCACCCCGCCCTGGTTGAACAGCACCTCTCGCGCCCCGGCCGGACCGAGCAGCAGCGCCAGCTTCGAAAGCGTCTCGGCCTCGAGCGCGGTCGAGCCAAACGCGGTTGCGGAGATGAGTCCAGTCCAGGCGGGTGCGCCGGTGCTCGGGTCGAGTAGGTGGTGGGCGAAGCGTCCGCGGCGGTCACGCCAGATGCGGACGTTCAGGCCGGATGTGGCGACGCCGCCGCGTGCCAGCAAGATCGAGCCGATCGACCGGCCAGTGAGCGGGTGCTCGACCTCCAGCCGATACGGTTCGAGCTCCGTGCCGATACCACCGACGGCGATGTCGCCTCCGCAGTCGACGACGAATCGGCTGTAGGCAGCGAGTCGGTACGCGACGGCGTCGGCGCACAGGCCCTTGCCAGTTCCGCCGGTGTCGAGCATCAGTCCGGGCGGCCGAACGATCACGCCCCGTTCGTCATCCACCTCGATCCGCCGCCAGGGCGCCTGTGGATCCGGGCGAGCTGGCCGCCGGGGCGGCGCGGCGGCCAGGGCCTGGCGCAGCGACGCGGGAACCGCGCCGTCCAGAGACTGCGCATAGCCATTCCGCCTGAGCGCCCGCACGAGCGTTGGATCGACTAGCCCCCCGCTGCGCTCGGCCGCCCACAGCCCGGCACGTACGGCCGCACGGAGTAGGCCGGATGCCGGCACCGCCGAACGCAGGTCGCGGTTCAGGGCTGACAGCTCACTGTCCGGGATGAACCGAGACAGTCGGTGCGCGAACGCGAGCACGAACTCGCGTTCACGCTCGGCGGCATCGAGCGGCGTCGCGGCGCGCGGGACAAACGGCCGCCCGATCAGCAAGCGGACGTCGCTGCCCATCGCGTGGAACGTGTAATCGACATCTTCATTCATGTCTGCAGTCCGTCTGGCTAGGAGGCCCGGGTGGTCGGTCCGGACGATGAGCCTGAACTCGAGACCGACTGGGTAACCGACGAGCCGCTCCGTTGACTCGGGCCGACGACCGTCTCGACGACTGTTGTCTGGTAGACGCGACGGGCCACTGGCGAGGGGCTCATGCCCACCGTCGCGCTAGTCCGGAGCTGCCAGGCGAGCAGCGCGAGCACGGCCAGGAAGCTCGCCAGCGTCAACAGCGCCACCGTGACCCGGTCCGCTCCGGCTGTCCCCCGCCGTCTAGTTGTCGCCGCCGTTGCCATCGCCGCCGCCATCCCCCCCGGCGTGGCCGCCGCCACTGGCACGCGTCGTAACCGGGTTGGCCGAAGTCGCAGGAGCGCCGCTGTGGGACCCGCTCGCGCGGGTCGCGACGGGGGTGCCCGCCGGCGCGCCACTGGTAGAACCAGCGCCGTGCGAGCCGCTGGCACGAGTCGTGACTGCGCCGGCGCTCGCGGACGAAGCGGCAACTGACGCGCCATGTGACCCGCTGGCGCGCGTCGCCACCGTCCCCGCCGCAGCCGTCGCACCGCGCTTGTGCGAGCCGCTCGCGTGCGTGCCGACGGCTGCTCGGTTCGCGGCCACCACGCGCCCCCGCGCTCCGGAGCTCCCAAGCCCGGCGGGACCGGGCACGTGACGGACGACGTGAATCGTGCGCCGGATGGTCACCGTCCGGATCTCGGCCGGGTTGTGAGCGGTGGCGTTGATGGCGGCTGTTGGTCTGAAGGCGAACGCGGCCAGTCCGCCGGCGAGGATCGCGGCCAGTGCCGCTGCGGTTCGAGTGGTTCTCGGGGGCATGCTTTGCCTCCAGGTCGTGGACCGGCCGCACTCTGGGCGACGGGCGGCAATGACCTCCCCAACCGAGCGCAAAGTCTCGGCAAAGCCAGCGATCCGGTTACCGCGACCCAACTGTCTCTTTACGCGCGGGCGTGAACCTGTTCGCTCGATGAGCCAGCTCCGCGCACGTCGCCTGCATCGATCTGGTGTCGTGATCGTCGGAGGCGGACTGGCCGGCCAGCGATGCGCCGAGACCCTCCGTCGCAACGGCTACGACGCGCCGATCCGGATGGTGTGCGCGGAACCACACCGTCCCTACGACCGTCCGCCGCTGTCCAAGCAGTTGCTCGCCGGCGCGGCCTCGGCTGATCCACCGGCGTACAGACCGGCGGAGTGGTATCGGCGAGAGTCGATCGAGCTGCTGCTCGGTGTGGCCGCGGCCGAGCTCCTTCCGGCTGAGCGCCGGGTCGTCCTGTCCGATGGCACCGCGTTGCGCTACGACCGGTTGCTGATCGCCACCGGGAGCCGCCCCCGCCAGCTTGCGCTGCTGGCCGGGTACGAGAACGTCTGGTCACTGCGGACACTCGACGATTGCCGGGCGCTGCGGAAGGTGGTGGGTGCCGGGCGACGGCTGGTCGTGGTCGGCGGCGGGTTCATCGGGCTCGAAGTCGCAGCGACGACGCGCGGACTCGGCGCCGAGGTGACGATCATCGAAGCGGCCGCGGCCCCGCTGGCCGGTGTCCTGGGGTCGACGCTTGGCCGCTGGTTCACCCGGCTGCACGAGGCGCGCGGCGTCCGCGTCCTGACGGACCGGTCGATCGAGCGCATCCACGCGAACGGCACGATCCGAGCCCTGCGGCTCTCGACCGGCGAGATCGTGGAGGCCGACGACGTGGTAGTCGGGATCGGCGCGGCGCCTGATATCGGCTGGCTCGCCGGCAGCGGACTGAACACCGCCGCCGGGATTCCCGTCGACCCGCACGGACGTACGGCCAGCGCCGAAGTCCTCGCGGCCGGAGACGCCGCCGCCACATTCGACCCGCGGCTCGGCCGTCACGTGCCCGGCTCGCATTGGGAGGCCGCCGCACGGCAGGGAGCCCGGGCGGCCCGGGCGATGTTGGGTCTCGACCCCGGCGACGCGCCGCTGACCAGCTTCTGGACCGACCAGTACGGGATCAGGATCCAGTACCTCGGCCACGCTCGGCTGGCCGACGCAGTCGTGTTTGACGGCGACCCCACGAGCGCCAGCTTCACCGCAACCTTCACCCGCGGGGGCCGCGCGGTCGGCGCGCTGCTGGTCGACCGGCCTCGCGCGCTCCCCGCCATCCGTCAACTGATCGAGAAGGGAGAACCATGAGCTACCTGGTGGAGATCGACGAAGACGCATGCGCGGCCCACGGCGACTGCGTCGAGACCGCGCCGGAAGTGTTCGCGCTCGACGACGTCGCGCGCGTCATCGGCACGGGCGACGACGCGGTCGTGCTTTCCGCCGCCGAGGCCTGTCCGAGCACCGCGATCCGCATCATCGACCCGCGCACCGACGAGCAGATCTATCCCTGACGCGCTCGGCCACCGGCCACGCTAAGCCGCCGGTGCCGTGCCCGGCGAGCACGGACTGTCAGTCGTCGCGCTGGTTGCCGCCACCGCTGCCCGAGTCCGAGGACCCACCGCCACCGCCACCGCCACCGCCACCGCCGCCGCTGCCGCCACCGCCGCCCGAGTCACCCTGGTGGTTCGCTGCCGGCGCGAGTGACGGCTGTGACTGGTGGGTGCCTGAGTTCGTGGCCGGAGCGGTCGCGCCCCGCGCCGCCCCGGGGTTGTACACCGGCTGTGCCGGAGAGGGCGATACAGGTGGCGCAGCGGACGCCGCGACGGGAGGCGGGGGAGCGGTTGAAGCCGTGTCGGTTGGACGCGCCCGTGCCGGACGCGGGCGTTCCGTCGTCCGCGGGCGTATTCGCGGCCGCGGCGCACTCCCCGCCGGCGCGGAGAGCCCGGCGGAAGGCGGCGGGGCCAGGCGGCCGAGGGCCGATAGCGGCTCGGATGAGAGCCCAATGCGCTGTCCGGCCAGCTGACTGGCCGACCACGCCAGGGCGGCAGTCAGGACGATGCCGAGCAAGGCTGCGGAGGTCCAGATGAGGGTCTTGCGTGTCACTTGACCAGGAACGTAGCCGCCGCGGGCTTAAACACCGGCAAAGTCGGCTCGGTCCTCGCTCGCCGGGCGTCCCCGTTCCGCGGCGGAAACGCTGGCGATTGACAACGTCGCAACCGCCCCGCCGCCCACGCGACCGGAGATCGTCACCTCTCCGCCCCAGGCGCGAGTGAGCTCGCGGGCGATCGGCAACCCCAGTCCGTCTCCCGCCGGACCGGAGCGCCCGGCGTGCCCGCGATGAAACCGCTCGAACACCAGCTCGCGCTCCTCCTCGGTCACCCCGGGTCCGCGGTCCCGGACCTCAATCCGCCCGGGCGCACTCACGATCATGACGATCGTTCCCGGCGGGGAGTACCGCAACGCGTTCTCGAGCAGCGCGTCAAGCGCTCGCTCCAGATCCGGGCCTGCCGCCCACGCCGTGGCTCCCTGCGCGGAGTCCCGATGTTCGAGCGCGATTCCCGCGTCGATCGCGCCCGCCTGCCAGCGCCGGGCGGCGGACGCGGCCAGCGCGGTGAGGTCGATGGGCGCTCCGGTCAGCTCGCGCTCGCCGGCCCGGCTGAGGACGAGCAGCTCGTCGACGGTATGCGAGAGGCGATCGACCTCCGCAATCGCGGCGTCTAGCTCAGCGCCGGCTTCCGGGTTGGTTACATGCGCCTCGGCTTCCTCCAGGCGCAAACGCAGACCGGTGAGCGGTGTACGCAACTGGTGCGAGGCGTCGGCGACGAACTCACGCTGCGCCGCCAACAGCCTCGCCACGCGGTCGGTCATCTCGTTGAACGACCGCGAAAGCGAGCGCTGCTCACGGCTACCCTCCACCGCAGCGCGCGCACTCAGGTCGCCCCTCGCTACTCGTCGTGCCACCGCCTCGAGCCGGCGGAGCGGCTGGCTCACATGGGCGGCAATAACCACCCCAGCCAGCAGGCCCAGCGCCAGCACGCTCAGGGCGATCAGCGCCAACCCGAGCTCCGCGCGGCGAACGGCGCTGTGGACCGCTGCGACGCTCTGGGTGACGCGAACCGCCCCGGCGGGACGCCGGTTGCGGACGATCGGGACCGCAGTAGCCAGGAGCTCCTGACCCAGCGTCTTCGAGTCTCGTAGAACCTGCACCTGGCGACCCTGTAACGCGGTGAGAATCTCCGGCCGGCTCCGGTAGCTCACGCCCACCTGAGGCGGCACAGCGCTGTCGGCCAACACGGTGCCACGCGCGTTCACGACGAGAACGCGGCCCCGGATCGATGCGGCGGCCGTGCGAGCCAGCGTGGCCAGCTCCACTCTTTCCGGCTGGCCGAGGAGATCCGCCGCCGTCGCGGCGACCAGATCGGCCTGCGCCAGCGCCTGGGTTCGCACCTCCGCGTTGACTCGCGCGCTCAGGTTGATCGCGAGCGGGACGCCGAGCGCGATGATCGCGAGCAGCAGCACATACGCGAGCGCCGCGAGCAGTCGGATTCTAAGAGTTACGGGCCGGACTCCTCGGTAGTGGCCAGGCGGAAGCCGATGCCGCGCACCGTGTGGATGTACCTCGGCGCGGCGGGATCGTCACCGAGCTTGCGCCTCAGCCACGCGATGTGCACGTCAAGCGTCTTCGTCGAGCCGAACCAGTTCATGTCCCACACATCGGACATCAGCGACTCGCGCGTGACCACCCGGTCGGGTTCACGCGCCAACCGGACCAGCAGGTCGAACTCCTTGCGCGTCAGCTCGAGCTCCCGCTCCCCAAGCCACGCTCTCCGCGCTCGGACATCAATCCTCAAGCTCTGCGCGACGAGCGTGTCCGACCCGGACGTGTCATCGCGACCCCGGCGGAGCACGGCGCGGATCCGGGCGATCACCTCGCCGACAGCGAACGGCTTCACCACGTAGTCATCGGCCCCGAGCTCGAGACCGACCACACGATCAGTCACGGTCCCGCTCGCCGTGACGATGATGATCGGCACGTCGGAGTCACGCCGCAGCCGGCGGCAGACGTCACGGCCGTCGCCATCGGGTAACGCGAGATCGAGCAGAACCACGTCCGGATGCAGGGCGGCCTCAAGCTCGATCGCCTCCGCCCCGCTTCGCGCCACCGTGGTCGGAAACCCGCCCCGGGTCAGGGCCTTGGCGAACGGCTCGGCAATCGACTGCTCGTCCTCGACGAGCAGAACGGACCGGGCCCGACCGCTCTCCGGCCCCGGGCGATCCTCTGAGCTGTCAGAAAGCATCTCGGTCAAGACCCACCCAAACGGATTGACGCGGATCAGTGTCCAAGCCGCGCCCAAGACCGGGGTAAGAACAGGTTAAGAGAGGCCTCACGTGCGATCGGCAGCCTGCGGAACGCCGAGCGGGACTGACCGCGGCCGACCAGGCAATCGTGAGAAAGCTGGGCTGGGCGGGGGGTAGCGGCTCGACCGCACATCGCGTTGGGCCGGCGGCGTCATCCGCGTCGCGGGTGCTTTTCCTCAGGAACTTCTGAGGGTCGTGGTCGAGAATCTCTGTGTGGCGGAGCAGGCCAGACAGGCGCGCGTGCTCGTGGTGGATGACGAGCCGAACATCGTCGACGTCGCCTCGATGCACCGGTGCCGGGGCGGTGGCGCGTGTGCGGGAGCGGCGGCCCGATGTCGTGGTCCTCGACGTCATGCTTTCGGACATGGATGGCTTCGAGGTGGCTGGCACTCAGCAGTACCGTCGAGAGCCGAGGGATCACACGTTCTCGGGGTCGAGCCTCAGCGCCAGCGCTGGGCAATGGTTGGCGGCGCGTCGGGCGTGCTCGACTAGCTCGGGTGGGAGCTCGGGATCGTTCACGATCGGATAACCCCGCTCGTCGAGCCTGATCCATTCTGGGAGCAGGTCGGCGCATATCCCGTGGGCGACGCAATCGACCGGGTTTACGCGCAGTCGCATACCCGCTCTAGCGCCTCGCCAGCGGCTGAGCAGTCAGGGTGCCGGTGACGCTGCCTGAGCTTGGATCGATCTGCAGCCGCGCGAGCAGGACGAGTGAGCCACGAGTGCTGCTGACCCGGGCCTCAATGCTCGTGCCGGCCAGCGCGGTCACCCGGCCTCTGTACATCGTCGGCTCGGCGGAGGTGCCGAGCGTCACCGCGCTTGAGGTCATCTCCACGCCGCCGTCAATTAGCGGCTGGCCATCGATCCGGATGTCCGAGGCGTTGAGTGGTTGTCCGGCGAGCGCGAGCCGGAGGTCGACTCGAACCAGCCCGTTCCCGAGCTGCGACTGGCCGGTGGTTCCCGTCACCGACGCGTTGAACGCAGCCGGCGCTACGCCGCCGGCGCCGGACCCCGCACTGGAACCGTTGGTCGAAGTCGTGGTGGCGCTGACCGGGGTCCCGGTCGCGAGCAGCGAGGTGGGCGTCCCCGCGCGCTTGGACCAGCCCGAGGAGAGCGGACCCGTCGGCAACCAGATCAGCAATGCGATCGGAACGGCGACCGCAGCGGCGATCGCCGACACCCGCGCGCCGATGTCGTCGGGCCAACCGGCGGCGGCGCGCCAGCCCACCGCCGCCAGCACAACCAGCACCGATCCGGCGGTCAGCGCCAGCATCCAGCTCGTCTTCGCATCGCTACCGGTCCCGAGCCCATGCACGAGCGCCACCGGCCAGCACGCGTACGCAAGCCAGTGCGTCGCGCGCCACGCCCGATGACCGAACCGCCGCCGCAGCACGCTGGTGAACGCAACCGCGATCAAAAGGTCCGACGCGATCGCGCCGAGACCGAGCCAAACGGGACGATAGGCCGAGACGAACGGAACGACCGCATCGATCAATCGGATCGGGGCGAACGGATCGAGCACCGAGGTGACGATGTGGACCGCGAGGAACGCGAGCGCCAGCAGCGAGACGCTGCGATGGACCGCGTCGACGACGAACCGCGGCACGCGTTCGGTTTGCACGCGGCGGACGTTTGTGACGCCAATCGCGACACTGATGGTCAGGAGTACAAGCGTCACCGCGCCCGTCCCGCGGGTGAGGTACCAGAGCGCGCTCGGCCCGGCACCGCTAGCCATCTCAGGAACCCCCGGATACCACCGCGCCGGGTCCAGGGCTCGCGGGCGCGGGAGCCTGCGCCGGCGATGCAAGACCGCCGGCGGCGCTAGAGGGCGCTTGTACCTGCGGGGTTCCGCTGCTCGCGCTCGAGGTTGCGCCGCGGGCCGTCACGGTGTGCCCGTGAAACGTGTGCGCCGCAGCTACAGACAGGAAGCCCGTGGCCGCCACCGCGCCAGCGACCAGCCAACGATTGACGCGACGGATCAGATCCATCCCGGCTTCGCGCCGCTCGACTGCCGGTGACATTGCAGCCAGCCGAGGGGGCCGATCACGGTGGGGAGTTGCAGGGGGCTCCGTGGTGACGTCAGTGTCCGCCCCCACTCAAAGGAATCTGTAAGCCAGGCATGAGAGCTCGCTAATGCGCCTGCCCGAATACGTGGGCAAGCTGTAGCTCTCGGGGCCAATCTGCCGCGTGGGTCTACCGGCGTGGCGCACCGCGTACCACAGCCTCCGGGTGGCGAAGGTGGTCCGGGAAGCGGACGTCGTTTCTCATTGGTGGTCAGGGGCCGCCGGCCGGAACGCTGGCGATGTCGGGCGGCCGTACTTGCGTTGGCGGTGCATGACCCGCGGCCTCTGGCTCCTCTGGCCGGCCGCCGAGTCGCACTGATCGCCACCGGCGTCGGGGTCACGCCCCTGCGGGCACTGCTCGAGGACCCGCCGGCGTGCGACGACCCGGTCGTCTTACTGAGAGCCTCGAGCGAGGAGGAGCTGCCGCTGGCCAACGAGGTGATGGAGCTCGCCCGCGGGCGCGGTGGGCGGGGTTGCGCGGACCCGGCTGCACGTCGAGAGCTTCGACGCCTGAAGCCGCACGCGGAGAAGTAGCCCGGGCCGGCGGTCCACACCACTGACGTGTGGGACCGCCGACGCGGCGTACGGCGTCAGGCGTGGAGGTCGACCGACCGTGAGCTCGCCTGTGCGGCCTTGGTGGCAGCGTCGTCGCTGTCACCGTCGTGATCGGGCGCTCCCGGGACTTCGGCCGATTCGGGCCGCTGGACCGCGCCGAGTGGCGCGAACGCCGCATGGTGACTCGCGCCACCGATTGCCATGATGTTCATGGGTACGTGCTCCTTCCGTGGTTGACGTACACGGGTCATCGGTTCCGACTGTGTCCTGCTGCACGTTCCTGTGCGCACTCTCACCCGCGCACCAGAATGAAACGTACCCGGGTGCAACGCCGGCTGCGACAAGAGCGAGAACTGCTCCAGTGATCGCGCTGATGACAGCCAGCCGGGAACAACATCGTCCTGATCATCGGCGGGCTGGCTGTCTTCGGGACCCGCTCGAACAGCACCCGGCGATCGTGCTCGTCCATCTCGCCGCGTTCGTGCTGATCGTGATCGCCGCCTGGTTGCTCGCTCCCACGGGGGCCGCAGCGACCGTGCCGTCGGGCGCGCGCCCCGAGCTCACGCTCGCGCACTGGCTTAAGGGAGCCGTCTCACCGGAGGGATTAACCCGGCTTGGTCGGCCGGGCCCTGCCTAGCCTGGGATCTTTCTCATCCACGACTGATGCCTGATTGAGGCTACCGATGCAGGCTGTAGGCATGAGAGCGCGGGAACGGGCGGGGGATTGGCCGGTCGAGCGGATCGAGGCGGCACCGATGCGGCGGCGCCGCCGCTCGAACAGCGTCGTGGGCGGAGGTACCGACGGGAACGAGGTGCTCACGTCAATGACCGGCGCAGCCCTGATCGTGCTGCTTGCCGTGCTTGGGATCACGATCCTGCGTATCCACCAGCTGATCTGGCTTCATCTGTTCCTGGGGCTCGTCCTGCTCGGCCCGATCTCGATCAAGATGGCCAGCACGGGGTATCGATTTTTCCGCTATTACACGCGGAACACTGCCTATCGGTCCAAAGGCCCTCCCGAGCCGCTGATGCGACTGACCGCGCCGATCGTCGTGGCCTCGACCATAGTGGTGTTCGCGACCGGCATTCTCCTACTTATCGTCGGTCCGAGCGGCCGCGGACAGTATCTCTTCCTGCACAGAGCGAGCTTTGTCGTATGGCTCGCCGTCACCGCCGGACACGTGCTCGGCCATCTCGTCGACCTGCGTGGCTCGCTTCTGCCCGCGCATAAACCGAACCCGTTATCCACATCATCGCCGGGCGCTGCCGGGCGTTGGCTCGCCCTCGCCGGCGCGCTGGTCGGGGGCGTGGTGCTGGCGATCGCGTTGATTCCACAGTTTGCGCCGTGGACCGCGCACGCCGCGTTTGTCCACCACCACGGATAGGAGCTCCGATTCCCCGAAAAGGTTCATTGACGAGCAGGAGCCTGAGCGTTCCGTTCCTGCGCAGCTTGTACGAGCTCGCGGCTCCCACGGGGTAGGCCCTCGCACCTTGGGCGCCGGGCACCGGCCGAGCAGTCGGAACGGTGTTGATCGCGCTACGTCTGCGACATGTCTGAACCGTCGAAAAGCGCGAACGCACCCAGGTCAGTCGTGGCCGTGCTCGGCCCAGTACCGCTCGGCCTCCGACTCCATCTCGGCCAGGCGCGTGTAGTAGTCGGGAAACTCGTTCAGGTGCGCCCGGGCGATCTTGCCGGTCGTGATCTCGTCGTCATCGCTCACATTGGTCGCCGGATCGCGACGCCCGTGCTCGAGCTCAACGTCGAGACCCATGCGGAACTGCTCGACATCGAACCGCGAACTCGCCCAGTCGATCCCTATGCGCTCGCCGATCCCGCGCGCCTCTTCTGCTGAGAACTCACCATGCTGTTCCATCACACCAGTGTCGCGGATTCCGACAGATCCCGCTTGCGCTCGAGATCATTGCCCGCGGCGGGCCCTCCGCAGAACGGTCGAGCTCGATCAGGTCCTCGGTGAATCCGTGCGGTCGACCCAGCGCGCGCCCCCAACTACGAGCTGCTGCGGGTAGTCATCCGTGGCAACACCGGTCGGGACCCGTACTCGCCACGGATATCCGCGGGGACGGGTGCTGGGACGCTGAGGGTATGAATACCGCGCCCGCGAACGCGATCGCGCGGGCGGGCGAACGGCCCGGACGCGCGCACCATCGGCTCCGCGACTGGCTCGGGTGGTTGGTGGATCACCGCGCTCAGATCCTGGCGGTGTTTGCGCTGGTCGCGATTGTGGCCGGTGGCCTTTTGTATCTCGTCGGCGAGGGCGCGGCTGGACAGGCGGTGTGGGGGGTTGCGGTTGCGGTGCTCGCTGCTGAGCTGGCGGTCGAGGTGGTTCGTACGGTGATCGTCGAGCACAGCTTGGGGGTGGACACGATCGCGCTGGTGGCGATGGTGGGTGCGCTGGCGCTTGGACAGGAGCTCGCGGGTGCGGTGATCGGCCTGATGTTCTCGGGCGGGTCCTCGCTCGAGGTGATCGCTTCGCGGCGAGCGCGCCGTGAGCTGACGGCTTTGATTCAGCGCGCGCCGAAGGTCGCGCAGGTCCGGGTTGGCGAACGGCTCGAGGAGGTGGCGGTCGACCGTGTCGGAACGGGTGACGTTGTACTCGTGCGCACGGGCGAGGTTGTGCCGGTGGACGGAACCGTGATGAGCCACGAGGCGGTGATCGACACCAGCACGCTCAGCGGCGAGTCGCTGCCCGAGACCGTGCGGTACGGGATGCCGGTGCTGAGCGGCTGCGCCAACGCTGGCAGCCCGTTCGATGTTCGCGCCGACAGGCCGGCGCGCGAGAGCGCGTACGCCGCGCTGGTACGGCTGGTGGAACAGGCGCAGACGCAGCGCGCGCCGATGGTGCGGATGGCCGACCGCTATGCCGGGTTCTTCCTGCCCGTGACGTTGGTCGCGGCGGGTCTCGCGTGGGCGTTGAGCGGTGACCCGGTCAGGGCGTTGGCGGTCGTGGTCGTCGCGACCCCGTGTCCGTTGATTCTCGCGGCACCGATCGCGCTCGTATCGGGGCTGTCGCGCGCCGCCCGGTCCGGGGTCATCGTCAAGGGCGCGGCCGCCATCGAGACCCTCGGCGAGGCTCGAACCGTCCTGTTCGACAAGACCGGCACGCTGACCGTCGGTACGCCCGAACTCCGAGAAATCGTGACCCGCGGCGGATGGGAGGCGGCCGACGTGTTGCGGCTGGCCGCATCCATTGACCGGCTGTCCGCGCACGTTCTCGGCGAAGCGCTGGTCGCTGCCGCCGAGGAGGCGGACCTCGAGCTGACGTTACCCGAGCAGGTTCACGAGGAGCCGGGCCAGGGGATCGAGGGCCGGGTGAACGGACACCACGTGGCCGTCGGAAGCCGCGTGTTTGCACGCACCAGCGGCGTGCCGCAAGCGGAGATCCTGTCCACGGCATCGACGACCACCCGCGGGTCGGGCGAGGCGCACGTCGTGGTGGCGATCGATGGCCACGTCGCCGGTGTGATTGTGATGGCCGATGAGCTTCGCCCGGACGCCGACAGGATCGTCGAGCGCCTGCGGGCGGAGGGAGTCCGGCACGTGGCGATGATCTCCGGCGACCGTCGCTCGGTCGCCGAACGCGTGGGCCGGGAACTGGGGGTCGACCGCGTCTACGCCGAGCAGTCGCCAGAACAGAAGCTCGAGGTCGTGCGCCGCGTGGCGGCGGACCCCGATCTGCGCCCCGTGATCATGGTCGGCGACGGGGTCAACGACGCCCCGGCGCTTGCCGTCGCAGACCTCGGGATCGCAATGGGCGCCGCGGGCGCGACCGTCTCCTCCGAGACCGCCGACGCGGTGATCACGGTCGATCGTGTGGATCGTGTCGCCGACGCGGTCCACACCGGCCGGCGGTCGCTCCACATCGCCCGCCAGAGCGTCCTCGCGGGCATGGGACTGAGCATCGCAGCGATGGGCGTTGCCGCGCTCGGCTACCTACCGCCGCTCGCCGGCGCGCTCTTCCAGGAGGCGGTCGACCTCGCCGTGATCCTCAACGCCTTGCGGGCGCTGCGCGGGTGACACAGGACGACGAGCCAAATCAGTTACGGGGGACTACTTAGGACACGACCCGCCGTTCGTGCGGATGGCAGCCCGGGAGACCGTTGGCACGCTATCGGAAACGTTGGTTCGAGAGCGCAAAGCGGCGATCGTGAGTCAGATGCAAGGCGAGATCATCATCAGTCGACCGGTCGAGAAGGTGTGCGATTTCGTCGCCGACGAGCGTGACGAGCCCCGCTCGGAGCGATGTCCCGGGCGCGCGGTGAGCAGCGCTGGTCGCCGCTCACCGCGCGGTGGGTCCGCGCGATCAAAGATCGCGAGTCTCTACGCTCCGATCCGCGCTGCCCCGGTCCGGCGTGCGATCGACGTGGCGCACGTCGCGGGTGTCGAGTGAGCGGTCGGTGCGCACGGTCGGCGTGCCGTGGTGGGTCGTGGCCGCGACGGCTGCGACGGGGGTGGCCGCGAATGTCAGCGCTGCGATCGATCCGACGATGGCGATTTTCCTTGATCTCATTGGGTCCTCCTTATCGGGGCTTCCGCGCCGTTCTCGGCGGCGCGATTGGATTGACGCTGTTCAGCTTGAAAGCGTCGGTCAAGAGCGCGGTAAGGGACGGTTCAGAGGCGCCTTACCAAGCCGATTTCGCGCACGAGACGGCCTAAGGTCGGTCGGGATGCGAATCCTGGTGATCGAAGACGAGCGGACGCTGGCGGGGTTCGTTGAGCAGAGCCTGCGCTCAGAGGGGTACGCGGTGACCGTCCGTCACGACGGACCGAGCGGGGAGGCCGCCGCGCTCACTGGCGACTACGCGCTGGTGCTGCTGGACCTGACGCTTCCCGGCAAGGATGGTCTCGAGGTGCTGCGCGCAATCCGGGGCCGGCTCCCGGACCTGCCGGTGGTCGCGCTGACTGCACGGGCCGCGATCGAGCAACGAGTGGAAGGGCTCGACCGCGGCGCCAACGACTACGTCACCAAACCTTTCTCGTTCGAGGAGTTACTGGCGCGAGTCCGTGCCCAGCTCCGCGCTCCGGGCCAGCCGGAGGCGTCGGTGCTGGACACGGCGGGAATCCGGATGGACCTACGTACCCGTCGCGTCCAGCGCGACGGCCGCGACGTTCAGCTCACCGCTCGCGAATTCGAGGTGCTCGCGTACCTGATGCGCCATCCCGACCAGGTCCTCTCGCGAGAGCAGATCCTCAACGCGGTCTGGGGCTTTGACTTCGACCCCGGCACCAAGGTGCTCGAGGTCTACATCGGCTACCTGCGTCGCAAGCTCGGCGCCACCGAGGACGCTGTCCCGATCGAGACCGTGCGCAACGTCGGCTACCGCCTCCGCGCGCCCCATGCTTAGGCGCCGGCTGCCTTGTGGTCTGCGCATCCAGTTAGCGATCGTGATCGCCGCGGTGATGGCACTCGGCGTCGGCGGCAGCTTTCTCGCCGTCTACAGCGTGACCGGTTCCCGCCTGCGCGCGCAGATCGACTCACAACTAAAGACGCAGGTGTCGGAGTGGCAGCAGTTCACCGCCCACAGTCAACTATCGACTCCCGCAGCCGTCGAGCGAACCGCGAGGCGATTCATTGCCGCGCAGCGCTACCACGCCGAGTCGCTGCTGATCGTGGTCCAGGCCGCCGGCGGCCGGACGGTGAGTGACA
Source organism: uncultured Solirubrobacterales bacterium (assembly GCA_963822855.1). Taxonomy (GTDB): domain Bacteria; phylum Actinomycetota; class Thermoleophilia; order Solirubrobacterales; family Solirubrobacteraceae; genus Palsa-465. The sequence continues at coordinate 45,457 of CAWGJE010000017.1, read as the reverse complement.
ACCCCGGGCTGCTCGCCCGCGAGGAAACCCGCGAGCGGAGCGCTCCCGAAGCCACCGGGTTGCTGGACTCCCGCACCGGTCTTGCCACCGCATCGGTGGCCGAAGCCGGGGGTATGCGGGTGCTCGCCACGCCGATTCGATCCGGCGGCCGGACCGTCGGAACTCTGCGCGTAGCCAACCCCCTCACCCCCGTGCAGCAGGCGCAGTCCAGCCTACGGCGCTCCTTCCTCGTCGTCGGCGCGCTCGCACTGCTGGTGGCGATCGGTGTCGCGGTCGGGCTGGCGAGCCTGATCGCCGCCCCGCTGCGGCGCATGGCCCGCGTGGCCGCCGCCGTCGACGCAGGCGATCTGTCGGTACGCACAGGTGCGGTCGGTGGCCGCGGCGAAGCGGGAGTCCTCGCCGCCGCGTTCGACCACATGCTCGACCGACTCGAACGGGCGTTCAAACGCCAGCGAGACTTCGTGTCAGACGCCTCGCACGAACTGCGCACCCCGCTCGCTGTCGTTCGGGCCCAGGTCGAACTGCTCGACCACGAGAACGACGAGCACAAACGTCACGAAAGCACAGTCACGCTCCTCCGCCGCCTGGACGCGCTCGACCACCTGGTCGGAGACATGCTCACCCTAGCCAGCGTCGAAGCAGGTCAGCTGGTCCAGCTGCAGACGATCGATCTCCACGACTTCTTCGAGGACCTCCGGCGCGACCTCCCCCTATTCGGCGACCGCGACTTTCGACTCGATCCTGTCGACGGCACGCTCCAAGCCGATCCAGACCGCCTGACCCAAGTGCTCCGCAACCTCGTCCGCAACGCCGTTGCCCACACCGAGCGCGGCGATCGGGTCACGGTCCTCGCGCACGGCCACGACAGTCGGCTTGACATCTCGATCAGCGACACCGGACCCGGAATCCCGCCCGACCAGCTCGACCGGATCTTCGAGCGCTTCCACCGCGTCGACGGCAGCCGGAGTAGAGACCGGGGCGGCAGCGGGCTCGGTCTCGCAATCGCGCGTGCGATCGTCGAGGCCCACGGCGGAGGCATCCGCGCCGAATCCGTTCCCGGCGACGGCGCTACCCTACGTATCAACCTACCCGGCTACCGCGCCAGCGAGACTTCACCGCCGAAGATCGGCTCAGCGTCTCTGTGACGGCTCCAGTCTCGCGATCACCCGCTCGTGTCGAATCGATATCCAAGCGAGCGTACGGTCTTGATAGGTGCCTGACGCTCGTCGGTGCCGAGCTTGCCGCGCAAGTAACCGATGTACACGTCGACGATGTTCGTGCCCGGATCGTGTGTGTAACCCCACACGGCGCGCAAGATCCGCTCCCGGCTCAGGGCTGTGCCCGGGTTCCGCATCAGATACCCGAGCAGCTCAAACTCGGTGTTCGAGAGCTGCACCGGGCGACCCCCGCTCAGCACCTGCCGCGTGAGCAGGTTCATCTCCAATCCTGCGGCTCTCATCTCGGTCAGCGGTGCCTGTCGAGCCGAGCGCAGCTGGGCCCGGATTCTGGCCTCGAGCTCGGCCAGCATGAACGGCTTGACCAGATAATCGGCCGCTCCGGCATCGAGCCCCTCGACTCGATCCTCGAGCTGGCCACGCGCAGTCAGCACGATCACAGGGAGGCCGGGACGTCTTTGCGCCAGCTCGATCAATATCTCCAGCCCGGGGCGGCCGGGAAGCATGAGATCAAGAACAACGAGCGCCACTCGCTTGCCGAGAGCGCACTCGAGACCGCTGTCCCCGTCCAAGGCGCAGCTCACCCGGAAGCCGCGAGCACCCAGGCCCCGTTTGACGAAGTCGCCGATCTCGGGCTCGTCTTCAATCATGACGATTTCGGTCACGAGCTCATGAATGGATGGGATCACAAGTCGGTGAGCTGTGAGAGCGTGACCGTGCGGGCTGAGGCGCGACGCTCGCGGGGTTCCTGCATATCGCGGCTGGTTTGGCGCTCGGGTGTTCCATACCGGAAGCCGGCGGCAGACGGGGCGGGGGAGATGTCGGAGCCCGGCGAACACGTAGCGAGCGCCTCGGGTACCCACACGGTTCGTGCGCGTCCACCGACGGCGCTCTAAGGATCACTTCAGGCTGAGCGTGCCACAGGTGCGGCACATGCTCGCGCGCACGAGAGAACCATCCGAGCTTTCGCCGCGGCACTCGCCCGTTCTGAGCCGGTGCCCGCAGTCGCGGCCGGTGGGCTTCAGGCGGGTTCGACGGATCGCGACGCTTGCGGCGGCGCTGTGCCTGATACCGGCCGTGGTCTCGTTCGTAGGCATGCTCGAGCAGCCGTCTGACTCGAGCCTCGGCATCCGGACGACGGAATGGATGCGCGACAACGGAGCCCGAGGACTGGTAACGCGGATCGAGAACCTCTACTACTCGCTTACCGCTCCCTCGAAGGGCGGGTCGCCGCTCAAGGCGTTGCCCAAGCAGGCAGGCGCCGTCAAGGCATTCGTGGCGCGACCCGTCCACTACTACCGCCCGCCGAACATCGCGCCGGTGATCACGCCCGCCCTCCCCGGTGAGGGCGTGTGGCACGCGACGTTCGCCGCTGGCGGCTCACGGCCCCCCGTGCTGATCACGAGCTTCCGTCCCGAGCCGAGCTACCCCCAGCTCGTGGCCGGCGTGGCCTGGATCGACCACACGCGCACCAGCGTAATGCTGTACCCCGGGCTGCAGGAGCCGAGCGTCGTGCTGCCCTCCCGCGGACCGATGGAAGTTCCCCCGCGGCTTCGCCCGACCGTCGTGGCGACGTTCAACAGCGGCTTCAAATTGAGCGACTCCGGCGGAGGATTCGCTTACAACGGTCGCACATACGCCGCCTTGAAAGCGGGCCTCGCGACGATCCTGCGCTACCGTAACGGTCGGGTGGATGTCGTCTCCTGGACCGGGGGGCCCGATGTGCGGGGGGACGTCGTCTACGCCCGCCAGAATCTGCCGCTGATCGTGTCCGGCGGCAGGCCCAACCCGAACCTGTCAGACGGTCCGGAGTGGGGCGCGACCCTCGGTAACGCCGTCCAGGTGTGGCGCTCGGCCGTCGGGATCGACCGCGATGGCAACCTGATTTACGCTGCCGCCAATTACGAGACGGTGGGTTCGCTGGCCGCAATCATGATTCGTGCCGGGGCGGTCCGCGCGATGGAGCTCGACATCAACACGTATTGGACGAGCTTTATCACCTACCGCTATCCCGGCGCCGGGGACCCCGCGAACCTTCTTCCCACCATGGACCGTTCGTCCGAGCGCTACCTCACCCCGGATGACCGCGACTTCTTCGCCGTGTACGCGCGGTGAGGCCCCGGCTCACTTAGAACATTCTCACGCGCGCCGGCGCGCGCAAGGACCGAACCGGCAGCGGTCGAAGGGCGCTCGCGAACGATATGCAGTTCGCGCACGCAACAGCGACCCGCGCACATTCCCGGCCGGCTCTCCGAGCGGTCGGCCGGGGTCGTCCACGATCCCCGGGCGGCATCCTGCTCCGCGCCTGCCGACCGCGGCAGTGGCTCAAGAATCTGCTCGTCGTGCTCGCTCCGGCCGCGGCGGGCGTGCTAACGCGACCAGGCGTGATGGCGGAGGCCGCGTGCGCGTTTGCGTCGTTCTGCCTGCTTTCGAGCGCTACCTACCTCGTCAATGACGTCCGCGACCGCGAGCAGGACCGCCATCATCCGCGCAAGCGCTTCCGACCGGTCGCGGCCGGCGAGCTCGCGCCCCGCGGAGCCGTGCGGCTGGCGACCGTCATCGCCGTCCTTGGGCTGGCGCTGGCCGTCGCCGTGCGGCCGATGCTGGGACTGGTCGCGATCGGTTACTTGACGTTGACGACGAGCTACTCGATCTGCTGGCGCCGCGTCGTGGTCGCCGACGTCGTCGTGGTCGCCGGCGGATTCGTGGTGCGCGCGGTCGGCGGCGGGGTCGCCACCGGCATAGCGCTCTCCTACTCATTTCTGATCGTCACCTCGGCCTGCGCCCTGATGATCGTGGTCGGAAAGCGGTACGCCGAGCTCGTCGGAAGCGGCTCGCGGCCCCCGTCCCGGGCGACGCTACGGCGCTACTCGCGTCGCACGCTACGACGGGTTCTGACCGGGTCGGCAGCTCTCGGGTGCGTTGCCTACGCCTCGTGGGCGTTCGCCCGGCCCGGGCTCGGAACGTGGCGGGAGCTGTCGATAGTGCCATTCGTTCTCTGGCTCGGCCGGTACCTCAGGACGCTTGGAGCGGGGGGCGGCGAGGCGCCCGAGGAGCTGATTCTGCGCGACCGCCCGCTGGTCGCGCTGAGTCTCGTCTGGGTCGCGCTGTTCACTGGCGCGGTCTATGGCGGCGCGTAGCAGTCCGACTCGGGAGGCGATCGAGCGCTACGAGGCGCGGATCCTGGCCTACGAGCAGCGCCCTCGCCGGACACGTCGGGGCGTGGATCCGGGCGGCCGTCGTTAGTCGGGGCAAGTCGCTGACCGTCGAGGAAGTCGTCCTCGATGAACTTGTTGATCGCGTCGAAGCTGAGCGTCGGATGGTCGATCAACCCGCGCCGCGGTGCGAGCCGCCACTCGCCCGCAACCTGCCGCGACGTCGCTGATCGCTAACGCTGCGACTGCGGTTCGGGCGCGCACCCGGCCAAGCGTACGCCGCGCGGAGATCGAAGCGGACCTGTGGCTTTTCCGGGGTTGCCGCGGCTATAGCTCTGTGGCTCGAGGCTGGGGGATGGCGATCGGCCAGCTGCTCGTAATTCACGCGCGTGATTGACTCCGCTTCTGGTTGCGGCGTTCGCGCGCAGCTGCCACTCGGCGCTTGCGTCTGGAGTCAGCACCCTCCAAACCAGCCAGCCACCCCTGGACAGCGCGCGCCGAGCGCCGTGCGCGGGCTTCCTGGATGCTAATCGGATGGTATGGCGGGACGGAGCTGGGTCCGGCGTAGATGGGCTTGGGGTTTTGTGTCATGAAGTCAGTAGAGCGCGCCACCCACAGGGCAGTCTCAGCCGAGACGAAGTCATGGCGAAGACTGTGGTGAGAGTCCTCTCAGCGGAGGCCGGATCCTCAGCTCAAATCGCCGCAGTTGTCGTCAACCAATGGCGGCAGCGGTCTGCAGCCGCCGGCGCAGGTTCCGACGCCGGCTCTGGCGGCGTCGATCTCGGTGGTGTCGGGCGGGTCCGACCTGGCGCTTGCCGCTTTCCGCGATCCGCGCTCGCTTGCTCGGACGTCCGGCGTTCAGCCGCTCGCGCCGGCACATCGTAGGTTCCGTAGCCCGAGTGGTCTCGCTGCCGCATTGCCGTGCTACGCAAGCCTTCCGTACGCGCCGGGATCCCATGCGAGGAGCGCGAGCAGTTGCACCATCGCGCTCTGGTTGAGGAGGGTCACGCCGCCATCTGAGAAGTGGAACAGGTGGCGGCGGTCACGCGTCTCGTACCACGCGTGGTCGGTATAGCGGCGAAGCGTCTCGAGGATCTCGGCACGCAGCGCGGCGTCGCCGGTGGCCGCATGCAGCAGCAGAAGGTTGCGAAAGTAGATCGCGTTGAACGCGGCTGGCTGACGCTCGTACCCGTCGCGGCCAAAGTGCGCCAGAGCCTTGCGAGCGATCGCCTCGGCGCGGCCGAGGTACTCGGCTCGCGAGTCTCCGCCGCGGCGCGCGAGCAGCACATTCGCGCCAATCATGCTGCCCTGGTTGTAGCTCCACAGCGTCTTGTCAAGCGTCCCGTCGCCGCGCAGCTTGTCCCAGAATAGCCCGGTGCCAGGGGGGTCGCTCTCGCGACTCGCGTCGAGCGTCGCGAGAACCCATTCGTACATCTCTTCAGCAACGATCGACTCCGGCGCGGTCGGCCGCCGGTCTCTCAGTTCGGCGAGATGCAGCCCGAGTTCCGCGTTCGGCGCGTTGGAGACGGTGTTGCGGTCATGGTTCACGGTGCCCGCTCCACGGCCCTGCTCGACCCAGAACACACCGCCTGGGTTTGGCACGGCACGCCGGTCCCAGCCACTACCGGCCGCGAAGCGAAATAGCTCCTCGGCTCGGTCAAGATAGCCGGATCCCGGGCGCATGCGCTCGAGCTGGACCAGCGCGAGGCCGACCCACGCGTTGTCGTCGTAATAGCGATCTCCGCCGAGACGCGCGCCGCGAACGTCCGATGAGTACGCCGGCGGGTCGCCGCTCGGGTCCCAGTAGCGCTCGAGCGCTCTCAGGCTCGCCGCGACCGCCGCATCGGCGTCGATGTCTGCGCTCAGCTCGTCTGCGATGCCGACGAGGTCGAGCGTCGCGACAAGCGCGCGGGAAAACGGCCACAGGTGCGCGGCGGTCCCGGGCAGGCGCAGCTTGCCGTCGCGGCGATACAGCACATCCCGTGTGCGAAACCGACGTTGCATCGCCGCGTACGCACGAGCCGCCCTCGCGGCGTAGACACTTGGTGTCTCCGGCATTCGATCAAGCGGCGACTGAGACCCGCGGATCAACGGGCTCACTGACCCGCTCCGCGATCCGTCAGCCACGGCCAGATCGAGGATCCGCGCTGCCGCATCGCCTAAAGCGTCGTCAACCCGACACCGGTCATCGCGATCGCCGCGGCCAGTAGCCGGCGGTCGTTGCTGAGCGCCGCAAGCGGTACGAGCCAGCCCACGTACCAGGGAAGCAGCAGCCCGGCGGTGAGTAGGAGCGCCAAGGTCGCCCACCCAGCAGCGGTGATCCAATCCAGCTCGCCGATCCAGACACGTCGCAGCAACCAGGCAAGGATGACCACGAAGCCAGCATTGAGCACAACCCCGATAACCCCGCTGAGGCCCCCGAGCCCAACGAGCATGGCGAGGAGGCCCGGAACGCTGTTCACGCCGCCCTGATCCTGGACGTCCTGAAGCGTGTCGAAAAGATGCAGCGGGCCGGTGCCGAAGACCGCGAAGCTCAACACCCCGGCCAGGCCAGCGGCCAGGCACACGCCCCCGAAAACGGCGCGATGGCTGCGAGCGCCACCTCGCCCCCTGGCGCTCTCAGCTAAAGCGAACGGCAGCAGCAGCCCGGCCGTGAGCTTCACCGCAGTCGCTGCCACGATCAACGCCCCGCTCGTCCGCCCGTTCTGGCGAAGCAGCCCATAAATCCCGGTCACGAGAATGGCCAGCATCAGCAGATCGTTGTGCCCACCCCCGACCCCAAACACAACAATCACCGGGTTGAGGCCGACCAGCGCCACCGCTTTCACCGGATCGAGACCGCGCAGGCGAGCCCCGTTCCACACCACGACCAAGATCACGACGCTCGAAATCGCGGCGATCGCCTTGTACGCGAGCGCGCTCGCAGCAACATCAAGCGGAGCAACCAGATAGCTGAGCGCCGTGAACAACGGCCCATACGCGGTCGGCGTGCTCACCCACCGCGCGGCGATGAACGGATACACAGGATCCAGCGCAAACGCACTCGGTCCATGCACGTAGGGGTTGGCACCGTATAGCGCACCGATCCGCCCATACGCCATATAACTGAACATGTCGGTCGAGAAGAGCGGCGGCGCGAGCAACACCACCGTGAGCAGACCAGCGACACAGAACAGCACCGCCCGCGCGGAGAGCTGGTGCGCGGACCGGATCGCAACCGTGTACGAGACGAACATCAGGCCCAGCACCGCGATCAGCCCACCGAGCCCGAGGTCGACAACGCCGCGTCCGAACACGCCCGCCAGCCAACCCGGCACCGGTCGCACCGACTCGGGCAGCAATACGTCCGTCCGCGCCGCAGAGAGCGCGATCAAGACCCCGCTCGCCATCACGCCGGACAAGCCAAGCCACCCCGATCGCGCCGACAACCACGTCGGTCCGCGCGACTTGAGCTTGGACGCCCCGAAATCAAACGCACCGCCGCGCGACGCGGCATCGAGCGGCTCACTGACGGTCGCCTCCGAGATCATGCCGCCTAACGGTAATCCGGCAAGATCACGCCCGCCTAACGGTCACGTCGCAGTGGAGACCGCAGACCCCCGGCGACAGCGCCGAAGATTGCCCTCGCTCGCCGACGGCGCCAACGCGATCCAGTGGTCATGTGTTGGCCTCGTGTCTGCTCGAGCGACTCGACGCGAATAGCAGCTTCAGCCACGCAACCGATCCCGCGCGATCGTAAGGGCATTCATAGGCGTTGGTGAGAGTTTCCTTCGGCCGTGATTGACAGCTGAGAGACGTTCGGTTCGCGATGGCCGCGGCGACTGACTTGCCACTGCTGCCTCGCCTGCTCGACGGCGTCGCGATGGCCGCCCGGGCCGTGGGCGCCCGCGAAGCAGTGATCGCGATCTCCGAGCACGACGACCGCGGCGCGCGGGCCGTGGCCGATGCGCTCGGTAAGCGCCGGAAGGCCCGCGTGCGCGGGCAAGCCCACCTTCGGGCCCCGCCCGTTCGAACGCGGTGTCCGCACCCGGCCCACACTCATGCAGAACGTCGAAACGCTCGCGCGCCTGGCGCTGATCGCCCGCTACGGTCCCGGCCGGTTCCGGCAGCTCGGGACGCTGCGCGATCCTGGGCCGACGCTCGTGACGCTATCCGCGCCATCAACAGGCGCACCGGTTTGCGGTCGGCCTTGTGAGCGCGACGGTCCGGCCGGTATCGGTCGGAATGCGGTCCCGAGAGTGAGCCGCGACGATAACTCTCTCGGGCGGATCAGCCGGTTGTTCGGGGTCATCTCCGTGCTTCCCCGGTGATCGTTGTGGATTTCGTCGGATGCGGTCTGGGGTGCTGAGACATGAGTATCAATGCGTGAAACCGCGTCGACCTGTAGTTGGCTTCGTGCTGTTCGCCGGCGCGATTTACTGGCGCTGCTTGCGTGGACCGGTGCTGACGTGGGGAGCGACGGCGGCGGAAGCCGACGGCAGGCTGCCGGGGGACGAACTGCTCGAGCACGCCGACGGTGTCGCCACCCGCGCGATCGAGATTTACGCCCCCGCATCCGCGGTGTGGCCATGGCTGGTGCAGATCGGCCCTTCGCCACGTGGTGGCGCGTACACGTACGACTGGATCGAGAACCTGCTCGGCCTGAACATGCACAGTGCGGACAGGGTGCTGCCAGAGTTCCAGCATCCCAGGGTCGGCGACACGATCGGCTATGGCTCGAACCGGATGCGACTCGAGCGTGTCGAGGCTGAGCGAGTGCTGGCTTTCCGTTCGGAGGACGGCAACTGGGTCTGGACTTTCGTCCTGAATTCCGATGACGGCAGGACGAGGTTGATCAGCCGGAACCGGTTCCGTCTGCCGACGCTCGCTGCGCGGATCGGCATGGTCCCGATGGAGCCGGCCTCGCTTGTCATGGAGCGAAAGATGCTGCTGGGAATCAAGCAGCGCGCCGAAGAGCTTGCTGCAGGCGGACTCAGCTGAGACGTGGTCTCTGACTCCACGGATAGTCCCCTATACGGTTTTGCGCGCGATTGCGATTGCGCGTGCCTGGCGACGAGGCGGACGCATGCACGCGAGGTTAGGAACGGGTCTGTATCTCGCGCTAAGGGACGTCGGACGCGGCGGCCTGCCGCACGACGTTCGCCGCATCGGGCGCAACCCAGAAGCCCTCGTGGACGAGCTCGTTGGTCTCGCGGGTCACCCTCGCGAGGTAGTCGGCGTGGCTCGGATAGAGCGCGTGCAGCGTCGCGTGACTGAACGGGATACTGAACCCGATCAGCGGGCACAGCCCGGACAAGTCTGTTTCGTGCGCGCTGCCGTCGGTGGGGGAGTACGTTGCGGTGGGAACGTCCACGAACGGGGTTCGCAGCCCGCCGAGGGCGTTGCCGAACCGGTCCCGGGCGGTCGTGCCGGCGCGCGTGTCGGTCACCTGAATCCTGGCCGCGCGCGGCGGTGGGGTGCCGTCATCGAGCCATCTGGTCAGGTCGGCGAAGGCGGCATCGGCGACGTATCCGAACGGATACGGGTTCGGGTCGACGACGCCGTCCACCCCGACCCAAGGACCGCTCTGATACTGCTGGTGCGTGCAACCGGTGGCGGGCAATGTGCTCAACGGGATCCGCTCGATTTCCGCCAGGTCTCGTTCCTCGGTGGTCGGCGAGCTGCCGAGATCATTGGAGATGTGGCTGGCACCCGGCGCCTCCCACAGTCGGTATCGATCGTTGCGGGCGTTGCTGTCGGGTCGGCGGTAGGCCAATGCCGTCGCACTGCCGAGGAGGACCTCCTCGGTCTCGGTGTTGATCTGGATCACAGGTGAGTCGCGTGGCTGCATACGGTTCCGCGGATCGCCCGACGGGAGCGATCCGGCGGGCGTCAGGCCGAAACTGATGTCGCTGGGACCGACTGTGCCGCCCGGCACGTAGCCGTCGTAGACGGGGCCGCCGTTGGGCAAACGGTCGATGGCGTTGAACACGTCTGCCTGCGTGAACGTGAAGGCACCGTCCTGCGAGAACCCGGCCTCGAAGACGTGGCGCACCTTGAGGCGATGGAGCGGGCTGCGGGCCCCGTTGAGCTTGAACAGCGTTCCGATCTGCGCGGCGATGTCGAAGGTGATCCCGTCGTCGACTGCGCTGTTCTCGCCCCACGCCAGGCGCGCGTAGCGCTGGGGCTCGAACCGTTTGAGCGCGAGGATCGACTCATACCGCGACGTCCAACCGACAAACACATCCCCGTGCCCAACGAAGTATGGCCACGAGCGGTCCCAGACGTTCGCGATGTCATAGCCGGACGACGGATTGAACGGCTCGATGATCACCGTACCGCTGAACCTGCGTGGATCGATCGGGCGCTTTACGAGCATTCTCGTCGTGTACGGGAGATTCCGGCAGCCCATCCGCCCAGCGATGGCCGGGCAGGGAGCGATGACCCGAACCCCGGTCGCGCTGTACTCGTAGAGCTTCGCCCGCCCCGAGACGTAGTACTCGTTCTCCTCGTACCCAGACGGCGCCCGTGGCTCCGGGCCGAACCCGTCGGCGATGAACGGGAAGTTCGACCGCGTCGACGGGATCGGGCCCGCCACGGTTGGCGTTGTCACCGCTGAGCGACTGGTCCGCTGGGGCCTGCCTGAGGCGCATCCCGCAACGCCCAAGCATGCGCACGACAGAACGATGCATTGCAGAAACCACCGACGACCGACGTCAGGCATCGCAGACACGACGCGATCCTAGACACGAACACGCGGAGTCGGCGCTCTTGCGACGCAGCGACCGCGGACCGCGGGCCCACCGGCCCACCGACTGGCCTCGGCCAAGGTCAGGCCCTGGAAACCCGCAGCACATTCGTGATCTGGCTTCGTTCCGTTTTCGGTCCATCCGTTCCGCTTCCGCCGCGTTTCGTCCGCCACGTAGTACACTCTACTTTGTGCCCGATTTGCAGGTGTTTTGTGATCGTTCGGGAGCGTCCCTTAACGCTCGTGACGCAATGCCGCAGACGCGGCGCCACGAATGATCTGATCCAGCCGGTGCCGGGAGCCGGTCTGCGCCCAGGCAGCTCGAGTCCGCGACAGCGCCGAGTTCCGTGCGCGCCGAGTGAACGTGGCCGGGCCGGACCGGCCCGGCGCACACGGCACGGGCGGTTCATCCGTGATGAGTTGTGCGCGGCGGCGCGAAGCGCCATCGCACAGCGCGCGGGTCGCGAGAGCTTGACCGGTGGCGTGCGGGCGGTCCGGTCCCTGAGACGGCGCTCACAGACACGCTGCGGTGCGACCAAGGCAGTGGCCGGTTGGGCGGGGAATGTCCTGGCTCTGTCGCTGGCGGGCGGCGCAGCGCCGGCGGCCTCGTGCAGGATCAGCAGGGCGCCATCGTCGACGCCCAGCACGGCGAAGGTGCTCCGATTCGGGTATGGCTCGCCACCACCGGCTACAACGGAGGAGCGGCAGGATCGTCGGGAGGTGAGCGTGGATAGCCTCGGGTGCTGGGGGAGCGGACCAGACCCGCGGCGTGCTGATGCGCACAGCCGCCCCGACCCGACTGGTTCAGGAGCCCGCCCCAGGGTAAGTGCCTCGCGTGGGACTTGGCCGCAACGTGCGTCCTGCCGATAAGCGACTGATGAAGCACAACGGTCTTCGCTCGGGGTTCGCGACGGCGGTGTGGTTGGTCACTCTGCTCGCCCTGGCGGGTTGCGGGTCGGCTGCGAGCGTCGGAGGCGTGCCGCTTGCCGCCGTTGCTCGCGCAAGGCCGCAGGCGGTCGAGCCGACCGCCGGCATGCAGGCCGGTGCGGTCACAGCAGGCGACGTGGTTGGGGATCCGAATGCGCACGCCCCCTCGCTGGCGGAGATCAGGCGCGAGTTGCGGCTCGAGCTCGTGGTAGCGCGAGTTACCGACTCGACGTACATCGACCCGCTGCAGGACGTCAACCACTGGGAGCGGACCGACCAGGGCGTCGACGCGAACATGCCCGTGGGTGCGCCGATCCTGGCTCCGTGCCGGGTGAAGATCCTGGCCATCGAGCCGGACTGGTACGCCGGGCAGCCGTTGGTGTATTGGGAGCTGCTCGAGGGGGCCGACGCGGGCAAGGTTCAATACGTCGCAGAGGAGATCACCGACATCGCCCCGCCCGGCAGCATCCTCCAGCAGGGACAGGCGATCGCTCGCTACGCGCCCTCCGGAACCGGGATCGAATTCGGCTGGTCGACCATCAACGGCGTCACCCTCGCGCGAGCGACGACCGGCCACGGTGGTGGGCAAGTCACCCTCGCAGGGCGATCGATGCGCGCGTGGCTCGACAGCCTCGGTGCAAACGCTGGCCCGGACTTCTGATCCCCGCCGCCGCAAGCTACCCGCCGAGGGCGCGGCGGCACTGAGGCGCCACACGCCTGGGACGTCAAGTTCCACGCCCGGCTTGTGCCTATTCGTGACTCGGCTGCCCCGACTCGCTGCTTGCGCACCCGCCCAGAAGCAGCGGCGTCGCGCGACACGGGCCGCGCCGTTGGTACCGCGTGGCAGCACCGGCGGCGAGTTGCCGCGCCGGCGACTCCCTGACCACGGCTGCGATCGCGTCGGTCCCGACGCTTCGTGACGCCCCCGATCGGAAATGCGCGCGCGACTGGCACCGATGCTCAAGGACGGCCTTACACGGGCCGATCCCGGATTCGCAATGCGACACGAGCTCGCAGGCAACGAAAGGCATCCTGGACACACGGTCGATTCGATCGTGCTTGCGCGGCAGCCGATATTGGACCGTCGTGAGTCGGTCGTAGGCTATGCGCTGCGCTACCGGCCGCTTACCGCGTCCGGGCAGCTCGCCGGCCCGGAGACCTCGATCGCGAGCGTGATGGTCGGCGCTATGGCCGAGATCGGACTCAAGAAACTGGTTGGTGACCGCCCGGCATACATCGAGGTCACGCCACAGTTCCTGCGCTACGTCGATCAGCTCCCCCTTTCCCCGGAGCGAGTGGTGCTCGAGCTGGCCGCCACGCCCCAGGCGGACGCGGACCTGCTGCAGGCCCTGCGCGGTGTCATCAAGGCCGGGTTTCAGATCGCGATCGTCGGGGTCATTCCGGCCGGTACCGGCGAAGCCCTATGGCAACTCGCCAGCGCGGTGAAACTCGACTCTCGAGCGGTCGCCGGTGGCGGCGAGCGGGTGAACGATCTCCTGGCGGGGCTTCGGAGGCGCGGTCTGCGCCTAATCGCCGAGCGGGTCGAGACCCCCGTTCAATACGAGGCGATGCGCGCGCTCGAGTTCGACGCTTATCAGGGGCAATACTTTGCCGCGCCGCGGTCAATCCGCGAGGTCGTGGCGCCGACACATCGACTCGGCGCGCTCGTGTCGCTCACTCATGGCGCAGCGGGGGCGAGCCTCGAGGACCTCGAGCGCCACATCTGCGAGGACCCCGGGCTGAGCTATCGATTCGTGCGACTCGCCAACTCCGCGTTCTACGGCGGCCGAACCCCGGTGGGTTCCATCCGCCAAGCACTCATGCGGCTCGGTGCCGTCACGGTGAGCCAGTGGATCATGCTGTTCGCGCTGTCAAAAATGACCGACCGGCCCCAGCACCTGCTGAACACCGCAGTGCACCGGGCCCGCCTGTGCGAACTGCTCGCGCGCGAGTACCCCGACACCATCCCCGAGCTGGCGTTCAGCGCGGGGCTCTTCTCGGTTCTCGACGCCCTGCTCGGCCGCCCCATGCGCGAGCTGATCGCAGACCTCTGCCTCGACGATCGGCTTGCCACCGCGATCACCGATCACCGTGGGCCTGAGGGCCGGCTGCTCGCCGCGGTCCTCGCCTATGAGCGCGGCGACTTCGCCGCGTGCGCTCAATGCGATGTCCGGCTGGTCAACGTCGCCAACGCCTACTGGCACGCGGCCGGGTGGGCGGATTACGCGACCGCGATGGTCGCCTAAGCGCAGACGCCGGGGTCGCGCTTGCGGCGAGGAGGAGGGAACACGGGCCAGTAATGGTCGAGACCTGCTTCGGTGTCGGCGCACTAATTCGCTGCAAGGCGCACACCAAGGCTCCGCCATCTGCCGGAGCATCAGTCGCGACACGGGCAGCAGCCACCACACGGTGGGGCCGTTGCGGTCGTGAACGCGCGCTCCTCCGTTCGCACAAGGGGAGCGGCTGACACCCGCGGCTGTGCCTTCGCGTCCGGGCTAAATGTTGAGGACACGTAACGCGGCGAGCATTCCACCGACTCCCAAGGCGGTTCCCAGTGCCCACGCCGCAACGGTGTCGCCGGTTGGGGTGGAGAGTTCGTAGAAGCTCCGCAGAAACGGAATGATGAACGCGAGCGCGAAGAGGAGCGCCATCACGGCGCATAGGCCTGCAATGGCGATCCGCCGCCATCCGGGTTCCGTCTCGAGCCTGATCACGACCGCTAGCCCGCACACGACCACGATCCCCGTGGCCACGGTGCGAGACTGACTCACACTGAGGTCAAATCCGTATCGCGCGGCGAGATAGCCGGCTGTGATGCCGATCCCGATCGCCACGCCGGCCGGGATCGCAAACCGTGCTACCGACTGTAGGTAGCGGTCTGGGCGCCATGGGCCGGAGCTCGGCGCCAGCGCGAGTAGGAAGGCGGGAATCCCGATCGTGACCGTGGACGCGATCGAGAATTGCCGCGGCAGCAGCGGGAAGACCCCGGTGGGGATCGCCACCGCGAGGCCAACGGTGGCCGTGAACACGGTCTTAGTCACGAACAGCCGCGCGACCCGCTGGATGTTGCGCAGGATCTGGCGCCCCTCGGCGACCATTCCGGGCACGACGCCGAAGTCGTCGCGGACGAGCACGAGGTCGGCGACCGAGCGCGACATTTGCGTCCCGGAGCCCTGGGCGATCGCGAGACGCGCCTCCTTGAGCGCGGGTACGTCGTTGACGCCATCACCGATCATCGCGACGTAGCGACCGGCGTCCGCCAGGGCGGCCACGACCGCGCGCTTGCCCTCCGGGGAAATTCGCCCGACGGCGGGTGCGGAAAGGACCGCCTCGCGCAATTCCGCCGGGTCGGACGGCAGCGCCTCGCCGTCGAGCGCCGGCGCCGAGCCGGGAACGCCGGCATCGCGCGCGATCGCGCCCGCGGTCGCAGGCGCGTCGCCGGAGAGCACCCTGAGCTCGACCCCCTGATCGGCGAAGAACGCAACCGTCTCGGCCGCGTTCGACCGTAGTCGTTCGGCGAACAGCACCAAGCCGAGCGGCCGCACGTCGCTGGGGAATTGCGGCTCGGGGTCGGATCCGGGCAGAGGCGATCCGCTTCGTCCGAGCGCCAGCACTCGACGTCCCGCGGCCGCCTCCGAGCGGGCGCGCTGAGCGAG
This sequence comes from uncultured Solirubrobacterales bacterium, assembly GCA_963822855.1. Lineage (GTDB taxonomy): Bacteria > Actinomycetota > Thermoleophilia > Solirubrobacterales > Solirubrobacteraceae > Palsa-465. The sequence goes on along the minus strand of CAWGJE010000017.1, from coordinate 29,817 downwards.
CGCGGCGTCGCCGCCGGCGAACCACTCCGGTGCCCCGAGCACCAGTCGCTCGTCCCCGAGGTCAAGCGCACTCCAACGACGCCGCGAGGAGAACGGCACCTGTGCGACAACTCGGCGTGGCTCGACGTTCGCTAGCTGAGCGTCCGCGATCGCCGCGAGCGTCAGGTTGCGAGAAGGTGAGTTGACCGCGTACTGCGTCAGCTCACGGGCAAGCGATGTTTCGTCCTCGCCGCCGGCAGGCACCAGCCCAAGGACTCGCAGCGTCGGCTCTGTCAGCGTCCCGGTCTTGTCGGTGCACACGAGGTCTACCGAGGCGAGCGATTCGACCGCGTTGAGCTGTTGAGCGAGCACGCCGCGTTGGGCCATCTTAAGTGCCGACACCGCCGCGGTGAGACTGATCAGCAAGATCAGGCCCTCGGGGACGAGCGGAACGATCCCGGCAGTCAGGAACTGAACACGGGTGGCCGCGGATCCGGGCCGGGCGAACACCGCGATCGTGAGCCCGATCACGAGCGGCACCGACAGCGCGATCAGCCACAACAACAATCGATCGTTCGCTCGCTCAAGCGGAGAGCGCGCGTGACGGAATGCTCGCGCGGTCGCGGTCAGTCGCTCGGCGCGGCTATCTGGACCGACAGCCGTGACCTCAAAGAGCGCCTCACCCTCGGCCACGAACGACCCCGACCACACCGGCTCCCCTCCGCCGCGGACCGCCGATTCGGACTCGCCGGTCAGGTTTGACTCATCCAGGGCGAGCCCGTCTGTCGACACCACGGTCCCGTCGGCGACCACTTGGTCGCCCGGGGCCAGGCGCACGAGGTCGCCCACTACCACGTCCTCGACCGGGACCCGGCGATCGATCCCGTCCCGCACCACGACTGCGACAGGAGCGACAAGCGCGGCGAGCCGGTCGAGCTCCCGCTTGGAGCGGATTTCCTGAAAGGAGCCAATCACGACGTTCGAGACCAGGATCCCCAGGAACAACGCGTCGCGCCACGACCCAAACGTGATCGTCAACACCCCGAACAGCAGCAGGATCCCGTTGGGCACCGTGACCGTGTTCGCGCGAACGATGCTCGCGTACGAGCGGCTCGTACGCGAGCGGGGCAGCCGCCCGCGCGCCTCCCGTCGCCGCGCGGCCTCGACCTCAGTCAACCCCGCCGATGCGGTCAAGACGGCCGTCACGATCCTCCGACGCTACCCCACACCATGGGACGCTCACAAGCGGGCGGTTCGCCATGTGCGTGAGCAAGTGGTCCGCCGAGGGGGCGATCATGTGCGCATGGCGGCGAACCAAGGGCGGGTCGACAACGCCACCCCGGTCCTCGGACGGGTTGGGCGGATCGCGGCTTGGCTGGCTGGGGTCGCGCTGGTTCTGTTCGTGCTGGATCAGCTCGGCGTTCCGGTCTCCGACTGGATCCACGACTTCTTCCAGCAGCTACGCGCGGTTCCGGCCTACGCGATTGCCGGTGGAATCGTGCTCGACACGCTCCAGACCGTGTTCGCCGCGATCGCGTGGCTGACGATCCTGCGCGCCGCGTTTCCGGACGTCGCAATCCCGTTCCGCGCGGTCCTAGCGTCGTACGCGGTCGCCGTCGCCCTCAACGGCTTCCTGCCGGCGAACATCGGCTCGCTCGTAATGATGCTGATGTTCGTGACGTTGATCGCGACAGCCAGTTTTGCTGCCGTGTTCTCGGGATTCATCGTGCAGAAGATCCCGTTTTCAGTCTTCAACGTCGCCTCTTACATCTACCTCTTCGCGACCGTAAGCGGGTCGCTATCGATAAAGCTGGATTTTCTGGCCGACCACCCCTTTGCGAGTGTGGTCATCGTCCTCGGCGGTGTGGTGTTGCTCGTCTTCCTGGCGCGAATGTTCTGGCTGCGCGCCACCAAACTCCGCGAGCAGGTCAAGAACGGTGGCGCGATTCTCGGCCAGCCGCGACGGTTCGTCATCGGCGTCGCCCTTCCCGAGCTCGGAAGCTACATCGCGCGCCTCGGGATCGTCGCGGTCTTCATGGCCGCATACTCGATCCCCGTCACGTTCCACTCGGTCGTCGCGGTCACGGCGTCCAACTCGGTCTCCAACAGCGTCTCGGTGACACCGGGCGGCGCGGGCATCAACCAGGCGTTCAACGTCGCGGTGCTAGGTGGTACCACAAGCAGCGCCAACGCTGCTGCCTATTCCCTGGGCCAGCAACTCATCATCTCCGCCTGGGACGTCCTGTTCGCCGTCGCGCTGGTTGCCTGGGTGTTCGGCTGGTCAGGCGGCAAGCAGCTCGTCAAGGAGTCGTACACCGCGGCCGAAGTCAAGGAGCAAGAGCTCAAACAGCAACGCCAAGCGCGGCGCGCCTCCCGTCGACACCGATAGCCAATCCAATTCGCCGTCGCCGTGCTCGCGCCGATGATGCCGGCACCCCGTGAAACAGTCGTGGCCACACCGTTGCGGGGCCGCAGACCGCGGGCGAGAGTTCTCCACGTGACATCGCGGCGCATCCGTCGGCTTCCGCCGCTGTTGGTGCTGCTGGCCGTCGGCGCCGGGCTCGGCGCGAGCGCCACCGGCACGAGCAGCGCCGCCGGCACGACAGGCGCCACCACGACTGCACCGGCCACCGCGAGCACGGCGACGCGGACCGTCACCGCCCCTTCGAGGACGGACACCGTGACCGAAACCACCACGGCCTCCGCGCCCGAGGCCACCACCTCGGTCACGAACCGGACCGCCACGGTTCAAGTGACGCCGGCCACGGCCACCACGGAGGATCAGTCCGGAAGCAACGGGCTGCCCGGGTGGGGCTGGGCGCTGATCGGGCTCGGAGCGGTCTTGATCGGGCTCGTGATGTTCCTGCTCGGGCGTCGCGGAGGGCGGCGTCCCCCAAGCGGCCCGACCGGCACGACGCAACCGCCGGCCCCGCGCGAGGGCGCACCCGGGTGACAGTTCGCACAGCATCGTCCTCGGACCCGCTTCACTGAGGAGGGCGGTGGCATGGAGATGGGACACCTCCCAACCTGGCCAGCGCCCCGGACAGAGCGCCCTTCTGCCGCCGGGCGAGCGTGGTCGTGACCCGACGTTCTGGAGTCAAGACCAGCTCGCGTGATCGAATCCGAGGGCGGAGATTGCTGCGCTTCGACTGGGAATGCGGCCGCTGATATCTGATGACCGTGACCGCGCGGTGATGACCCGCCGCCGGGTCGTGATCCTGGGTGGCGGTTTCGGTGGCTTGGAGGCGACGCGGCGTCTGAAGAACGCGAACGTGGACGTGACCGTAGTCGACCGTCACAACCACCTCTTGTTCCAGCCGCTGATCTACCAGGTGGCCGCGGGGGCGCTGTCATCCGGCCAGGTGGCCGCGCCGATCCGCCACCTGCTCAAGCGGCAGGCCAACGCGACGTTGCTGATGGCCGCCGTCACGGATGTTGACGTCGCAGAGCGCCAGGTGGTACTCGATAGCGGCGAGAGCCTGGCTTACGACAGTTTGATCGTGGCCTGCGGCTGCCAGACGTCGTACTTCGGTCACGAGGAGTGGCGGGGGGTCACGTCTGGGCTGAAGACCCTCCGCGATGCGGTCGATCTCCGTGAGCGGATCTTCGGCGCGTTCGAGCAAGCCGAGCGTACCTCGGACGTCGCGCTGCGCGATGAGTGCCTTACCTTTGTGGTCGTGGGCGGTGGACCGACCGGTGTCGAGATCTCGGGTCAGCTCGCGATCCTGTCCCGTCACACCATGAAGCGAGACTTTAGGCGGATCGACCCGCGAGCCGCGCGAGTGATTCTGCTCGAGGCCGGCGAACGGGTCGCAGCGGGGTTCAGTCCGCCCACCTCGGCGAACGTCGCCAAGCAACTCGCCGAGCTCGGCGTCACGGTGCGTGAGCACGCGATGGTCACGGACATCGACGAAAGCGGAGTGACAGTGACGGTTGGCCAAAAGACCGAGCGGATCGCGACCCGGACGGTCGTGTGGGCCGCGGGCGTGCGCGCGGCGCCGATCGCCGAGGTGATCGCCGGCGCCGCCGGCGCTGAAGTCGACCGGGCTGGTGGCGTGAAGGTCAACCCTGACCTGACGCTCCCGGGCTACCGTGAGATCTCGGTGATCGGCGACGCCGCGCGTCTGATGGGCCCGGATGACAAGCCGCTGCCCGGCTTCGCGACCGTCGCGATTCAACAGGCCCGTCACGTCGCAAAGGCGATCGGGGACGGACAGCCAGCGGCCTCGACGCCGTTCGAGTACTTCGACAAGGGCGCGCTGGCGGTCGTTGGCCGCGGCAGAGCGGTAGGCGAAGTCAGAGGCCGCCGGGTGTCGGGGCTGATCGCCTTCCTGACGTACGTTGCTGTGCACCTCTTCTACCTGGGCGGCGTCGGCGGGCGGCGGATCACGGTGGCAATCACCGCGATCGGCTCGCTGTTCGGAGCACGGGAAAGCCGCGTCATCGAGGGCGAGCTCGTGAGTTCGGACCGCCCGCGATCGATCGCCGAACCGCAACCGAGCGACCACCTCACCTGATCTCGCTTACCTCCGCAACGGATCAAAACGGCACGATTCGACTTCGGCGAGGTCGATCTGCGACCGCTGTTCGTCGCAAGCGTTCAATTGTTGTCCCGGGGACCACCCCCAGCGGCGCGTACGAGGTCAGCCTGATCATCAAGCGCGAGTGCTCCTAAGGCGCAACTCGGCGCTTGCCTGCACTCGAGGCGGCCGCAGCTGATCGTTTCGGTGTGGCGCTTCGTGACCCCTGGCCCTAGCCGGTTCGATCCGACGTTACTGCCAGGGAAGGCCTTCTGTCCCGACTGAGCACGCGCCCTCGGCACGGCGACCCTCGCCGCGCATTCTCGTGCAGAAGTGACATCGCGGAAGGTCCACGCTCGCAGGGGTCGAAAAGGATTGGAGTCTGTGACCGCCTCAGTTAGGAGGGGGCAACATGAGCTATCCGCTTGACCGCAAGCTCGTCGTCGAGTTCATCGGGATGTTCATCTTCGTCTTCACCGTCGGGATGGCAACCAACAAGGCGGGCGCCGGGGCGCTGGCGCCGCTCGCAATTGGATCGGCGCTGATGGTGATGGTCTTCGCCGGTGGCCATGTCTCCGGCGGGCATTTCAACCCTGCCGTGAGCACAGCAGTGCTCCTGAGGGGAAGAATGAGTAGCAAGGAGTACGGCGCGTACATGATCACGCAATTCGTCGCCGCCATCTTGGCAGGCCTAACGGTCCGGGTAGTAGGTGGTCATGAGGCATCAGCGACTGTCGCTGGTGCGGGCAGGATGCTGATCGCCGAGTTCCTATTCACGTTCGCGCTCGCGTGGGTCGTACTGAACGTCGCGACCGCGAAGGGGACCCAAGGAAACTCGTTCTACGGGCTCGCGATCGGTTTCACCGTCGTCGTCGGCGCGTTCGCGGTTGGCGGCATCTCCGGCGGCGCGTTTAACCCAGCTATCGCTGTAGGCGCAATGGTCACCGGTCTGTTCAAGTGGAGCAATATCTGGATCTACCTGCTTGCGGACTTCCTCGGAGGAGCCGCTGCCGCCTACGCGTTCCTCTTTGTCTTGCCGGCGGAGAAGTCGAGCGGAGACGTAGAACCCGCCAGCACCGAGTAGGTCACGCCCCCGACGCGCCCCACCAGAGCGCCGCTTTGATCGGGCTAGTCGGAGCAGGCAGCGGCAAGGCGGTCAGACTGCTGCATCCCCGGTGTTCCGAGCAAACTGCCCCCGCCTCGCCGCGCTCTCTCGGCGCGTTGGCACACCGACAAACGAACCCAGTTACGCCACTACCTCCAACGTGACTGCGCTTCCTGCTTCGTGTGGGCTGAGTGGATGTAGTGCTCGCTCAGAGCCCGATGGCCGCGCGATACTCGTCGGCGGTGGCGACCTCTCGACCGAGCAACTCCGCGATCGTTCGCGCCCGTGTGAACATCTCGAGGTTGCTCTCGACGAGCTCGTCGCTCAGCGGGTTGCGCCAGATCGTGTCCTCGGTGCCGACCCGGATGTGCAGGCCAAGCATCGTTGCCAAGGTCGTCATGTAGAAGGTCGCGCGGCCCGCCGCACACACGGTGATCTGCGCGTCCTCATCAAGGCCCTTCAGCTGGTTGACCATGAGGAACAGCTGTTGTGCCATATCCTGTGTGTTCGGCGCCCACGTGCCGGAGAGCAGCGTCCTGCCGGAATTGAACGGCATTCCATAAAGGATGATGAAGTAATAAGGCTTCTTGAGCAGCCCGGTGTCGATTAGCCGACGCTTGGCCAACTCGATCTCGCCCGGGCTGTGAATGACGATCTCCGGCTTCACCCCGGCCTCCTGCAGAGCATCGATCGCCGGAACGACGAAATCGATCGGGTGCCCCGACGCACAGGGCGCCACCTCGCAGAGACCTGCTCGCGCCGGGCTCATGCACTCGTCGAACGTCTTTCCGCTAAGGACATTGACATTGCTGACCCACGAGCGACCGAACTTCTCACGCAAAGGGTTGATTACGGCTCCGAACGCCTCAACCGGCGCAAGCACCTGATCAAGCCTGCGACCGTCCTCGTCAACGAGGAAGCCGTAGTCGACATGAATGCCAGAGGCGCCGCCCGCGATGACCTCGGCGGCATCACGCAGAAAGGCGTCAACGGACGTCGGGTGCTGCGCGGCCTCGTTCTGTGAAAACCGTCCAGCGAGGGCGACCTGGAGGGCCATCTTCTTCGGGATCTCCCAGCGCGGCTGGACGTGCAGGTCGGCCGCAAACTGGTACTCCTTCAGTTCCCTCTCCGCCGCGTCCCACAGGCCTAAAGGCCCGTTCTTCGTTTCAGTGATGCTCATTGAAAGTCTCCTCTCTTTACTTAGTCGTCGGCCATATGCCATTGTCGCGAGCGAGCCACTGCAACCGGCCCATCGATGCTTTCCGGGGAGGCTAGAAGTGTGGTAGCGGCAGCTCAGTGATCCAAGTCCGGCGTGCCTCGACATTGGCGGAGCGCTTTGCTCGGCGGTCACCCCGAGTAGACGGGGCGCGCACCCGTGGCTCGGGAAGCTCCCACACTCGCAACCACCCAGTAGTCGCTGTACGAGTGCCGCACGCATTCCGCGAGCTTCTCGTTCGTGTCAGACGGTGAATCGGTCCTGCACTTCCGCCACGAACAGCTCCTCGACGGACAGCTTTCGTGCACAGACACCTTGCTCGAACGCGTAGCCGAGGAAAGCGTCGAGTGTCCGATAGTTCTGTTCGATGCCGTACGGCCACGGATCGTCACCGATCAGAGCCTGCGCGCGCTGAGCATTCGCCGGCCCCCAGGGCACTGGCAGGCGCGGGGCGTTGACGTCGAGGGCTCGCTCGAGACTGCGCCGCTTTGCCGTCTCGAATGCGGTCAGCAGATTCATGGCGATCCACGGATAGTGCTCATGGAGCTCTGAGCGCAGTGTCAGCACGTGCATGATCGGAAACACACCCGAGCGGAGGTACGAGCCTTCCTCAACCGCCCGGAAATCTGAGAACAAGCGCACGACCCGGCCTGTGTCCCGCGTGAACTCCGTTGGGGGATGCGCGGCGATTAGCGCGTCGATCTCCCCTGCGAGCAGAAGGTCGTTGAGCGTGTCGTCGGGCATCGGGGTGAGAGAGACGCCCGGCGGTAGCGAGACCTCGACGCCTTCCTTGCGGCCAGGCTCGTTGGTGCCGGCCTGGATCCAGCTGACGTCGCGCAGCGCAACGTCAAACTCGTGTTCGAGCACTGCGCGGGCATACACGGTCGCGGTCTGCGTCCACTCCGGTACGCCGATCCGTCCGCCCGCCAATGCGGACGGCTGATCGACCGGTCCGTCTGCACGTATGAAAATCGCCGAGTGGCGGAATGAACGCGAGGTAAAGACAGGGATCGCGACAAGCGAAGTGTCCCCGGCTGCTCGCAACGAAGTGTACTTGGCCAGAGACAGCTCCGAGACATCCCATTCGCGGAATTTGGTGAAGCGGAAGAAAATCTCCTCGACGGGGTAATGCATGATGGTCGCCGCGACGCCCTCGATCGGAACCTCCCCACTCGCGAGGTCGCGAACGTGATCGTAGTCGTTGACCGCAAGCGCCAGGGGGACCCTTTGTGTCATCGGCATATCTGTCTCTGAAAAGTTCTGTGAAGCGTGTTGGAGGATTCGTCCACTACCGTAACTCGCGTCGGCCAGGATGATTGCGCCGGTCTTGATGTCGCCAGGGGCGGGTCGAGGCCGCACAGGTCGAACCAGCCGTCTTCGCCCTCGACGACACGGCGTCAGCGGACGACGCCGTGCGCTCGATCATGCCGTTTCTCCGTTCCGCAGATGGTGATCCGGTTCGCCGATGTCGCGTCCCGAATTGATGTCCCGCCGCTCCGCACTGCCGCCCCAAGGCGAACAACCCGTAGCTCCCAGACTGCCGACCACGCCGCCACATAGCGGGGTCCGATCCTAGACCGGGTCGGGTGCTCAGCTCAGTGACCCAAGTCCGCCGAAGCCCTGACCGACCACCCAGTAGAGGAGATTCAGGCCAATCGCCAGCGCGAGAAACAGCTTCGATCGCCAGTTGACGGCGACCGCCACACCGATAACCGCCGACAGCGCTGCGAGTAGGACTGCGATCACCACGCCGTCGCCCTTGGCGGCGTTTGCGAACCAATCCTGCACGCTGCTCAGCCAGCTCATTCCCGATGGGGCCGCGTCAATCGCGTTGGTGATCCCGCTCGCCCCGCCCGCCTCGACCAGCCACAGCCACGCCATCATCAGCCACAGGGCCGCCCACACGGCTCGTGCGCCGCGCACGCCGAACAACCCTCCGGGGCGTCCATTTGGCCACACCATCGCACCGATCAGCGCGTAAAGCAGCACCGCTCCGGGCGCGCCGGTCAGCGCACTGGCCATCGGGGCGCCACCCATAGGCGTCGTCGCCATGAACATCATCCCGAACGCCTCGCCGAACCACCACACGACCAGAACCCACCCGAACGACGCCGCCAGCGCCGGCTTGACCGTCGGGCGATACAGCAGTCCGAGTCCGATCGCGATCTGAACCAGCGCGAACCCGGTGTTGAACACGGTCTGGTGACTGTGGAGCGTGGTCGCGCCCCAAGTCACGCTGCTCGATACCCAATGCGGCTGACCCGCCGTCAGGTTGGTCAGGAATTGGATGAAACCCTTCCCATACATGAACGCCTGGAACTGCAACGCCCCGTCCAACAGCCAGATCAACCCCAGCACGGTCTGAACCGTGCGACGGCTGTCCGACGCGAAGTAGACGCGCAGCCCAGACATCGTCGACCCGCGGGACGAACCGACATCGGTTCCCACCGGCAGGTCAGCGGTTCCGGTACTCATGAACCATTGACTCCTTATCGGTAGCAGTGGCCGCCTCTCAAATCACCATTGAGCGAACGCAGAAGCGCCCGCTGACCGGCGATCTCAGAGGAGGCAGAATCCGCAGCGGGCTCGCAAGCGAGCGAGCACCGCGTCTCAGATGAGCGTCGGCGGACCCCGACCCGACCAGCCACTGACCAGCGGCGCCGGACGCACGACCACCGCATCGCGGGGACGCGCCGGACGTAGCACTGGTCCGATAACAAGCAGATACGGTCGCGCTCGCCGACGGGCGACCTTGCGCACGAGCCACCGAGCGCCGTGCAGCACCGTCGCGAGCACGAAGCCGATGGACACCGCGGCCGGGATTGACCACCAGCCGCCGTAGCCGAAGATCCCCGCCAGTCCGGCTGGGTGCCCGGTCGCGAACAGACCCTCGAGGAACTCTTGGCAGGCGAAGATCGCGACGAGCGCGGCCGAGCACACAAGCCACATTGCCGTCAGCGACAGCGTGAAGCGAGCCGGCGACGTGTGACCGGCGAACGCCCGGCCCAACGCCCGCAAGAACACACCGATCGTCAGTGCCAACAGCAGAACCAGCCATGGCACGACCGAGTGCAGATACGAGTGCCCCGTGCGCTGAAGCTCGATCCCGGCCCTGCTCCCGTACGCGAGCCAGTAGCGCAGCTGATGCACCGCGAAGGCCGCCGGCGGGAGCAGCGCGATATAGGCGAACCCGGCGATCCGCGCACCGATCCCGCGCGGAGCCTGGGCGTCGGTGCGGGGCTGTCGATGACCGTTCATCGGGCTAGCCGGTGGGTGAGAGGCTTGCGGCTCGGTCGCGACGGTTCATCCCGATAGGGCGTAGCTGCTGATGTCCTGGTCCAACGTGCCCCCGGAATCGTATTGGCCGGTGTGCACATAGACGACCTTGCCCGCCCGGTTGATGAAGATCGTGGTCGGAAGGTCCCCGACCCCTTGAGGGACGATGTTGGTCATGTTGCTGGTGCTGGTCTGGTAGCTGGGGTAGCTGACGGGATGCGCCGCCAGGAACGTGCGGGCATCCCCGGCCGAGTCGTCGGTGTCGGCGCCGAGGAACGCGACCCGCCGTCCGTAGCTGGCGGACGCGGCGGCGAATAGCCCGAACTCCGAACGGCACGGCCCGCACCACGACGCCCACGCGTTGATCACGATCGGATAGCCGCGCAACGCGCGGATGCGCTCGGCAAGCGCGGACTCGTTTCCAAGCAGCTGGTCGGCTTGCTGGTGCAGCGAGGCGAGCGGCGCCGGCGAGCCGGCGAGCGCGTGACTCACGGCCGCGGCGCCCGAGGGGACGCGGACCCGGGCGAGCGCCGCCTTGACATAACGGACCAGATCGCTCGTGCTCGGCCACCCGCCGGTCGACACTTCCCGGTAGTAGAGGAGCTGGCCAGTCGAGGAGACCAGAACGAACCACGGCAGTCCCAGGACCTCGTATCCGTCGGCAAGCTTCCCGCTCTGGTCGAGCGCAACCGGATATGACAGCGGATGCGCCAAGCGCTTGAGGAAGCTGCTCAGCGTGGTCGAGCTCGGCTCCACGCTCGCCTCGTCGACGGCGGTCAAGTGGGGCAGTCCGGTTCGGGTTGCGATCGCCTGATACCGGTTCAGTGAATCCAACTCCCCGCCGAGACCGCTGGTCTCCTGATCCCAGGTCGCGAAAAACACGAACAACCGGGCGGACTTGCCCGGACCGAGCTTGACCGTCCCACCCCCCGCTCGCGGCACGGTCGCCCGCTCGCTCGGCGCGGTGGGCTGAATCCGCGCGTACGAAACATCCGTACGCACCGACGGACGGCCCGGCAACAAAGCCGAGGCGCTCTGCGCCAGAAGCTGCCCCAGTTGCGGGACCGCGGTGTACGACATCTGGGTCACATACAGCCGCGACAGCCGGCCCTGCCGATCGATGACGAACAGGGCGGGCGTGTGCGTGATCTCCCCGGCTTCGATCGCCGCCTCGATCCGGTACTCCTTCCATACCTGCTTGAGCTGCGCCAGCGTGCCGGTCAGGAATCGCCACGAGTGGAGCATCCCGTGGAGCTCCGAGTAGGACCACACGTCCTCGAGCGAGATCGCGGCCGGGTTGGCATCGACCCCGAGCAGCTGCACCTGAGAGGCGGCCTTGCCCAGCATCGCCTTCGCGTCCAGCATCGCCGCCGTCGTCAGCGGGCACACCGTCGTGCACTCCGAATCGTTGAACGCCAAGATCACAACCTTCCCGCGGAACGAATGCAACGACACGGACTGCCCGAATTGATCAGACAGCGTGAAATCGGCAGCCACCCCGGACACCGGCGTGCCCGGATCCAGATAGGGATTCGCGGCCAGCGCGTCCGCCTGGGACTGAGCCGGCGAATTCGACCGCACCACAATGACGGCCCCCGCGACGAGCACGATCAGCAGCACGGCACCGCCCGGAACCGCCACACGGGCGAATGAGGGCAGCCTCAACCGCAAACGGACCGACACACGCGGCCGAGCCCAGCCCCGCCGGCGCGCCGCCCAGCGGACCGCGAACACGACGGCGGCGACCGCCAATAGAGCCAGAACGACGATCCCCAACACCTCATCGGTGCTGTGCCGCGGCGCCGGAGGCTGCCCCGCGGGGGCGGCCCCTTCGGTGGGCGCGGCTGACGCCGCAGGCGTGATCGCGCCGGACGGGAGCTTCACACCGTCGGCGAGAGCAAGCTTGCCCACGGCCGCCTCGGTAGCGTCAAACAACCCGGCCGTGCCCGAACCGATCGAGATCCCAGCCAACACGCGGTACGCCGACGTCGGTGAGTGACCCGGCCAGTTGAACCCGAACCCGTTCGGCATCACCACCAACAACCGCTGCTTGTAAGCCAACGACAGCTCGTAACCCAAGAAACGGGCATACGTCCGCGGCTCGCGCCACAACTCCGTGACCGCACCCAGGTCCTGCGCCCCACCGATGATCGCGACACGAATCGGGAACCCCCGGCCTGCCGCCGCCTTCAACAACGCCCCCAGCCGTACCTGCTGCTGAACCGACAGACCGACCTCAGACCCCGCGAACAGGTTCTGGTACACCAAAACGTCGCTCCCCGGATCCCCGTCCGCCCGCGCCGTCGACACCGACACCGCCACGAGCAGGAGTGCGAGCAGCGCCGCGACACCCACCCGCCGGCTCAACGCACGCCCAGATCTCGCGCACGCCGTCCTCAGCCGTCCATCGGCCAACACATCGACGGAGATGCCAAGCGCGCGCGACAAACTACCGCCCAGGAAGATACGCCACCCCCACCGACATCCGCGGCGAGACAACCCAACCAAAACGTCCCGACCGGCACGCTTCTAGACGCAGGGGCGAGGCCACCTCGACACGCGCTCGCCGAAGACCCCATCTCAGATCCCGAGCGTCGCGGCCGCCGCTGCTGCTCGTCGAGGCAGCGCGGCCCGGACTCCCGCCCTGTCAGTCCCAGTCGCCAGGACCGCTGCGCACGGCCGATGCAGACAACGAAGTCCGCCTTGCGCCGATCGCACACATCTTTGGTGCGCAGCGCATCGGAGGGTCTCCTGCCGCTTCGTTACGAACTGCACGACCTAGGGGCCACCGGCGACGTCGCTGCCGGTGCGGACGATTTCCACAGCTAATCGGGCGTCGTCGCCGAGACCACCGCCGCCCTTCCCCAAATCGTCCAACTCATCAGTCTGCTCGCGCCACGTGCACGTGCTCGAGTTCGTGGGGAAGCAGGAGCGCCGCAGTTAGCTCGGCGTCACCACGGAGTTAGCGACGACGTCGCGATGCATATGCAGGTTCAGGCCGACGACTGAGACATGCCTCCGGTCCAGCGCTCCCCCTTCGCCAGTTCAAGGGACACTCGAGCACCTCACGAGTTGCGCCACTCTCGCAGTTCGTCCATCTCGACAGCGACGCCGCGGCCGGGGTGGACGCCTCCATTTGTAGGCGAGCGACCGTGAGCACGTTTGCTGACAATCGGCTTTCAGCCCAGCGAGTAAGCGGAGCGCCCATTGCGACGCAACCGAACCGGTCTAAGCAAAATCTCGCATATGGTGTTCCGCGCCTCGACGGGCCACGTCCACGCGGTGGCACTTCGGACGACCATCGGCGGTCCGGTCGCGGCCATGTTCTGAAGATTTGGGCTCCCTGCGGACTCGTTTTGCTCTTTCCGAAGGACCAGGCGATGTGAGGGGTGCTGGAGGAATGCGCAGCGCTCGATGTGCATGGGAGCAGATAGCAGTTCGCGCGCAGATGGTGTTCGGGTGGTGCCGGCGGCGGTCGTGTGGCGGTCCTGTGGGTCAGTGGCCGGTGAGGTGGATGACGCCGACGCTGTCGAGGCCGTCGAGTACGAGTTGGACGGCGAGTGCCGCCAGCAGGATGCCGAAGATCTTCTCGGTGACGAGCATGCGGCTTTCGTCGAGATGGTCGCTGGCGCGGTTGGCCAGCCGGAAGACGGCAACGTCGATGGCCAGGACCAGAGCGAGGACGCCGAGGACCATCGCGAAGACGGCTATTGAGTCGGCCTCGGCTGAGAGGGTCACGAGTGCGACGATGCCGGCGGGGTTCAAGAGGTACGGGATCGCGAGCGGGAACACGGCGATGCGCATCGGATCGCGTCCTGTGATGGCCTCGTTTCTGTCGGGTTCGGCGCTCCCACGGACCATGGTGATCGCGATGAGGAAGAGGATGATCCCTCCGGCGATCGAGAGCGAACCGGTGGAGAAGTGAAGCAGCCTGGAGAGGAACTCGCCGAGCCCGACGAGGATCAGGGCAACGACGGCGGCGGTGGTGAGCATCTTTCGGACGATCTGGGCCTTGGTTTGACCGTCGAGCGGAGCGGTGATCTCTACGAACGGCACCAGCGCGATCTTCGGACCGATTCCGATGAGCAAGAGCAGGAAGGTGTCGACCACCAGGTAGATGTCGATCGACGTGTGCTTCATCGGCTCGGCTTGGCTGTCATTGGGTGGGCGCGGCGTTCTGGGATCTGTCGGTACCTATGGCGGAGCCTTCCTCCGGAGTCGGCGTCTGCGCTGCGACCGTGCCGTCCTCGGCCGGGGACGCAGCGGGCGCCGGCACGGAGATCAGCAACGTGACCAGGTAGGAGACGACGACGGCGACGATGATCAGCGGCTCGTCCCCGACCCCGGAGTTGGCCGTGAGCAGCGTAGCGAGCACGACCGCCGAGAGCGGCAGCCGCAGTACGGCGGCGATCGCCGCGCCCATCCCAACGGCGACCGCTGGGGTCAAGGTGAACCCGGGCAGGCGCGAGGCCATGATCCCGCCGGCCGCGGCGAGGAATATCGCCGGGAACACCGGCCCGCCGCGGAAGCTCCCGAGCGAGAGCATGTACGCCAGGCCTTTGAACACGATCACCAGCGCGAGCGCGCCAAGCGACCACGTCCCGGCCTGCCTGAGTAGGCCGGGGAGCGCTTCCTGTCCGGAGAACAGGACCTCGTTGGCGCTCTCGCTGGTGGCCCCGTGGAAGGCGATCGCGAGCCCAGCGATGATCAGGCCGACAATCGGGAGCAGGATCACGGTCCGTCGCGCAACCACGCGGTGGGTGGATAGCCCGCCCGCGATGATCGGTCTCGCTACCAGAGCGACCGCGATCGCGAGCGCGATCGTCCAGCCGAACTGGGCGATGTCGGGATGGCCGTAGTGGGGCAGCGGCAGCGGACCGAGCGCGTAGTCGCGGCTGCTCAGCCCTGTGAACGATCCCATCCCGAGCGACACGAGCGTCCCGATCCCGGCCGCGAGGAGCCCGGGCAGCAGCACGAGCCGCTGCCGCGCCCCGCCGACGGCGGTCGCCTCGATCAGGATCACGGCCGCGATCAGCGGTGAGGCGAACACGAACGAGAGCGCGGCGAAGCTCCCAGCCGCTGCGATCACCGCCAACGCCTGAGGCGGGACCGGTCTTCGGGCCAGCCGAATCGCCAGCACCGCCAGACCTGAACCGAGCGCGAGCAGCGGTCCCTCGGGGCCGAGCACCAGCCCGAAGCCGAGCCCGGCGACCCCCGCGAGGACCACGCCGGGCAGATCGATCGGGTTCGTGAGACCGCCCGCGGTCAGGCCCTTGGCCGGCACGTGCCCGCCCTCACCCGGCAGACGCGTGATCGCCAGCGCGACGATCAGGCTGCCTACCGCGAGGACCGGGAGCGACCACCACAACGGGGGACCCTGCTCATACCCGAGCGCGTGCGGAAGATGCGTGAACAGCTCCTGCTGAACTTGGAAAACCAACTCCAGGTAGCACCAAGCCGCGAGCGAGACGATCAGCCCGATGAGCGCCGCCACGACGAGCAAGGCGACGTACGGCCGGCTTCGCATCGTCTGCGCGGCTTGCGCCGCCGTCGGTTCCGCGGGAGCGGGAGTTTCAGCCATAGACGACCCCGCTGCTGGCGGGGTATAGCTCGTGCCGCTCACAGATCGCGGGCAACAGGGCACCCGATTGGCATGGGTACTCGCGGCCGCGCGATGGATCTGGGGTCGGCACTGCGTGCGGCGCTCGGCTCACGTTGGCGCCCGCCGGCTGACGTAGTTGCCGATCAGAACTCCGATGACGGTGACGAGGTAGAGCTGCCCTGTGAGCATCTCGATCACCGCGATGGCGTGCCCGACCGGAGTCCCGGCGGAGAAGTCGCCGAAGCCGGTGGTTGTCAGCACGGTGAAGCTGAAGTAGACCCGGTCTCCGACCGTGCCGCTGGTGTGCTGCGCGAAGTACGGGGTGGAGCTGACGTGGGTTATGAAGCCGATAATCGACGCGAACACGAGGCCGACCGCGATGTACATCGCCAGCGCTCCCGCGACAGCTTGGGCGGTGACGCCCCGCTCGCGCAAAAGTCGAAGGACTCCCTGCACGATCACGACGGGAATGGCCGCCGTGATGATCGCGTTCGCGGCATCGGTGAACCCCCGGGGGGCAGTGCCGGTGGCGACAAGGCCGATCAGGACGATCGTCGCGACGCCCACGATCAGCGCGTTGCGGTAGCGAATCTCCTTGCGCTCGCGCGCGGTTGCGACCGCGACGACCAACGCCGCTCCCTCGATGGCAAGCGCCACTGAGCGAGACCAGGTCGCGCTCGGTGCCGCGATCACGAACACCGCCAGTGCCAATACGAGCGAGAACACCGCGCCGTAACGGAACTGCGCCGGACGATCCGGCACGGATCCCCGGTCCTGCACGGTGTGGTTCTGGGCCGGCACGTCGCCGCAGCCTCACGCCACCACCAGCAGCCGTGGCCACCGGCCCCGACTCGCTCGCTTTGGCGGCTCGCTCGTCGCCGTGGCGTCACTTGCGCAGGAAGGTGGAGCTCGAAGTCCGCTGAACCGCGCCGCTGGCGTCGACCTCGGACGGTTCAGCGTTCGGAGAATTGACGATCGCCGACCGACCTCCAGCGACCGGGCAAGTCCACGCGCGTGGCGCATCGGCTGATGTGGAAATCCGGAGCGGTCCACGTCGCCGAGAACCACGAGACCGGAAGGCTCGACCGACCCGAAAGCAGCCCAGAACCCCGGAACCGTGGACGACCACCGCCCGCTCGCCCAGAACCGAAGCAGTTCGAACTTGTCGATACCGGCCGTCGCGACCAGACCAAGTCTTTGCGCTAGGTGTGTCGTGACGTCCGCCGATTCGCTTGCCGAACTCGCATCGGGCCAGCTTCCGGTCTGAGGGTCAGGGATGGCCGGTTTTGCGCTGATGATCCGATTCATTGACGGGGACAGCATCTCGATGACCGCTTCGGATTTCATCAACTTCGGGTGATGTTCACCCGGGTGTTTGATGCGACGGTGGGGCTGTGCCTGGGTCCCAGCTATCAGGATGAGTCAACAGGCAACACAGGCGGGGCGTGCGGTCGGGGTGATCGAGTCCAAGCTCGCCTTGCCGCGGGTTCAGCCGGGGATGATGCGTAGGCCGCGCCTGCTGGAGATCGTCGACGGCAACGCCGGGGCCGCGCTCACGGTCGTAAGCGCGCCGGTTGGGTACGGCAAGACGACGCTGCTGCGGTTGTGGTGCATCGAGCGATCTGAGGCTGTTGTCTGGGTGACGCTTGACGCCGCTGACGATGATCCGGTGCGGTTGTGGATGCATCTGGCGACGGCCGTCGAGCGGCTCGGCGACGGCTTGGGGCGCGAGGCGCTGACGTGCCTAGGCGTCCGGGGAGTGGTCGCCACGCGCCCGGTCTTGTGTGAGCGCGAACCCGGCAAGCGTGGCAGACTAAGGGGATCGCGGCAGGCACGGCGCTGGTCGCCGACCCGGCGCAGATCGTGGTCGCGGTGCGCAACGACCCGACCGTCGCGGTCAGCTCGGATGCGATCTTCACCAGTGATGGCCGAGAACGCCCCCCCGTTCCGATCACCCCGAGCACATCCCCCCCGGACTGATGCCCGCCGGTTACGACCGAGCTGCCTGGCAGCGCGTGCGAGTGCAGGCGCTGGAGCGTGCGCGTCACCGAGCGTCGGCAGGCGATGCGCGCCGAGCAGCAGTGTGGTTGCGGCACGGCTGGCTGCCCGAGGTGCAGACGCCCCGGGTGCTGGCCGTGCTCGACGGCGACGAGATGCTGATAGCTCACCCCCGTGCGTCGCGCTGCGTCGAGCAGCGAAATCCCCCCGGCCAGCACGCGAGCGGCCTTGAGTCGGCGACCGGCAGCGACGCGGGCGGGCAGAGCGATGGGGTACGGCTGCCCGGTGCGGACCGTCTGCACGCGCGCATCCTCGCATACGAGTCACGGCGCGAGAGGTTCCAGAACGAAGTCCGGCAAGAAGGCGGGCCTTGCGCCTACAACGACCGCGACGGCATCTCCCACGCAGTCATCGCCCTCGCCGAGCAGCAGCCGGTCGTAGGCCGTCAGCACCTGTGGGTCCGGGGAGTAACCACGCTCCTTGACGTGCACAAGCTCATCGCGAAGTTCCTTGAGGTGGCGATACCGCTCCCAAGGCCGAGTGCCCTTGATGTTCACGCCGTCGTCCAGCATCGGGACCACCCGAGTCAGCTTTTCGCTGATGCCTAGACGCCGAACCATGTCGGACTTCGACAGTTCAACTAGCTCGCCCTTCCGGTTCTCGACCTCGACTGTGGCGTCGTCGTCGAGCTGGTCGATGGAGTGGTTTGCGAGGCTCTCGATGGCGGTGAAGGCGTAGAGCACCGCGATGTGCAGATCCGATATGCAGTTGAGGGTCTGTGTGGGGTCTCCAGGTGCCCATGCCGCATCAGCTCGGCGCGCAAGCGCGCTCATGATGGCCTGGCGCTCCTCCACACCACGATCCTGGTAACGCTTCGCCTCCATCAAGGCGAACGCGACAGGCTGTGGCGGATACCACCGGAGTTCGCGACCGTCGCTCATGGCCACTGGGGAAACGTTGAGAAGCCAGTCGCCCTCTCTGGTTCTGGTCGCGACCAGCCGTGGATCAGGTCTGTACTCGCCTTCGGTGCTCATGCCCCTAGGTTCGATCAGGAGCGGTCGCGCTCCTGCACTGCACCACTGCCAGCACGCGCGCAGCGCCGCAGACGGGCTCCCGCAAGTATCAGGGCCATCTCTGCGTGTTGGCCCCCTGTTGGCCCCCGGTCAGACTTTCGCCTCGACGCGAGTACGAAAAAACCCCGCCATAGCGGGGCTTTTCGGAGTGCCGGAGGAGGGACTCGAACCCCCGACACGCGGATTATGATTCCGCTGCTCTAACCGACTGAGCTACTCCGGCGCGCCCGCGAGTGTAGCCCCAGGAGCACCGGGGGCGGTCGGCGGCGACACGCCGTGCATATGATCCAGCGGCGATGAGCGACCTCGCCCCGGCCGTACGGACCGTGATCGAAAAGTGTCTGGCGGTGAAGGAGGGCGAGGACGTGGTGGTCGTGGTCGATCCCGCGACGCGGGCGATCGGGGATGCGCTGCGGGACGAGGCCGCCGCGGCCGGCGCCGACGCGGTGCTGATCGTGATGGACGAGCGGGCGACCCACGGCACCGAGCCGCCGCCGGCGGTGGCGGCGGCGCTGGCGGCGTGCGACGTGTTCATCGCGCCGACGAGCAAGTCGCTCAGTCACACGAGCGCCCGCAAGCGCGCCACCGACCATGGAGCCCGCGGCGCGACGATGCCCGGGGTCACCGAGGACATGCTCGCGCGCGTGATGGCGGTCGACTTCGACACGATGGCTGCGCGGTCGAAGGCCGTGGCCGACCTGCTCGACCGCGGCACCCGCGCTCACGTGACGTGCCCGAGGGGAACCGACCTGGAGCTTGCGCTCGCCGGCCGGGCCGGGATCGCGGACGATGGCGAGCTCAGCGCGAGGGGCGCGTTCGGCAACCTGCCCTGCGGCGAGGGCTTCATTGCCCCCGCGTTCGGAGAGGGGACGGTGGTGGCCTCGAGCCTCGCGCCGTTCGGGATCGGCGAGGAGCCCGCGACGCTGACGGTCGCCGAGGGGCGGATCGTCGCGGCCGATGGGGGCCTCGGTCCGCGGTTCATCGAGCTGCTGCTGTCCCAGGGTGAGCTCGGGACCAATCTCGCCGAGCTCGGAGTCGGCACGAACGACCGTGCGCGGCTGACCGGCAACATCCTCGAGGACGAGAAGATCCTCGGCACGGTGCACGTCGCGTTCGGCGCGAGCGCGGGAATCGGAGGCAAGGTGTCGGTCCCGATCCACCTCGACGTCGTGATCGTCGACGCGAGTCTCGACGTGGACGGGCAGACGGTGCTCGACCACGGACGCTACGTCCTGGATTGAACGAGCTCGCGCGCGACGTGACGCTGCTCGCGATCCCGAACGTGTCGGAGGGGCGGGACCAGGCCGCGATCGACGCGATCGCAGACGCGTTCGACGCGCGCCTGCTCGACGTTCACTCGGACACCGACCACCACCGGAGCGTGTTCACACTCGCGGGCGAACCCGGCGAGCTGGCGCAGGTGGTCGCTAACGGCGCCGCCGAAGCGATAAGACAGGTCGACCTCGATGCCCACGAGGGCATCCACCCGCGCGTGGGTGCGATCGACGTCGCGCCGATCGTCTACCTCGATCCGGCCGACCGGGGCGCCGCGTGCGCGGAGGCACTCGTCCTCGGCGACCTGCTCGGCGAGGAGCTCGAACTGCCCGTGTTCCTCTACGGCGAGCTCGCGCAGGGACGGACCCGGGCCGAGCTCCGCAAAGGCGGCCCGGCAACCCTCGCGAAGCGAATCGACTCCGGCGAGCTGAAACCGGATTTCGGTCCGCACAAGCTTCACCCGACCGCCGGCGCGGTGCTGGTGGCGGCGCGCCCGCCGCTCGTGGCCTTCAACGTCGAGCTGGCCCCGCCGGCGACGCTCGATGACGCGCGGGCGATCGCGGCCGCGATTCGGGAGGGCGGCCCCGAGGGCCTCCACTCAGTCCGCGCGATCGGGCTGTGGCTCGCGGCGCGCGACGTCGCCCAGGTGTCGACCAACGTCGAGGACCACCGCGCGACGTCGCTCGCGCGCGTCGTCGCGGCGATCGCCCGCCACGCGACGCCCAGCCAGGCGGAGCTGGTCGGGCTTGCGCCAAGGGCGGCGTTCGACGGGTTTCCGGATGACCTGCCGGTGGCAAACCGCCGCGTGGTCGAAGACGCCCTCACGGAGTAGGCCGACCCCACGCCCTCGCGGAGTAGAGGCAACCCCACCTTCGCGGAGTAGCGCGACCACACCTCCGGATACTAAGCTGCATTCATCATGGCTCAGACCAAGCGCAAGCGCCGCACCAAGCACCGCGGGACGCCCGCGGGAACGATCCAGGCACGCGGTCGGACCGGCCGTCCGCCGAACGCCGAGGATCGCAAGAAGCAGTCCAAGACGGACGCGCGTGAGAAGCGGCTCAACACGCCGCCGACCTGGAAGGCGTCGGCAATCCGCGCCGGCGTCATCGCGGTCGGGCTGTTCATCATCCTGTCGCTGCTCGGTCGCGGTTCGAACCGGGTCGAGAGCGCCGCGATCCTGGCCGTGATATCGCTGGCGCTGTACATCCCCGGCGGCTACTACATCGAGTCGTTTATGTACCGCCGACGGCTCGAGAAGCGCAAGCAGGCCGCCGGGAAATGATCGACGTCCGGATGTTCACGGTCGGCCCGGTGCAGGAGAACTCCTTCATCGTGCGCCGCAAGGACGCCACGAATGCACTGATCGTCGACCCCGGTGACGAGGCCGACAAGCTCCTGGCCGCCCTCGAGAGCCTTGGGATCGAGACCGTCGAGGCGATCCTGATCACCCACACCCACTTCGACCACGTCGGCGCCGTCGCGCCCGTGGCCAAGGCGACGAACGCGCCCGTGTATGTGCCGGAACTCGAAAAAGAGGTCCTGGCGAACATCATGGACTATGTCCCGTGGCCCGGGTTTGGACCGTTCGAGAGCTACGAGGCGGATCACACCGTCGCCGGCGGCGAGACGCTCGAGCTGGCGGGGCTGACGCTCGATGTGGTGTTCACCCCGGGCCACAGCCCCGGACACGTCACGTACGCGATCGCCGACGAGGACGCGCTGTTCTCGGGCGACGTCCTGTTCCAGGGCTCGGTCGGGCGGGTCGACCTGCCGGGCGGCGACTGGCCGACGCTGCTGGGCTCGATCGGGAAGCTCACGACCACGTACGGGCCCGAGACCACGGTTTATCCCGGCCACATGGGGATCACGACGCTCGGGCGCGAGCGCGCCACCAACCCGTTCCTGCGCGAGCTCGCGGAGCGGTGAGCGTTCTGTGATTCAGGCCCCCCGCGGCACATTCGACATCCTCCCGGAATCGGCGGCGCGGCGGAAGGTCCTCGAGGAGCACGCGGACAAGATCCTCGGCGCCGCCGGCTACCGCCGGATCGAGACGCCGACGTTCGAGGCGACCGACCTGTTCGCGCGCGGGGTGGGGGAGGCCACCGACATCGTGCAGAAGGAGATGTACACGTTCGACGATGGCGGCGGACGCTCGCTGACGCTTCGCCCCGAGATCACCGCGCCGGTCTGCCGAGCCTATCTCGAGCACGGGATGCGCAAGCTGCCCCAGCCCGTGAAGCTCTGGTACCTGTCGAGCTGCTTCCGCGCGGAGGCGCCGCAGCGAGGCCGCTACCGGCAGTTCTGGCAGTTCGGCGCCGAGGCGATCGGCTCCGACGCGCCTGAGACCGACGCCGAGCTGATCCTCCTGCTGGCCGACCTGCTCGAGGCCGCCGGGGTCAAGGGCACCCGGCTGCGGCTGTCGAGCCTTGGCACTCCCGCCACCCGCGCGGAGTACCGCGAGGAGCTGAAGGCGTTCCTGCGCGCGCATGAGGAGCAGCTCGCCGAGGACGTGCGCGCTCGCATCGACCTGAACCCGATGCGAGCGTTCGACTCCGGCGACCGGGGTACACAGGCGGTTATGCGCGACGCGCCGAAGCTACTGGACCGGCTCGATCCCGAGGACTCCGAGCACTTCGCGCGCGTCCGCTCCCTGCTCGACGATGCCGGGCTGCGCTACGAGCTCGACCCGACCCTGGTGCGCGGGCTGGATTACTACACACGCACGGTGTTCGAGTTCACCAGCGACGAACTTGGGGCACAGTCCGGCGTGGGCGGCGGCGGGCGCTACGACGGCCTGATCGAGCTGCTCGACGGGCCCCCGACCCCGGCCTCGGGCTGGGCGGCGGGGGTCGAGCGGATATTGCTGGTGACGAGCGAGCTCCCGACCCCGCCCGAGCTCGTCGACCTGTACGTCGCGGTCGGCGATCGCCAGGGCTCGCGCACGGCGTTCGAGCTGGCGGTCGAGGCGCGGCGCGCGGGCCTCCAGGCGCAGCTCGAGCTCGCCGGCCGGTCGCTGAAGGGCCAGCTCAGGCACGCGGACCGGATCGGCGCCCGCTACGTGGCGATCGTCGGCGAGAACGGATCGGCGCGGCTCAAGAACATGGAATCGGGGGATGAGCACGACGCGCTCATCGCGGATGTAATCCCCGAAATCCTCCGCGAGGGACGCGAGCTGTGAAGCACGCGCCGCGGCCGAACGAATACCGCGACGTCTGGTGCGGCCAGCTGACCGCCGACCGCGCCGACACCCAGGCGCGGGTGGCCGGCTGGGTGCACCGCCGGCGCGACCACGGCGGGCTGATCTTCATCGACGTGCGCGACCGCTCGGGCATCCTTCAGCTCGTCTTCCATCCCGAGAACGCGCCCGAGGCGCACGAGCGCGCCCACGCGCTCCGGTCCGAGGATGTGATCAGCGTGGGCGGGACCGTGACCAGGCGCGATCCCCAGAACGTGAACCCCAACCTCGCGACGGGCGAGATCGAGCTCGCGGTGTCCCAGCTCGAGATCCTCGCCGACGCCGAGACGCCCCCGTTCCCGGTCGACAACGGCGGGGACACGGACGAAATCATCCGACTGCGCCACCGTGCCCTCGACCTCCGCCGCACGCCGCTTCAGCGCGCGCTCGCGCTCCGTCACCGCGTGATCGCGACGATGCGCGAGATCCTGAACGAGCGCGACTTCCTCGAGATCGAGACCCCCTACCTCACCCGCTCGACTCCCGAGGGCGCGCGCGACTACTTGGTGCCGGCGCGGATCCAGCCCGGCTCGTTCTACGCGCTGCCGCAATCGCCGCAGCTGTTCAAGCAGCTGCTGATGATCGGCGGCTTCGAGCGCTACTACCAGATCGCCCGCTGTTTCCGTGACGAGGACACGCGCGCCGACCGCCAACCCGAGTTCACCCAGCTCGACGTCGAGATGGCGTTCGTCGACGAGGACGACGTGATCGACGTGATGGAAGCGGTGATGGGAGCGGTGTTCGAGCGAGAGCAGTTCGACGTCCCGGCGCCGCCGTGGCCGCGGATGACGTTCGCCGAGGCGGTCTCGCGCTACGGCATCGACCGTCCCGATACGCGCTTCGGGCTCGAGTTGCACGACCTCGGCGAAGCACTCGCCGGCACCGAGTTCAAGGTGTTCGCCGGGGCGCTCGAGTCGGGCGGCGTGGTGCGCGGGATCAACGCCGGAGCGCGCGACCTGGCCCGCTCGGACCTCGACACGCTCACCGAACTGGCCAAGCAGCACGGCGCCAAGGGCCTCGTGTGGGCGTTCGTCCAGGACGAGGGATGGCGCTCGCCGATCGCCAAGTTCCTCACCGAAGCGGAGATCGCGGCGGTGAACACGCACCTGGGCGCGAGGCCGGGCGACCTGCTGCTGATCGTCGCCGACCAGGTCTCGACCGCCGGCCAGACACTCAGCGCGCTGCGGATGGAGATCGCGCGGCGCTTCGATCTGATCCCGACCGACCGCCACGACATCCTGTGGGTGGTCGAGTTCCCGGCGTTCTTCTGGGACGAGGAGGCGCAGCGCTGGGACGCGGCGCACCACCCGTTCACCGCCCCGTCCGGCGATATGAACGACCCGGCGCACCTGAGCTCGCGCGCGTACGACCTCGTGCTCGACGGCGCCGAGATCGGTGGCGGGTCGATCCGTATCAACCGGCTGGACATCCAGCAGAAGGTATTCGAGCTGCTGGGGATCGGGCCGGAGGAAGCGGAGGCTCGGTTCGGCTTCTTCCTCGACGCGCTCCGCTACGGCGCCCCTCCGCACGGCGGGATCGCGATGGGCATCGATCGGATCATCACCGCGCTCGCCGGCGTCGAGTCGATCCGGGACGTGATCGCGTTCCCGAAGGCGGCGAGCGGTGCCGATCCGCTGACCGGCGCGCCCGCCCCAGTTGATCCCGGGCAGCTGCGCGAGCTCGGCCTGCGGCGCCTGTAGCCCCGTCTGAGCGTCCGTTTCCGTTGAAACGGGCTCAATATCGAGGCCCCAGCTGCCGAACAAGGGCGTGAGATGGCAAGTCTCCCGAGACCTCTTATTGGATTGCTCGTCGCGACCCTGGCCGCATTCGGCCTGTGGTACGTCGAGCTGAAGCCGAGCTCCTCCTCGTCGGGCAGCTCGCAGGGCGGCGTCGGCCAGTACCAGTCGGCGATCAACCAGGCCCACCAGGCCGTGAAGATTTCGGGTGCCGCCAACGCCCGCCTCGGTGCGCCGACGTCCACCGGCCCCGCGCCGAACTCGCCGACGCCGGCGAAGACCGCGACCGGGGCCAAGCCCGGCACCGCGACCGCTACGGCGACCGCCACAGCCGTCAAGCCCGCGACCAAGGGCGCGACCACGACAAAGACGGTCACCGCGACCAAGACCGCCACGACGAAGACCAAGGTCGCCACCACGAAGACGGCGAAGCCCGCGGCGAAGGCCCTCACGACGGCGCAGCAGGTGAGCCTGATCACGCGCGCGATCGAGTCGCGCAAGGTCGTCGCCGTGCTTTTCTACAACACCTCGGCCGCGGACGACCAGGCCATGGCCAAGGAGCTCGGCACAGTGTCGACGCACGGAGGCCACGTCGTCAGGCTCGCGGTGCCGGTGTCCGAGCTCACGAACTTCTCGATCATCACCCAGCAGATCCCGGTCGTCACGGCGCCCACCCTGGTGTTGATCGATGCCAACCGCCAGGCGACGACGCTCACCGGGTTCGCCGACACGGACGAGATCAGCCAGCGCATCGACGACGCCCTCGCCGCGAAGTAGGGGCTTCTATCCTCGCGAGGCGATGGATGTCATCGCCTTCGAGCATCACCTGACCTCTCCGCAGGGTCACCGCAGGCTTCCGAGTGACGGGCACGCGGCGACCGTCAACGGAGGTGCGTGCTGCGACCAGGTCACCTTGTCGCTGATGGTCGACGGCGACCGCGTGACCGACGCCGGCTTCGACGCCCACGGCTGCGGCGCCGCGACCGCCGCGGGAAGCGCCGCCGTGACGCTAGTGCGCGGCGCGCCGGTGATCGACGCGGCGCGAATCGGGGCTAGGCAGATCGCGGCTGAGCTCGGCGGGCTGAGTCCCGGCAAGCTCCACGCCGCGGAGGTCGCGTCCGAGGCGCTCGCCCGCGCTCTCGGGGCGGCGGTGCGCGACCGCGCGCGCCTGTCACCGCCGGACGGACCGGGCGGGACCGACGGCGGGCGCACGCTCGTCGCGATGAGCGGCGGCGTCGACAGCTCGGTGGCGGCGCTGCTGTGCTCACGTGAGGGCGAGGCGGTCGCGGTCACGCTCGAGTTGTGGTCCGATCGGGAGAATGACGCCGAGAGCAGTTGCTGCTCGGCCTCCGCGGTCGCGCAGGCTCGCTCGCTCGCGCACTCGATGGGGCTTGCCCACTTCACGATCGATCTGCGGGACGAGTTTCGGGCCGGCGTGGTGGAACCGTTCATGGCTTCGTTCGCCGGCGGAGAGACGCCGAACCCGTGCGTCGGATGCAACGGCCACATCCGCCTCGACGCGATGCTCGACCTCGCCAGGCGCCTCGGCGCGGAGTACCTGGCCACCGGTCATTACGCGCGGGTGGCGGAATCCGGCGACCCGGCGGGTCCGCTGCTGCGGGTCGCGGCCGATCCCGCCAAGGATCAGACCTACATGCTCGCGGCGCTGTCGCCCGGGTCGCTCGCGCGGATGCGATTCCCGCTCGGGGACCTGACCAAGCCCGAGGTCAGGAAGCTCGCCGCCGCGGCCGGGCTACCAGTCGCAGGCAAGGCCGACTCGCAGGACCTCTGCTTCCTCGCCGGGACCACGCGGGCCCGGTTCCTGGCGCGGCACGGCGGACTCGGCGACGCGCCGGGTGCGGTCGTCGACAGCGCCGGAAACATCGTCGGCCGGCACGACGGCCAGCACCGGTTCACGGTTGGCCAGCGACGCGGGCTCGGGATCGCCGCGGGCGAGCCGCTGTACGTGCTCGACAAGGACGCGTCTCGCAACGAGGTGATCGTCGGGCCCCGATCCGCGCTTCGCACCACTCGCGTGCATGTGCGTGACGCGCGGCTCCACCGCGCCGGTGCCCGCGTGAACCGGGTCAAGCTTCGCTACCGGTCGCCACCGCTCGAATGCCGCCTCGTCGGGGACCTCGAGCCCGGCCGTCACCGGACGCTGGAGATCGAGCTGGGAGGGGCAGTCGACGGCGCCGCTCCGGGCCAGCTCGCGTGCCTGATGGACGGGGACCTCGTGGTCGGGTGGGGGACGATCGCGCGTCCGACCGAGCGCGACAACCGCCCCGCCCGAACGAAGCCCGTCGCTACCGCGAGTTGAAGTTCGCGTTGCGCACAAGCATCAGCGCGTAGGCGGGCCAGAACACGCCCGTCTTCGGTGCGCCAGGAACGCACGGGCCGCCAGACTCGCCGGGATTGGTCGTCCACGCGAACATGTCGACGTTCGGAAAGCCGGTATCGGCGGTCGGGCGCGGTCCGAGCCCGCGGCCGGCCGGGTTGCAGAGTACCTCGTTGCCCGAGTGAACGCGGTCGGGCGGTCGCAGTGGCCCGCGTCCGTTGTCGCCGGTGTTGACCACGAAGTGCTTGCCGCCGGTCAGGCGCGAGATCTGCTCGCCGTAGCGGATCTCGTGTGAGGTCCAGTCGAAGTGGGTGGCGTTGAGGAAGAAGCCCTGGATCTTCGCCACGCCCGAGCGACGCAGGTACCGGGCCGCCTGCCGGGCGGAAAGCGCGTCGGCGGCGCCGGCGTCGAGGTAGATCACGAGGTGTGGGCAGGCAGAGGTCAGCGTGTTGATCGCGTACTGGAGCTCCTGCTCGCGGACGGCCTGGCCGTTCCGGGACAGGCATCCCATCGTGATGATCGAGTCCATCTCGAGGAACAGCACCGCGTGGTAGGACCCGATCCCCTGCGCGAGGCCGTCGATGAAGCCCTTGTAGCTCGCCACGTCCGCGGGCGTGTCGGACGCGTGCCCGCACAATCCATGGACGACCCGGTAGGTCGCCAGCAGCGGCACCGTGCCCGGCTCCTCGACCTCCGCCCGCGTCAGATATCGCGACACCGCGGTAGCGATGTTCGGGACGCCGTTGTGACCAAAACTGAAGCTGCCGAAACGCGCCGTACCGGGCTCGCTCGAGATCGTCTTGAGTGCCGGCGAGCGCCGTGCGGCGTGCGCCACCTCGCTCTCGGGGTCGACGAAGAAGGTCGCGCCGGTGAGCGGGTTGTCGGTGGTCGGCGACGCAGCAAGGTCGAGGGGATTCTGGGGATCGCGGGGCGTGACCGGGTCGTTGTCGAGGATCGTCAGCACCGCCTCATGGGGCGACGCCATGCCAATCGGCGACGGGCCGAACAGCGACACCTGGATCGTCTTCGAGATGTTCTGCACGCCGTGATCGACGATCGGCATGCTGAACGCCTCGCTCGCCACACCGACCGGGAAGTCGAGCTCGCCCTTGACCGAGTGGAAGTCGTCGGGGTCGACCGCGGTGCACTCGGTCTTCCCGCACGGGACCCCGTCACCGAGCGTGATGTAGCGGATCTGCGCGTCCTCGCTCGTGTCGCTTCGCTCAACCGTGATCCACGCCACCCCGGCGTCCTCGTTCACGATCAGCGACGTCGACTCGAGGCGAAAGCCGGTCGGGTCGTTCTTCGCAGCGGCGGCCGGCGCGGTGGCGGAACGGGCGACGAGCGAGAGCGCGCACGCGGATGCGAGCACGGCAAATATCAGTGCACGTCGAAGCACCGCAGACATCGTAAGAACGGGCTTACCCGGGTGTGGAAATCCGGTCGCCCGGGTGAGGAACTGCGCACGTTCGGCGCCGAGAAGCTACGCGGCGCCGACGCGCACGCGGCCTCTACCGGACGTTGAAGTCGGCGTTCTGCACCAGCATCGCCGCGTAGCCGGGCCAGTACTCGCCGGTCGGCGGTGCGCCCGCGACGCAGCTGCCGCCGGACTCACCGGGGTTGCTGGTCCAGGCGAACATGTCGACGTTGCGGTAGCCGGTGTTCGCGGTCGGGAGCGGTCCGAGGCCGCGGCCGGGCGGATTGCACAGAACCTCGAGGCCGGCGTGCACGATGTCGCGCGGCCGGAGCGGACCCTGACCGTTCTCGCCGGTGTTGACCACGAAGTGCTTGCCTCCCGTGAGGCGCGAGATCTGGTCGCCGTACCGGATCTCGTGTGAGGTCCAGTCGAAGTGGGTGGCGTTGAGGAAGAAGCCCTGGATCTCTCCGACGCCGGACGCTCGCAGGTACTTGGCCGCGTCGTGAGCGGAGAGCGCGTCGGCCGCGCCCGCATCGAGGTAGATCACGAGGTGCGGACAGTCGGCGGTGAGGATGTTGATCGCGTCGCGGAGTTCGTGCTCGCGGACTGCCTTGCCGTGCGGGGACAGGCAGGGCATCGTGATGATCGAGTCCATCTCGAGGAACAGCACCGCGCGATAGGACCCGATCCCCTGCGCGAAGCCCTCGATGAAGTTGTGGTAGGAGGCGGTGTCCGCGGGCGAATCGGAGGCGTGACCGCACAACCCGTGCAGGATCCGATAGGTCGCCAATAGCGGCACGCTGCCAGGCTCCTCGACCTGCGCGCGGGCGAGGTAGCGCGAGACGGCGGTCTGGATGTCGGGCACCCCGTTGGAGCCGAAGCTGAACTTGCCGAAGCGCGCGGTCCCGGGCTCGCGCGCGATCACGTCGAGCGCTGAATTCGTGAGCGCCGCGTGGGCCGCCTCGCTCTCGGGGTCGACGAAGAAGTTGGCGCCCGACAGCGGGTTGCCGACACCGGGCGCGACCGGAAGGGCCAGCGGGTTCA
>CAWGJE010000016.1:0-77146 GCA_963822855.1 uncultured Solirubrobacterales bacterium | reverse complement strand
TTTGCAATAGTGCGCTCCGCGCCGCGCTCGACCGCGAGGTCGGCACGAATGCGACCACGCGCCCCCGGCCAAGGCACGCCTGGCTGCACCACCGCGATGCTTCATTCGACTACCACGGTCGAGCGCGACATCGTCTACGTCAGCGGCCCTCTCGCCGCCGGGTCACACACCATCCAGGTCACCGACACAAGCGCATCGCCGATCGCGCTCGACAGCCTGGCGGACAGTCCTCACACGTCGAGACTGCTCCGATGGCGACGAAGGAGAGTGGTGCCCAAGATAGGGACTGTGGATCGAAAGATGGGGAGCGCTCCCGATGTGTCAGCGGCCGTCTGCTCGTACCTTGACTGGCGATGAAGTCGCAGACCCGAATCCACTCAGTCAAGGAGCCCATCATGCTCAAGCTCGCCAAGCATGCCGTCGCCATCCTCGTCGTCGTCGCCGCGGCCAGCGCGCCGGTCGCTGCCCACGCGGAATCCGTCTCGCTCAGTTTCAAGCAGGTGGCGTTGACGCACAGCGTCCAGGACGACCGTAGCTCAAGCGCCGTACAACCTCGGTGAGGGCGATCCGGGCATGCTGCGATGGCGGGTACCTAGCTCGGGGCGGTCAGCCCAAGCCGCACTGCCTGAACGCTCGCCTCGCCACGGGTACGGACGTCAAGCTTGGCCAGGATCGCCGAGACGTGATGATCGATCGTCTTCTCAGACACGATCAGGCGCTCGGCAATCTGCGCGTTACGCAACCCCTCGGCGAGCAGCGCCAGCACCTCTAGCTCGCGTGCAGTTAGGCCGGCGGGGTTCTTGCGCGTTCGGGAGCGGGGACCTCTGGCCAGCCCTCGAACGCCGAGCTTGCGCAGTCGCCGCGTCACGATCGCGGCGGCCGGGCGCGCACCCAGCGCCTGTAGCTGGTCGAGCGCTTCGCGGAGTGCTTTCTCGTTGCCGCTGTCAGCCAGTGCCAGCGCCGCTTCGTAGGGACAGCCGATCTCTTGCCATAGGGTCGCGGCGCGGGCTCCCTCTCCGGCGATTGAGAGCGCAAAAGGCTCCGCCGCCTTGCCGGGCGAAAGCGCATCCCGAATTCCGGCGCGCCACCGCCAGACGGCCAGTTCGCCGGTTATCCAGGGAGCATCCCGCGCGAGCGTCAACGCGAAGGCGTCGTTGGTGATGCCCGCGACCTCGGTCGGTTTGCCTTCGAGCCAGGCCGCCTCGGCGCGAGCCGCGGCGGTCGGCGCGAACGCTTGTGTCACCTCGCTGGAGGCGGACAGGGCCAGCGCCTCGTCCAGCGGCGCCCAGATCTCCGGGTCGCCACAGCGGGCTCTGACCAGGCCGAGCGACACCAGCGCCTCGGACCGCACGCTGACGGTGCATCTCCGGTCAGACAGCAGTGCGTTCGCGGCCTCGCCGGCTCGCTCCCACCGTCCACGGTCAAGGTCCAGCCTGAGCCGGTTTGCCGACAGAAGCTCGCGCCAGAGCTCAAGACCGCCGTGTTCGCAGTATTCGATTCCGACGTCGACGTAGCGCTCGGCCAGGCTGTAGTCGCGCGAGACGAGTGCTCCCGCCACGAGATTGTTGAACGCGCGACCGACGTCTTCAGCCAAGCCGGCCGACCGAGCGAGGCGCAGGCTTCGTTCCAGTCTCTCCGCGCCGTCTCGTGAGCCGACGTTCAGCAACGCGGTCCCGACGGTGTTGAGCGCGTGCACCAGCGTTTCGGTGTCGTCGTGACGCTCGGCGATCTCTATTGCCTTGTTCCCCCAAGCGACGGTCTGTTCGAGGTCATCTGTCAGCATGCAGAACTGAGCGCGCGTCCCGAAGGCGCGACCCAGCTCACGACTTTCGCGGAGCGGCTCCAGTAGCTCTACCGCCTCGCGGACCAGCGCCGTCCCCTCTGAGTCTCGCCCGGACTCGTGAAGCGCTCGCGCCAGCGAGCACAGCAGACGACCCACCCGCAACCGATCGTCGAGCGAACGACTGAGCTCGATCGCCTGCTGCAGCGACGCGATCGTCTCCGCGGACTCGTTGACCAGAAAGCATTCACGTGCGCGACGTTCGAGAAGGTCTGCGCGCGCCTCGGCGGTCAAGCGATCGGAGAACCTGAGCGCGCGTGCGTACTGTGCCGCCGCCTCGCGGTGTGCGCCCGCGCCGGCTGCGCGGATCGCCGCCTGCGGCGCCCACACCAGCACGGCTTCGGCGTCCCGGACCGCTTCAGCGTGATGAGAGAGGCGCGTGGGATCGGGGTCACCTACCGCAGGGGCGCTGAGCGCGGTCAGTGCCGCACGATGCAAAGCCAGCCGCCGGTCCGGAGGCAATGTCGTCTCCACGGCCTCCCGCGCGAGGTCGTGGCGGTAGGCCACGCCGCCATCCACGACCGTGAGTACTCCCGACGCCAGACACTGTTCCAACCGGTCTGCCGGCTCGCCGGCGAGCGCCGAGAGCAACCAGAGCTCCACGCGGCCCGGAACCACCGCCAACGCCTGGAGCAACCTGCGGGCGGGTTCCGGCAGCCGCTCTGCGCGAGCGAGCACCGCATCGCGCACGGTCTCGGGAATCCGCTCGCTCGGCGCTCCGAGCACCTCGGTGACGAAAAACGGATTTCCGCCCGTCTTCTCATGCAGCTCGTGCGCATCGACCGCATGCGAGGTCGCCAGCTCGCGGACGGCATCGAGCGAGAGCGGCGCCAGCTTCAGCCGGCGCGGTCGTCCAGGCAGCTCGCCAAGCACGATCCGGAGCTGCGGGGCGCGATCGAGCTCGTCATCCCGGAAGCTCGCCACCGCTAACACCGGAACCGATTCGACCCTGCGCGCGAGCAGCCGAAAGACATCCAACGTTGCCTCATCCGCCCAGTGCAGGTCCTCCAGCACCAACAGCGTCGGCGGCCGCTTGTCCAGCTCGGTCAGCAACGCTGCGGTCACCTCGTGAGGACGAGCACCTACCTTCACCAACTCCTGAAGCTCGCCGTCGACGGTCTCGGCCACATCGAACAGCGGTCCCAGGGGGCGTGGGGTCAGCAACGGCTCGCACGAACCCCACAACACCCGAATCGACGCCTCCTGAGACGACGAGAATCGACGCAACAACGCCGTCTTGCCCACACCCGCCTCGCCGGTGACGAGCAACAGCTTTCCCCCGCTGCCCTCGGCGATCTCTGACAGCGATCCCGCAAGCATGCGCAGACCGTCGTCGCGCTCCAAGAACGCGGCGGCGTTCCTGGGAGGAGCTTCGCTCATGCCCCGATCGACCATCTCCGAAATGCTCGCGTCATCCTCGCGACCAGTGTCGCACCAACCCAACCACCGACCCAAGGCCCTTCCGCGGAAAGACGCGGCAGCACACCGGCGGGCACGTGCCGACCCCGGTCGCGGGAATGGGGTCGGCTCCATGTAAGGCTCCGGTTTCGGTCGCGCCGGTGCCAAAAGATAGGCACTGGTCGACTCCAACATGGGGAGAGCTCCCGATGCCAGGGCTCGGGTGCGCTCGTAGGTTCGTGGCATGCCGAGCGGACCAACAAACGAGGGGGCCTGAGCTGAGATGCTGCGACACGGGTTGACGAGAAATGGGTCGGGATCGCGGGTGAGCGCGCGCTCGCTCGGCCTGGCGCTTGCGGGTCTGGTGTTCACTTGGTCGTTGTTGGGTTCGTCGTCCGGCTCGGTTGGGGTCGGCGATGCTTTCGCCGCGTCGGTTGGGCAGGTCACTGAGTTTGCGATCCCGACCGCTCACAGCGGCCTTCATCAGATTGCGGCGGGGCCGGACGGCAACCTCTGGTTCACGGAGAGCAGCGCCGAGCAGATAGGGCGGATCACTCCGACCGGACAGCTCACCGAGTTCGCGGTGCCGACCGCCGACGGTCAGCCGGAGGGGATAGCCGTCGGACCGGACAGCAGCCTGTGGTTCACCGATAACGGCATTGGACGGATTACGCCCGCGGGCCAGGTCACCGAGTATCCGATCCCGACCGGGGACGGCGACCCAGGCGAGATCGTGACCGGTTCCGACGACAACCTGTGGTTTACCGACGGTGGCGGTATCGGGCGGATGACCGTCGGCGGGCAGGTCACGGAGTATGCGTTGCCGTCTCCGGACTTTGCCGTCGGGATCGCGGCGGCGCCGGACGGAGATGTGTGGTTCATCGACGCGGGCACCAACGCGATCGGCCGGATCACGACCGGATCCGGATTCACCCGCCCGGGACAGGTCACCGAATACCCGATTCCGACCGCCGACAGCGCGCCGAGCGAGATCGCGGCCGGGCCGGACGGCAACCTGTGGTTCACGGAGGCCGGGGCCGACCAGATCGGGCGGATCACGCCGGCGGGTCAGATCACCGAGTACAGGGTTTCTACCACGCTCGCTAATCCGCGGGGGATCGCCGCGGGACCCGACGGCAATCTCTGGTTCACCGAATATGACGCCCATCAGATTGGCCGGATCACACCGGCGGGCCAGATCACCCAGTACAGGATCCCGACCGGGACCGCTGATCCGTTCGGGATCGCAGCCGGTCCCGACGGGAACGTGTGGTTCACGGAGTATTACCCCGGGAACATCGAGCGGATTCTCACCGGAGCGCCCGCGGCGTCGGCGATCGCGCCAGTCGTGACGGGCTCCCCGCGGAGGGGAGATCAGGTCACCTGTGGGGGCGAGCAGTGGGCTGACTGGGCGGGGCGACAGCCGGTTCTCGACGCCCCGAGCGCGGCTCCCCCGGGTGTGCAATGGCTGCTCGACGGGGCACCGATCGCGGGCGCAACCACGCGAACCTACACGCTGGTCGGGGGTGAGGAAGGGGATGAGCTGGCCTGCACCGTCGCCGCCTTCTACCCCGTCCTCGATGTGACCGTGTCGGCTACCAGCCCCGGCGTGACCGTCCTGCCGCCTGCAGGGCCGACACCCGTGCGCGAGTTTCCAGCCGGCGCGGCCACCTCAGGGATCGCCGCAGGGCAGGACGGCAACCTATGGTTCACCGAGTTCAACGGCAACGCGATCGGACGGATCACCCCAGCGGGAGAAATCACCCGCTACCCCGTTCCGACGAGCGGAGGGAAGCCCGACGGAATCTCGGCCGGGCCCGACGGCAACCTCTGGTTCGCCGAGTATGGCGGCGACAAGATCGGGCGGATCACCCCCGCCGGCCAGATCACCGAGTACTCGGCCCCGACCGCCAACAGCGACCCATCCGGGATCGCGATCGGGCCGGACGGCAACCTCTGGTTCACCGAGCCCGGCGGTGACCAGATCGGGCGGATCACGCCAGCAGGGCAGATCACCGAATACCCAGTTAAGACGCCCGGAAGCGAGCCGTACAGGATCGCGGCTGGCCCCGACGGCAACCTCTGGTTCACCGAGCCCGGCGGTGACCAGATCGGGCGGATCACGCCCGCGGGCCAGATCACCGAGTATCCGGTCCCGACCGCCAGCAGCAGTCCCGACGACATCTCGGCGGGCCCCGACGGCAACCTCTGGTTCACCGAGCGCAACGGCAACCAGATCGGGCGGATCACGCCCTCAGGGCAGATCACCGAATACCCGATCCCGACGGCCAACAGCCAGCCGATCGGAATCACGGCGGGGCCCGACGGCAACCTCTGGTTCACCGAGGATGCGACCGACCAGGTCGGCCAGATCACGTCGGCGGGGCACATCACCGAGTACGCGATTCCGACCGACAACAGCGACCCGTGGAGCATCACCAGCGGGGCGGACGGCAACCTCTGGTTCACCGAGAACGGGGGCAGCAACATCGGACAGCTCCTCACCGGCGCCGGCCTGGCGTCGACGTCCGCGCCGACTGTCACCGGGTCCGCGCAGCGGGGAACCCAGCAGGCCTGTCAGGGCGAACGGTGGGCTGACTGGGCCGGGCAACAGCCCGTGCAAAACGCCTCGACAACGACGCCTCCGGGCCTGCAATGGCTGCTGGACGGCACGCCGATCGCCGGCGCGACCGGCCGGACCTATGCGCCCGTCGCCGCTGACGTCGGACATCAGCTGGCCTGCGCCGTGAACGCGACCTATCCCCTGGTAAGGGTGACCGTGACCGCAACCAGCGCCGGGGTGAAGGTACTCGCGGCCACGCCTCTCCCGACGCCCACGCCGACGCCGACCCCGATCCCGATCCCGATCCCGAAGCCGGGCAAGCCAACCACGTCCCGCGGCTCCTTCTCGAACATCACGGCAGCCAGCCCGACGCTCAGCTTCACCGTGAGCGCCGGCAGCAATGCGGAACCGATCAAATCGATCACCGTCGAACCGCCGCGCGGGATCAGCTTCACGCACAGCACCGCGCGCCTCGCGAGTGGCATCAGCGTCAAATCGCCGTCTGGGAGGAGACTGAAGTTCCGCGCCAGGGCCAGCCGAGGGATGCTGACGATCACGCTCGCCGCGACCGCGAGCACCGCTGAGGTGAGGATCGCCAAATCCGCGATCGCTGTCACCAAGACCCTTGCCCGCGAGGCCAAACACAAGCGGGTGAGGAAGCTGAGCTTCGGGCTCAAGGTCACCGACTCTGCAAAGACCACAACCAAGCTCACGCTCAGGAACGTCAAGGTCTGACGGCGAGTCAGTCACGGCCGCTGGCTCCTCCAATTAGCGAATGGAGAAGCAACGCGTCGGGGAGGAGCGGGCCTTTGGTCGCGGCAGCTGTCCGCACCTGAGATTCGCCAGGAGCGTGTGCGCCGCCGATGTGGCGATCCACGACGCCCGAGTCGGCCGGACCTTCCCCGCAAGTCGCGCAATCGAGGGCTAGAGACCCGGAGGGAGGCTGGGATGCTCGCGATATGACGAACGCAGGCGCCTGCGAGATAGCGGCGGTCTATTCTGTGTCGCGCCGAGTTCGGGTTCTGTCGAGTTCGGCAGGCCGTCCGCCGCTGCTCCGGTTGTCGTCTCAGCGTCTGCCCTCTGGGTCAATTTCGACCGTCATGAGGCTGTCGCCGTGGCGGTGGATGACTCTCCAGGCGCCGTTCTCGCGACGGTAAATGGACGTCGCTCTGAGCCGCATCTCCTCCTCCTCGCCGCGAACGTGCCGCGTTAGCCGCTCGAGCTCGACGGTGAAACCCAGCGCCTCCCCGAATCCGATCGCGAGGTTCTCGGCGCTCCATGTTTCGTAGTTGAGTGTCTTTGCGGCTGCGGTCAGGAGCTCGGTGACGTTGTCGATGCCAACTTGGTGACCGCCAACGCCTTCCATGAGCGAGACGTCTTCGGCGCGCGACCACAGGTCGAGGAACGGCCGCGGGTCACCGCTTGTGTGCTGTCTGAGGCCGTCATGACACTGCTCTACGAACTTGGCGAAGTCTGGGTCCTCGCTAACTGTCGCGGCCTCGATAACTCGTTCTGCCCCAGAAGTCGTGTTGGGCTTGAGATCCATCGCGGGGTTCCTCTCATTGTCTGTGTACGGTGGTGGATGCGAAGCGGTCGGCTAGGAGTCGTATCCTGCGGCCGGTTAGTCGAGGGGGCACGTCAGTCGGTCAGGCTCGGGTGCGATCGACAGCGAGAAGCGATCGCTCCCGGCTCTCGTCCTCGGCGGTGACCGTGTTGGCGTGTCCCAGAATCAGCCCCCAGTGACCGCCCTCGCGGCGGTATGCCTGCGTCGCTCGGAGCGTTCGCGCGTCTTGCTCGCCACGGGTCATCCGTTCGAGCGTGACTGACACCCCGAGCCCGTTGGCGGGCGTGCGTGACGATCGGTTCCACCGCCAAGCGCGTCCAGTTCAGCGTCTTGGCCGCGCCTTGGATGTGCGTTTTCACGTCTTCCCATCCGCGCGCGTAGCGACCGATCGCTCCGAGGATCACGATGTCGTCGGCGTGCGACCAGAACTCGAGGAACGGTCCTGAGTTGCCTCGGAGCTGATGGGCTAGCGCGTGGTGGCATTGTCGGATGAATGCCTCCAGCTCCGTGGCGTCGGATCGTGAGCGGGTTGACATGGGTTCGCTGATCGTCCGCTACGCCGCGACTGTCATGCGGTCGAACTTGAGCGCTATCTCGCTCCCGAATGCGCCGCCGCGCTCGAGGGCGATCTTGAGCATGCCTTGCGAGGTCTGGGTGCGGCTCCAATCTCGCTGCAGCTCGTCCGAGTCCGAGCGGCGGAGTAACGAGAGCGAGCGTCCAAGCTGGGTCGGGATCAACGGACGATCACCATCGATGACGACCCCTTCGTGTCGGGCGCACGAGAAAGGGCCGCCGCCGAGGTGGAGGGTCGAGCCTAGACCCGTGGCAGCTGGGCGCACAGTAGTCCGACGTCTAGAACACCCTGTACATGAGCAGCGCGGCCTTGCCGCCGGGTCGCGCCCTACGTTCCGTCGATACGAAAGTGGCCCATGGGGATCAGAACGCGACGCACGGCGGTCATACCGAGGACGTGCCGACTACCGCTAGACAGAGAACCGTAGGGCTCGCATGAATGCGGTCCGATGACACAGCACCGCGGCTGCGCCTAGCACACGCTCAACCCTCCGTTCGCCTGTTAGGCCGCGGGGGGTTTCGTGGTGCTAGCCGTCGACTTCACCGACTCTGCCGCCGACCTCATGACCTTCCGGCTGCGCAGCCACCTCGCCGACCTCACCACCGACCCAACGTCCGTGGGCGGGCTCTGCAACGGCTATTCCCTTTTCACGGAGTATTGCGAGGGCCGCCGGTAGGTCCTGCTCATCAATTGTGATCGTGACGTGTGGCATAACTAAAGCTCCATTGAGTTAGGGCGGGCAGCGCGACGATTCTAGCGCCGGGATATCTCGGCGCAAAGGGTGGCTCGCGTGGTCATCCCCGCACACTCTTCCCAAGGCTCAGGCCCCAGCGCTTCCAAGTGAGATCGGCCCGAACACGGTCTGCGGAAATCGATCAGATCGGGACGCCGACCTAGCCCTCGCGTTCGCCTTCGACTAGGAGGTCTTCCCATCGACCCGGGCATGGCCCCCGCGGGAGCAGAAGCTCTGCCCGTCCCGCTCCTTTCGTGCCACGCAAGGCGACAACGCCGACGTATGCCTCAACGGGCAGGGAAAGCCCGCGCCGATGTACGACAAGCACCCGCATTCGCCCAGACGCAGCCACGACTCCCCGACCGTTACGACCGTCGCTCGTTAACCGAGGCGGCGACACCTGGATGCCGGAACGGCCATCATCGCGCTGCTGAACGGGACATCGGAAGCCTGCTTCTAAGATGGATGACTGCCAGACGTGAGGAAGGACGAGGAGGCTTCGACGATGACCGAGGATCAGCAGGCTGACCATTACAACGTCGCCGAGTGGCATGGCAAGATGCTCATCGATCGTGACGGCGAGAAGATCGGCAAGCTCCAGGACGTGTACGTCGACGTTGAGAACGATCAGCCGCAGTTCGCCACCGTCAAGGAGGGCTTCATCGGCCGCCACCTGACTTTTGTTCCGCTGGGTGGGATCACGGTGGGTCCTGATGATCTGCAGGTAGCGGTTACAAAGGCGCAGGTCGAGTCCGCGCCGAACATCGAGCAGCACGGCGAGGAGCTCTCACAAGCCGACGAGTCGGCGCTCTACCACCACTTCGAGCTCAACTACACGCCACCTAACACCGAGAGCGGACGTCGGCTCGCCCGCCGCTGACGCGTCGCCGCGGCGGGAGCCCGGTCACGGCGCCCCAAGAGGCCTAAACCTCATGTCCAGCAGGCGTCTGGACGATCTGCGAGCACGCGCTCAGTGCGCGTCCGCGCTACGGCTTGCACAAGGCGAGGCCCCTGGACAACGCCGACCCCCGAGGCGCGTTTGCGCGAGCTCGAGCGAGCCTGCGAGGGGGCAGAGGCACGTCTTCGCGCCGCCGAGCCTGAGGAGCGGCGCGCTCGCAGGACGGGAGGCCCTTTAAACGAGCTGGTGCCCACCGCGCGGCGCACAGCGCCAACCACCCGTGCTGCCGCGTAAGCAGGGACACGACCCGCGAATCGGCAGGAGACCCCCTCCTCGCCAGAAGCGCCCATGCGCCGCGGATGGATTCGTCAGCCCGAAGCTCGGGGTGCGGCTCTTCTGAAGGGACGGGGTGTGACGTGTCATGTGGCTGGGATGGTGTGGTTGTGGTAGCGGGCTTCGTGGACGTGGTGGTGTTCTTGGGTGAGGTGGTAGCGCCAGTACTCCTCGAAGTCGCCGTTGGCTTTGATGGCGCGTAGCTTCAGGATTGCTTCGGCGCCGGCGAGTCCCCAGCGGGCTCCGGTGAGGTCCATTCGGTCTTTGACCAGATGGCGGCAGGCGCCCTCGACGATCCCGGTCGCGATCGGCCAGCCGTTGATGAGCGCGGTGGGGTAGTCGAGGTAGGGAGCCTTGTTGGTGAGGTAGGCAGCGGCTTCGTCGGCGGGCTGGCGACGGGTGCCGTGGAGGCGGGCGTTGGTCGCTTGGCGGCGGATGCTGGCGGCCACTTTGCGGGCGTGTCCTTCGAGCACCCGTATCGCCTGGCGGTGCACCCACCGCGCGGCCGCCTGGTCGTCGTTGGGGTGCAGGCAGGCGGCGGCGTTCCACAGGTATTGCAGGACGTGCACGAAGTCGACGACGATCGTGACTTTCACTTCGCGTTTGCGGGCCTCGAGTTTGATCCGCTCGATCTGGTGGTTGGCGCCGTCGACCAGCGCGACCCAGGCGCGGCGGTGGTTGGGGTCGCGGCGCTCTGCCTCATCGAACACGCGGGCGATCACGGCCGCCGGGGCAGTGACGACGCTGGCGCACAGCCATTTGTTTCTCGCGACCGGCCCCGGGGCGGGCTCGTAGCCCTCCGGCGCCGCGGAGGCGAGGATGTCGACCACGGTGCGTGGCGCCGCCGCCGCGTCGTAGACCGCGCCGATCTCCGCCATCCGCTTGCGGTATAGGCGATCGTCGCTTGACAGCCGGGGCTTGGGCCCAGGGCCGGCGCGGGGCCTGGCCGGAGCGCGGGTGCGCAGCGCGTCGGGGCGCATCACGATCCCCTTGCCGTCGGCCGAGAGCACCAACAGATCCCCGGGCTTGGATCTGGCCGGACGCCGGTCCTCGTAGAAGGCCTCGAAGTCCATCGCAGCCAGGGAGGCGAGCTCTTCGACCTGGCGTTTGCCGAGCCGCTGTCCGGTCTGGCGGCCGATCGCATCCACCGCGTCAGCGAAGCTGCCACGCGCGGCCTCCAGCGCGCACAACTTGCGCAACCCATGCGAATGGCGCTCCACGGGCAGGTTCAGCGTCGCGTCGGCGGGATGGAGGTTCCCGACCCCCGGCGCCCGATACGCCAACCGTTCCACCGACACCGTCCCGAACACCGTCTCCAACGCCCGAGTGTGCCCAGTCTCGACCCGACTGCGCGTCACGCCCTCATCGCCGACGACCTGGTCAAGGCGCTGCTCGCGCACCGCCCGCAACGCCAGATGATCATCCAACAGCCGCCGGAAAAGCTCCCGACCCTCACGGTCAAGCTGCTCCTCAAGCTCCGCGTGCGACAGACCGGCAGCGTCCGCTCCATCCAGAAAGCTCACGAGCGACTCGAACTGGTTCCGGCTACAAGCAAACGCAGCGGCCCCGGCCGAATCGCCCAAGCGGCGGCCGCCGCCCCCTTCCCCTGCCGCATCTTCGCTGTCAGCCTGCCCGGCAGGCAGGACTTCACCGCCCGAGGCGTAAAGTTCGCCACAACGGGTGTCGAGATCGGCGGTCACGCTGGCCACCTCCGTGGTCGACGTTAGACAGAGCAACGCCGACTTCGACACCCGACATATCAGTCCTCGCCCCGGCCCGCGGGACCCGGCAAACGCGCCGAACCCCTCAAACCCCAGTCGGAGCGCCCTAAACGCGCGTCAACCCGGCCAATCGTCGGCCAACAGCCCCCACAACACGCCGACCGGCGCGCCCACTGACAGGTCAAACCCCCAGCATCTACGGGGCATTCACTGTCAGTTCAGCAAGTCACGAAGGTCCCTTCAGAAGAGCCGCACCCCCCGAGCTCGGGGTGCTAGCCGAAGATCCCGAAGCTGCAAGCACCGGAGCGGTCACGACGGCGCCGAGACCAGCCGTGCCGCAATAGGCGTAACGCATCCCCGCGACCCACGACGGCGAGATCGCTGCTTCTGGTGCAATCCAGGAGTCGATGGTCGACCGCGCGGCCGGCGCTCGGCGGCTTCCGCTCCCCCTGGGTGAGCAGCCACACCGGC
The DNA here is from genome assembly GCA_963822855.1 of uncultured Solirubrobacterales bacterium. Lineage (GTDB taxonomy): Bacteria > Actinomycetota > Thermoleophilia > Solirubrobacterales > Solirubrobacteraceae > Palsa-465. Next base: position 65,051 of record CAWGJE010000016.1, on the reverse strand, counting down.
GAGGCTCGACGGCGCTGCTGGTCTGGACGAGGAGCGGGCGTGTCGCGCCGATGCCCTTATGGCCGAGTCCAGAGTGTTGAAATCGATCAAAGAGGCGGCCAGCGGACCGATATTGACGCCAGCCCGCCGGTCCTGGCTGCCTAGAAAACACACTCGCTCGCGCGACATCGCTAGCTTGACGCAAACGATCGGCTACAGACTTGGGGAGTCATCATGCCACGCACCCGTTGGATCAAGGTTGACGCGACGATCGTCGAATGCTTTCGCGCGTGGGGAGAGCCCCCTGAGACCCCACATCCATTGTTCGAAATCGTTGCCGAGATCAAGACACCGTCCGGACAGGTAGAGCGCGTCAGCTCCCAACAGAAGCTGCATACCCTCACCCACCGGTGGCGGCCGCCCGAGCCCGGGGACGTGGTGTCCGCGAGCTGGGATCGCGCGGGTCGCAATCTACGTCTCGACCTGGGCCGCGATGCCCGGTACAACGAGAAGTTGATCAAGACGCTCGGGAGGACACGTGATGCCGGTGCTTCCCACCCCGGACCTACTGGACTCGGCGGAGGCACGGCCTAACAACCGCTGCGTCCATGGCCTCTGCCGCACCGGGCTAATTCCGACGTCCGCCGCAGGGCCGTGAGGCAGACTCCGCTTCGGGGTGTCAACGACAGTCAGGAGCGTGCCCTCGACGCCGCTCCATCTCTTCTGCTTTGCGGTCGCCGCGGGCGGCTTTGCTGCCTTGGACGACGAGGGGCAGCTACGAGCGGCCGCCGCTCAGCGCAACCGCTATCGGACAAACCCAGCCACGAGAACCGCCTTCCGTGTCAGCACGGGCTTGCCCCGCCGTGCCAGCGGACGAACTTTTCTGGTTCCGGGCTATGCATCAGTCCACCGCCGGCGCCCCCGATCGTTGTGCCGTCGTCCGTTGCGGGAGCAAGGCCAGCCGGCTTCAGGTTGCTCGGAGGAGGCCATCGTGGCGTTGAGGGTCGTTGTGGTGGGTGAGGTAATCAGCTGTGACGTTGACCCCACCGAGCCGGCCGGGGGCGTCACGTCTTGTGCCTATGAAGCGGCTTCGTCTGCGGGGAAGTGCGCGGCGGCGCGGGTGGACTACTGACGACATCTCTGCCTTCGGTTCGGATAATCCGGACTGATGACTGGCCGCGTGTTTTGTCCGCTTTGCGGGGACGTGATTGGGGTGTATGAGCCTTTGCTCGCCGTTGGCGGGGGTGCGGCGCGACGGAGTTCACTCGCCCGGGAGCCTCTGCTGGGTTCGGGCGAGGATGTGATCGTGCATCATGCCTGCGGCCTCCGGCTGGGAATTTCAGGCTTGGAGGGCGGTATGTCAGCGAGCGCCGAGCCGTATTCGCCGGACGTGTAGCGGCCCAGATGGACCGATCGTGCCGGCCGGTTAGCTCTCGCCGAGCTCGCACGCCGATTCGCGTGACGCCGTAGTTTTCCGCACGAGATCGGCGCGATCCCCTCCCTCGATCGTCGTGCTCCCCGGGAGGTTGGTGTCGCCGCGGACGGCTAAGTTGCAGTCATGCCGGGATCCCTCCATCCAGCCCAGCCTCTAACGAGTCCCGCCCAGATCGACCAGGCCAGCGCGCCGATACGGCTCGTGGTCGCCGATGACCACCACGCGGTACGTCGAGCTCTGAGGCTGTGGTTGGAGAGCGAGAAGAACGTCGAGGTGATCGCCGAGGCAGCGGACGTGCCGACCGCGATCCGTCATGTCAAGCGCCATCTGCCGCACGTGCTGCTGCTGGATCTGCGAATGCCCAATGGATCGAGTATCGAGGCAATTCGACGTTTACGCGAGGAGGTGCCAGAGACCCAGATCGTGGTGGCGACGACGGAGGAGAGCCCGCTGTTCGCGCGGCAGGCGCTCGATGCCGGCGCCATCGGATACGTCCTGAAGGACAACGCCGACACGGAGCTGCAGACGGCGGTTCGTTGTGCAGCGCGTGGCGAGGAGTTCGTGTCGCCGTGCGTTGCGGCGCGCCTTGATGGACTGCGGCGCGCCGCCCAGGACGACGGCCTGAGCCCACGCGAGACCGACGTACTGCGATTGATCGCGCTGGGACTCACCAGTGCCGAGATGTCCGGGCTGCTGCATCTCTCGCGCCGCACGGTCGAGTCGCACCGCCGGCGGATCCATCGCAAGCTCGGACTCAGCAAGCGCTCAGAGCTCGTCCGCTACGCCTTCGTACGCCATCTGATCGGCGATCCCCCGGACGCCGCTCGCGGCTCCGATTGCCCTTAGCCCGACCGAGCGGCGCTTCACACTCGGCCGGGCCGGTAAGCCACTCCTCCCAGTACACGACATCGGTGAGCCGGATCCCAGATCGCGCTCACTCGTCTACGTTTTCGATCGCCTCCGCCGCCCATTCGGCCAGAACCACCGCCGCCTGTTCGTCAGCCTCGCTGAACTCACGGGCATCCTCCTTCTCGGCGAAGTACAGATTTCCCCACACCTCACCCCTGATCTTGATCGGCAAACCGAGAAAGCTCCGCATCGGCGGGTGGCCTGCTGGGAAGCCGTAGCTATCAGGATGTTCCGCGACGTTGGCCAGCCGCATCGCTCGAGGATCCGATATCAGCACCCCCAGCACACCGCGACCGCGCGGCGGCTCCCCAATCGCGTCACGCGTGACCGTATCGACCCCAGCGGTGAGAAACCGCTCCAACCCGGCCCTCTCCTGATCGAGCACGCCGAGCGCGGCGTAGCGCGCACCAGTGATCGCGCGCCCCTCCTCGAGCACACGTTCGAGCAGGCGCTCGTAATCCGATTCGGACGCAAGGATCCTCCGTATGTCGAGCAGGCGCCTCAGCTTGTCGTGATTCGGCGACTCGCTCATCCGGACGGGCGCGAGCATAACCGTGCCCCTGCCCGCCAAACACCGCTCGCCATCCGTAGGAAATACGCAATCAGCAACCCCTCGCTCTGGCTTGCCGGTGCTCGCTCACCGATCACCAGGCGTGTCGCGTGGCTGGCGGAGCTACACGAGCCGGGGCGAAACCTCCGCTGCAACGTCACCTCTTGGTCCGGACGTGGCCGACACACGCTAGGTGAAAAGCACCAGGCCGCGGACGCCCCCTGCGCCTGAGCGCGTTCATGGATAACCGCATCCGCTCGAGACGGACTTCTGGAAGCTCCCGAGGACGCAGAAGCGCGCCCCCAGCGATACCTCGTTTCGTCGCGCAGCGCGAGTCTCGGGAATCCGCGTCAGTCGACGCCGCTGGGTTTCGGGCCTGTCGGCCGGCTAGCACCGGCCCACAGCGGACGATCGCTCCGCTCGCCTGAGACGCCGAGGCCGACTTGCGCTTCGCCGCGGAGGCAATCACTCAGTTCCGGCCGGCACGACTATCGCATTTGGGTCCCGTCGCCGGAACGCGGCGCCATCGTAAGCGCGACAGCGCGGCGCTGGTGGTGATGAGACGGCACCAGACCGGTGATCAACAATCAGGGCCGTAGGGTGAGCCGCGGAGCTCGAGACCGGCAATGCGTTCATCGTCCTCGTCGGTGAAGACGAGGAGGACGAGCCTGTCGAGCCACGCCCGCCGGGCGAGCTGCTCGATCCGGCGCTCCCGACTCCAGTAGCGCCTGCGGTGGCCCTCGTACGTCTCGAGCACGAGTCCGTCGAAGTCGCCGAAGCGGTCGTAGCAGAGCCCAATGACCTTGCCGATCACGGCGCGCTCGTCTCCGGGGTGCCTGTGGCGCCCGCCGTCACCCTCGCCGCCGTGGCCGTCCTGGCCGATCCACCCGGGCCATGAGCCCGTTCCGGTCGCCGGAATGGTGCTTGGGTCACCCCCCAGGGCGGTCACCCCGGCGGTGAGCTGGTCGAGGTAGCGGTGGAAGACGGGGTGCCAGCGGCTCTGGTTCGGGATCGCGTCGGCGATCCAGCGCATGATCGAGAGCTTGCGCTCGGCGCCCGGGAGAAGAGTGGCCGCCGTGCTCACCCGCACGACCATGGCGAAGCTCCCGATCACGCGCCGCCAGGTGCGGAGGGCCGCAGCTCCGGTCTCGGCGTCCTGGAGCTGCTCGACGCGGCCGACCGTCGAGACCTGGCGGATGACGATGGTGTGGACATTGCCCTTCTTCACCGTGGCGGGGAAGTCGATCGTCACGAGGCCGGCGAGGTTGACGCCGGCCACGGCGGTGGTCGGGATCGGAAGCCAAGTGAGGCCGTCGGTCCGCACCTGCACCGTCGACTGGTCGATCTTCGTGATCCGGTGGGTGACGTAGCGTTCGCTGGCCAGCTTGAGGATTTCGTCGGCGGAGGCGGCAGGGAGGAAGAGCTGCGCCGTGGTCCCGTGCGGGACCGTCCCCCAGTCGATCATCAGCTCGTCGAAGCCGGGACCTACGGGCAGGACCGACTGACTCGGCTTGATCTCGAACGGCTGCGGTGCTCGACGCGAAGCGAGCACGCCGGGGTTAGGAATGCCAACGAAGGTGATGTTGCGCTGGGCGAGCTTGTCCGAGGTCGAAGGGTCGGCCTGCTTCGAGATCAGACCCGGTTGTCCATCGATCTCGATCTCCGCGATCAGGCAGCAGTGGTTGGAGCGGACGAGCTGCTGGATCGGAAACAGAGGCGAGACGGTGTTGAACGGACCGTTCTCCGAGACGCCCAGGATCCGCTGCGGGTAATAGGTGTCGTTCGGTTGGTTGATGTCGAGCCAGCACCCGAAGTACGTGTCGACCTCCTTGCCGGAGGAATCGTGAGCGATCGTGGCGTGGCGGTTGGGGGTGTCACGCTGCGCTGTGAGCGATTGGGCGCTGCCGACCCTCGGCTCGGCGAAGAACGGAATAGAGACAATCTCGTCGCCGTTGATCCCGAGCAGCGGAATCGTCTCGCCATGCGGGTTGGTTCCGCGCCGGTAGGTTGTGCTCTGGTCATAGGCGGCGTTCGTCTGCTGGGCCGGCCATAGCCGGAAGAACAGCGCGACGTTCTTGGCATCGAGCAGGGTGTCTCGCAACCGTACACGTGCCAGCCCGAAGTTGTAGTAGTTATGGCCGTGGCCGTCATCGGGCGCCAGCGTCAGCTCGGATAGGTCCTCGGCCTGCTGGATCGCGTTGAAGTCGTTTCGAGCATTCGTGGCGGTCGTGCCGCTGCCATTGAGGTTGGCAATCGCCTTTTGGATGAAGGTCGTCGCGGCCGACGACGGCGTTCCGCTGGTCGGTACGGTCGTCCCGAAGCGCCCGTCGCCTGCCTTCAGCTGCACGACTCGGATGTCGATGCTCAGGTACCAGGGGAAGCCGGCGACCTGGTCGCCGTGGAGGATGATGGGGTCCGGGCTCTTGAGCAACTCGATGACGCTCACGCCGCTGACGGCGCTTCCCGCCGCGTTCAGCTGGGCAACCGCGCTCAGTGCCCATTGCGGACCGGCGAACCCGAACGCCGAGGCGTCGGCGAAGGACAGCTTGAACGGGTAGGTGAAGCGTTGCGGTGCGTCCGGGAGCGTCTTGTCCTCGGGCTCGACCGGTCCCGAAAATGTCGCCGTGACCGACGGATCCGACATGATCACGCCCGGGACGACCCCGGGCGCGTTCAGGTCAGCGCTGCTTGCGATGCCCAGCTCCGATGGCTTAAACCCCTCGACGACGACAAACAGCGCCGGGTCGTAGACCGCGGCGCCACCGTGCGCCTGCGCGATCATGCCCTCGACGTCGCCCTGGCTGTAGGTGTCGCGCTCGAGCGTGATGAAGCAGTCGCGGGTACCCAGCTGGACGGAGACCGAGGTCGAGGGGATGCCGTTGGCGATCACGACCATGTCGTACGCGCCCTCGTCGAGATCGGACGGCAGCTGGACCTGGCACGAGGCGGTCGTGGTGTCCCCTGCCGGGGCGATGCCCATCGTCGAGAAGTCGTAGCTGCGAAGGAACCTGACCTTGCCCGTGGCACGCTCCGTCAGCTGCACGATCGGGTAGCTCGTTGACATCTGAGCGTCATCGCCGTAGCTCGCCCCCGAGGAGATCCCGTTCAGACGCTGGCCGGTGATCGTGTAGCTGTGCTCGACGATCATCGCGCTCGGGAACCCCGTGATCACGGGCGCCCAGCTCGGATCCGAAGTGCCGTCGCTGGCATCGGGCGTGTAGATGTACACGTTGCCGTCGTTGACACTGAGCATCATCTGGCCGGTCGGGAGCACGAGGAAGCGGACCTGATAGGTCCAGACGTTCGTGTTCGGCGGCGGGCTGGCGAGCGCAAGCATCGTCGTGACGCTGCTGGACGGGTCCCACTCGAGGAACGTGCACGGTTGCGAGAAGTAGCCGGTGGTCTTACCCGCGGAGTTTGTCGTCGCCGTCGTCGTGCCTCCGACGCAGATCACACGTCCGCCCGGCGTGAGCACAGCGGGCGCGTCGATCGCGGTCAGCTGATTCCCGGAGGAGTCAGTGCCTAAGCTCGGACCCTTCGCCCACGTCCCGACTTTCGTGGGGTTGGCGGGAAGCGTGTAGATCCCGGTGTTGCCGGTTGCGCCGATCACCAGCACCTTGCCGTTCGGCAGCACGAGCGCGGGGCCGATCTCGCTGACGTTGATCGCGGGCGTGCCGAAGCTCATGAGCGCAAGCTGTGACTTGGCCGTCCCCGCCGTGACCCACTGATCTGTGGACGGGACGTACTTCTCGGCCGCTCCGCTCGCCGTGATCTCGGCCGTCAGCACCGTGCCGTCCGGCAGCAGCGTCCACGTCTCCTCGTCGATGCCGCCCTGCTTCGTATTGGGCACTGACCCGAATCCGGTGCCGGCGTTCACCCAGCTGTCGTCGGTCGGGTCCCAGATCGCGGCCTGGGTGCCACCATCCCCGCCGAGCAGCACGCGACCGTCGGGAAGCATGCAGGAGCCGACGTCGCCCTTGACGTAATCGAACGCGGGCGACGGCTTGCTGATCGGGGTCCAGGCGCCGGACTGCGGATCGAAGATCTGGCCGTCCTTCAGCGCCTTCGGCGTGCTGGACGTATCCGAGTACTCGGCGCCGATCACGTACATGCGGCCGTCGGTCAGGACGCCGGAGGCGAAGTACTCGCGGATCGAGCTCATCGTCTGGGTCTGCGCGAACGACCCGTTGGCGTAGATCCCGCCGGCCTGGGTCGGGTCGTTGCCCGGCGTCAGCCGCATCCAGTTCTGGCTCGTGTCGCCGTGGATCATGACCGAGCCGTCGGTCATGAGCAGCATCGTTCCCGCGTTGAATCCGCTCGGTGCGTTCGCTACCGAGACCGTCGTCCACTTGTTCGCCATGTCCCCGGTCCCCCCGGTGTCGCTCTCGTGCCGACGAGGTCGACGGACGTCCGCGTCGGTCCTCCCTTAAGCCTAACTCCGGGTGACGTCCGTGTGGGTGTGGCATTTGTCGCTCGCGGTCGGCGGGGCGGTTGTCTGTTCGGGCCCTCGCGAAACGGCCGTTGATTTCCGATTTCTCGGCGGCAAGCAGCGTTGAGCGGAACCCGTACACCTGTTCGTGGTCGTCCAACCGAGCAGCTGGTGCCACGCGCGCGAGTTTCCCATTCGACGCCTAGTAGTTGGACCCCTGGGCCCCGCACCTGTGTGCCGCGGCGTCAGCGGAGGGCGTCTTGATCAAGCGTCGCGGCGTTCCTCGGAGTTCGTCGGGCCCGATAGCCAAGCACTCTGTAAACGTATGCCGCTGGCTGCAGCGCCCCGACCTCCCTATGGGAGCTCAGCAAGGACCGGCAGGAAGACCCATTGCTGGTTGCTGTGCTCGGTGCGCCGAAATACCTGTATCTGCACGTTATCCGCATGCGATCCGCCCGGCACGTCAATCAGCAAATCGTTGCTGCCCTCGAGCAAGAAGTAGTAAGGCGGGTTAACAATCGGAGTGACCCGCCACACCTGCGCTTCGTCAACGGGCCCAACATAAAGCCACCGTGAGTCCGTCGGATTCAGCCCAATCGCTAGGCCCGGCCAATCGAATGAGCGGATCAAGAAATCACCGGCTCGGTCCTGTGGCAGCAGAGTCCAGCTCTGGAAGCGAAGATACTCGTCAGCATCCGGGAGCTGGGTAATGCCAGTCGGGTCTGGAAGGCCAAGAGCCGTGAGCGGCTTGCCCGAGGCACGCGAGACAATCTTGAAGACGGCGGGCATTGGTTCTACCTCTCCTGTTCGCCATCACAATAGTGCTGTTCGGTCTCGAGCGTGGTGGCGTCCTGAAAAGAGTCGCTCCGCAGTCCGCCGCGAGGCGCATGCTCCACGCGTTCGATCAACAGCTCCCGGCTTTCAGACTGAGCCTGGCGTTAGCGTGCATGTTCATCCGGTGTCCTCCTTGGGACTGATGGCTTGAGCACCTTCAGCCTCCAAGAAGCACCGGATGGCTGACGCCTCAGACCGGAACAACGTGATCAGGAACTACACCTAGCCGGCGTCAGGGTATGCGTCTCAGACGCCCACCAATGCCTCAAGACCGCGATCGCGAGGGTACTCGGGTGCCGGTGGCAGCGGCGCACAGTGCACTTCCTGCGCGACATGCTCGGCCACTGCGGCCGCTCCCAGCAGCCGATGATCGCGACCGCGATCCGCCAGATCTTCAACGCCGACACCGGCCAAGAAGCCCGCGAACGCTTGGCCGACGTCGTCGACCGACTCCAGACGCCGGCGCCAAAGGTCGCCGGGCTGCTCGAACAGGCCGAGGAAGAACTGCTCGCCTTCTATGACTTTCCGCGCGCGCACTGGACAAAGCTCAGATCAACGAACCCGCTCGAGCGGGTCAACAAGGAGATCGGCCGCCGCTCCGACGTCCTCGGGATCTACCCCAACGACCGGGCGCTGATCCGGCTCGCCGGCATGCTCCGGATCGAACAGAACGACGAGTGGCTCGTCCAACGCCGCTACCTCTCAGACCACTCCATCCGCCAAGTCCTCTCTCCGCCCGGCGAATCAGAACAAGCTGGCTCGAACAACAACACCAAAGAGGAAGGTCGCCACCCTAAACCCCGCCTGAGAACCCAACGTCCTAACGACGATCAGGAGCTACACCACAAAACGCGACTTGACTCGGCAGTGCCCGTTTGACGTCCCGCCTAGTCGTTGGGCAGGCCCGTTCGCCGACTGGTCTCGGCCTCGCTGAGGCCGCCGCGTGCGCGGCGTAGATCGGTAGCGGGGCGCCATGCCAGAGCAAGAGCGACAAAGTTTGGACCCCGTTTGGACCCCGTGGCGATCTCAGGACTCGGCGGCGAGCCTGCAAAACATTCGTGTTTGCAGGCCATTCGCTAAATCGGGGAGACAGGATTTGAACCTGCGACCGCCCGGCCCCCAGCCGGGTGCGCTACCAGACTGCGCTACTCCCCGTAGATCGGACGATTCTACGCTGAACCCGAGAGCGGGCGACGGGGGTCGAACCCGTTCCTAGAGCTTGGAAGGCTCCCGTGCAACCGTTGACACCTCGCCCGCGAGATGGCCAGATGGTAACCGGGGTGCCCTTGAGGCGGGCGGCGCCCCGTCAGGCGACGGGTCGCCGCTCCTCCGTCGGCACCTCGCCGTCCCTGGTCAGGCCCGCGGGCGGCCAGGGTCCCCACCAGTTGTCCAGCGCCCCGTCGAGCGTTACGACCGAGCCCGAGAGCGAAGCCCCAAGCGGCGTGGCGAGCAGCGCGATCAGCCAGCCGTACTCCTCGAGGCTCCCGAGGCGCTGGACGGGAACGGTGGCGGCAGCGCTCCGCCACAGCTCGGCCGGGTACTTGCGGAGCGACTCGGTGTCGAACCGCCCGAGTGCCACCGCGATCACGGCGATGCCGTCCCGCCCGTAGGCGGACCCCAGATCGCGGGTGATCGCCTCGACGGCCGCCCGCGCCGCGCCCGTATGGGCCATGGCCGGCATCCCGTGGTGCGGCGACACGGTGACGTTGATGATCGTGCCGGCGCGTGCGTCACGCATGGCGAGCTCGTAGGCGGCGGTGCACATCGCGAGCGTTCCGTCGATGTTGAGGCGATGGACGGCTCGCCAGCCCTTCGTCGCGAGACCCTCGGCCGGGACCATGTATTGGCCGCCGGCGTTGTTGAGCAGTAGGTCGAGACGGCCGAAGCGCTCAAGCGAGGTCCTGACGATCTGCTCGGCACCAGAGGTCTCGCGGATGTCCGCCGCCACCCAGCCACAGCGGTCGCCAACCTCGGCCGCCGCCTCCTCCAGCACGTCCGCCCGCCGGCCAGCGATCATTACGGAGGCGCCACAACGCACAAGCTCGGCCGCGGCCGCCTTGCCGAGGTTGGTGCCCCCGCCAGTGACGATCGCGACCCGCCCCTCGAGCGCGCCGTCGACGAACACGCGCGAGGACGGCACCTTCACTCCCCGAGCACCTTTATCACGAGCCGTTTGGCCCGCCGGCCGTCGAACTCGCAGTAGAAGATCTGCTGCCAGGGCCCAAGATCGAGCTCGCCGTCGGTGACCGGGACGATCACCTGGTGGTGGACGAGTAGGTTCTTGAGGTGGGCGTCGCCGTTGTCCTCTCCACCCCGATGGTGGCGATAGTCGCCCGGATTCGGCAGCAGCTCGCGCGCGACCTCGCCGTCGGGTTCGTGCCAGCTCGGCGGCGCGACCTTGTCGAGCCACTCGAGCACATCCTCCTGCAGCCCGGGCTCGTCATCGTTGATCCACACCGCCGCGGTGATGTGCATCGCGCAAACGAGCGCCATGCCCTCCTTGATGCCCGCGTCGCTGACGGCCTCCGCCACATCCTCGGTGATCCGGATGAACTCGCGGCGCTCCCGCGTGTTGAACGTGCGGTAGACCGTGTGTGAGTTCAAGCAGGGGAGCCGGGATTCGAACCCGGATTCACGGTTTTGGAGACCGTGCGCATAACCATTAACTCACTCCCCTGGGGACAGCTGCGATGGTATCGGCCAGGCCGCTTAAAGCTCCGGCAACGTGCCAACACGCCGACCACCGGAACGAACCTATGTTCGCATCCGAGTCGGACGCGAGCGATCCAAATGCGGGCGGAGGGACTCGAACCCCCACGAGCTAAGCCCACCGGCACCTAAAGCCGGCGCGTCTGCCAATTTCGCCACGCCCGCGAGACCAGCGGCGATTCTAGGCCGTCCCGCCGCGTGACCTGGCGGCTTGCAACCGTCGCATGCCACAACACCAGTTTGTAAGGTCCCGCCCGTGGCCCAGCACCGGAACCTGACGCCCGGCTACGCGATCGTGTTTCCGAACCGCGAGAAGGCCTCGAGCAAGCTGATGAAGGCGATCGTCGCGCTGATCCTGCTGGCGTCGGTCGGGCTGTTGTTGATCGTGACGATCGGCGGCTGGTCGCAACTCGAAGGGATGAAGCCGATCAACTTCTTCTGGTGCGCCGCCTACGTGGTCATCGCGTTCTACATCTGGGGCCGGTGGGCGCGGGGGATGCTCCCGATCGCGGCGGGCCTGGCGATCCTGCTCCTCATGATCGCCGCCGTCGCCGGCCTCGGGCTCTCGGGCACGAGTTGGTTTGACCGCAGCCACGCCGGCTTCGCCCCGGCCCAGTCGTTGTTCGGCGGTAAGGGACTCAGCGCCGACACGCTGGGGACGATCACGCTGCTGCTGATCCCCGTGCAGGTGCTGCTGATCGTGTTCGCGATGCGGGCGTTCGCGCAGGGCTGGAACGTCGAGCAGGAAGTCCCGATCGACGAGGCACGCCGGCGGGGCTACAACCCGCCCGACTCGTCGCCTCCGCCCCAGCCCGCGACGGCCTGAACCGCGAAACGATCAATTAGTGCGGCGGGCGGGACTCGAACCCGCACGTCCCGAAGGACAGTGCCTTTTGAGGGCACCGCGTCAGCCGATTGCGCCACCGCCGCGCTCGGCGGCAGTTTAGTCCGCCGCGCGCCCCCGGCCATGACTGGACCCGGCCCCGGGGCGGCCACTCCGCCGAAGAGCCAAAGCCCTAGCCCAGGATCAGCCCGAGCAGCTCGTCGAACAGCTCCGCGGGCGCCGCCACCGTCCCCGCCGGCTCCCCCTCTGCCGCGACCAGATCGCGGACCAGGAGTCCGGCGCGAGACGCGATCAGGCTGCCGGCGGCGACATCCCATGGGTTGAGGCCTCGCTCGAAGTACGCGTCGTACCGACCACAAGCACACCAGCAGAGATCGAGCGCGGCCGCCCCGACGCGCCGGATGTCGCGAACGCGCGGGATCAGCCGCTGCACGACATCGGCCTGGCGGACTCGCACGGCCGCGTCGTAGTTGAACCCCGTGGCGACCATGGCGAGGTCGAGTGACTCGGCGCGACCGTCGTGGTGGATCGGGTCCCCGTTCAGCGTCGGCTCGCCGGACCGGGTCGCCTCGAAGCACTCCTCGGAGATCGGGTCGAGGACGACGCCGGCGATCGTCCCGCTCGAGTCCTCGACCGCGATACTGACCGCGAAGGCGGGGATCCGGTAGAGGTAGTTGATCGTCCCGTCGAGGGGATCGACGACCCAGCGAAACTCCCCCTCCCCCGTCTCGCCACCCTCCTCACCGAGGATCGCATCGCCCGGTCTGCGAGCGCCGAGCACCGACCGGATCGCCGCTTCGGCGGCGAGGTCTGCGTCGGAGACCAGATCGGTCGGCCCGCTCTTGGAGCGCACGCCGCGGGCGGGCCCGGCGTAGCGCCGGCGTAACTCGTCGGCGGCTGCGACAGCCGCCTCCCGCGCCACCGCGAGCAGTTGCCGCTCGTCGTCCGCAGTCATCCAACCGGGTTCTATCGGATTCCCGGCTGCGATCATCCGGCGCCGATGCGGCCACGGGAGACGATCACGGCGCTCGCGGCGTTCGAGGGCCGTGGCCCGGGAACCGACGCTGAGCGGCGGGCGGCCCAGTGGCTGGCCCGTGAGCTCGTCACGGAGCGCCAGCGAGTCCGGATCGAGACGTTCTGGTGCCGTCCGAATTGGGCGCTCGCGCACGCGTGGCACGTCGCGCTCGCGCTCGTGGGCAGCCTGGTGTCGGTGAGTCACCCGACGATCGGCGTGGTGCTGCTCGCGGTGGCGCTCGTCTCGACGATCGTGGACGACGTGGCCGGAAGGTCGCTCGGACGCCGGCTGACCCCGGAGCGCGCGAGTCAAAACGTGATCGCCACGGCTCGGCCCCCGGGATCGGGGCCGGGACCTGCCCCGCCGGCGCGCCTGATCGTTACGGCGAACTACGACGCCGGCCGGACCGGCCTCATCTACCGCGACCCAGTCCGCGCCACCGCCGGCCGCCTACGACGCGCCACGGGCGGCGTCGCGCCCGGCTGGCTCGCGTGGCTCGTGCTCGCGATCGCCTACGAGCTGGCGATCGCGATCGTTCGCTCGACTCAGCACCACCCGCCGCACGCGCTCGGTGTCCTCCAGCTGCCCCCGGCGGTGGCGCTCGTCCTCGCGCTGGCGCTGCTCCTCGACGCCTCCGGCGCCGGCTACGGCCCCGGCGCCGGCGACAACGCCGCCGGCATAGCGGTCGCACTAGAACTCGCGCGGACGCTGGGGACGGCCCGTGCCGGCGCCGACCCGGCCGACACCTCTGCCGTCGGGCTAGAGCTCGTGCTCCAGGGCGCCGGCCAGGACGAGCAGATCGGCCTCCACCGATACCTGAGGACCCGCAAGCGAGAGCTGAGACACGCAAACGTCGCGGTGCTCGGGATCGCCGCCTGTGGCGCCGGATTCCCGGCCTGGTGGTCCAGCGATGGCCGCCTGGTGCCGCTCCGGTACGCCCGCTCCCTGAGAGAGCTGTGCGCAGACACCGCCGCGACCGCCCACCGCGGCCGGGGCACCACGCCGGCGCTCCCTGCACGCGCCACTGGCCTGCCGGCGATCGCGATCGGCTGCCTGGACGACCGCGGGCTCGCCCCCCGCTCTCACCAGCGAACCGACACCCCGGAGCAAATCGACGACGACGCGCTGAACCGAGCGGTGGCGCTCGGACTGACGCTGATAGCCGCGCTCGAAGGCGCTACACAGGCGTGACGGGATTGCGCTTGTCCGGCCACTCCCGGTGCTTGCCGGCCGCGAGGGCGAAACGGCGGATCAGCTCGGAGCGGAGATCCTCGGGCTGGATCACGGCGTCGATCACGAGCTCGGAGGCGAGGTGCAGGATGTCGATGTCCTCGGCGTACTCACGCCGCAGCTCCTCCGTCCGTGCAGCGCGCTCGCCCTCGTCGGAGATCGCCTGGAGCTGGTTGTAATAGACCGCGTTGATCGCCGCGGAAGGGCCCATCACCGCGATCGACGCGGTCGGTAGCGCGAGGCAGCAGTCCGGGTCGAACGCCGGCCCGGCCATCGCGTACAGGCCCGCGCCGTAGGCCTTGCGGACGATCACCGAGATCTTCGGCACGTTCGCCTCGGACACGGCGCTGATCATCTTCGCGCCGTGCCGGATGATGCCCTCGCGCTCGACCTGGGTGCCGATCATGAACCCGGGCACGTCCGCGAGGAACAGCAGCGGGATGTTGAACGCGTTGCACGTCCAGATGAACCGCGCGGCCTTGTCGGAGGAGTCGACGAACAGCACGCCGCCCTTGACCTTCGGCTGGTTGGCGACGATCCCCACGGCGCGGCCGTCGAGCCGGGCGTAGCCGACGATCACCTCTCGGGCCCACCGCGCGTGAACCTCTAAAAACGACCCACCGTCCACCAAAACATCTATCAGCGACCGCATGTCGAACGGCTTGTTCTCGTCCGGCGGAATCAGCTCGCGGATCGACAGATCCGACGACGGCGCCGGCGCGGCAGGCGCCGCCGCCGGCGACTCGCCCAGAAACGACGACGGGAAGTAGCCCAGGTATCGCCGCGCGAAATCGATCCCCTCCTCGTCGCTGGCCACCAGAGCGTGGCCGACCCCGCTGCGCGAGGTGTGCATCCGCGCGCCGCCCATCTCCTCGAGCGTCACCTTCTCGCCGATCACCATCTCGGCCATCCGCGGCGACCCGAGATACATCGAGGCGTTGCCGTCGCGCATGATCACGATGTCGCAGAACGCGGGGATGTATGCGCCGCCCGCGGCGGACGGCCCGAACAGGACGCACACCTGCGGAACGACCCCGGACATGCGCACCTGGTTGAAGAAGATCCTGCCCGCGCCGCGGCGCCCGGGGAACATCTGCACCTGCTCGTTGATCCGCGCCCCGGCCGAGTCGACCAGGTAGACGAGCGGGATCCTCAGTGACAGCGCGCGTTCCTGGATCCGCACGATCTTCTCGACGGTCTTCGGCGCCCACGACCCGGCCTTGACCGTCGGGTCGTTGGCCATCACCGCGACGGGCGTACCGGCGATCGTGCCGACCCCTGTTACGACACCCTCGGCGCCGAGCCCGTCCTCTTGCCACCCGGCGAGGAGTCCCTCTTCCGCGAACGAGCCGGCGTCCAAGAGCCGCGCGACCCGCTCGCGCACGGGGAGCTTGCCCTGCGACACGGCCTTCTCGCGGTGGCGCTCTGGACCCCCGGCGCGCGCCCGCGCGACCGCAGCTTCCAACGGATCGCCGTGCTCGACCCCGGTCAACTCGCGGCCTCCCACGACACGGGCCCCGCGAGCAGGACGTGGCTCCCCAGCGGGCGTCCGAGTACCTGCTGCGCCGCGCGCGAGGCTGCGATCAGCGCGGCCAAGTCGATTCCGGTCGAGATGCCCATCTCGTGGAGCATCGATACCAGGTCCTCGGTTGCGATGTTCCCGGTCGCGCCCGCCGGCACCGGGCAGCCGCCGAGCTCGCCGAAGCTCGACTCGAAGCTCTTGACGTCCGCCTCGAGCGCCGCCAGCACGTTGGCGAGGCCCTGTCCCCGGGTGTTGTGGAAGTGCGCGGTCAGCTCCACATCAGGCAACCGATCGCGGGCAGCCGAAAAGAACGAACGGACCTGCAACGGATTGGCCATCCCGGTCGTGTCGCCAAACCCGACCTCGGCCGCCCCAAAATCGACCAGAGCAGAGGCGATATCCAAAACCCGATCGACCGGCACATGACCCTCGTACGGGCAGCCGAACGAGGTCGAGATGACGCCCTCGCACCGCAATCCCTCGGCCAGTGCCCGTGCGAACGTCCGCTCCAATCCCGCCATCGACTCCGCCACAGGCCGCCCGACGTTCTTCTGATTGTGCGTCTCGGACGCCGACAGGAAGCCGTTGATCTCCTGGAAGCGATCACGCAGCGGCAGCGCCCGCTCCAGACCGCGCTCGTTCGGAATCAACACACCCACCGACACCGAAGGAGGGAGAGAAACCGACGAGAGCACCTCCGATGCGTCGGCGAGCTGCGGGATCACGTCGGGCCGAACGAAGCTCGTCACCTCGATCCGCTCAAGCCCGGTCGCCCCCAGCATCTCGATTAGGCGGACCTTGTCCGCGGTCGGGATCACCTCGGGCTCGTTCTGGAAGCCGTCACGGGGGCCGACCTCGCGGATCCGGACGCTTGCGGGCAAGTCGCTCACGAGTCCGATTCTAGGAATCAGCGATACACGAGCTTGTAGTCGAGCATCTGGGTCAGCGTCACGAGCTGATAGCCACGCTGGCGCAACCCGGCCACCTCCTCGGGCAACGCATCGAGCGTCTCGTAGCGCGGGCCGCCACCGAAGTGCTCCTCGATGATCCCTCCGTTGTGCGCGTTGTCGAGCACGTTGTCGATGATTTCGCTCTCACCGGGCAGCGCCCAGTCGCGCGGATCGATGTCCCACTGGATCGTCGTGAACCCCATCGAGCGCGCCACCTTGAGCAGCGACGGATCGACGGCGCCATACGGTGCGCGGAACAGGCACGGCTCGAATCCGCCCGTCGCCTTCCTGATCGCATCGGCGGCGAGCGAGAGTTGCTGCTGCTGCCCGGAAGCCGACAGACCGAGCATGTCGGGATGACTCCAGGTGTGGTCGCCGATCATGTCCCCGTCCGCGAGCATCTCCCGCTCGACGGTGCCGTGTGGGTCGTACTCCGGGATGTGCTCGCCGATCTCGAAGAATGTCGCCGGCGCATGGAGACGCGCGAGCTCCTGAACGAACTCCGTCGTCGGCGGGGTGTCCCAGGGCCCATCGTCGAATGTCAACGCGATCTCGCGGACCTTGCGCGGGCCCGTGAACACCCAATCGGGGCCGGATGGGACACAGCCGACCAGGCGTGGAATGTGCAACACGACCACCGCGGGTGTTGCCGGGAACAACTCTGAGCACATCGACGTGCCGCGTGCCGCAGGAGTGCATCCCGGCACGCGAGCCGTGGTGAGCACCTGCCAGCGGAGCGGGCGATACTGAAGCCCGATGCTCGACGGGAGGAAGCTCGCCGTCAGCTCTCGGTCGCTCGTCCGCGTCACGGTCGCGGCGATCGCCACCGCGCCGCCCGCCCCAGACCGCGTAATCGGCGAATACAACACCGAGGGCGAGGGCGAGCCGGGCCGAGGCCCCGCGAGGCACACCTGACCGACAGCCGATCCGCTCGGGGCGCGCTCGATCAGTAGACACAGGGAGCGTCCGTCACGCCGCAGTCCAGCCGGCGAGAACGAGTGCATGAGCTCAACCTGCCAGACGAGATCCTGGCCCACCTGAGTCACGGACGCTGCCTGTACGCCCAGCGGCTGGGCGGGCACGCTGCTGGCGCCGAGCGCGGCGGCCGCGACCACCAACACCGCAACCGCGAACGGCACCAGACCTCGAACAATCCTCACGAAGGCCCTCTCCCCCATGCCTCCGAACCGTAGCCCATACACTCCGGCGCCTTGCCCGAGAGCCCCGTCTGCATCGTTGGAGGCACCGGCGCGCTCGGGTTCGGGCTCGCCGTGAGGCTCGGCCGCGCCGGCGTGCCGATCGTGATCGGCTCACGCGACGCGGGCCGGGCGCAGGAGGCCGCCGAGCGCCAAGCGGAACAGGTCCCCGGGGCCTCGTGCGCCGCGGCCGAGAACAGCGTGGCGGTCCAAGACTCCGAGATCGTGATCCTGAGCGTTCCATTCAGAAGCCAGTCGGAGACGCTCACGAACCTGAAGGGGGTTCTCAGGCCCGGGCAGCTGCTCGTCGACGCCACGGTTCCCCTCGCCGCCGCCGTCAGCGGCAAGGCCACCCGGACGCTCGGCGTGTGGCAGGGCTCGGCAGCACAACAGGCCCAGGAGATGGCCCCCGAAGGCGTCAACGTGGTGTCCGCTTTCCACACGGTCAGCGCCGCACTCCTCAGCGACCTCGACCACAAGCTCGACGAGGACGTCCTGATCTGCGGCGACCGACGCGACGACAAGACCAAGGTGGCCGAACTCGTCACGCAGATCGATGGGCTCCGCGCGGTCGACTGCGGCCCGCTCGAGATGGCCCGCATCGTGGAGACGCTCACGCCGCTGCTCATATCGATCAACGTCCGCAACAAGGTCCGCGCCGGGATCAAGATCACCGGGCTGAACTCGCATTGACCGGGCCGGTCGTCGTTCTCGCCGGCGGGACCGGCGGCGCCAAGCTCGCGCGCGGAATGCTCGATGTGGTCGGCTCCGACGAGCTCGTCGTGATCGCGAACACCGGCGACGACATCGAGATCTACGGCGCGTATGTGTCGCCCGACCCCGACCTCGTCACGTTCTGGCTTGCAGACCGGATCGACGAGCGCGGCTGGGGCCTCGCCGGCGACACGTTCGGGGTCATGGACGGGCTCAGGCGCTTGGGCGTCGACGTCTGGTTCAACCTGGGCGACGAGGACCTCGCGATCGGGATCGAACGCGCCCGCCTGCTGGAACAAGGAGTCTGTCTCACTGATGCTCACGCCGCAATCGCAACAGCCCTCGGCGCGCCCGGCCGGATCCTCCCTATGAGCGACTCGCCGGTGCGTACAAAAGTGATGGCGAAAGACCGCTGGTGGTCGTTCCAGGAGTACATGATCAGCTCCGGCGGCGCCGGGCCGGTCCAGGAAGTCGACTTCCGCGGCGCGAAGAACGCGAGACCCACGCCGGAGATCGACAAGGCGCTCGCGACCGCCCGGGCGATCGTGATCGGCCCGTCGAACCCGGTCATCTCGATCGGCCCGATCCTGGCTGTGCCCGGCATCGGGGCCGCAATCACAGACAGCCCCGCACCCGTGGTCGCCGTGAGCCCGCTCGTCGCCGGCGCCGTCGTCAAGGGACCCACCGAAGCGTTCATGGCCTGGAGCGGCCGACCGCTGACCAGCGACGGAATAGCGGCCCTGTACGAAGGCGTAATCGACGGCCTCGTCGCCGACCGACGCGCCCAAGAACTCCCAAGCCTCGAGACCGACGTGCTGATGGGTACACCGGCCGCACGCCGCCGGGTCGCCGAGGAAACGCTGCGCTTCGCGCTCGCTCTCGGGTAGGTACCGTCCCGCGCCATGCGGACCCTCGCGATCCTGCCCATCAAAAGCTTCTCGCACGCCAAGCAGCGGCTGCGGCACGAGCTCAGCGCCGCCGACCGGCGCGCGCTCGTCGACGCCATGTTCGCCGACGTGCTGGTGGCGCTTCGGCGCGTTCCGGCGCTCGAGCAGATCGTCGTCGTCAGCGGCGACCGCGTGGCCCAGCGGATCGGCGCCGGGTACGGGGCCACGATCGTCGAGGACGACGAGCGGGGACACAACTCCGCTGCCACGAAAGGTATCGAAGCCGCCCTCGAGGACGGGATCGAGCGGGTTCTGCTCGTCCCGGGCGACTGTCCCCTGCTTGACCCCAAGGAGGTCGAGGAGCTGCTCTCACGCCCGGCGGCCGGCGAGCGCTCCGCGCTGATCGTGCCCGACCGGCATGGCACCGGCACGAACGCGCTGCTGCTCGCGCCGCCGGATGCGCTCGCGCCGAGCTTCGGCCCGGACAGCCGCCGTCGCCACGAGGCCGATGCGGAGGCGGCCGGCGTGGCTGCGGAGGTGGTCGAGGTGTCGAGCCTGGCGTTCGACGTCGACACGCCCGACGACCTCGAGGCGCTGCAGCGACGCCTGACCGAGATCCGCGGCGGCGCCGCTCATACTCGCGGCATGCTCAACCAGCTGATGCGAGCCCGCTCCTAGTGGCGCCCGCGCTCAGCGTGACCGCCGTCGAAGGGCTGCCAGAGGTCGTCCCCGGCGACGATCTGGCGGCGCTGATTGCGACCGCGATCGAAAGCCACCCTAGTCGGACACCGCCGCTCACCGACACCGACGTTCTCGTGACGGCGCACAAGGTCGTGTCCAAGGCCGAGGGCCGTCTCCGCGCGCTCGCCGACGTGCACCCGGGTGAACGAGCGGTACAGCTTGCGACCGAGCTCGGCAAGGACCCGCGCCACGTCCAAGTCGTCCTCGACGAGTCCCGCGAGGTTCGGCGCGCGTCGCACGGCGTCCTGATTTGCGTCACACATCACGGGTTCGTGTGCGCTAACGCGGGCGTCGACGCCTCCAACGTCCCCGGCGAGGAGACGCTCGTCCTTCTCCCCCGCGACCCGGACGCGTCGGCGCGAGCCCTCCGCGCCCGCATACGAAACCTGACCAACGTGAACCCCGCGATCGTCATCACCGACTCGTTCGGACGGGCCTGGCGGCGCGGGCAGGTCGACGTCGCGATCGGGTGCGCCGGCCTCGCGCCACTCGAAGATTGGCGCGGGCGCACCGACACCGTCGGGCGCGAGCTCAAGGCGACCTGGATCGCCGTCGCCGACGAACTCGCGGCGGCCGCGGACTTGGCGCGAACCAAGGACGGAGCGTTACCCGTTGTCGTCGTTCGCGGCGCCGACCGTCACGTCAGCGCCGAGGACGGGCCCGGTGCGGCGGCGATGATCCGCCCGGAAGCGGAGGACCTTTTCCGCTAGGACGCGCGCGCCCGGCGTTGCGGCCAACAGGGCGCAGAGCACGAGCAGCACGCCGGCGAGCTGGAGGGAGCTCGGGTCCTCGCCGAGGATCAACGCGGCGAGTGCCACCGCGCCAACCGGCTGGACGGTGAGCGTCAGCGAGGTAATCGCCGCGGGCAGGCGCGGCAGCGACGTCGTGATCAGCAGCCAGCCGATCACTTGCGAGGTCAGCGCGAGCACGATCAGCCACCCGACGCCAGGCCACGCGGGCGTCAGGTCGGCGTCGCCGATGATCACGCCGGCCACGATGGCGACGACAGTCGCGGTGGCGGTCGCGTCAAACAGCGGCCCGGCCACTCGCCGAAGGTCCGAATTGCTGCGCCGGAGCAGCAGCAGGAAGCCCACGTACGCGATCCCGGCCGCGAGCCCGAACGCCGCGCCGCGGCCTGGAGCTCGCCCGTACGCGCCGTGCTGCTCGAGCACCCCGGAGATCAGCAGCACTCCGACCAGCGCGATCGGCAGCGCCGAGAGCACGCGACGGTTCGGACGCTCGGCGAGCACGGCCCACGCCACAAGCGGCACGAGCACGACCTGTATGTTCGCGAGCACGGTGGCGAGGCCTGCGCCGACGTCGTCGATCGAGTGGTGCCAGAGGATCAGGTCGGCGGCGAAGAAGACTCCGGCGGCCACGGCGATGCGGCGCTGGGACCACGGCCGCCCCCCGAACCGGCGGTCCTCGAGCCACGCCAAGAGACCGAGGATCGGCAGTGCGAACGCGCACCGAAAGATCGCCGCCGTCGACGGCGAGGCGTGGCTCAGCCGGACGAGGATGCTGGAGAACGCGATCGCGACCGCGCCGAGCAGCGCGGACACGCGCACGAGCCGGTCGTTGGCGAGCCAGCGATCCACCACGTCACCCAGGCTAGCCCCCGCCCGGGCTACAGAACGTCCAACAAACGTGCCCCGCGCTAGCCCTCCGCCGGAGCGCCGACCGCGTGAAAACCGCCGTCGACATGGACAATCTCGCCGCTGATCGCGCGCGCGTAGTCCGATAGCAGGAAGCAGATCGTGTCGGCGACTGGCGCCGGGTCCTCGATGTCCCAGCCGAGCGGCGCCTGCGCCTGCCACAGTGCGGCCAAACCATCGAAACCCGGAATGCCGCGCGCCGCCACCGTCCCAAGCGGCCCCGCCGAGACCAGGTTCACGCGGATCCCGCGCGGCCCGAGATCACGCGCCAAATACCGCGACACCGACTCGAGCGCGGCCTTGGCGACGCCCATCCAGTCGTAGATCGGCCACGCCACGGTCGCATCGAAGTCGAGCCCCACGACGCTCGACCCAGCGCCCATCAACGGCTCCAAAGCAGCCGCCAGCGCCTTGAACGAGAATGCGCTCGTTTGGAAAGCGGCGGCGGCGCTCTCCGCCGGCGTGGTCATGAATCGCCCACCCAAGGCGTCCTCGGGCGCGAACGCGATCGCGTGGAGCGCGCCGTCCACCGACCCCCACCGCTCCCGGAGCGACGACGTCAACGCGGATAGATCGTCGGTGCTGTTCACATCGAGCTCGAGCACGTCAACCTCGGAGGACAGCCGCTTGGCGGCTCGCTCGGTCATCCGCCGTGCCCGCCCGAAGCTCGTCAGCACGATCGATGCCCCCTGCTCGAGCGCGCGCGAAGCCGCGTGGAACGCGATCGAGTCCTTCGTGATCACCCCCGTGATCACGAGCTTCTTGCCCTCGAGGATCACGGCGCCTCGCTAGCGAGCACGCGCGTCGCCGAGCGTCCACAGCGCGCCGGCAAGCCGCTCGCGCGTTTCCGCCGGCTCGATCAGCTCGTCGACGAACCCGGACGCGGCGGCCGCGTCGGCCCGCAGGTGCTCGTCGAAGTACTCGTCCGCCAGGCGCGTCCGCTCCACCTCGACGTCGGCGGCGGCGCGGAGCTCGCGGCGGTTGACGACCCCGACCGCGCCGCGGGCGCTCATGATCCCGAGCTCGGCCTCGGGCCACGCCAGCACCAGGTCAGCGCCGAGGTCACGCGAGTTCATCGTGATGTACGCACCGCCGTAAGACTTGCGCAGGACCACCGTCAGCTTCGGGACCCGCGCGGCGGCGAAGGCACGTACCAGCGACGCTCCGTGTCTTATCACGCCCGCGCGCTCTTGCTTTGAGCCGGGCATGAAGCCGGGGGTGTCGACCACGGCGATCAGCGGCAAGCCGAACGAGTCGCAGAACGTTACGAACCGCGCTGCCTTCTCGGAGCCCTCCGCGTCGAGCACGCCGCCGAGATGGTGCGGCTGATTGGCCACGATTCCGACCGGCCGTCCTTCGATCCGAGCGAGCGTAGTCACCACGTTGCGCGCCCACCGCGGGCACAGTTCCTGCAGCGAGCCCGCGTCGACGATCCCCCGCAGCGCGTCGCGCACGTCGTACGCGCGCCTCGGCTCGGACGGCACCACGGTCCCCGGATCATCAAGCTCCGAACCCACTGGATCGAACACAGGCAATGCGGCGCCCGCAGACGACGGGAGATACGAGAGCAACTCGCGCACCCGCGAAGCCGCGGACAACTCGTCGTGCTCGACCAGATGGCACACGCCGTTGTGCTCGTGCACGCGCGGGCCGCCGAGCGACACGGCGTCGATCTCCTCGCCGAGCGCGTCGCGGACGACGCCGGGCCCGGTGAGGAACATCGCGGCGTCCTCGGTCATGATGATCAGGTCTGTGAGCGCCGGCGAATAGGCACCGCCGCCGGCCGATGCGCCAGACACGACCGAGATCTGCGGGACCACGCCGGTCAGCCCGACCGTATGGCGGAAGATCCGGCCGTACCCGGCGAGCGCCGCCTGGCCCTCCTGCATCCGGGCGCCGCCCGATTCGACGAACGCGACCACCGGAATCCGCGCCCGTTCGGCAGTCTTCAACACTCGAACGATCGTGTCCGCGTGCTGCTCGCCGAGCGATCCACCCAGGTACGAGCCGTCCTCGGCGTAGCACGCGATCGGCCGGCCGTCGACGCTTCCGGTGGCGCCCAAGACGCCGTCTCCGGGCACGGCCCGGGCTCCCAGCCGGCGCGAGATCACGCGCGAGCGGAGCGGCCGCACGCTCCCGGGGTCGCATAGGGCCTCCAGCCGCTCGAGCGGATCCAGCCGCCGGGCCTGCTCGCGTTCGATGGTCGCGCTCACGATTCCGCGCCCCTGAAGACCAGCGTCACGTTGTGGCCGCCGAACGCGAACGAGTTCGAGATCGCGACCGGCGGATGGCCGTTCGACATCACCAGCGGGCGGGCCTCGCCGGGAACGTAGTCGAGGTCACAGTCGGGATCGGGCACCTCGTAGCCGACCGTCGGCGGGATCACCCGTGTGGACAAGGTCTTCACGGTGGCGACCGCCTCCACAGCGCCCGCGGCCCCGAGCAGGTGCCCGATCGCGGACTTGGTCGAGGAGATCGGGATCTTGTAGGCACGCTCTTCGCCAAGCGCTCGCTTCAGCGCCGCGGTCTCGGCGGCGTCGTTGAGTTGCGTGGAAGTCCCGTGCGCGTTGATGTAGTCGACTTCATCCGGGCCGATCCCGGCGTCGCTCAAAGCAATCTCAATCGCGCGCGTAGCGGCAGCCCCGCTCGGCTCGGGCGCGGTCAGGTGGTACGCATCCGACGTCGAGCCGTACCCGGTCACCTCGCCGAGCACCTTCGCGCCCCGGGCCGCCGCCGCATCGGCGTTCTCGAGGATGAGCACGCCGGCGCCCTCGCCCATCACGAACCCGTCGCGGCGCGCGTCGAACGGCCGCGAGAGCCCGGTCGGCGACAGCGCCTGCATCGAGTTGAAGCTGCCGAACCCGAACGGTGTGAGCGTCGCCTCGGCGCCGCCGACGACGACCGCGTCCGCGTCGTCGTATTGGATCATCCGGAGCGCGCAGCCGATCGCGTGCGCCCCGCTCGAGCAGGCGGAGACGACGCTGTACATCTGGCCCTTGAGCCCGAACTTCATCGACACCGCCGCGGCGGCCGCGTTCGGCATCTGCGCCGGGATCCCGAGCGGAGACATCCGGGCCGGACCGCGGTCGCGGAGTACGTCGTGCTGGAGCTCGATCGTCTGGATCCCGCCGATCCCGGTGGCGAGAATGCAGCCGAGCCGCATCGGGTCGTAAGGGAGTTCGCCGTCCCAGCCGGCGTCGGCGATCGCCTCGCCGGCCGCGACCAGCGCGAGCTGCGAGAACCGGTCGAGCCGGCGGATCTCCTTGACCGTGAGGACCTCGCTGGGCTCGAAGTCCGTGCACGCGCCGGCGCCGTCGAGGATCCCGCACTCGCCGGACGCCCAGCGCGAGTACAGGGCCTCGGCGCCGACGCCCAACGGCGTGACAGCGCCCAGCCCCGTAATCACGACCTTACGTCGCGCGGGCCGGCCGTTTGACTGCATATCGCTCACTGAGACCCGGCTTTACTCCGCCCGGCTGACGATCAGGTCGATCGCGTCGCCGACGGTCTTGAGCTCCTTCATGTCCTCGCCCTTGAGCACGACGCCGTAGTCGTCCTCGACGACCTGCGCCAGCTCGACGAGGTCGAGTGAGTCGATGTCGAGCTCCTCGAACGTCGAGCCGCGGCTGATCTGGTCGGCGTCGGGGCCGAAGCTCGCGAGCGTCTCGACGACGCGGGCCTCGACCTGTTCGGCGGTAACGGTTGCCATGGATTGATCTCCTTTCAGTTGTCAGTGGTTCTTATGCGGCCAGGCCACCGTCAACGGTGAGCACCGCGCCGGTGACGTAGCTGGCCTCGTCAGAAGTCAGGAAGCGCACGCACGCCGCAACCTCATCCGGAGTTCCGAGGCGCCGGGCGGGAATCGCCTGGAGTATCTCCTTCGAAGCTCCGCCGATGAACTCCGTGTCGATCAGCCCGGGTGCGACCGCGTTGACGGTCACCCCGCGGCGTGCGACCTCGACCGCCGAGGTCTTCGTCAGGGCGATCAGTCCGGCCTTCGAGGCGGAGTAGTTCGCCTGTCCGGGATTGGCGCGCAAGGCAACCGCGGACGAGATGTTGACAATGCGACCAGACCGCGCCCTGAGCATCGCCTTCAAAGCCCGACGCGTGAGCCGGAACGCCGCAGTCAGGTTCGTCTGGATCACCGAGTCCCATTCCTCGTCGCCGAGCGAGGGAGTGAGGTCGTCCCGGCTGATCCCGGCATTGTTGACGAGCACGAGGACGGGACCGTCGAAGTGCGACTCGAGCGCTCCGAACAGCTCGTCGGGCGCACCCGGGTCGGACACGTCCGCCGCGAGCGCGATCGCCTGGCCGCCTTCGCGCTCGATCTCGGAGACGACCGCCTCGGCGCCCTCGCGATCGGAGCGGTAGTTGACCCCGACTCGCCAGCCGTCGCGCGCGAGCGAGCGTGCGATCGCGGCGCCGATGCCGCGCGACGCGCCGGTGACGAGCGCTGAGCCTTCTCGCTGCGACGCGGGCTCAGGCACTGTCCGAGCCTCCCCATTCGATCACGCCGGCGCCCCAGGTGAAGCCGGCGCCGAACGCGCTGAGCAGGACCCGCGAGCCCGGCTTCAACCAGCCCTCGCGTTCGGCGAAGACCAGTCCCAGCGGCAGCGTGGCCGCTGAGGAGTTGCCCAGATTCTCGATGCAATCCACGACGCGCTCGGACGGAAGTTGAAGCTTTTCCGCGAGCGCCCGGAGAATCCTTCCGTTGGCCTGGTGATAGACGAACAGATCGATGTCCTCGAGCGTGAGGCCGGCGCCTTCGACTGCGGCCACCGTCGCCTGTCCCATCCGCGCCACCGCGTGGCGATAGACCTCGGGGCCGTCCATCCGCAGCTTGCGATCCTCGTGTGCGATCTGGATCGCGGGGGCGCCGGAGCCGTCGGCGCCGAGCACGATCGGCCCGATCGATCCGACCTCACCGGTGGCGGGGCCGAGCACTGCCGCGCCCGCGCCGTCGCCGAACAGCGGCGCGGTCCGCTTGTCGTCCCAGTCGATGATCCGCGTGGTGAAGTCCGCGCCGATCAACAGCACGCACTCGGCGCGTCCCGTTTCGATCTGAGCGGCGCCGAGCGAGACCCCCGACAGGAACCCGGTGCAGGCGGCGCCGAGGTCGATCGCTCCGGCGTGAACGGCCCCGATCTCATGGGCGACGACCGGCGCCGCGTTCGGCATCAGCTCGTCCTGCGTCAGAGTGGCCACGAGCACCAGATCCACGTCGCTCGGATCGACGCCCGCGCGCGCCAGCGCCTGCCGACCGGCCGCCGCCGCGAAGTCCGACAGCCGCTCGTCCGGCGCCGCCACTGGACGCTCACGAATGCCGGTCCGCGACACGATCCAGTCCTCGCTGACCCCGAGGCGCTCGGCCAGCTCCGCCGTGGTCACCCGGGCTTGCGGAACTTCCGCGGCGACCGACAGCATCGCCGGTCGCGCCGGGGCAAGCGCCGCCGCGACGCCCTGGCCGGCGGGATGCAGATACTCGTGGATCCCGCTCGGATCAAGCATGGGCAAGCTCCACGTCCTTGAGCGTTCGCTTGACCAGCCCGGTGAGCACCCGTCCGGGCCCGACCTCGACGAACCGCCCGGCGCCGCGGTCGCGCATCGCCAGCAGCGTCTCGCGCCACCGGACGGGCATCGTCAAGGCCTGCGCGAGCTGCGCGCGGACGTCCTCGAACGGCGCGGCGGTCACTGCCGAGAAAACTGTCACACCGTGCGGCGCCGACACCTCGA
Organism: uncultured Solirubrobacterales bacterium; assembly: GCA_963822855.1. GTDB lineage: Bacteria > Actinomycetota > Thermoleophilia > Solirubrobacterales > Solirubrobacteraceae > Palsa-465. The sequence continues at coordinate 37,719 of CAWGJE010000016.1, read as the reverse complement.
TGCGTTCGAGCGCGCTCGCGAACGGCGGAACCGCCTCGGCCATCATCGGCGAGTGGAACGCTCCGGTGACGGGCAAGTCCATCGGCCGGAGGCCGAGCTCCTTGGCGGCGGCACTCGCGGCGTCGAACAACCCGCGGTCACCTGACAGCACGACCTGCTGGGGAGAGTTGTCATTGGCCACCGCGAGCCCGTGCGCGTCCGCCAGCTCGCCGGCGCGATCTGCCGCGCCGGCGCCGAGCAGCGCGAGCATCCCGCCGTCGCCGGCGCGCTCGCCGGACTCCTGCATCAGCTTGCCGCGCAGCGCCACGAGCTCGAGCCCGTCGCGCTCGGTCAGGCAACCGGCCGCGACCAGCGCGGCGAGCTCTCCGAGTGAATGGCCCGCCATGAAATCTCCGGAGGGACGCCCGAGCGCCTCCCAACCCGCCAGGCTTGCGCAGAAGATCGCCGGCTGGGCGTAGCGCGTGCCCTCCTCGGCGCGCACGAAGGGGTCCTCGCCGACGATTTGCTCGACGAGCGAGAGAAGATCCGGGCGCACCCGGGACACGGTTTCGCGCATGTCCGGGGTCTGGCTGCCCTGACCTGGAAACAGGATCGCAGTTACGCCCATTCTGCTATCACCCTACGCGGCAGCACCGGTCCGGATACAGGCGCATAACGGACTTCCCCCCGTTCGGGGGGAGGGCTCGAGTGCCCCCTCTGGCGAGCCCCAACAGCGTTGAGCCTTCCCAAGCCATCACCCTCATCCGCCGCCCTGATCACGGGCGCATCGGCCGGAATCGGCGGCGAGATCGCCAAGCTGCTGGCCGCCCGCGGGCACAATCTGGTGCTGGTAGCGCGTCGGAAGGAGAGGCTCACCGCGCTCGCCGACGAGCTGAGCGAACAGCACGGCGTGCGCGTCGAGACGATCCCGTGCGACCTCGGCAAAGCAGCGCAGCGAGGAAAGATTCCCGGCCGCCTCGACGAGCTCGGGCTCGAGGTCGAGATTCTCGTCAACAACGCCGGCTTCGCCACGGGCGGCCCGTTCTACGAAGCCGATCTGGACCGTGAGCTCGAACAGGTACGGGTGCTCGTGGAGGCGGTCGTGTACCTCACGCGTGTGTTCTCGCAAGGCATGGTGGAGCGCGGCCGCGGCGCGATCCTGAACGTGGCCTCCACCGCCGGCATGCAGCCGATGCCGTACTCGGCCGGCTACTCGGCCGCCAAGGCGTACGTACTCACCTTCTCCGAGGCGCTCCACCAAGAGATGCGCGGGCACGGCGTGACCGTCACCACGCTTGCCCCGGGCCCGGTCGAGACCGACTTCTGGCAGATCGCGGGCTGGGAGACGGCGAGCGGCAAGTCATTCGAGCGGGCCGTGCCCGGCACGCTGATCTCGTCCGAGCACGCCGCCCGCGCCGGCGTCGAAGGGCTCGATCACGGCGAGCGCGTAGTCGTGCCGGGCCTGCCGATGCGGGTCAGCATGCTCGCGTCGCGCTACATCCCCCACGCTTTCAAGCTGCCGGCGCTCGAGCGGTTCATGCGCCCCGGCGGCGAGAAGTAACACGGACAGCGGCACACTCGCGCCACTCGCGAGCGCGAACGCCCCGCTCTCCGTACCAGAGCCGGGCGAACGGGCATTCGGCGCGCGTGGGGTGGCGAGTGAGCCGTTTCCGGGAGTGGGTCTCGCTTCGCTCGACGTCCGTGGGGCCGTTCCGCCCGGCGTCCGTGCCGGGCGGGCGCGATCGCCCTCCGGACGGGGAACATGGCCCCCATGGACGCCGCCGGAGGCGGCCCAACATCCCTATCCGAGCAAGCCGATCCGCTGGGCGCGCTGCACGGCCTCTGCCCGGTTGCGCGCGCGGAGCTTTCGATACAGCGCGCTCGTGTGCTCCTTGACCGTGTGCGGGCTGAGGTAAAGCTGCTGCGCGATCTCGCGGTTGGTCGATCCGACCGCGATCAGATCGAGCACCTCGCGCTCGCGCTCGGTTAGCAGCGGCGCGGGCTGCTCCGCCTTGGGCGGGAAAGTCGTCATCCCGAGGCCGACGCGACGAACGGCCGCCGCCACCCGGCTCGCGTCCCAGTCTTTGGATACGAACCCCGACGCTCCGGCCGCGCGGGCGGCGGCCGGCGACATCCGCCCGGCGCCCGAGATCAACAGCACGCGCGTCGCCGGCGATGCCTCGCGGATCGACCCGCTGAGCTCGGCGCCGGACTCGTTGGCCAGGAACAGGTCGACAAGCGCGACGTGCGGCTTATGGGCGCGAGCCAGCGCGATCGCCTCCGCGCCGGTTCGGGCCTGGTAGAACCGCTCGACCCACGGCTGCTCGCCGAGCAGCACCCGGAAGCCCCAGTGCACGACGTCGTGATCGTCGACCACGAGCACGCGGAGCCTGCGATCGTCCATCAGAACTCCTCAGGCTCGAGCGGGTCCGCCTCTCGCGGTGTCTGCTGGAGCGGCACAGCGAGTCGCACGCGCCACCGATCCTCGTCGAACGGCCCGAACTCGACCACCCCACCCTGCTGGAGCGCCTCGAACGCGGCGAGTCGCAGGCCCATCCCCGGGTCTCCGGCGCCCGGGCCGGCGCCGTCGTTGCGGACCTCGAGCGTGAACGTGTCCTGGTCGCGCGCCACCGCGACCTCGACGCGCGTGGGGTCGGCGTGCTTGGCGATGTTCCGAAGCGCCTCGGCGAGCACCGACTGCGCGAGCGGCTCGATGTCGGCCGGCACGCTCGACTCGCCGCGCCAGTCGACCTCGACGAACATGCCCGGCGATCTTCTGACCCGCTCGAGCTCGGCTGCGAGCGTCGTGCCCGTCTCCGCCGGAATCGGCGCCAGCGGGCGCTCCAGCGCGCGCCGCAGGTCGGCAAGCGCTTCCTGCATCTCGATCCGGCAGCGCTCGCGTTCGGGGCGGTCGAGTTGCTCGGCACCAAGCGCCAGCGAGACGCCGAACAGGCGCTGGAGCACGCTCTCGTGGATCTCGCGCGCGAGGTCGAGGCGTTCGCCGAGCCGCCGGGTCCGTTCCTGCGCGCGCGTGACGTTGCGCGCCGCCGCGACCAGCGCTGCGGTCTTGCCGAGCGTCCACAGCAGGTGGCGCTCGCCGTCGGAGAGGTCGAAGCGCCCGCCGCCGCGGTCGGCGCAGATCACCCCGTAGGCATAGCCGCCGGCGCTCAGGGGCGTGCACACGAGCGTCGTGATCCCGAGCAGCTTGGCGTATTCGGGCGGAACCTCCTCCTCGATCCGCTCCGAGACCACGACCACCTTGTCCTCGAGCAGCGCACGCTGCGCGATCGGTGTGTTGACGAGCGTCGGCCTGATCCCCGAAATCTGGTCGAACGGGATCCCGTAGGAGCCGATCGCGCGGACCCTTCGGCGCGCGGCGTCGGCCATGAAGATCGCGGCGCGGCGCATCGTGGTCAGCCGGCAGATCGCTTCACAGATCCGGTCGTAGAACTCGGTCGGCGACGTATGCATGTCGATCTCGGCGAGCAACTCGACGAACACCTCGAGCGGCTCGACGCCGGCGAACAGCGACGGTGCCCGATCCGCGATCGGCTGGTCGATGCTCACGCGGCAGCAACCGGCACTTCGTAGCGCCGGCGGATCTCGTAGAGCGTCGTCCGTTCCGCCGCTGGCCGCCCCGCCCGGTGCGCGGCCTCGACGAGCTGAGGCGGCGTCAGCTTGACGCCGTGGTAGCTGCCGGCCATCCGCGAGATCGATTCCTCCATCAGCGTTCCGCCGAGGTCGTTGACGCCCCAGTGCAGAGACTCGGTGGCGGCGTCGAGGCCCATCTTGACCCAGCTCGCCTGGAGGTTGCGGACGGTCTTGCCGAGCGCGAGCCGGAACGCCGCGGTGTGCTTGAGGTTCTCCTCGCGAGAGATCTCCTCGACCCCGTGGGTTCGGCCGAGCAGCGTGTGGAACGGGATGAACGACAGCGGGACGAACTCGGTGAAGCCGCCGGTGCGCTCCTGGAGCTCGCGGACCACGCGCATGTGCTCGGCGAGCTCCCACGGCTCCTCGACGTGGCCGAACATCACGGTCACGGTCGAGCGGATCCCCTCCGCATGTGATGCCTCGATGATCTCGACCCACCGCGCAACCGGCAGCTTGTTCGGCGAGATGCGCTCGCGGACGCCGTCGTGCAGGACCTCCGCCGCCGTGCCCGGTGTCGAGCCCAGGCCGGCCTCGCGCAGCCGGTCGAAGACGTGCCGCGGGGAGAGGCCGCTGACGTCGCACATGTGTGCGACCTCCATCGGCGAGTAGGCGTGCAGGTGGAGCTCCGGCGCCTCATCCTTCGCCACCCTCAGCCACTTCTCGTATTCGGGCAGCCCCCAATCCGGGTGGATACCGGACTGCATGCAGATCTCAGTCGCTCCGAACTCGACCGCCTCCTGGATCCGGCCGCGGAAGTCCTCCTCGGAGTGCTCGTAGGCGTCGGGCGACCGCCGGGACTGACCGAACCCGCAGAAGGCGCAGCCGACCGTGCAGATGTTCGAGACGTTGATGTTGCGGTTGACCACGAACGTCACGGTGTCGCCGGCCAACTCGGACCGGAGTTCGTCGGCCGCAAACCGCATCTCCTCGATCACCTGCGGACGGGTCTCGGCAAACAGCGCCGTCAACTCCACCGGGGTCAGCGAAAGCCCTTCGCGCCCGCGCGCCAGCGCCCGAGGCGCGGCGTCGTCGCCGACCTCGACCGACGCTCGGCGGCCCGATCCCCGCCGCGGGATGAACGACCAGTACGTCGTCTTGATCACGTCCATCACCGGCCGCGAGATCCACTCGGGGTCGATGTACTCCGGATACACGCACAGCCGCTCGGACAGCGCCACGCCGTCGCCCCGCAGGCGCTTGCGCACCTCGGTCGGCGAGGGAAACGGGTGCTCGGGCGAGATGTGGTCGCCGTTGGCACTGAGCCCGCCGAGGTCGGTGGCGCCGGCTCGCACGAGCTCGGGCCACCAGTCCGACAGGTTCGGCGGGACCTGGATCCCGACGCCCGGCATCAACCGCCGCGTCTCGCCGATCAGCCGCTTCATGTCCGCCACCGACACCTCGCACGCCCAGGACGGCGCGTCCCGGCGCGGGCCGTCCCACATTCCGGTGCGCCAGTACTCGTCCGCGGCGTCGCCGGCGATCTGCGCCGGCTCGCGGCCGTAGTAGCTCTGGTGGGGGACGAAGTTCTGGAGGATCACCTCCTGGATGTGCCCATGGCGATCGTGAAGCGCCGCAATCGCCTCGAGAGACGCGACCCGCTCGTCCTCGGTCTCCCCGATCCCGACCAGGATCCCGCTCGTAAACGGGATCTTCAGCTCGCCTGCGGCCGCGATCGTCCCAAGTCGTATCGCCGGGTCCTTCGTCGGGGAGCCCTGGTGGACGACGAGATCCGGGTTGATCGACTCGAGCATCAGACCCTGGGACGCGGTGACTTCCCGCAACCGAGCCAGATCGCGCGCGTCCAGCACCCCCAGGTTCGTGTGCGGCAGCAACCCCCGCTCGAGCGCCTGCTCGCACACCCACACCACGTAGGAGGTGAAGTCCGCGTGCCCGTACTCGGCCAGACGCGCTGCCACCCCGGCGTTCACCTCCGGGCGTTCGCCGGTGAGCACCAGCAACTCCTTCACGTGGTGGCGCGAGACCGCCCGGTCGAGCAACGCGAGCACCTCGTCGGGCGCGTGCAGATGCGCCTTGTGGGTCGCGAACGCGCAGTACTTGCAGTAGCAGCGGCACGTCCGCGAGAGCGACAGCGTGAGATTGCGGCTGAACGTGACACGGCGGCGCATGCGCGCGGCCCATTCTACGAATCGACCACCTGGGCCCATCGAGCGCCTATCCTGGCGCGGGCTGATGCGAGGAGCGATGCGTGCACGGGCAGCCCTGGCTTGCCTCTTCCTGACTGCCCTGGCCGCCTCGATCGCCGGCTGCGGCTCGAGCGGATCGTCGTCGACCGCGCCGGCGTCCGCCGCCGGGACGGCGGCCAGAGCCACGGCCCCGGCCGCGCCCCCGAAACCCCGCAGCGCCACGCTGATCCTCGATTTCACACCTAACGCCGTCCACACCGGCATCTACGCGGCGCTCGCCCGTCATTACGACCGGGACGCCGGCGTAGATCTGCACGTGATCGCGCCGACCGCCAGCACCGACTCGATCAAGCTGCTCGAGACCGGCAAGGTCAATTTCGCGATCCTCGACATCCACGACCTGGCAATCGCGGATCAATCGGCGCCGAAGCACCCCGGGCTGGTCGGGATCATGGCGATCGTCGAGCGCCCCCTGGCGGCGGTGATCGCGTCGCCCGACATCCGCTCTCCGAAGGCGTTCGAGGGCCAGACGGTCGGAATCACCGGCGTGCCGAGTGACACCGCCGTGCTCCGATCGGAGGTGACCGGGTCCGGCGGGAATCCCGCGAAGGTCAAGACGATCACGATCGGCTACAACGCGGTCGCCGACCTGCTCGCCGGCCGAGTCGCCGGCGCCCTGGGGTTCTGGAACGACGAGGGCGTGACGATTCAGAAGCAGCGGCCGGGATCTCACGTATTCCGGGTCGACGACTACGGCGCGCCGTCGTACCCCGAGCTCGTTCTGTGCGCGACCGCCCAGACCCTGCAGCGCGACCCCGGACTCGCCCGCGGCGTCGTCGACGCGCTCATCCGCGGCTACGAATACACGCTGAGCGCTCCTCACCAGGCGGCTCAGGATCTCGATGAGCAAGCGGCGGGGCTCGACCCGAAGCTCGTCGCGGCGCAGCTCGCCGCGCTCCTACCCGCGTTCAAGGGTCCCGACGGTCGCGTCGGCGAACTCGACAAGGCCAGCCTCGAGACGTGGGCCGGCTGGGAGGCGCGATTCGGGATCGTCAGCCGCCCGCCCGACGTGGCCACGATCTTCGACCTCGACTTCGGGAGATGAGGCAGCAGACCCGGTTGATTGCCGGGGTGCTCGCCGCGGTCACGATCGGCGCCGCCGCGGTCGCGCTCGGAATCGCGCTGCTGCTCGGGCACATCGTCCACCTGCGCACAACCGCCGTCGCGACGCTTCGCACCGGCACGTACCTCGACGCGACGATCAACCTCGAGAGCAAGGTGGTCGACGCCGAGACCGGTCTGCGTGGCTACGTGATCACCGGCAATCGGCTCTTCCTGGCGCCGACGCAGGCGGCAGAGTCGGCTCTGCCCGCCGCGACGCTAGCGCTCGAGCAGGCCGCCGAGCGCGAAGGCGCCTACGTCAGCCGAGCGACCGCGCTGGCCGACGCCGCGCGCTTCTACATGGCCTCGTACGTCCCCGCCGTTCAGCGCGACGTCACGACCAATCCACGCGCCGCGCAGTCGTTCGCGACGACTGCACGCGGTAAGCAGCTCGTCGACGGCATTCGCACGCAGACGGAGCAGCTCGAGCACCTGATCTCCGAGCGCCAGGCGGCGCGCCAGCGCTCGGCGAAGAGCTCCGCGAACGCCGCCGTCAGCGTCGCGATCGTCGTGCTCGTCGTGCTGACCGCGCTGACACTCGCGCTCGGCGGCTTCCTCGGTTGGCTCTTGGTAGGACGCGAGCGTGCGCGAGAGCGAGCGGCGTTCCTGGCCGAGGCGGGCACAACACTCGACCGAGGCACCACCAGCGTCGAGGCGCTCGAGACATTCGCAACGCTCGTGCTCGCACGCGGGAACGGTTATTGCGCCGCCGAGGAGCTAGCCGGCGAGGATGCCGTCGCGCCCGAGCTCGAGTTCGCCCGCGTCAGCTCCGGAGACGCCGGGCTCGTCTCGCCGGGCGACCGGCCTGCGATCGACGCCGCGTGGGAGCAGGCTCGGCTGCTCGCGCGGACCCGGCGCGCGACCGCGACCCATGGCGCGACGCTTGAGTCCGAGCACGGGCGGGTGCAGGTGCTCGCGCTCGCAGCCATCGCTCGCGGCGGTCTGGTCGCGCGGGTCGTGCTGGCCCGGAGAGGTCGAGAGTGGCGACGCGAGGAGGTAGAGGAGATCGCGGGCCTTGGCACTCGCCTGGCGCTGACGCTCCAGGCCCGCGCTCTCCAGGCGCGCACGGAAGCGCTCTACCGCAGGAGCGATCACATCGCCCGTACGCTTCAGCAGAGCCTGCTGCCGACCGCGATCCCCCACATTCCATCGTGCGAGGTGGCGATCCGGTTCGCGCCCGCGGGCGCCGGCGACCTCGTCGGTGGTGACTTCTACGACGTGTTCGCCGTCGGACACGATCAGTGGGCGATCGTGATCGGCGACGTATGCGGCAAGGGGCCGGGCGCGGCCGCGGTGACCGCAATGGCCCGGTGGACGCTTCGCAGCCTCGCGGGGTCCACGAGCTCTCCAGTCGACGTGCTCCGCTCGCTGAACAAGTCGATGCTCCGTCAGGACCTGGGCGGCCGCTTCATCACGATCGTCTACGCGCTGCTCACAGCGGGCGCCACCGAGGCGCATGTGACCGTCGCCTGCGCCGGTCATCCTCCCGCGATCTTCGTCTCGAACGAGGGGGAGCCGGCGACGCTCGGCGCGCGGGGTGACCTGCTCGGGATCTGGCCCGACATTCGGCTCGACCAGGTTTCGCTGCGGCTAGGCGACGGCGACAGCCTCGTGCTCTACACCGACGGAGTGACCGACCCGGGACCAGGCGCCGCTGGCTCTCCGGAGCAAGCGCTGCGCGCCCTGAGCACCTCGCCGACCGCCCACGCGCTGGCCGACGCGCTGGCCGACGAGGCCGTGCGCGCGAGCTCCGTGCAGCGCGACGACGTCGCGATCGTGGCACTGCGCTACCAGGGGAGCCGCGCGGAGCACGGGTCGGCGGAGCGGACCGGACGCCGTACCGCGGTGCCCGCGGCTAACCCCGCTTGACCGTCGGGCCGCCGCGGCCATAGGCTAAGCCGGCCCGGTCACGTGAGGGAGGTAGCGCAGTGAAGGCTCGTCTGTTTACCGCGTCGGCGATCCTCGCCGCACTCGTCGTCATCTCAGTCATGAGTGCGGCCGCGGCCGCAGCCTCACCCCCCACGACTCCCGGCTCCCCCGGGAGCGAGAGCTACTTCGACCTCGCGCGCAAGGACTGCGTCGGCACCGCTCGCAACACGACCTCCAAGCTGTGGTTCACGGTGGCCGACGGCGTGCTGTCCGACACCTACTGGCCGACGATCGACGCGACTAACGTGAACACGCTCCAGTACCTGGTCACCGACGGGAGGACCTTCACCAACCTCCAGACCCGGGACATGACCTACAAGGTGCTCCCGGACCCGGCGGGGATGAGCTGCACCGTGGTCGCCACGCCGAACCAAGCGAACGCCTCCCACAGCTACCGGATCGTCACCACCTACATCGCCGACCCGGCGCGGGACGCCGTGCTGATGCGGACCTCGTTCGTCGGCCGCGGCGACCGGTTGTACGTGCGCCTTGATCCGCTCGCGGGCGGGACCGGCGGCGGCGGCTCTGAGAACGCCGGCGGGAACAGCGCCAGCCTGGTCACCGACCGCGGTCAAACGGTGCCGGTGGTCGCCAACACCAACACCGTCACCAACGCGGTTAACCGCACCGATTACGCGGTCCCGACGTACATGGCGCTCGAATCCTCGGACGGGTTCTCAAACGCGAGCGTCGGCTACGCCGGGTCGGCCAGCGACGGGCTGATGATGCTCGACAGCTCCCACGCGCTCACCCAGTACGGTTCCGCGCCTGACGGGCACGTGACGCTAACGGCCGAGGTGCCGACAGGATGGAACCACTCGGTCACGCTCGCGCTCGGGTTCGGCAAGACACAGCAAGCCGCCCTGGACACCGCACACACGTCGGTGTCGCAGGACTTCGGGCGCGCCTGGTTCGACTACGAGCGACAGTGGTATGGCTACGACGCGGGCCTGCGCAAGCCCGCCCAGTGGCTGGGCAAGGCCGCCGTCCGCGAGTACTACGAGTCGGTCAACGTGGTCAAGGCCAGCGAGGACAAGACCTTCCCGGGCGCGATTGCCGCTGGCCTCGCCTCCCCTTGGGGCCAGTCCGTGCCCGCCGGCAACTTCACGAACGGCGAGCCGACTTACTTCGGCTCCTACCGCGAGGAGTTCTCGCGTGACACCTACGAGGCGTTCACCGGGCTCCTCGTCGCCGGCGACATCCAGACCGCCCGCGCCGCCACGCTGTTCCTGTTCGACCGCCAGCAGCTCCCCGACGGGTCGATGCCGCGCAACTCGCTGCCCAACGGCGAGTCCGCGCCCGACACCGGCGGCCTGCAACTCGACGAGTGCTCGTACCCGATCCTGATGGACTGGCAGTCCGGACTGGCCGGCGACCGGCAGCTATACCTCCAGCACGTGATCCCCGCGGCCGACTTCGTGGTCGCGCACGGTCCGTCCGACGGATCAGAGCGCTGGGAGGAGCAGAGCGGCTACTCGCCCTCGACGATCGCGGCCGAGATCGCGGGTTTGACGGCGGCAGCCGCGATCGCACGAGTCCAGGGCGACATCGCCCACGCCCGTCTCTACCAGGCGACCGCGGACGACTTCGCGCGCAACATCAAGAGCTGGACTGTCACGACGAGCGGCCCGTTCGCTCCGAGGTACTTCATCCGGGTCTCAAAGACGGGCGATCCGAACGCGGCCATCTCGTACAACCTCGGCAACGGAAGCGGCACTTACGACCAGCGCTCGGTCGTCGACGCCGGCTTCCTCGAGCTGGTTCGTCTCGGCGTGCTTCCCGCAAGCGATCCGGACGTCCAGGCATCGGTCAAGGTGATCGACGACACGATCGAGCGCCAGACCTCGAACGGACCCGGCTGGTATCGCTACGGGACGACCTCGACCGAGTCCGTCGACGGTTACGGGGACTGCTACCAGCCGAGCGGGACCAGCTGCAGCGTGATCGGCGCCCCGTGGCCGCCGACCGACACCGGTACCGGCCACCTGTGGCCGGTGTTGTCGGCCGAACACGGCGAGTTCGACATCGCGAACAACGACAGCGGCCACGCCGGGCCACTGCTGACCGCGATGCGGAACATGACCTCGGGCCAGGGACTCGAGCCCGAGCAGGTGTGGGAGGACGCGAATGTCGCTCCCTCGCCGTTCGGCACAGACCCTTCGACGGCGTCGATCGGCTTCGTGAACGGCCAGCCCGCGGGGTCAGCCAGCCCGCTCACCTGGGCGCAGGCGTCGTACGCCCGGTTGGCGCTCGATCTCAGCGCCGGCCGCAACCTCGAAGCCCCAGACATCGTCACCGACCGGTACCTCACCCACGGGCCGCCGGGGCAGCTCCCGCTGACCGTGACCTCGCCGGCTCCAGGCGCGACCGTGACCACACCGACCGTGACCGTCACCGGCACGACCACCCCAGGCGCCCACGTCGTTGCGGAATCGGTCGGCCCGCTCGGGGGTACCGCCGGGATCGCTTCGATAAAGGCCGGCAAGTCCGGCGACTGGACCCTGGCTCTCCCGACGTACTTCGCCAGTACGACGATCACGGTCACGGCCACGCTGCATCGCAGCACCGCGTACGCGCAGCAGTACGTCATCGGCGGGCCGCTTCCGGGAACCACCGTGCTGAGCGTCTCCGATCCAACCGGTGACGACAACGGACCGGGCACTTACCAATACCCGACCTCGAGCAACTTCACGGCCGGCTCGTTCGACGTGACTCACTTCGCGGTCAGTCAGGACGGGACGAACGTGTACATCGAGACCAGCCTCCGAACGCTGGTCTCGACGTTCGGAGCCGAGTTCGGCGCGCAGTTGCTCGACATCTACGTCCACGCGCCGGGCGCCGCGAGCACGTCGACCGCGTCGGCTTATCCCGGGAACATGAACTACACGATCGCGTCACCCTGGAGCCAGCGGTTCGAAGCGCAAGGGTTCGCCTCGCCGGCCTGGGTCAACGCGGCCGGCGGCTCGGTCGGCAATGCGCAGTTCGTCACCGATAGCCCGAGTGGCACGGCGACGCTGATCGTGCCTGAGTCGACGTTCGGCACGGTCGGTTCCGGCTGGACCTTCACGGTGGCGCTCACCGGACAGGACGGGACCCACTTCCCGCCGACCCGCGACTTCACCGCCACGCCAGGGGCGTACACGTTCGGCGTGTGCGCCCCCGGGGGCACCGGCCCCATCTGCTCGCCGTCGGTCGACCCGAACAGCGTCCCGAAGGTGATGGACACGATCACCCCGCCGGGGGTTTCACAGGACACCGAGCTTGACCCCACGCTCGGCCCCGTCGTGCTCCAGGGGGTGCCGGTCCCTTAGCCGGACGCGGACTCGAGGAGCCGGTCGATCAGGCCGGCTCCCTCGCGCGCCATACGCGACCGCGGGACGACAAGGTCGAAGCCGGCCTGCTCGGCCTGCGCCCGCACGTCCGCCTCGACATGCGAGTAGAACGCGAGCGTCTTGACGTCATACGAGATCCCCTCGAGCTGCTCGAGACGCTCACGGGCATCTGCAGTCAGGTCGACGATCAGGGCCTGGGCGCCGGGCAGCTCCCGGTTGACCGAATCGACGTCCGATACCAGGACCGGCTCGTATCCCCCTGCCTGGAGCGCGCCCACCACGTTCGAGCCGAACAACAGATCCGGGATGAACGCGACAACCCGCGCCATTTGGGCCGCCGTCGCCGCGCCCTTACTGGGAGCGGAGCCGCCTGAACTCTTCGCGCACGGACTCGGTCCGGCCCCACATCGGGTTCACCTCGGCGCGGCCGGTCCGGGCCTCGCGTACCGCCATCTCGCCGTCGATCCCCGCCTCGTCCAGCAGATGCAGCGCCGTGTGCACCGCCTGCGCCGAGGCCGCGTGCCCGAACCGGTGCGCTACCAGCAGGCGCCAGTGCCAATCGTTCTTGGAGTACGGCTGGGCATTGCACGTAACGAGCAGGACCGCCGCGTCGACATACCGGCGCTCGTCGAAGATCCGCAGATCGAGCTCGAGATCGGTCCAGTCGTCCGGGAGCGAGTCGACGATCTCCTGAAACGTTTCCGCGAGCGCCATCGCCCGGAGCGTAGCGATCCGCGCCGTCAATGTCCGAGCTGCGCGATGAACGTGTACACGACGAGGATCGCCATCACCACGACCAGCACGCGTAGCGCCCACAGCCCCGCGCGGGCCCGCGGCCCGAGCTGCGCGCGCGCTACCGGCCGGCTCCTGTCAGCGACGAGTTGGTCGCGCTCCAGGTACATCACGAGCTCCTCCTCGGTGTCGTCGAGCTTTTCGTCGGTCTCATCACGTGCCTTCAGTTAGATCACCCCGACCGTTTGCAGAAACGCATCGATCGCGTAGGCGGCGCCGCACAGCGAGATGAACACGACGATCAGGATCGCCAGCCGGTTGTTGGCCACGCTGTTGGTCCACCGGCCCATCAGCCCCCGGTCGTTCGCGAGCATGATCATGAACACCAGCGTGACCGGCAGCAGCACGGTCGCGAGCACGTTCGCGTTGAGCGCGATCGACAACAGCGGCGCGCCCGGAATCAGGATGATCGCCGCCGCGATCGCCGCCGCGCCGAGGTTCGCGCCGTAGAACAGCGCCGCGCCGCGCGCCGAGTTGTTCAGGCTGTGGGGCGCGCCGACGCACTCGCCGACTGCGTAGCCGGTGCTCGCCGAGATCGTGAGCACCGCGACCGCTCCCGCCTCGACCAGCCCCAGCGCGAACAGGGTCCCGACCGTGTTGCCCGACAAATGCTTCAGCGCCGACGGGAAGCCGGCGCCGGCGAGGCCCGAGATGCTCGCCCCGCCGTGGCCGAACAGGACCGCGCCGGCAACCAGCGCCCCGCAGCCGAACACCGCCGCCATGATCCCGCCAAGGACCGTGTCGATCCGGCCGTGGCGGATGTCCGCGGGCGTCATCCCCTTATCGGCCGACGCGCTCTGCTGGAAGAAGATCATCCACGGCGTGACGGTGGCGCCGATCGTCGAGACGACGAGCAGCAGCAGCGTGTTGAGGCTCCCGCCTGGGAACGGCGAGAACGTCGCGGTCGCATGGCCGATCGCCCCCCAGCTCGGGCCGGTCAGCAGCGCGGCGGCGAGGAACAACCCATTGAAGATCGCCAGCCCGAGCACGATCCGCTCCCAGCGCCAGTAGCGCCCGCCGCTCATCGTGAACAGGACGAGCACGACGCCGAGCAGCGCCGCCACCCCCGGACCGAGATGGAAGTAGGACAGCCCGACCCGGATCGCCACGAACTCAGCGATCAGGGTCACCAGGTTCGTGATCACGAGGTCACCCGCGGTGAACCATCCCCACATGCGGCCGAACCGCTCGAGCACGAGCTGTCCGTAGCCTCGGTGCGTGACCGCCCCGACCCGCATGCACATCTCCTGGACCACGACCGCCATCCCGAACGTAACGAGGATGAAGGGGAGGAAGAACCCAACCCCGTAGGTCGCCCCGCTGGTCGCGTAGGAGATCATGCTCGGGCCGTCGTTCTCGCCGAGCATCGCGAGGATCCCGGGGCCGACCAGCAGCCACAGCAGGTACCACCGCCGGCTGGTGCTGCGAGCGTTATGAACCCGCAGGCGGTCGTTCGAGCGGACCAGATCCTCGTGCGTCAGCGACCCGGGCACTGCGGCGGCGTTGGCGCCCGCCGCGCCGGCCGCTTCGAGAGCGGGCTGCATGATCGGCGCGGTTCCGCGCGCGGGCGTCAACGATCCACCTCGACCCGCATAGCCCGCGCCAGCTCGCCACCGAGCACGTTCACCTGATCGCCGAAGCGGACGAACAGCGGCCCATCGAACGGCTGCTTGTCGACGACCTCGAGGCGGTCGCCGGGCGCGATCCCGCGCTCGGCCAGGAACCGGAGCATCTCCGGGTCCGAGTCGGACACCCGGGTGAACGTTCCCTGCGCGCCGGCCTCGAGCGATTGGAGGCTTTGGGTAGTGCCCTCCTCGATGGTGAGGTCGCGTGTCGGTATCGGGTCGCCGTGGGGGTCGTGCGTCGGGTCGCCGAGCTTGGCCGCGATCAATTCCTCCAGATCCTCGGACAGCACGTGCTCGAGCACCTCGGCCTCCTCGTGCACGCGGTCCCACGGCACGCCCAGCGTCTTGACCAGATACAACTCGAGCAGCCGGTGGTGGCGCATCACCTCGAGCGCGACGCGGCGTCCGTCGTCCGTGAGCGACACCCCGCGGTAGGGCTGATGCTCGACCAGACCCAGCTCGTCGAGCCGCTTGACCATCCCCGACGCCGACGCCGGGGTCACGCCGAGGCGCCCGGCAAGCGCGTTGGTACTGACCGCATCGCCCTCGCGCAGCTCGAGCGCGTAGATCGCTTTGGCGTAGTCCTCGATCGCCGGTGAGCGGATCGAATGTGACTCCTGGCTTGCCATGACGAAGGTTATGGTAGGCCTAAATTTCGATTTCGGCAAGTCGGCTCACCCAGGGCGGTGCTTATCCTGTCTATGGATGGCCTCCGTCGACACCCTCGCCACCGACTACCGCACGATCACCGAGGCATGCGGGCTGCTCGATCGGTCCGAGCGCGGCAAGCTCGCCCTCACCGGTGGGGATGCGCGCAGCTTCCTCCAGGGACAGGTGACGAACGACGTCGAGGCGCTCGCCGACGGCGCCGGTTGCTACGCCGCGTTTCTGACTCCCAAGGGCAAGATGCTCGGCGACCTGCGGATCCTGGCCGCCGGCGATGAGTTGCTGCTCGACACCGAGCGCGTCGCGCTCCAGGGGCTGTTCAACATGATCCGGCGGTTCAGCATCGGCTACGACGTCGGGTTGCACAAGCGCACGCTCGAGCGCGGGTTGCTGTCGCTGGTGGGGCCGGACGCGGCTGCGGTCGCCGGCGCCGGCTCGCTGCCTGTCGATGAGCACGCGCACTCGATCGTCGAGATTCCCGGCAGCGGTCTCGTTGCTCGCGCGATCCGGACCGACGTGGGTGTCGACTTGTTGTGCGCTGCCGAGGATGTGGAGGCGCTGCGAGCTGCGCTCGGGGACGCAGGGGCGCAGGGGGTCTCCGACGCGGCCGTCGAGTGTCTACGTGTGGAGCACGGTCGCCCCCGGTACGGGACAGACCTCGACGACTCGGTGATTCCGCAGGAGGCGGGGCTCAACGAGCGCGCGGTGTCGTTCACGAAGGGCTGCTACGTGGGCCAGGAGACCGTCGCCCGGCTGTACTACCGCGGGAAGCCGAACCGGCAGTTGCGCGGGCTGCGGCTGTCCAGGCCGGCTTCGTCCGGGGATGAGCTGTCGTTCGAGGGACGGACCGTCGGGGTGCTCGCCAGTGTCGCGCTGTCGCCGCGGTTCGGCCCGATCGGACTAGCGCTGGTCCGCCGCGAGGCGCCGCCCGGAAGCACCGTCGCGGTCGCCGACGGCGGCGACATCGTCGGCGAGGTCACCGAGCTCCCGTTCTAGGCCAGGGCACGCTCGGCGCGTGCCTGCAGAACGACCTGCGTCGTCTCGGGGTGCGAGGCGAGGTAGGTGGACACGATCCGCAGCTCGTCGATCTCGGTCGGCGGGACGTGCGCGCCGAGCTCTCCGGCACGCCCGCCGCGCCTGAGCGCCGCCTCGGACCGCTCGTCGAGCGTTGCCGTGTCGTCCGGCGCTGCGCCCCAATCGACGAGGCGGCCGCCGACCAGCCAGAACGCGTCCTGTCGTTGCGGATCGACGGGGTGGGCGGCTAGCAGCAGCCGAGCGTGGGCGTGGGTCGCCTCGAGCGCGCCTCCGAGCCGGTCGACGATCATCCCGAGCCGGCGCAGCCGGCGGCGCAGCCACGCGGCGCGCTCGTACAGCTGTTTGTCGGACGCCGCTCGCATCTGGGCCTCGACATGGCCAAGCAGCCGTTTCCGGCCGTCGGCACCGTCGACGAACAGCCGCAGCGCCTCGTCGAGGCGGCGGCGGTACAGGTTCGGATCGAGATCTCCAAGGCAGGGCGACAAGCAGCGGCCCATCTGCCCGTATGCGGACGCATATTCACGGAGCACAAGCTTGCGGCCGCAGTGGCGCAGTCCGAACAGCGAGTCGAGCTGCTCAACCAGTTCGTGCGCGAGGCGCCGGCCACGCAGCGGTCCGATCGTGACCGCGTGCCCGGCCGCCGGTTCGGACGCCACCTCGAGGATCGGGAACGCGATGTCGAGCCGGCACCGGATGTAACAGAGCCGCTCGTCCTTTCGCGCCAAGCGGATGTTGCCGGGAGGGCGATGCTGCTTGATCAAGCGGTTCTCGAGCACGAGCGCGCCGAGCTCCGAGTTCGTGCTCTGGTAGTCGACCACGGTCGCCTGGACGGTCCAGTCCGCCGGCAGGCTCGAGGGCGCGAAGTGGGCGCGGGCGCGGCTACGGATCGAGATTGACTTGCCGACGTACAGCACCCGGCCGGCGTCGTCGCGGAACAGGTACACGCCGGGATCCTTGGGCAGCTCGCCGAAGTCGAGCTGGGGCGGCGGGGTCAGCGCCGGGGTGCGGCGCTTGCGGCCCGTCGCGCGCTTGCGGCGCGCGTTCACGAGTCCCAGCGCATCGGCGATCGTCAGAGCGTTCGCGCACAGCCGGGGGAACATCGCGCATAGCACGCGCGCGCACGTCTCCGCGTCGGCGAGCGCGCGGTGCGCGGTGTGGACCTCGACGCCGAGTGCATCGGCGAGCACGCTCAGCCCGCGCTTGTTCTGCAACGGCAGCAGCTTGCGCGCCAGCGCCGCGGTGCAGAGGACGGGCGGGTTCGGCCAGTCGAGGCCGATCAGCTCGAACGCGCGGCGCAGCACGCGGCGGTCGAACGGCGCGTTGTGCGCCACCAGCACCCGGCCTCTGAGCAGCTCCTCTAGTTGCGGCAGGACGGCTTCAAGGCCCGGGGCATCCGCGAGCATCTCCTGGGTGATCCCGGTGAACCGCTGAATTCCCCGGCCGAGCGGCCGGTTGCATCGCACGAGCGAGGACCAGCGGTCGTGGAGCTCGCCGCCGCCGACCAATACCGCGCCCACCTCGGTCATCTCGCACGCATCGCCGCCGAGGCCGTTGGTCTCGGTGTCCACGACGAGAAACTCCGCGCTCGCGACGGGTTGCTCGAGCAACGTCATCCACGCGTGATACGCGTCCCTCCGGACGGCAAGCAAGCAGGATTGCAGCGCTCTCCGTCGCATCTGTAATCGATGACCGATCGCCCGGGTAGGATCGTCAGCACCAATCCTCGGGAAGGAGGTGACGTGACCACTACCGTCTCGGATACCGAAAAGCTGCGGGAGCTTGACGAATGGACGCGTCGCGCATGGATCGCGTACAACGAACGGCTTCGCGACCTCGTCGGCGATGAATACGAGCAAGCCGAGAGCGATTCGTGGAGCGAGCTTCAGCTGGAGCTTGAGCGCCTCGGGCGCCGGCGCGCCTCGCTGACGCAGAACGCCACGGCCTAGCCCCGCTTGGCCTCGGCCACGCCGAGGTCGCTCGCACCCGCGCGGCCGCGGCCCAAGACCCCCACGAAGTTGACACCGATCGGTGTTACGTTCGCGTGGGCGGGTAGAAGGCACCCCAGGTTTCGCCTCCCATCGCTAGGGTTCGCCCTCGCCTGGGAGTCCCGGCGATTCCTGGCCCTTTAGACGGTCCCGGACAGGAGGCTACGTCGAGGATGGACAGGAGGACGATCGCGATGCTCGCCGGCACCGCCCTGGTGGTCTCGGCATGCGGCTCCACCGCCCCCGCCATAGTCAATCCACGACCGGCGGCGCCGGTCAACCTGACCGTGTTCATCGACAACAGTCGCGTGTCCGTGTCCCCGGCCAACGTCGGCGCCGGCCCAGTCGAGTTCATCATCACCAACCAGGCCGCGCAGACCGAGTCGTTGGCGGTCCTCCCCGCCGGAGCCTCCGCCGGGCAACCCCTCGCCAACACCGGCCCGATAAACCCGCAGGGAACCGCCCAGGTGACCGTCAACTTCTCCCGCCCGGGGAGCTACTCCGTCGCCACCGGCAACGGCGGCGGCGGATCGGGCTCGGCCATCCAGGCGGCCGTCATCCACGTCGGCCACCAGCGCGCCAGCAGCGACAACGAGCTCCTGCAGCCCTGATTCCCGGGCCTCGAGTGTGGCGGGGGCCGGCGTGGCGTGCGGAGGACCGGCGCGCGGAGGGCGGATCGGCCCTCCACGCGCCCGATCCCCATGTAAAACGCCCGAAAGTCCCCATCCCCCCGCCTGCACCCGGGACATGAGCATCCGGGGAGTGCTTATCCCGTGGGCGGGCCTCGACTCGGCTGGTCTCGGGCGTTTTACATCGAGCGGCGCCCGTCCCCGACCCGCCGGGGGCCCGCTAACGCCGGAAACTCCTGGCTCGAGCCCCCGAAGCCAACCACACCCCACTCCAGTTGCCAAAACGGGGGCCCCGACCCCCGGCGCCACCCCTAACTTGCTTTTCTGCAATACTTGCGTGCGTGCAAGCAATACACACCGTAGAGACAACTAACGACGCCACCCTCGCCGGCGACCTTTACGCGCTGGTCGTGTTCCTCCACAAGAACTGCAACGCCGACCTGTTCGAAGCCGTCGGCACGCTCGAGCTCTCGCTCTCCCAGATCAAGCTGCTCCAGCACTTCGACGACCAGCCGCGCGAGCTGTCGCTCAAGCAGGCGGCCGAGGTGGTCCACGTGTCGATGCCCGCCGCCAGCCGGATGGTCGACGACCTCGTCCGGCGTGGGTTCGCGCAGCGGCGCGAGGATGACGATGACCGCCGGATGAAGCGCGTCGGCCTGACCGAGGACGGCCGCGCCGCGATTCGTCGGCTGAACGCCGCGCGCCTGAGCGGCCTCGAGCAATTTGCACACGGGCTGACGACGGCCGAACGGGAATCCCTCGCAAACGCTCTCGAGCAACTAATACGACGCGACGACATCGCTGCCTGCCGCCCGGAGGAGGCCATCCCCTCATGACCGATCGCATCCTCGCTCACCGCCACCGCCTCGTGAACGACGAGAACAGCAAGTGGTGGACGCTCGGCGCGATGTGCTTCGCGCTGTTCATGATCATGCTCGACAACACGGTCGTGAACGTCGCGCTGCCGTCGATTCAGCACGACCTGCACGCGTCGCTGGCGGCGCTCGAGTGGACCGTGAACGCGTACACGCTGACGTTCGCCGTTCTGCTCGTCACGGGCGGGCGCCTCGGCGACATCTTCGGGCGCCGGAGGATGTTCCTGTTCGGCGTGACCGTGTTCGGCCTATCCAGCCTCGCGATCGGGTTTGCGCCCAATGACACGTTCCTCGTCGCCTTCCGCGCGGTCCAGGGCGTGGGTGCCGCGTTCATGATGCCGGCGACACTCGCGATTATCACCCAGGCGTTTCCGGCAGAGCAGCGCGGAACCGCAATCGGGACGTGGGCCGGGGTCAGCGCGCTTGCGCTCGCGATCGGCCCGGTGGTCGGCGGCTTTCTGACCGAGTACGTCAGTTGGCGCGCGATCTTCTTCATCAACCCGCCGATCGCCGTCGTCGCCATCGCCGTCACGCTGTTCGCCGCCCGCGAGTCCCGCGACGAAACCGTGGGCAAGACTGTCGACTTCGCCGGCATCGCCACGCTTACGGTCGGGCTGACCGCGCTTGTGCTCGCGCTCGTTCAGAGCAATAGCTGGCACTGGGGCTCGGCTCGCGTCATCTCGCTGCTCGTCCTTGCAGCCCTGTCCCTGACCGCATTCGTGGTCATCGAGCGTCGCGTCAAGGCGCCGATGATCGACTTCACCTTCTTCCGCTCGCGGACCTCGATCGGCGCGAACACCGTCGGGTTCCTGATCTCGTTCGCGATGTTCGCGCAGTTCTTCTTCTTGACGCTGTATATGCAGAACGTCCTGCACTACTCGCCGCTCGAGACCGGTCTGCGCTTCCTGCCCTCGACGCTGGTGATCATGGTCACGGCGCCGCTGGCGGGTCGCCTCGCGGATCGGGTCGGCTCGCGGCCGCTGATGACGATCGGGCTCGCGATCGTCGCCGCGGCTCTGTTCATCGAGTCCCGCGTGACGATCCACAGCGGATACGGCCTGCTGCTGCCCGGTTTCGTGCTGATGGGCCTCGGCATGGGCCTCGTGATGTCGCCGATGAGCACCGCCGCGATGAACGCGGTCGACCGCAGCAAGGCCGGCGCGGCCTCGGGCGTCCTGTCGATGAGCCGGATGGTCGGCAGCACCTTTGGTGTCGCCGTGATGGGCGCGCTCGTCACCACGATCGGCGGCTCGAAGATCGATTCGCTCCTCCCCCACGTGCCGGCCGCCACCCGCGACGCGGTCACGAACGCGCTCGGGAGCGGAGCGACAATCGGGGGCCATGCATCGGCCGGCATCGTCGCCGCGGCGAACGACGCGTTCGTCTCGGCACTCGGCATCGGCCTGCTGGTCGGCTCGCTTGTGACCCTGTCCGGCGCGGTTGTCGCGTGGACATTGATTCGGCCGCGGGTGGTCGCTCCGGCCGCGGTGCCCGCGCAGGCCACGGCCGCACCGCAGGCGCAGTCGCAGTCGCAGGCCGACGACGAGGCCGCCGCCGAAGTCAGCCTGGTCTGACCCTTCCCTGGCTACACGTCAGTAGCATCGGGCGCCGAACTCCGCCGACCCTAGGAAGGTGCAAGACGAGTGGCCGTTGACTTGAGTCAAGTCGCACATGTTGAGACCGAGCCGGGCGTCCTCCCGCCGACGATGGCGGCCTGGGTGATCCGCGAGGAGCGCGAGGGAGAGCCGACCGACGCCTTCCAGATTGAGGAGATCGAGGTTCCGGAGCCTGAGGCGTTCGAGGTGATCGTCCGCGTGATGGCGGCCGGAGTCAACTTCAACAACGTGTGGGCGGCGCTCGGGGAGCCGATTGGCGTGTGGCGCTATGGCGACCATCCCCGCTGGGGCCATCACATCGGCGGGTCCGACGCCTCGGGCGTCGTGTGGAAGGTCGGCCCCGGCGTGACCCGCTGGAAGCCGGGCGACGAGGTGGTCATCCACTGCAACCAGGCCTCTTACGAGGACCCCGAGGTCCACGGATTCGACCCGCTCGCAGCCCCGAGTCAGCAGATCTGGGGTTACGAGACGACCTGGGGATCGTTCGCCCAGTTCTGCAAGGTCCAGGCCCAGCAGCTCCTCCCCAAGCCCGCCCACCTGGCGTGGGAGGAGGCAGCCGCCTACGGCCTCACGTACTTCACCGCCTACCGGATGCTGATGGACCGCTGCCAGCTCCAGGCCGGCCATCGCGTGCTGATCTGGGGCGCCGCCGGCGGCCTCGGCGTATTCGCCACTCAGCTGTGCGCGCTCTCCGGCGCGGACGCCGTCGGCGTCGTCTCGAGCGAGGAGAAGGGCCAGCTGATCGAGCAGCTCGGAGCAGTCGGGTACATCAACCGGAGCGAGTTCACCGGGATGATGCGCCGCGGCGACGAGACGGTCGAGGAGGAGCGAGCGCGCTTCAAGGAATCGAGGCGCTTCTGCAAGGCGGTCGAGGCGATCTTGGGCGAACCGCCCGACATCGTGTTCGAGCACGTCGGCAAGGCCACGTTCCCCACCTCGGTGCTGGTGGTGAGGCCGTTTGGCAAGGTCGTGATCTGCGGCGCCACGTCGGGCTACCAGCTCGATTTCGACGTACGCTACCTGTGGATGCGCCAGAAGCAGATCATCGGCTCGCACTTCGCCAACGCCTGGCAGGCGACCAAGGCCAACCAGCTGATCGAGGAATCCAAGGTGCGACCGGTGCTGTGGCAGACGATGGGATTCGAAAAGGTCGCGGAGGCTCATCAGCTTCTGCGCGACAACAAGCACCTGGGGAAGATCGCGATTCTCGTCGGCGCCACCGATGAGGGTCAGGGCAAGACGGCCGAGGGCCCCGGTGCGATCCGAGCGGAGGTGGGTGCCTGATGGCGGGCGTCATGCATGTCGACTGGTACGCGACCGTGTTGCGCAAGGACCTGTTCGAAGCCGAGGTGTCGCGCGTGGCGCCGCACGCACTGCGCTACGGAGCCACCCAGTATGCGGTCCACCGCTCGCGGGATGACCGCTACAAGATCACGCAGATGGCCTGGTTCGATTCCAAGCCGGCCTGGTACAGCTATTGGGAGGGACCGGAGATGGTCGAGTTCCGGCGCCGCCTCTCGGGCAAGTACCAGATTCCGATCACCTACACGTGGTACGACGAACTCGTTGCCGGCGCGCTCGGCCCCGAGGTCGGTCTTGCACCGGAGTCGGCGCCGGAACCCGAGCCGGAACCCTCCGCGGTCGCCTGACCAAAACGTGGTAAACCAACGTTGGGAGCGGGGATGAGGTCCTATCCTTGGCCCGTATGACGCGCGCCCACAAGATCGTCAACCTGATTGGCGTGCCGCTCCCGCTCGTGGGTTTGATCGCCGCGATTGTCCTGTTGTGGAACCAGGCGATCGGCCCACTCGAGCTTGGGCTCCTGGTCGGCCTGTACGTGTTCACCGCGCTCGGGGTGACGCTCGGCTACCACCGGATGTTCACCCACCGCGCGTTCGAGTCCAGCCGCGCGTTCCGCGCGATCGTCGCCGTGCTGGGGTCGATGGCGATGCAGGGCTCGGTCATCACCTGGGTGGCCGATCACCGCAAGCACCACACGTTCACCGACCAGGACGGCGATCCGCACTCGCCGCACCTGAGCGGCCCGGGGTTCTGGGGTGGCGTGAAGGGCCTGTGGCACGCGCACGTCGGGTGGCTGTTCGAGTCCGTTGGCACCGCCGACCGTGAGCGTTTCGCGGGCGACCTTCTCAAAGACGGGGTCCTGCGCGTGATCGACAAGCTGTTCTTCCTGTGGGTGGTGCTCGGGTTCGCGATCCCGTTCGCCCTCGGGTGGGTCGTTGGTGGCGGCATTGGAGCGGCGCTGACCGCGGTCCTTTGGGGCGGGTTCGTGCGCGTGTTCCTGCTCCATCACGTCACGTGGTCGATCAACTCCGTTTGCCACTTTTTCGGTAGCGTAAGGTTCGATGTCGAGGACGAGTCGCGCAACGTGTTCTGGCTCGCGCCGCTGTCGATGGGCGAGGCCTGGCACCACAACCACCATGCGTTCCCGACGTCCGCATTTCATGGTCTGCGTCCGTGGGAGCGGTTGGCCGACCCGACCGGACTCTTGATCGCGCTGCTCGAAAAGCTCGGGATCGTGTGGAACGTCGTCCGCGTCAGCCCCGAGCGCCAGCGCGCGAAATCGCTCCCCGGCCCGGTGTAGCGACCGCGCGAGCGGTTACGCCGACTCGAGCGGCGCCATCGTCAGCCCGGCGCCGTTCAGCTGTTCCCAATAACCCTCGGCCTCGTCGCGCGGGCCGCTCCACACGATCGCGCAACCGGTCTTGTCGATCCGATCGGCGAGGCGGTAACCCTGAGCGAGCGTGACACCCGGAATCACGCGTGACAGCGTCTCCGCGACGTGGTCGAAGGTGTTGAAGTTGTCGTTGAGCACGACCACTCGCCACAGCCCGCCGAGGTCGCTGCCCGGCCCGCCTACGCGCGGCAGCTCAACCGTCTGCGACATCTCAGCCAGGATACCTCCCCGCGGCTGATCAGCCCGCGCGGACCGCGTCGGCACGCTTGCGCCAGTACCGCTCGAGTCCCGCGTACAGCTGATCTGCCGGCGCGGCCTGCTCATAGGTCTCGAGCAGCTCGGGGTCGGCGTGCTCGGCGATCTCGGTCCGGATGCCGGCCATGAACGTGTCGATGTCCTGCTCGCGCGCGCGAGCAGCCCAGTCGTCGAGCCGCGCCGACAGCTCGGCGAGCTGCGCCTCGACGTCCTCGCTGGCGCCGAAGTGAGTCTGCACGAGTCGCTCCGGCTTCCACGCCGCGATCCGCTCGATCGACTCGTGCCACTTCTCGAGGTCGATGTCCGGCGGCGGGCTCGGCGGGACCGTGAGCGACGAGGCGGCGATCCGAACGCCGCCCGTATCCCCGACGAACGCGGTCCCGTCGTGGAAGTAGGAGACGTGGTGCGATGCGTGACCGGGCGTGTACGCGACCTCGAACGCGCCGTCGAACAGCGTCTCGCCGCCGTGGAGCACGCGCAGGTTCTGCTCGGGCACCGGGACCATCTCGCCCCAGCGGCGATCCATGTCCTCGCCGTAGAGCATCCGAGCGCTCGCCAGCAGCCGCTCGGGATCCGTCATATGACGGGCGCCGCGCTCGTGGACGTACACCTCGAGATCGGGCCAGCGCTGGACGAGCGAGCCGCTGGCGCCGGCATGATCTAGATGAATGTGTGTCAGTAGCAGCGCCCGCGGGCGCTCGCCATCGAGCCCCTCGAGCAGCGAGCGAAGGCACGACGTCGGGCCGGGATCGATCACCACGTCGTCCACCACCCAGGCTCCGATCACCCTGGGGACGCCCAGGTGCATGACGTCGATCAGTCGCATCAATTGCGACGCCGGCGGGCCTCAGCGATGCTTGTCGTCATCCTCGGCCGCGTCGGGCTCCACGACCGGGAGAACCGCCGTCGGCTCGACGTCGGACCCCGGCACCTCCCCCTCAGAAAGACGCTCGTCCTCCTCCTTCGGGAAGGACTCGTCGTCACCCACGAACGGCTCCTCATCCTCCGCGAAGATGTCCTCGGGCTCGACCTCTTCGGTCTCCGGGACCTCGGCGCCGGCGCCCTCGGCCGCGTCCGTGGCTCCGACGGGCACGGCTTCAGCCGGGAAGCTGTTCGCCGCGGTGTCGGTCAGCCCCAGCAGCTCTTGCGCCAGCTCGCGTGTGTCCTCGACGATCCGGTGACGCTCGGCCCAGATCCGGTCGGTCTCAGCGTCGAGCTCGCGGACCCGCTCCTCGGCAGAGGACACGATCTGAGCCGCCTCCTGACGCGCGGCCTCCAGCCGGTCCTCGGCCTCGCTGCGGGACTGGGAGGTGATCCGCTCGCCGGTCTCGTGGGCGCGCTGAAGGATTCCCGAGACCTCCTCCCCCACGCGCTCGAGCGCACGGCGAATCGCCGCGTCGGGAGAACGGGTCGCTTGTAGCTCAGCGACGAGCTGGGCGGTCTTGCGGACGTAGGCGTCGACCGCGAGCCGGTCATACCCACGCAAAGCGGTGGGGAACTCGACGTCGGTGACGACCGGCAGGGGGTCGTCGGGCAGGGTCGCGAGCGGCCCGGTGATCTCCTGGATGAGCGCGTGTTCGGTGGAGGCTGAACTCTGATCGGGCATGGCCCTGACCATACACAGTGAGGTGGCCCAGTCAGGCAACGGCGGCCCCAGGCATCGCAGGATTCATACAATCCGGCCCTATGCCGGAGCAGCCCTCGCACCGCCTGCCCGAGCGCGATCGTGCCTGGATGATGCGCACGTACGCCGGGCACTCGGACGCCCGCCGCTCGAATGAGCTCTACCGCAAGAACCTCGAGAAGGGCCAGACCGGCCTCTCGATCGCGTTCGATCTGCCCACTCAGACCGGATACGACCCCGATCACGAGCTCGCGAGAGGCGAAGTCGGCAAGGTCGGCGTCTCGATCGCCCACAAGGGCGACATGGAGACGTTGCTCGACGGCATCCCGCTCGACCAGATGAACACCTCGATGACGATCAACGCCACCGCGGCCTGGCTCTTAGCGCTCTACGTCGTTGCGGCCGAGGATCAGGGCGTCGCCGAGGACAAGCTCCAGGGCACGACCCAGAACGACATCCTCAAGGAGTACTTGAGCCGCGGGACGTATGCCTTCCCGCCGGGTCCGAGCATGCGCCTGATCGCCGACACGATCGCCTATACGGTCGAGCACGTGCCCAAGTGGAACCCGATCAACATCTGCTCCTACCACCTTCAGGAGGCGGGCGCGACGCCCGTCCAGGAGATCGCGTTCGCAATGTCCAACGCGATCGCGGTCCTCGACGCCGTCAAGCAACGGGTCTCGCACGAGCTCATGGGCAGCGTGTTCGGCCGCATCTCGTTCTTCGTCAACGCGGGCGTGCGCTTCATCGAGGAGCACGCCAAGCTGCGCGCGATGGCAATCCTGTGGGACGAGCTCGGCCGCGAGCGCTACGGCGTCGAGGACGAGAAACACCGCCGCCTGCGCTACGGCGTCCAGGTCAACTCGCTCGGCCTGACCGAGGCCCAACCGGAGAACAATGTCTACCGGATCGCGCTCGAGGCGCTGGCGGTGACGCTCGGCCGGAACGCCCGCGCCCGCGCGATTCAGCTGCCGGCGTGGAACGAGGCGCTCGGCCTGCCCCGGCCGTGGGACCAGCAGTGGTCGCTGCGACTCCAGCAGATCCTCGCCTACGAGACCGACCTGCTCGAGTACCCGGACATCTTCGAAGGCTCGAAGGTGATGGACGGGCTCGTCGCTGAGTTGCTCGCAGGCGCCCGCAACGAGATGCATCGCGTCGCGGAGCTCGGCGGCGCGGTCGAGGCCGTCGACTACATGAAGGCCGCGCTGGTCGAGTCGCATCGCAAGCGCTGGCAGCGGATCGAGTCCGGCGAGCAGGTCGCCGTCGGCATGAATAAGTTCACCTCGACCGAGCCCTCGCCGCTGACCGCCGGTGGCGACGGCGGGATTCTCGTCGTCGACCCCGAGGTCGAGGCCGAGCGACGCCATGCCGTTGAACAATGGCGTGCTGAGCGCGACCAGGCGGCCGTGGACGAGGCCCTCGCGCGGCTCGCCCAAACCGCCCAAGACGACGGCGAGAACATCATGGGTGCCACGATCGCCGCCGCCCGCGCAGGCGCCACCACCGGTGAGTGGGCGCAGACGCTCCGCGAGGTGTTCGGCGAGTACCGGGCGCCGACTGGCGTCGGGGATGCCACCGCGGCGCCGAGCGAAGGCGTATCCGAGCTCCGCGAGGAGGTCGAGCGCGTCAGCGAGGCGCTCGGGCGCCGGGTCAAGTTCCTGGTCGGCAAGCCCGGCCTCGACGGCCACTCGAACGGGGCTGAGCAGATCGCCGTTCGAGCCCGCGATGCCGGCATGGACGTCGTCTACGAGGGCATCCGACTGACGCCGTCGCAGATCGCCAACTCGGCCGCACAGGAGGGCGTCCACGTGGTCGGCCTGTCGATCCTGTCGGGCTCCCACCGCGAGCTGATCCCGGCGGTGCTCGAGGCGCTCCGCGAGGCCGGCGTCGAGGACGTGCCGGTGGTGGTCGGAGGCATCATCCCGGCGGACGACGCGGCCGCCATGCGCGAGGCCGGAATCGCCGCCGTCTACACCCCCAAGGATTGGGACCTGAACGGAATGATGCGCGACATCATCGGCCTGGTCGCCGCGCGCCACGGGGTCGAGAGCGCCGTCGGAGCTTGAGCGGCACGCGCGCCCCGGCAGACGGCCGCGAGCTCGGCAAGCGCCTGCGCGACGGTGACCTCACCGCCGCCCCGGCAGCTCTGAACCTGCTCGAGAGCCGCGCTCCGGAAGCGCGTGCGCAGACAGCGGCGCTGCTCGCCGAGGTCTCCCCCGCCCAGCTGGGAGGCGAGCCGCCGGCGCACATCGTCGGGATCACTGGCCCGCCCGGCGTCGGCAAGTCCTCGCTGCTGTCGCGGCTGGTCTCTCACTGGCGCTCGGATAACCGATCCGTCGCCGTGCTCGCGGTCGATCCGAGCTCGCGCCGGTCCGGTGGGTCGCTGCTGGGTGACCGCGCCCGGATCGAGTCCGATCCCAAGGACCGCCGGGTGTTCATCCGCTCGACCGCCGCCGGCACCCGCCTCGGTGGCCTCGCGCCCGCCACCCGCGCCGCCTCCGAGGCGCTCGCGGCGGCGTTCGACGTGGTCGTGATCGAGACCGTCGGCGTCGGCCAGTCCGAGACCGAGGTCGCCGACGCCGTCGACACCGTCGCGGTCGTGCTTCAGCCCGCGTCGGGCGACGTGCTCCAGTTCCTCAAGGCTGGGATCATGGAGGTTCCCGACGTGCTCGTCCTGACCAAGACCGATCTCGGCTCGGCCGCCACGCGCGCGATGTCCGACCTCCAGGCGGCGCTGCTTGCCCTGGGCGCCACCGCTACCGAGGTATGCGCGGTTTCGTCGGTCCCGCCCCCAACCGGCATCGAGGGGCTGGCACGAGCGCTGGACAGCCACCGGGCCGGCATCGACCTCGCCAGTCGCCGCCGGCACGCACGCCGGCGCCACGCGCTCGAGAACTTCGCGGTCGAGCACGGCGAGCGCGGACTGCGCGCGCTTGGCGGGCGCGCGCAGGCCGCCCGTTGGCTCGACCAACAGGACCCCACCCTCGACGCTGCGACGCTCGAGCGCGCGCTCGCCGACCGGGCCACGCGGGACCTCGACGGATGAGGGGCGTCCGCCGCCGCCAGAGCCTGCCGCGCCGAATCGTGCTCCCCGGCGAGCCGCTCGTCGACGGGTCGACCGCGCTGCGCGCGTGGCGCGACTCGGATCTCGACTCGCTGGTGGCCGCCTGTCAGGACCGCGAGATCTCGCGCTGGACGCGGGTGCCGTATCCCTACGGACCGTCCGACGCGCGCAACTACCTGCTCCAGCGCCACGATGCGCTGCACGCCGGCGCCTCGGCGCCGTTCGCGGTCGTCGACGCCGCAGATCGCGACCGTCTGCTCGGATCGATCTCGCTGATGCGCTTCTCGTGGAAGAACGCGCGGGCCGAGGTCGGGTACTGGCTGGGCGCGGAAGGGCGCGGCCAGGGACACATGACGCGCGCGGTGCGGCTGATCACCGACTGGGGGTTCGTGCACCTGGGCCTGCACCGGATCGACCTCGTCGCGGCCACCGGGAACCCCGCCTCCCAGGCCGTCGCCGAACGCTGCGGGTTCACTCGCGAAGCGGTCCTGCGGTCGTACATGGTCAGCAAGGCCGGCCGCGACGACATGGTCGCGTTCGGCCTGCTCGCCACCGACCCTCGGGAAGAAAGTCGGAAATAGTCCGACTTTCTTCCCAACCGCGCGCGTGCCGCTAGGCTTCAATTAATGAAGCGCGAGCCATTGCGCGACGGGCACGGGCGTTTGATCGGCGATCTCCGGGTGTCGGTGACCGACCGCTGCAACTTCCGCTGCCAGTACTGCATGCCGGCCGAGGGCCTGCCCTGGCTCGAACGCGCCGAAATCCTGACCTTCGAGGAAATCGCGCGTATCGTCGGGCTGTTGGCCGAGATGGGCGTGCACGACGTGCGCCTGACCGGAGGAGAGCCGCTCGTCCGCAAGCAGTTCCCGCGGCTGGCGCAGATGCTCGCGGAGATCGACGCCGTCCACGACCTGTCGGTCACGACCAACGGCTTCCTGCTCGAGCGCGACGCCGAGGCGCTCGTCCGCGCCGGCATCAACCGCTTCAACGTGTCGGTCGACTCGCTGCAGCGCGACCGGTTCTTCGAGCTGACGCGCCGCGACGCCCTGCCCCAGGTGCTCCGGGGACTCGAGCAGCTCGCGAGCTTTCCCGAGGCCCATCCGATCAAGATCAACGCGGTCGCAATTCGAGGTTTCACCGAGGACGAGGTGATCCCGCTCGCCGAGTTCGCCCGTCAGACGCCCTACGAGGTTCGCTTCATCGAATTCATGCCGCTCGACGCCGACCACGCCTGGAATGAGGATCAGGTGCTGACCGGAGCCGAGACCCGCGACGCGATCGACGCCGTGTATCCGCTCGAGCCCCAGCCACGCGAGCCCCACGCGACCGCCCGCGTCTACCGGTTCGCGGACGGCAACGGCAAGATCGGCTTCATCAACCCGGTGTCCGAGCCGTTCTGCAGCGATTGTGACCGCGTTCGCCTGACGGCCGACGGCCACCTGCGCACGTGCCTGTTCTCGCTGAACGAGACCGACCTGCGCGGCCCGCTGCGCGACGGAGCCGACGACGACGACCTCGAGCAGATCATCCGCGACGCGGTCTGGCTCAAGGAGCTGAAGCACCACGTCGGCGAGCCCGGGTTCATCCAGCCCGCTCGCAGCATGTCCGCCATCGGCGGCTAATAGCTTCATAAGAACCGCGCGCCGGTTAACTCTTTCGCAAGAATTTAGAGCGCATCATCTACGGCGCAGATGCTCCTGCTGATGCTGTTTGCCCTGATCGCCGGCGCGGGGACGGCGATCACACCGTGCGTCCTCCCGGTCGTACCCGCGCTGCTGGCCTCGAGCGCCACCGGCGGTCGCCGCCGTCCGATCGGGATCGTGATCGGGCTCGGGATCACGTTCACGATCGCGATCGTGCTGCTCGCCCAGCTGGTCAAGGGCGTGGGTCTCGCCAGCGGCGCGGCGCGGACGCTGGCGATCGTGGTCCTGATCGTGTTCGGCATCGCGCTGCTAGTTCCCGACGTGGCGGCTCGTATCGAAGCGCCGCTATCTCGGCTCGGCCGCTTCGGACCGAAGTCTCGCGGCTCGGGCTTCTGGTCGGGGCTCGGAGTGGGCGCAGCGCTCGGGTTCGTGTGCGCACCGTGCGCCGGCCCGATCCTGGCCGCGGTGACGTCGGTCAGCGCATCGAGCGGCGCCAACGCCCGCGTGATTCTGGTCGCGATCTCCTACTCGGTCGGTCTGTCCGCGGTTCTGCTCGTCTACGCGTTCGCCGGACGCGCTGTGATCGATCGGATCCGCCGCGTCGGGCGCGGCAACACGGTCAACCGCGCGCTCGGCGTCGTGCTGCTGGCGACCGGCGTCCTGATGATCTTCAACGTCGACGTCCGCTTCGAGGAGGACCTCGCCAAGGACACGAGTCTTCCCGCGGTGTTCGTCGATCCGACGCGAGCGCTCGAGAACTCGAGCGCGGTCCAGAAGCGGCTCGCCTCGCTGCGCCCGACGTCGCGGTTCGTCACCGCCCAGCAGAAAGCGTCATCGCGTCCCGTGTCCACCGCCGCCGAGCGCGAGGTCGCGATTCCGGGCGTCAAGACGCCATCCCTCACCGACCTGGGCACCGCTCCCAACTTCACCGACAACCAGGACTGGTTCAACACCCCCGGCGACAAGCCGCTCACGCTCGCTGGGCTGCGCGGTCACGTCGTGCTGGTCGACTTCTGGACGTACACCTGCATCAACTGCCTGCGCACGCTCCCGTTCCTGAGGGGCCTGTACGCCCAGTACCACAAGTACGGCCTCGACATCGTCGGCGTCGAGACGCCCGAGTTCACGTTCGAGCAGGAGGCGAGCAACGTCCGCCAGGCGGTCAGCTCGGATGGGATCAAGTACCCCGTGGTCCAGGACAACAAGTACGGCACCTGGAACGCGTGGCAGAACGAGTACTGGCCGGCCGAGTACCTGATCGACGCCAAAGGTCAGGTCCGCCACGTTCAGTTCGGCGAGGGCGACTACAAGCAGAGCGAGGCCGCGGTCCGCGCGCTGCTGGCCGACGCCGGCGCAACGAGCCTGCCGCCGCCGATGACCGCGACCGCGATCATGGCCTCGGCCGGGCTGGGGACAGCCGAGACCTACCTCGACACCCAGCCGCGCCAGCAGAATTTCGCGACCAAGCTGTCCAACGGCAACCACGACTACCCGGGCGCGTCGAGCCTCAGCCTGAACCAGTTCGCGCTCAAGGGCCCGTGGAACGCCTCGCAGCAGTCGATCACCGTGGAGGGGTCAGGCGCATCGGTGTCAGGCGCGGTGCAGGCCGCGCACGTGTATCTCGTCCTGACCTCGGCCGGCAACGTCCCGCGCCAGGGTCGCGTGCTCCTCGACGGCCAGCCGATCCCGAACGCCCACGCCGGCGCGGACGTCAAGAACGGCCTCCTGACCGTGACCGGCGAGCGGCTGTACTCACTGGTCTCGTTCCCGACCGCGCAACAGTTCACGTTCACCGTGCAGTTGCCGCCCGGCGTCAGCGCCTACGACTTCACGTTCGGTTAGACGCCGCGATCCGGCTGCGGGACCGGGCACCCCGGTGTCCGTCGTTGCCAACCCCTCACTCGGCGGGCGCCCTCGGTCGAACGTGCTCTTAGCCACACAGGAGGTGGCTGAACGTGCATTCACCCCGTGGCGGGATGACGAGTGCGCACTTCGCCCCCCTAATACGGCGCGGACAACCGTCGGCGGTCGAGCATCGCCGCGGCCTGGAGCAGATCGTCGGGCGAATTGACGTCGAACAACTCGTCGGGATCGTCGACCTCGAGTAGGACCGGCTCGAGCCCCTCGATGCAGTCGCGCAACGGGCGACTGGTATCCGCTCCCCGTCGTCTCAGCAACTCGAGCGCGCGCCACTGGTAGCACCCGAGCAGCGGCTGCATCCTCCCTCGCGCGGACGCGACCACCGCCGGCGCGCGACCAGGATTGGCCCGCGCGAGCTTCCGAATCAATCGAGCGGTGACGAACGGCAGGTCGGCACCGCACACGAGCGCGGGCCGGCCGTCGGCAAGCGCCAGCGCCTGCATGATCCCGACCAGCGGGTGCGCCAGCGGCTCGGGCTCGATCCACACCGTGACTCCGGACACGTACGGAAGCTTCGTGTCGGCCTTGGCGAGGATCGCGACCTGCCCGAGCGCCTCCCGCATCGCCTCGAGCGGGTAGGAGATCAGCGGCCGGCCCTGGAGCTCGACGATCGCCTTGTCCCCGCCGATACGGCGACCGCCTCCGCCCGCCAGGATCGCCCCGAGTGGTCTTGTGCGAAACCGCATCAGCCGCCCTCGCGGTGCTCGTTCACAGCGCCATCGTAGAATCAAGACGATGGAGGGCTCAACGTCTGTACGGAGTTGGCTCCGTTGTTATCGGTGCTGGTCGCAGAACCTCGAGGTCCAGGTGCACTACGAGGGGATTCACCGGATCGATCCGGAGACGGGTGAGCGCGGCGAGGTCGTCGACGAGATGCAGGAGGCGGTCGTCCAATGCCTCGAGTGCATGCACGACCAGCCGCACCTCGGTTTCCACAACGGCCGGGTCGAGCCGATCGAGGACCGCTGGGAGCGGATGATCGCCGGGACGCCGTGGGTGGCGTCTTGCACGGTCACGGTCGACGCCGATGACGTCGAGACGTGCTCGGGCCCCGAGGCCGGCGACGCGCTCTCCTACGCGGCGTTCGGCGATCACGGCACGCGCGAGTTCTTCACCCACGTGCGGTTCCACAAGCACGACGACGACCGGATCGTCGTCCACCTGCTCGTCGAGCTCTACGCGCGCTCGGCCGAGGAGGCCACCGAGGTGCTCGAGGAAGCCGCCCGCGGCACGCTGGCGATCACCTCGCTTGCCGAGGAATCGCGTCCGCCCGCATCGACGGGTGGCGACGCACAGCACTGAGCCGGCGCTGGCGCCACCACTGCCAGCCCTCGGTCACGAGCAGCGCCAGCGCTACGGGCACCGTCGCCGGGAGCTCGTCGATGAAGAAGAACAGCAGGTCGAAGCATCCGGCGATCGCGAGCGTGAGCACCGCCGCCTGCCATTGCCGGCGCCACTGGTGCGCCAGCACCGCTCCGAGCAGCGCGGCCACGAACAGGTCGCCGTAACCCAGCGTCACCGTCCCGAAGATCTCCGACTGGAGCTGCGGCAGCCCCGCGGGCGGCGCCGCCGCGACGAGCACGTTGTTCGGAGACTGGAGCAGGTCGGTGGCCACGAGCCACACGTCGGCGGCCGCCATCAGCACGATCCCGGCCTTGAGCCATCGAGCGGGCGTAACCGCTGAGAGCAGAACGCCGAGCGTCACGCAACTGAGCGCGGACAGGATCGCGCCGGCCGCCTCGCCGGCGAGCGTGTTCTGGCTCCTCCACGCGAGGACGAACAGCGGTATCGCGGCGAGCGCCGCGAGCGGTTTGGCCCCGCGCATCGCCCAACCGAGTGCGACTGCGGCGAGGATCGGGACCGCGACGAGCGCGAGGTCGGTCAGGCCCGCGGCGGTGTCGGACACGTACCGGATCGCGAAGATCACGACCACGATCGAACCGATCGGGACGAGCGCCCAGCCGCGGCCGCGGAACCGCTCGAGCCACGCCACCCGGGCGATCGGCCGGGGCGCCGCGACCACCCCGGCCTGCAACGCGAGCAGACCGGCGTCAGACGGTATGAACGGGAGCGCCACGCCCGTCAGAGTATGGGGCGTTTTGAAGAATTTCTCTTACGGTGGGCAGCGCGCAAACGCCGTGGCGTTTTTCAGAACGGCTCTTACGACCCGGCGCCGAGGCGCCGCTCGAGCTCGGCGAGCTGCGCGCGCAGCTCGTCCGGCAGCTTGTCGCCGAACTTGCCGTAGTGCTCGTGCAACTGCGGAAGCTGCTCGATCCAGGCGGCGTGGTCGACCTCGAGCAGCTTCTCGACCGCCTCGCGCTCGATGTCGAGCCCGCTCGTGTCGACGCCGCCCTCGCCAACCGGGGGCACGAGGCCGATCGCCGTCTCGTTGGCCTCGGCACCGTTCTCCAGGCGGTGGAAGATCCACGCGAGCACCCGCGAGTTCTCGCCGAAGCCCGGCCACAGGAACTTGCCGTCGTCGTCCTTGCGGAACCAGTTGACGTAGTAGATCCGCGGCAGCTGGGCGCCCTGACGGCGGCCCACCTCGAGCCAGTGGGCGAAGTAGTCCGCCATGTTGTAGCCGCAGAAGGGCAGCATCGCCATCGGGTCAAAGCGAAGCTCGCCGACGTTCCCGGTGGCCGCGGCGGTCTTCTCCGAGGACATGGTCGAGCCGAGGAAAACCCCGTGCTCCCAGTCGCGCGCCTCGTAGACGAGCGGCACCACCGTGGCGCGCCGGCCGCCGAACAGCATCGCGTCGATCGGCACACCGGCGGGCGAGTCCCACTTCGGATCGACCGACGGGCACTGGGCGATCGCCACCGTAAAGCGCGCGTTCGGATGGGCCGCGGTCTTGTCCGAATCCGGCGTCCAGTCGTCGCCACGCCAATCGGTGAGGTGCGCCGGCGGGTCGCCCATCCCCTCCCACCAGATATCGCCGTCGTCGGTCTTCGCGCAGTTGGTGAACACGACGTCCTGCTCGAGCATCGTGATCGCGTTCGGGTTCGTCTTCTTGCTCGTCCCTGGCGCGACCCCGAAGAATCCGGCCTCGGGGTTGACCGCGTACAGCCTGCCGTCCTTGCCGAACTTCATCCACGCGATGTCGTCGCCGATCGTCTCGACCTTCCAGCCCGGCAACGTCGGGATCATCATCGACAGGTTGGTCTTGCCACAGGCGCTCGGGAACGCCCCCGCGATGTACTTGCTGACTCCCTCGGGCGAGGTCATCTTGAGGATCAGCATGTGCTCGGCCAGCCAGCCCTCGTCGCGTGCCATCACCGAGGCGATCCGCAGCGCGAAGCACTTCTTGCCGAGCAGCGCGTTGCCGCCGTAGCCCGACCCGAACGACCAGATCTCACGCGTCTCGGGGAAGTGCACGATGTACTTGTTCTCAGCGTTGCACGGCCACGGGACGTCCTGCGCGCCGTCGATAAGCGGCGCGCCGACCGAATGCAAAC
Organism: uncultured Solirubrobacterales bacterium; assembly: GCA_963822855.1. Classification (GTDB taxonomy): domain Bacteria; phylum Actinomycetota; class Thermoleophilia; order Solirubrobacterales; family Solirubrobacteraceae; genus Palsa-465. Next base: position 1,644 of record CAWGJE010000016.1, on the reverse strand, counting down.
AGGGCACGAAATCGCCGTCCTCGCCGAGCTCCTCGAGCGCGTCCTTCCCCATCCGGGTCATGATCCGCATCGACGCGACCACGTATGGAGAGTCGGTGAGCTGGACGCCGATGTACGAGATCGGCGACCCGATCGGCCCCATCGAAAACGGGACGACGTACATCGTGCGGCCCCGCATCGAGCCACGGAACAGCTCCGTGAGCGCCTGGCGCATCTCATCGGGGTCGGTCCAGTTGTTGGTCGGACCGGCGTCCTCCTCGGTCGCCGAGCAGATGAACGTCCGGTCCTCGACCCGAGCCACATCGGCGGGGTCCGAGAGCGCGAGGTAGGACCCGGGTCGCTTGGAGTCCGAGATCTTCTCGAACGTACCGGCCTCGATCAGCGTCTGGGCCAGCTGGCCGTACTCCTCGTCCGAGCCGTCGCACCAGTAGATGTCGTCGGGCTGCGTAAGCGCCGCGACCTCATCTACCCACCCTTGCAGGCGGGAGTGGTTGGAGCTGGCTTGGTGCGTCGGTGCGGTATGGGCCATGGGGTCTCTGCAACTCCTAACGTCTTGGTTGGGCGATCAAGCCTATACGGCGATCCACGAATATGAACGGCTGGTGGCCTATTCCACGTTCGACTCGGGAGAGCGACTGCCCTCTCCCGAAACCCCGTTCTCCTTGCGGGGAACGAGGACAAGGCGCTTGAACTCGGCCACGAGCACGCCGTCCTGGTTGAGCACCCGTGTATGCACGCGGACAGTGCCGCGGTCGGGCTTGGACTGCGACGGGCGGACCTCGAGCACCTCGGACTCGCAGAACAGCGTGTCGCCGTGGAACACCGGCGCGGGGTGCTTGAGCTCCTCGGTGGCGAGGTTCGCGATTGCCTTGCCGCTCACATCCGAGACGCTCATGCCGAGCGCCAGCGAGTACACGAGCGGACCCACGACGACGTTGCGCCCTTGCTGGGACTGGCGGGCATAGACGTCGTTGATGTGGAGCGGATGGTGGTTCATCGTGATCAGGCAGAACAGGTGGTCATCGGCTTCGGTGACCGTCTTGGCGGGCCAGTGCTTGTAGACCGCTCCGACCTCGAACTCCTCGAGGTAGCGTCCGTAGGGGTGGGCGCCCGAGGCCTCGCGAACGGTCTGATCAGTGTCGACTTGGTTCATGCGGCGGAGAATGTCAGGAAGCTTGCGGGGCATGCGCCGCCCCCCGAGACCATGTGAGGCTAACGTTCCGCCGATGCGAAACCCCCGTGACTTCGGAAAGCCCCTGGCGATCGGCGCCCCCGCGCCGGCGCTCGAGATCCCGTTCAAACCCTCGCGGATGATCCACTTCCTCGACTTCTCGAACGAGAAGATGGTCGCGAAGGTGCCCGATATCGCGCCGACGGTCGACATCCTCCTCGGCAACCTCGAGGACGCCGTGCCGGTCGACCGCAAGGAGGCCGCCCGGGCCGGCCTCATCCGCGTCGGAAAGGACATGGAACTCGGCGAGACACAGCTGTGGACGCGCGTCAACAGCCTCGAGTCGCCATGGGTGCTCGAGGACATCACGACGATCGTCACCGAGATCGGCCACAAGCTCGACGTAATGATGATTCCGAAGGTCGAGGGCCCCTGGGACATCCACTACGTCGATCGGCTGCTCGCCCAGTTGG
>CAWGJE010000015.1:0-47764 GCA_963822855.1 uncultured Solirubrobacterales bacterium | reverse complement strand
CAGATGAGCGCCACTGCCCAGCCCGCGGAACCCATGTCCCCCGCTCCTGACGGCACGCCCGCGCTCGAGGTGCGCGGCGTAACGAAGAGCTTCGGTGTGCTTTCGGTGCTCCGTGGGATCGACCTGGCTCTGCGCCAGGGCGAGGTGCTAGGGCTCGTCGGCGACAACGGGGCCGGTAAGAGCACGCTCGTCAAGATCTTGAGCGGCTTCTACCAGCCGGATGGGGGAGAGATTCTGATCGGTGGAGAGCGGGTGAGTTTCAGCTCCGTTCAGAGCGCTCGATCTAACGGGATCGAGACGGTCTACCAGGATCTCGCGCTGATTCCGCAGCTGCCCGTCTACCAGAACCTGTTCCTGGGCCACGAAGTGACGACGCTGGGACCAATCCGCCTGCTGAACAAGCGCGAGATGCGCAAGCTTGCGCGTCAGTACCTCGACGACATCAACGTGAACGTGCCAAGTGTGGACGCCGAGGCCGAGCTTCTTTCCGGCGGTCAGCGGCAGGCGATCGCGGTCGCCCGGGCCGTGCGCGCGGCGACGAAGATCCTGTTGCTCGACGAGCCGCTCGCCGCTATGGGGGCGCGGGAGTCACGCCTGATCATCGACCTCGTCAAGGACCTTGCGACGAGCGGCCGCCTGTCCATCATCGTGATCGACCACAACTACGCGCATCTGTTCGAGCTGTGCGACCGCATCAATGTCATGCAAGGCGGCCAAATCACCATCAACCAGCAGGTACACGAGACGTCGCTCGAGGAGCTCACGGAGCTGATGGTCTCGAGCTATCGCCGCCAGATCGAGGAGGTCCAGAACGCCGGCGCGTGAACCCGCTGGCGCATACGCGATCGGGGTGGACTTCGGCACGGAGTCCGGCCGCGCGGCGCTGGTCGATTTGAGCAACGGTGACGTCCTGGCCACCAGCGTCGTGCGCTATCCGAGCGCGGTGATCGATCAGGCGCTCCCGTCGACGGGAGAGGAGCTACCCCCCGACTGGGCGTTGCAGGATCCCGACGACTGGGTCACGGTGGTCGAGAAGGCCATCCCGCAAGCCCTCAAAGAGGCGGGCGTGGAGAAGGAACAGGTCGTCGGCCTCGGGGTCGACTTCACCTCGTGCACGGTGCTGCCGGTCACGAGCGACGGAACGCCGCTGTGCACGATCGACACCTGGCGCGAACGACGCCACGCCTGGCCGAAGCTGTGGAAGCACCACGCGGCGCAGCCCGTCGCCGATCGCCTCAACGAGGTCGCGCTCGAGCGGGGCGACGCGTTTCTCGAGCGCTATGGCGGGCGTATCTCGTCGGAGTGGTACTTCCCGAAGCTGATCGAGGTGTGGCTCGAGGACCGCGAGATCTACGACGAGTGCGCGGCGTTCATCGAGGCCACCGACTGGATCATCTGGCACCTGACCGGGGTCGAGTGTCGGCAGACGGCTACCGCTGGGTTCAAGGCGATGTGGTCACCCGACGAGGGTCTGCCCCCGACCGAGTACTTCACGACCGCGTATCCCGGATTCGACAATCCCGCACAGAAGCTCGGCGACTCCTTCGTGCCGCTGGGGACGAAGGCCGGCACGCTCCGTCCCGAGGTCGCAAAGAAGCTGAACCTGACCGAGGAAGTGGCGGTCGCGGTCGGTAACGTCGACGCCTGGGTGTCGGTCCCGGGTGTCGGCGTCGACGCGCCCGGGACGTACGTGGTCGTGATCGGGACCTCGATCTGCGACATGATCGTCCACCCTGAGGAGACGCGGCTGCCCGGCATCACCGGCGTCGTCAAGGACGGGATCCTGCCGGGCCTGTACGGGTACGAGGCCGGGCAGGCGGCGGTCGGCGACATGCTCGCGTGGTTCGTTGACGACATGGTCATGGACCCGGGCGCATATGAGGAATTCGAGCGCGCCGCCGCCGAGATCGGTCCGGGCGAGACCGGGCTGCTCGCGCTCGACTGGTGGAACGGCAACCGGACGATCCTGGCCGACGCCGACCTCACCGGGGCGATCTTCGGACTCGGACTGCACACCACGCGCGAGCAGATCTATCGCGCGCTGCTCGAGTCGATCGCGTTCGGCAGCCGGCGGATCATGGACAACTTCGAAGAGCACGGGCTCGTGCTGTCGCAGATCGTCGCCTGCGGCGGGATCGCCGAGCGCAGCCCGCTGATGATGCAGTTGCTGGCCGACACGAGCGGACGAGAGGTGCACGTGCCCGACGTGGCCGAGATCCCCGCTCGCGGCGCCGCGCTGTTCGGCGGCCTGGCGGCCGGCGTATACGAGGACATCGGCAGCGCCGTCGAGGCGACCCGGCCGAAGAAGGTGCGCACCTACAAGCCGGACCTCGAGGCCAAGAAGACCTACGACCGCGTGTACGAGATCTACCGCAGGCTGTACGACATGCTCGGCCGGTCCGAGGTGCGGCTCCTCCACGACCTCAAGCGCATCCGCACCGAAAGGAGAGAGGCGTGAGCCGCCAACCGCGAATCGGCCTGCTCGGGATCATGCAGGAGCTCTACGACGACATGATCCCGGGGATCACGGAGCGCCAGGGCGAATACGCGGCCGCGGTCGCGAACAAGCTGGCTCCGGTCGCCGATGTGCAGTTCACGCGGCCCGCGCGTAACCGCGAGGACGTCGAGGCGATCGCCCGCGAGTTGCAAGCGGCGGACGTGGACGGGATCGCGATCGTGATGCTCACTTACGGCCCGGCGATGCGCACGGTGCGCGCGCTGCTCGACACGCGGGTGCCGCTGATGCTCGCGAACATCCAGCCCGAGCGCTCGATCACCCCAAAGTGGGACATGTCCGATCTCACCTACAACCAGGGCATCCACGGCGCCCAGGATCAGGCCAACGCACTGATCCGAGCTCGTTCTCCCTTCTCGGTGATCACCGGCGATTGGCAGTCGGCCGAGTTCGAGCACGCGTTCGGGGATTGGGCGCGCGCGGCTCAGGCGATCACGGAGCTTCGACGCACGCGGATCGGCCTGCTCGGATACCCGATGAACGGGATGGGCGACATTCTCTACGACGCACCGTCGTTGTTGCGCAAGATCGGTCCGGTGATCGTGAGCGAGGACCTGGGCCCGCTGGTCAAGCGAATCGACGCGGTCACCGACGCGGAGGTCGACGCGGTCATCGCCCGCCACGCCGACGTGTTCGAGGTGGCGAGCGACCTCCCACGCGAGCGTCACGCCTACGCGGCGCGGTTCGAAGTAGCGATCCGGGGCATGCTCGAGGACAAGGGCTACGCGGGCTTCTCGTTCCACTTCGACTCGATCGGCGGCGACGGGCGGTTCAAGCAGCTACCGCTCCTGGCCGCGTCCGACCTGATGGCCGACGGCTACGGGTTCGCCGCCGAGGGCGACACGAATACCACGACCCTGATGTGCGCCGCCCAGACGATGATCGGCGACGCGCACTTCAGCGAGATGTACGCGATGGACTGGGAGCTCGACTCGGTGCTGATCAGCCACATGGGCGAGGGCAACTGGAAGATCGCCCGGAGCGACCGTCCGGTAAAGCTGATCGATCGCGAGCTCGGCATCGGGCGGCTCGACAACCCACCAACACCGGTGTTCTCCGCCGAGCCGGGCGTGGCCACCACCGCGGCGCTCATCCCGATCGAGGGCGAGTACTACCGCCTCGTCGTCGGCCATGGCGAGGTGCTCGACACCCCCGAGTTGCCGAAGGTCGAGATGCACTACTTTCACTTCCGCCCAGAACTGGGTATGGAAGAGTTCATGAACCGGTGGCTGTCACTCGGCGGACCGCACCACTTCGTGACCAACCTGGGCGATCACCGGAGCCGGTGGCGCCGGCTCGCGGAGCTTCTCGACCTCGAGTACGTGGAGATCTGACGGAGCGCCACGGTGCCGGCCGGATCCCTGATCGCCGACGTGCTCGAAGCCAACCGCGCGCTCCCCGCGCACGGGCTCGCGCCGCTCACCTGGGGTAACGCGAGCGGCATCGACCGCGACGAGGGCGTCGTGGTGATCAAGCCGAGCGGAGTCGCCTACGCGGAAATGACCGAGGAGGACATGGTCACGGTCGATCTCGACGGCAACGTCGTCGTCGGCGAGCGCCGGCCGTCGACCGACACCCCGACGCACCTGGCCCTGTACCGCGCGTTCGAGGAGATCGGCGGCGTCGTGCACACCCACTCGTCCTGGAGCGTGGCGTGGGCGCAGGCGCAGCGCGAGATACCGCTCCTGGGGACGACGCACGCCGATCTGTGCGCGTTCCCGATCCCGGTGACTCGTGCGCTGACCGACGACGAGATCGAGTCCGACTACGAGGGAGCGACCGGGACGTCGCTCGTCGAGCTGATCTCAGAGCGCGGACCGCTCGATCTTCCGTGTGCGCTCGTCCGCGGGCACGCGCCGTTCTGCTGGGCGGCCACTCCCGCCAAGGCGGTCGATGTCGCCGTCACGCTCGAGCAGGTGGCGAGGATGGCGCTGCTGACGACCATGCTCGAGCCCGGTGCGCCGCCGCTGCAGGGGGCGCTGCGCGACAAGCACTTCGAACGCAAGCACGGCTCGCAGGCATACTACGGGCAGCCGTGACGAGCGAGAACGGACTCGAACAAGCCGAGGCGAAGATGCGCGAGGCGGGTCAGCCCGAAGAGGCGATCCGCGCCTTCGCCAGTGCATACCGGCGCCTTGAAAGCGGCGAATCGGCGATGCTGCCGAGCGCCGATCTCGAGCCCGCCGGCGACGTCCCCACGCTCGACGACCTGCCGGAGGTCGACGGGGACGCGCTCGGCCGGGTTGCGGTGATCAAGCTCAACGGCGGCCTGGCGACGTCCATGGGGTTGCGGAGCCCGAAGTCCTTAATCGAGGCACGCGCGGGCCGCTCGTTCCTCGACATCATCATCGGGAACACGCTCGCGCTGCGAGCGCGGTACGGCGTCCGGTTGCCGCTCGTGCTGATGAACAGCCAGGCCACGCGCGCGGAAACGCTCGCCGCGCTCGACTCCCATCCCGACCTCGACACCGGCCTGCCGGTGCACTTCCTCCAGAGCATGGAGCCGAAGCTCGACGCCGAGTCACTCGCTCCCGTTAGCTGGCCGCCCGATCGGTCACTGGAGTGGTGTCCGCCCGGTCACGGCGACGTGTACGGCTCGCTGCGGAGCTCGGGGATGCTCGAGGCGCTGATCGAGCATGGCTTCCGGTTCGCGATGATCTCCAACGCCGACAACCTTGGTGCGATGGTCGACGCGCGGATCGCGGGTCACCTCGAGCGCGAGGAGATCCCGTTCCTGATGGAGGTCGTCGAGGGTACCGAAGCGGATCGCAAGGGAGGCCACATCGCCCGCCGGCGCGCCGACGGGCAACTCGTGCTGCGCGAGACGGCGCAGACGCCTGCCGAGGACGAGGACTCGTTCCGCGACTACCGCCGGTGGCGGTACTACAACACGAACAGCCTGTGGGTCGACCTGCGCGTGCTGAAGGACACGCTCGACCGCTCCGACGGCGTGCTCGAGCTTCCGTTGATCATCAACCGCAAGACGGTCGACCCCCGTGACTCGAGCTCGACGCCGGTGATTCAGCTCGAGAGCGCGATGGGCGCGGCGATCGGGAGTTTCACCGGCGCTCAGCTGCTGTGCGTGCCGCGCACCCGGTTCGTCCCAGTCAAGACAACCGACGATCTGCTTGTACTGCGGTCGGACGTGTACACGCTCTCGGACGAGTTCGTGGTCGCGCCGCTGCCCGAGCGCGCCGACAACCTGCCGTACGTCGAGCTCGACTCACACTTCTACAAGCTGCTCGACGACTTCGAGCAGCGATTTCCCGCCGGCGCCCCGTCGTTACGGGACGCCGACCGGCTCGTCGTACATGGTGATGTGACCTTCGGCGAGGGCGTGCGCGTCCGCGGCGCGGTCGAACTCGATGTCGACGAGCCGACGAGAATCGACGCCGGGACGACGCTCGCGCCCTGAGAGCTGTGCTTCGCCTGAGTTAGCTGGTCTTCTTCGCGCGCGTGGTCTTGGCCCGGGACGTGGTCGAGCGCTTGGCGGTCGTGCGCTTGCTCGTCGAGCTAGAGCTCGCCTTCGCCGACCCGGAACTCTTCTTGGCCGTGCTCGTCTTCGCCGTGCTCGCCTTCGCGCGGGAGTTCGACTTCGCCGCCGCGGGCTTGTGCGTCACCGCCGCACGCAGCTTGTCGAAGTCCTTGAGCGCCTGCTTGTTGGTCTTCGACGCTTCGCGACGAAGCGCCACGAGCGCGGCGGTCACTTCCTTGTAGCTGCCTTGCGCTCCGCGACCGAGGTGCGTGCCGAGCGTCTTGAGCGCGTCGTTGGCGCCGTCGAGTTGCTTCTCGAACCGCGCGATCGACTGCTCCACCTCGCGGCGCGTCGCCGCGCGGGTCGATGCGGCGCGTGCACGCACGGCCTTGCGGGCGCTGCTCGCGCGCGCGACTGTTGTCTTCGTGGCTGACCTACGGGCTGGGGGCATCGCTTCTCCCTGTTGAACTGGACACGTACGGCAAAGCTTTACGTATTGGGCGGTCGCATGTAAGCACTTACCGGTATGACATGGCACCAGATGGTGCCCCGCTTGCATGCGAGCTAACCTGACCTCGATGGACGAGGCATCGCGGCGCGGCTCGATCACGATCGTCCTGGCCGATGATCACCTGGTGGTTCGCGCCGGCCTTCGCATGCTGCTGCAGGGCGAGGAGGGGTTCGACGTCGTCGCCGAAGCGGGCGACGTCGCGACCACCGAGCGACGCGTCGCGGCGTATCACCCACGCGTGCTGATCCTCGATCTCAACATGCCCGGCGAGTCGAGCCTGCCCGCGATCCCGCGCCTGCGCGAGAGCGCGCCCGACACGGAGATCGTCGTGCTGACGATGCAGAACGATCCGGTGTTCGCGCGCGAGGCGCTGCGCGCCGGCGCGATCGCGTACGTACTGAAAGATGCGGCCGAGAGCGAACTCGTCCGAGCCGTGCGCCTGGCCGCGGACGGCCGCACGTATCTCAGTCCCGAGCTTGGGGCGCGAATGGCGGCTGAGCCGGAGGCCTCCAACGGCCCGCCCGACGATCTGTCAGCGCGAGAGATCGAGGTGCTGCGGCTGATCGCGCTCGGGCACACGAACACCGAGATCGCCGCGCACCTGTACCTGAGCGTGCGCACGGTCGAGTCGCACCGCGCCCACATCCAGCAGAAGACCGGACGTACGACGCGCGCGGCGCTCGTCGCGTACGCGCGCGAGCACGAACTGCTCTAGCGCCTGCGCGGCAATCAGCCCGCGCCGCCGGCGCCGACGATCTCGTCGCGCACCGCGTGCGCGTGTGCCGACTTCGGCACCTGCATGAGGAGCGGACGGTGATCGTGACGGGAGTTGCGGACGGCTGCGGCCGACGCCGTCACCGCGCCGGTGCGCGTCCAGGTCACCGCTGCCGGGGCGAAGCGAAGCAGCGCCGTCCACGTCGCCGGCCCGACGATTCCGTCGGCGGTGAGACCCTCGGCGGTCTGGAAGCTCTCGACTGCGGTCTGAGTGTTCGGGCCGTAGTCGCCGTCGATGGGGATCGTGTGGCCCGCGCTGGCCAGGTGCTCCTGCGCCCACACGACGAGATCCCCGACAGATTTGAGCTTGAGGATCGGCGTGGCGGCGGTCGCCGCGACGCCGGTGAGGTTGCCGGCGCCGATCGAGATGCCCTTCCAGGCGCTGCCCGTCGCCTGCTGCCAGTCCCACCAGCTCACGCCGGCCGCGCCGTATGTCCGCGAGAGCTGGCGGAAGCGGATGAGCTGCCCGAGCGGCGGGTTCTCGTAGACCTGCCCGAGCGGATCGATCGCCCGCTGGTAGACGGAGTTGTACGCGTACGTATGGGCGTACACCGTGTTGACGCTGGTCCCGATGTCGACCCAGTACATCTGCGGCGTGTTGTACTGAGCTCCGCCAGGTCCGAGGAATATCGAGTACGGGAAGCCGGGGTGATAGTCGACGTAGGGGAACCCGGCGAGCGCCACCGGGAAGCTCTGCCCGATGTCATTCCTCAGCTGCGTTATGTAACTCTGCGCGGCGACGTACTTGCCCTCATATTCACTCTCAGCATCGATGATCAGGCAATCCGCTCCGTCGCGGACCGCAGTGGCGCCGACGTTCGCCTCCTGAAGCGGGAAGTTTCCATAAACGTATTGCCACGCACACACATGCAGGCCGTTGGCGTGCAGTTCCTGAACCACGGTGGAGTTGAACTGAGACCACATCGACCGGCCGTCGCTGCTCTTGATCATCACCGTGTTGATGCCGTACTTGCGGGCGGTAGCGACGATCGAGGAGACGCTGCCGCTGTTCGAGCGCGAGACGTACCAGATCCACATGCCGCGACCGCCCAGCGCGCCCGAGTCGCCGGACAAGTGGACCGCGTGCGCGCGCGGCTTATTAGAAGCCGCGGCCACCGGGTCGGCGGTGAATGCGAGTCCCGTAATCAGGAGCCCTACGAGCAGGGCCACAAAGCGCCCACGGTGTTCAGTCATACGGCCTGCCACCAATGCCACCGTAGCGTAGAACCCGGGCCGCGCGCACAAGTTGCGTTGCCGCGTGAAGGAGTTACCTGCCGCATGCCGTACCCGATGGGTCGGCACGCGGCAGGGGCCGCTTTAGTTGTGGACGGCTACTTGATGAACAGGATCTCGGAGTACTTCGGTAGCGGCCACAGGTCGTCGGCCACCACCTTCTCGAGCCTGTCGGCCGCGCCGCGAACCTCGTCCATCGCGGGGACGACCGAGTCGCGCATGAACTCGGCGTGCGCCTCGAGCTCCGCCGGCTGATTCTCGGCCAGGTTCGACGCCTCGAGCTTCTTGATCGCCTCGGTGAATTCGGCGATCAGGTCCGACGTCTCCCCGGCGAGCTCGCCGAGCTGAGCCTCGAGCAGCAGCGCCAGGTGGCGCGCCGCCGCCGGCAGCAGCATCGTGCGCGCGATCGACGCCTGCGTCTCGGACTCGATGTTGAGCTTGGTCACGTACTGCTCGAGGAACACCTCGTGGCGCGACTCGAGCTCGCGGCGAGAGAGCACGTGGTGCTTCTCGAACACCTCAACGGTCTCGTCGGATACGAGATAGGGCAGCGCGTCCGGGGTTGCCTTGAGGTTCAAGAGGCCGCGGCGCTCGGCCTCGGCGTGCCACTCCTCGTCGTAGTTGTCGCCACCGAAGATGATCCGCTTGTTGTCCGCGTACGTGCGCTGGAGGATCGGCCGCAGTGCGTCCTCGAGCACGGCGTCGCGCAGCGGATCGCCGGCCGGCGGCCCGTCCTTGACGGCCGCCTCGAGCTCGTCGGCGAGCTCGTCGATGGCCTCCGCCACGATCGTGTTGAGCACGGTGTTCGGGAGCGCCGGAGACTGGCTCGAGCCGAGCGCCCGGAACTCGAACTTGTTGCCGGTGAACGCGAACGGGCTCGTGCGGTTGCGGTCGCCGCCGTGCTTGGGCAGCTGCGGGAGGACCGGCGTACCCAGCCCGAGGAACGACTGCGCCCTGGTCTCGGACGTCTCGCCGCGCTCGAGCGCGCCGAACACGTTCTCGAGCTCGGCGCCGAGGAAGATCGAGATGATCGCCGGCGGCGCCTCGTTCGCGCCGAGGCGATGATCCTGACCGGGCGACGCGATCGACGCGCGCAACAGGCCCTGGTACTCGTTGACGGCCTTGATCACCGCAGCGCAGAAGAACAGGAACTCGAGGTTTCGGTGCGGGGTGTCGCCGGGCTCGAGCAGGTTTTTGCCGGTGTCGGTGCCCATCGACCAGTTGTTGTGCTTGCCCGAGCCGTTGACGCCCGCGAACGGCTTCTCGTGGAGCAGGCACACGAGGCCGTAGCGCCGGGCGACGTTCTGCATCAGCTGCATGGTCAGCTGCTGATGGTCGGAGCCGACGTTCGAGTTCTCGAAGATCGGCGCGATCTCGTACTGGTTCGGCGCGACCTCGTTATGCCGCGTCTTGACCGGCACCCCGAGCTTGGCCAGCTCGCGCTCGGTATCGAGCATGTAGGCGAGGATGCGGTCCGGGATCGACCCGAAGTAGTGGTCGTCGAGCTCGTGACCCTTGGGCGGCTTGGCGCCGAACAGCGTGCGGCCGGTCGTGATCAGGTCGGGCCGCTCGAAGTAGTACTGCTGGTCGATCAGGAAGTACTCCTGCTCGGGACCGATCGTCGTGAACACGCGGTTCGCGTCGGCGTCGCCGAACAGCTTGAGCGCGCGGACCGCCGACTTCGACAGCGCGTCCATCGAGCGCAGCAGCGGGATCTTGTGATCGAGCGCCTCACCGGTCCACGACGCGAACGCGGTCGGGATGCACAGCAGCGTGCCGTTGGGGTTCTCGAGAATGAACGCCGGCGAGGTCGGGTCCCAGGCGGTGTAACCGCGCGCCTCGAACGTGGCCCGGATTCCCCCGGTGGGAAACGAGGAGGCGTCCGGCTCGCCCTGGATCAGCTCCTTGCCGGAGAACTCCGCGATCGCGGTGCCCTCGTCGGTCGGAGCGTAGAAGCTGTCGTGCTTCTCCGCGGTCGAACCCGTCAGCGGCTGGAACCAGTGGGTGTAATGCGTCGCGCCCCGCTCCATCGCCCATTCCTTCATCGCGAGCGCGACTGAGTCCGCGAGCGACGTGTCGAGCGCCTCGCCGCGGGCGAGCGTCCGCTGCAGGCGCTTGAAGACGTCAGAGGAGAGGCGCTGGCGCTGGACGGCGCGGCTGAACACGTTCGCGCCGAACACCTGGTTGTCGGAGAGAGTTAGGTCCGGAGCCCCGAGTGCGCCTCCGTTCGGAGCCCACTGCGCGGCAAGTACGTTCTGCTGTCGGATGCGAGGCATGGGTCATCGATTCCTTTTTCGGAGTGGCCCCGAGCGTAACGCGCGCGCGCGGGGGTCGTCATTATCCGGATGTCCAAAGTGGCCGTCCCACGTGGACAAACGCGATCATGAAATACTGCCGCGAGTGCCGTTCAACCGCGAGCTCGGCTGGCAGGCGTACGTCCCCGACGAGGGACGGTACGACCGGATCCAGTATCGCCGCTGCGGTCGCAGCGGCCTGCAGCTGCCCGCGATCTCGCTCGGCCTGTGGCAGAACTTCGGCGACGACCGCCCGCTCGCGACGAGCCGTTCGATCATCCGTCGGGCCTTCGACCTCGGCATCACCCACTTCGACCTGGCCAACAACTACGGGCCGCCGTACGGGAGCGCCGAGATCAACTTCGGGCGGATCTACGAGGAGGATCTGAAGCCCTACCGCGACGAGATCGTGATCTCGACCAAGGCCGGCTACGACATGTGGCCGGGTCCGTACGGCGAGTGGGGCTCGCGCAAGTACCTGCTCGGCAGCCTCGAGCAATCGCTGAAGCGGATGCGGCTCGACTACGTAGACATCTTCTATTCGCACCGGTTCGATCCCGACACGCCGCTCGAGGAGACGATGGGCGCGCTCGACACCGCCGTCCGGCAGGGCAAGGCGCGCTACGTCGGGATCTCGTCCTACGGTCCGCGCCGGACCGAGGAGGCCGGGCTGATCCTGCGCGAGCTGGGCACGCCGCTCTTGATCCACCAGCCCTCGTACTCGCTGCTCAACCGGTGGATCGAGGAGAAGCTGCTCGATGTACTCGAGCGCGAGGGCGTCGGCGCGATCGTGTTCTCGCCACTGGCCCAGGGGCTGCTGACCAGCCGCTACCTCGACGGCGTTCCCAAGGACTCACGCGCGCGGATCGGGAACTACTTCGACGAGGGGATGCTGACCCCTGAGAATCTCGCGCGCGTTAAGGGACTGAACGAGATCGCGCAGCGGCGCGGCCAGTCGCTCGCGCAGATGGCGATCGCTTGGGTGCTCCGCGATCCCCGCATCACGAGCGCGCTGCTCGGCGCCTCGAGCGTCGCCCAGCTCGAGCAGAACGTCGCCGCGCTCGAGCGTCTCGACTTCGACCCGGCCGAGCTTGAGGAGATCGATCAGCTCGCGGTCGAGGGCGGGGTCAACATCTGGGCGACTTCCTCTGAGGGGTAGGCACCGCGCACGAAAGCCGGCGCCGAGCGCTGACTCCGTCCTGTGCTCAGATGCGCCGGCTATTCGCGGTCAGTCAGATCACTACGCATGGTGATGACGAACCGACCCACGGTCTCGATCGCGGCGCGCTTGCTGCTTTCGAACGACTTCAGGGGCTCGTCCGAGAGTCTCGCGGTCCTATCAACGACGTCCACGATGCGATCCTCCGGGATGCCGACCTCGTGAACTGGTTGAGCGTCACCCAGTGCCAGCCGTCCGCTTTCAGTGCGTTCATCTGGCTTGAGAACTCGTTGAGGGGGACGCATAGGGCCGGGTTCGCCGAGCTCCCGGCCGGCTGAGTATTGATCACGTGGTAGACGAGGATCGGAACGCTCGCGCTACCCGGCCGTGCGGCGACACGGCCGGGGGTGACCGGGCCGTCAAGCTTCCCGGCCCCGCCCGGGACGAGCGGCCCGCTGCTCGCGGAAGCTCATGCGGCGCGACGTTACACCCGGTGGCCGACCTCTGGACAGCGTTTAGTCCGTCTCGCCAGACGGGAGGGTTCCGCGAGCACGGGGCGCCTCGATCACGACTGTCAGCTCCGCATGCGCAAATCGCTGGGCGCAAGTTCGGGGTCTTCTGCGACGGCGCGTCGGAGTGCTTGGTCGAAGCTGATCGGCTCTATGTCGAACAGCGCCATTCCGGAGCGGTCGGTGACGACCGTCGGCACCGCGAGTCCTTCGATCAGCGGTCTGGCTACAGCGGCGTCGACCGGTGTGACGAGCCCGATCCATAGTGAGGAGAGCCACGGAGTGATCAGCGGCACGGGGATCCGCGGCCGGTGCCGGATGCCTAGGACTTCGGCCATCCGGTCGAGCATCTCGCCGTAGGTGACCACATCTGGGCCGCCGATCTGAATCTCTCTGCCCACCGACTCCTCCACGGTCAATGCCTCGACCAGGTAGCCCAGCGTGTCGTCAATCGCGATCGCCTGGGTCGCGTTCTTAAGCCACGCCGGTGCGATCATCGCCGGCAGTCGCTGGACGAGGTAGCGCAGGGTGCGATAGGACTCGCTCTGCGGACCGACGACCATCCCGGCGCGAAAGTAGGACAGCGCGGGGCCGTGCTCCCCGAGCGCGAGCGCGGTCTCGTGCCGGCTGCGGAGGTGCTGGGACTGCGGCCGGTCGCCGAGACCGCCGAGGTAGATCACGCGCTCGATCCCCTCCGCACGCGCCATGCGAGCGAAGGACGTGGCGGCGGCGCGGTCGCCGGCGGCGAAGTCCCTCGGGCCGCCGCGACCCATCGAGTGGATCAGGTAATACGCCACGTCCACGCCCTGCCCCGCTCCGCGCAGCGTTTCCGGACGCAACACGTCACCCTCGTGCAGATCGAAACCCTCGCGCTCGAGGTCGCGGGCGAGCCTCCCGCCGCGGTCGCGCACCATGCAGCGCACCTCCGCCGCAGAACTCGCAAGCCTCGCGGCGAGTCGACCGCCGATGAACCCGGTCGCGCCGGTCACGAGCACTCGTTCGTTCATGCGGCGGTCGCGGCGGAGGACGGCATCGGCGCGAGCGCTGCGGCGAGCCGCTCGGCCTTCTGCTCCTCGAAGCCGCCGACTTCGGTGGCGAGTATCCGGCCGGAGCGTTCGACGATCAGCACCGCGATCGTGTCGGTCCCGGCAACCCCGAGGTTGTCAACGACCTTCCCGACGTCGGTGTACACGGTGATCGTGCGCGCGCGGACGGGGGCGTCCGGGATCCCCCGGGTCATGCCACCGTCAATGAACCACCGCGCCGGGCCGTACACCGATGACAGCACTGGTAGCTCGTAAACCGCGACATCCGAGCGCCGCTGCTCGAGGCCGATCAGCCACGGCAGCCACGCATCGACGAGCCTTTGCTGCTCGCGACGGAAGGCGACAACGAAGAAGTTGTGCTGCTTTGCCAGATCGCCCGGCAGCCCATACTCCGTGCCGTCAAGAGCGCGACCCGCCAGCGGACGCAGCATCCGCGGTTGCGAGGGCGCGAGCGTTCGCCTGAGACCGGCGAGGGCCCGATCGCCGACACGGTTGAACGCAAGCGCCAGAAGTGGGTCCGCGATTCTGAGCAGGCCTTTCATTGCGAGCTCGGCGTCGTAGGTGACCCGTGTGCCCGCGGCGGTCGACTCAAAGGTGATCCTGTCCCGCGAGACCACCGTTGAGCTCTCACCACGGAAGGTGACCGCGTGCGGGGGGTCGTACTCGAGGATCCGATAGGTGAGCTCGTTCTTGCGGCCAAGGAACTCGGCCACCAACCGAAACTCGGTTCCCTGGCCGACCGCCGCGCCCTTCACACGTTTCGCCTCCAGGACGCCCGGATCCCACTCCTCGGTTGTCGAGAAGTCGCTCAGGTACGCGAACACTTCGTCGAGGGGACGCGGCGTTTCCACGCATGCGTTGTAATGAGCCATCGGATTCTCCTTATCGATTTGAGCGCGCAGCGACCGGAGTTCGGGGATCCCGCCAGCCGCTGCGGCGCTCGCATTCGGGCCCGGAGCCGGCCAGAGGTATGGCACGACCCATGGGCGACCCCGGCGACTGCTGGCGCCGGGGTCGCCTGCGGGTCGCGATCATCCGGCCGGAATCAACACCTGGTTGATCACGTGGATCACGCCATTGGATGCCATGACATTGGCTTTGATGACGCGTGCACGGTTGATGTAGACGTTGCCGTCGCGGGTTCGGATCGACAGCGTGCCGCCCTCTAGCGTCGTCAGCGACTTGTGCTTGACGACTTCCGCCGCCGTGAACTTGCCCTTCACCACGTGGTAGAGCAGGACCGCCTTCAGCTTCGACTTGTCCTTGGCGAGTGCGGCGAGCGTCGCCTTCGGCACCTTCGCGAACGCTGCGTCCGTCGGAGCGAACACGGTCAGCGGTCCAGGTCCGGAGAGGGCGCCCGCCAGACCCGCCTGCTTGACGAGCGAGACGAGCGTCTTGAACGAACCGGCGGCGACGGCCGTCTGGACGATGTTCCTGGCGGGCTTGTGCGGAGCCGATGCCGACGAGGCGACCGCACCCAGTGTCATGGCGCCAAGTAGGGCGACGGCTAGGGCTGTGACGAACATCTTCTTCATGCGAGGGGCTCCTTTGTATAGAAACTGTCCAAGGACCGTACAGAGTTGGCGCGATCTTGTCAAGAGTCTGTCCAGGGTCTGTACACTGATCGCATGAGTGCTGATGAGGCCGATCGCGGGCCCGTGCGGATCGGGGAGTTGAGCCGCCGCGTCGGGGTGACGCCGGAGGTCCTCCGCGCCTGGGAGCGCCGGTACGGGATCCTGTCGCCCAATCGCACCGACGGCGGATTCCGCCTCTACGGCGAGGACGACGAGCGGCGCGTCCGTCGCATGCTCGAGCACCTCGAGGAAGGCCTATCGGCAGCCGAGGCGGCCCGGCTCGCACGAGCTGAACCGCTGGTGCGACTTGACCCCCCCGCGGGAACAGATGACCGGAGCGGGGCACCGACGGCAGCTGCGCTCGGCGAGCAGCTGCGCCATGCGCTCGACGCGTTCGACGACGTCGGCGCGCACTCGGTACTCGACCGGCTCCTCGGTTCCTACCCGCTCGAGAGCGTCCTACGGGACGCGGTGATTCCCTACCTGCATGAGCTCGGCGAGCGCTGGGCGCACGCTGAGGCATCGGTCGCGCAAGAACACTTCGCCAGCGCACTCCTGCGCGGCCGCCTGCTCGCCCTGGGGCGCGACTGGGGGCGTGGTCGCGGTCCCCACGCGCTGCTCGCATGCGTTCCCGGAGATCAACACGATCTCGGGCTGATCTCCTTCGGGCTCGCGCTCCGCGCTCACGGCTGGCGAATCACCTACCTCGGAGCCGATACTCCGCTGCTGACGCTGATCGAGACAGCGGATCTGCTGCAGCCCGCGCTCGTCGTCGTCACCGCCACGATTCCCGAGCTGGCTCAAAACGCTCTCGGCGGCCTGCGCGAGCTCGCCTGCGTCGCCCCCCTCGCGCTCGCCGGCGGTGGAACCGACGCGAGCATCACAGAGACCATCGGTGCTCGATGGCTCAACGAAGACCCTGTCGCAGCCGCGGCGAGTACCGCTGCGTCCGGGGCTGGCGCGACCTCATAGCTAACTGATTCGTGTGCCAAGAGGTCCCGGTCGTCCCAGTGGTTCGGACCGTAGCCGGGCCGTGTGTCGGGGCCCGGCTACGGTCCTGGGGTGGAGGTTTAGTGGAAGCGGACCCGATCCTTCAGGCCACGGCCCTCGACGCTGAACTTGTAGGCCGTCGTCGAGGTGAACGTGGCGCCGGCGTTCAGCACTACTGACGGCCACTGGGGGTCGCCAATGTGGTGCGGGCTGTCGGGATAGTGCTGGGTCTCGAGCGTGAAGCCGTCGCCTTGTCGGTAGACGTTGCCGCTCGTCCCGATCAAGTCACCGACCAGGAAGTTCCCGCTGTACATCTGAACACCAGGCTGATCGGTGTAGGTCCAGAGGGTTACGCCGTTCTTCGGGTCCTGAGCGACGGAAACCAGGCGATAGCCGGGGTAGCCGTTGAGGACCCAGTTGTTGTCGTAGCCATGGGCGATCTGTAGCTGCTTGAACGGTCCGCTGGTGCCGTCGGGCAGAGTCGTATCGCGGATGTACTGCCCGATTGGGTGCATCGAGCGGAAGTCGTACGCCGTGCCCCCGACGGGCACGAAGTACGGCGACTCCGGGATCAGGTTCGTGTTGACCGGCGTGTACTCGTCGCTGTTCATCGCCAGCAGCTGGTGGTACACGGTGGTGGTGCCCTCACCGGCCAGGTTGAAGTAGGTGTGGTTGGTGAGGTTGATGACGGTCGCCAACGTGGACGAGTCATTGACCGCGTTGTATTCGATCTTCAACTGGTTGTCGGGCGTGACGAGGTAGGTCACCGTCGCCGTCACCATCGCCGGGAAGCCGTTGCAGGTCGCGCTCAGGGTCAGACAGCCTTCGCCTTGTGGGAAGATATGCGTCAGCTGCAGCACAGCCGCATGACGGTCCGCCGAGGCGGTCGGCGTCCAAACCTGCGTGTTCCAGCCGAGATACCCGCCGTGGAGGGTGTTCGTGCCGTTGTTCGCGTCGAGCTGATACGTCGTTCCGTTGAGGCTGAACGACGCGTTCGCGATCCGGTTTGCGTAGCGGCCGATGATCGCGCCGAAGTAGGTGTCGCCGGATCCCCCGGGTAGTGGCCAGGGTGTGTTCGTCGCGCCTTGGGTGAAGTCGTTCACGTAGTCGGAAAGGGTCGGAAACCCGAGCGCAACATTGGTCGTGCCTCGGTCGCCATTCGGCACCCAGATCGACTGCACCACCCCGCCATAGTTGGTGATCTTGACCGTCATCCCGTTGCCGCTGGTGAGCGTGTACAGGTAGACGGTCTGCCCGTTGGCCGACCCCCAGCTCTGGCTGCTGATTCCTGGGCGGCCTCCGAACCGGTCGGAATGCTTCGCGGAATGCGACTTCCGACCGTGGGATGCCCCGCGTGCCTGCGCGGAGCCCGCCACGACTAGCAGGACAGCGGTTACGGCGACGACAACGCTGCCGCTCAGCAGGCGCCATCGAATTCGCGATGCAGCTCGCATCGGCTCTCCTCTCTCTCCAAGCCCTCGCGTCGATGCTCCACGCAAGCACCTGGACGTCGAACGGATGGTCGCACCCACACACGATGTTAGCGCTAACATCTATGTGTGAGCGCTAACACGCATTCTCTCAATACGGTGGTGACCGAGTCAAGGGTGTTCACCAGCGGGTTGCATCTCGTTTGCGAGATCGCCCGGCCGCGACCGTCCCGACCGGCGGTGTGACGCGCATGAGCGCGTTGCCCACATGTCGCGCTGTGTTGTCCGCCCTGTGCTCCGGCCCGCGGTAGGCCCAGGCGCGCGCGGGCGGGAGGTCCCAGATAACCTACGGGGCGCTGGACGACGTGGTGACTATCTGCCCGTTGTTGTTGACGTAGGACTCGGACGGGGCGTTGTGGATCGTGACCGCGAACGTCCCGCGCGGGAGCGCGCCGCTGCTGGTCACGGCCTTGGCCTTGCCGTTGAGGCCGGCGGCCACCTCCCAGGCGACGACGTGGCGGCCGGGCGCGACCGCGGTCAGCGCCCAGTCGAACTTGGCCGTCCGTCCCGGCGCCAGTGACCCGAGCGCCCAGGTGTTCGAGTACGCGGTGACCGCGCCGCCCGGGCTGCCGCTACCGGCGGTCGAGCCGGCCTGGCAGCCGACGTTGCACGTGCCCGGGGGCTGGTCGACGATCCAGATCGGGCGCGACGGGTTTGCCAGCCCGGTCTGCTGGAGGTCGTCGGCGAACGCGGCCGCGTCGGTGCCCTCGCCCGGGGGCGCGGGGTACGCGCAGGTGACGTTGCAGATCGTCACCGCAACGTTCGGGATCGTCTTGGAGCCGGTGTTGCGAATCGCGAGCACGAGATGCGTGTGCTCGGACAGGCGTTGAGAGCCCGGGAACGTCGCCGACGCCACCGCGACCGGGAAGTTTCCACTCGGCTCGCTGGCGTCCTGCCGGGCTCCGCCGCCGCATCCGGCGAGGACCAGCGCCGCCAGCACTCCGAAGATCGCACCGCTTGTCCCTGGTCTCACCGCGGCCCGAACATAGCAACCTGACTCGCGCGTGGCGACGGTTCGGATTTGTCATTTCCGGGCATAGGTCCCTACGCTTACCCGTCAGCCGCGTGGCGGCACTGAAGACCTGGGAGGCTGGAGCAGATTTGATCAGAGCCGTCGCCGATCGTGGGTACTCGCCCATCAAGGGCCTGCTCGAAGAGGTCGGCAACATGATGATCCTGACCGGCAAGACGCTGGTCTCCGCCGTGACTCCGCCCTACCCGTACGGGCCCGAGTTCGTCGGCCAGTTCATGTTCGCCCTGCGGTTGTGCTGGTTCCCGCTGCTGATCTCGACGATCGCGTTCGGATACGAGGCGCCGGGGCTTCAGGCCGCGAACTTCCTCGTCCTGTTCGGCGCGATCGACCGCCTGGGCGGGTTCTTCGTACTCGCGTCGATCCGCGAGTTCGCGCCGTTCGTCGACGCGATCGTGCTCGCCGGCGTCGCCGGGACCGCGATCACAGCCGATCTCGGCGCCCGCAAGATCCGCGAGGAACTCGACGCGCTCCAGGTGCTCGGCGTCGACCCGATCAAGAACCTCGTGGTGCCGCGGTTCCTGGCGCTGATGCTGGTCACCGGGCTGTTCGACATCTATGCGGTGATCTTCGGGGTCTTCGGCGGGATCCTGGCGACGCTCGTCAACCACGCGTCGCTCGGCCCGTTCTTCTCCACGTTCTTCAACAACGCCGAGACGACCGACCTGTGGGGATCGGTGGTCAAGACCACGCTGTTTGGAGCGATCATCGCCGTGGTGTGCTGTTACAAGGGGATGACCGCGTCGGGCGGAGCCGAGGGCGTCGGCCGCGCCGTAAACCAGGCGGTCGTGATCGCGTTCCTGGGGATCTTCGCGTTCAACTACGCGTTCACGCAAACGCTGCTCGCCACCCATCCCGAGATCACGACGATCCCACGATGAACGACTTGATCGTCACCCCGAAGGGCTGGATCGAGAGCTTCGGCGAGATCGCCAAATTCACCACGCAGGTGGTCGGCGAGGTGTTCCGCCTGCGCGTGTTCAAGTTCTTCGGCGAGGTGCTGCGCCAGGCCGGGATCCTGATCGTCGGCTCAGCGCTCGTGATCTGCATGTTGGTGTTCATCGTCGGCCTCACGTGCGGGATCGAGGGCGCGTACCTGCTGCGCTCGCAGGGAGCGCCGGCGTTCTCGGGCGTGTTCTCGGCGTGGTGCGACCTACGCGAGCTCGCGCCGCTCGCGTTCGGCTACATGATGGCGGCGAAGGTCGGCACCGGCATCGTGGCCGAGCTCGGTTCGATGCGGATCTCCGACGAGATCGACGCGCTCGAGGTGATGGGCATCAGCGGCATGACGTTCCTGTGCGGGACGCGGCTCCTGGCGGCGTGGCTCGTGCTGCCGTTCGTGTACGTCATCGCGATCGGCGCTGGGTTCGTCGCGAGCTACGTCGCGGTCGTGCAGCAGATCGGCGACGTGTCCTCGGGAGGCTACTTCCTGATCTTCTGGGAGTTCCAGAACCCACCTGACCTCTTATTCAGCCTGATAAAGGCGATGGCGATGGCTACGCTCATCGTGCTGGTCGGCTGCTATTACGGGTACAACGCTAGTGGTGGGCCTGTAGGTGTCGGTACCGCAACCGCGAAGTCGATGGTCTTGAACTTGGTCGGTGTACATCTCATCGGAATGCTCGGCACGCAGCTCTTCTGGGGCGCGAACCCGCGGGCACCAATCGGAGGCTGACAATGGCGTTTGACGACGAAGAGCCGGGCCCCCGGCAGTCCGCTGTGGACGCGGAGCGCGACGGCGCCGACGAGCCGGCCCCGATGCAGCACGACGACGAGTCTGCCGGATCAGCGCCCCAGGGCTCGCGCGTGTCGGTCGTCGACGAGCAGCCCCCGCGCCCGGGTCCGCCCCCCGGCGCGTCCGACGACGACTACAAGTGGCACACGTACAAGGTGTATCCGTCGGGCCGCCCCGACGCGGTCGAGTTCATCGACACCTACAAGGCGTTCGGCCGGACCCAGATCCTGCGCGGCCTGAACATGGGCCTGCCCGAGGGGATGGTGTCGATGATCCTCGGCCCGTCCGGCACCGGGAAGTCCGTCTGCATCAAGCACATGGTCGGGCTGCTCTACCCCGACGAGGGCGACATCCTGGTGCACGGTGAGTCGGTTCCGAACATGCCCGACGATCAGCTGTTCGAGATGCGCAAGAAGTTCGGCCTGCTGTTCCAGGACGGCGCGTTGTTCGGGTCGATGAACCTCTACGACAACGTTGCGTTCCCGCTCCGCCAGCACACCGAGAAGGGCGAGGACGAGATCGAGGACATCGTGATGCGCCGGCTCCAGGAGGTCGGCCTGGGTGAGGCGCGGAACAAGGCGCCCAACGAGCTTTCCGGCGGGATGCGTAAGCGCGCGGGGTTCGCCCGGGCGCTCGTGCTCGAGCCCGACATCCTGCTGTTCGACGAGCCCGACTCCGGGCTCGACCCCGTGCGGACCGCGCTGCTCGGCGAGCTGATCCTCGAGATCCACCGCGACATGATGGAGGAGGCGAAGGCGAAGGGAAAGGAGCACCTACCGACCTTCTGCGTGATCACTCACGACATCATGAGCGCCCGTCGGGTCGCGGACTACATCAACGTGCTGTGGAAGGGCCGGATCGTCGAGGCGGGCCCCGCCGAGGACATGCTGAACTCCGAGAACCCGTTCATTCGCCAGTTCCTGTCCGGGGAGTCACAGGGTCCGCTCTCGATGGACTGACCGATGATGGGGCGGGTGTTGGAGTGGCTGGCGCGAGCCGCCGCAATGAGACCGGCGGTGACGCTCGGCATCGTGCTCGCGCTCGCGCTGGGCGGCGGAGCGCTGGCGCTGCGCCTGCAGCCGAACACGAGCAGCGACACGTTCGTCAACAGCTCGTCACCGGAGTACAAGGCGAGCCTCGACGACAACGCGCACTTCGGCGGCGATCCGGTGGTGATCCTGATCCGCGAGCCGCTGACGGATCTGGTCGAGACCAAGGACCTCGCGACGGTCAGCCAACTCGAGGCGTGCCTCGCCGGCCAGGTCGTCGTCCCCAACCAGCAGCTTCAGGCGTTCACGCCGGCGCCGGCCGGGGCGCAGACGCCCTACGGAGGGTGGGGGAGCCCCTGCGGCAAGCTTATGAAGGCCCAGCCGGCGCAGGTCGTGTACGGGCCTGGAACGTTCCTGAACCGCGCGGTCGCGGCCGTCAACACCGAGATCGAGCAGATCGAGGCCGGCGCTCAGCAGACGATCCAGAACGCCAAGACGAGCGCGTACCAGCTGGCGCTGGCGCACCATCTGTCGAAGGCCCGGGCGACCACGCTCGCGAACGCGGCGGGTTCGATCGCGCAGGAGCAAGAGACCACGAGCCTCCTCCAGATGTACCTGAACTCGGGCATCACCGGCCAGCCGCGGATCGACGACCCGCAGTTCATCCCGGAGATCGTGTTCGACCAGACCCGCGGCGTGAACCAGCCCAAGTCGCGGTTCGCCTACCTGTTTCCGACGGCTGACTCGGCGCTGATCCAGGTCCGCCTGAAGTCTTCGCTGACGCCGTCGCAGCAGGCGCAGGCGATCACGTGGATCAAGCAGGCGGTGCAGATGCCGATGTTCCGCTCGGCATATCACGGCACGTACACGGTCTCGGGCGTGCCGGTCGTGACCAACGATCTGGCCTCGGCGATCACCGGGTCGATCGCCGGGCTGCTCGCCGCGGCGATCTTCGTGATGGGCGTGGTGTTGCTTTTGGTGTTCCGGAATCGACCGCGTCTGTTGCCGCTCGGGATCGCGCTGGCCGCAGCCGGGATCACGTTCGGCGCGGTGTCGCTCGTCGGCGCGTCGCTGACGATGGCGTCGATCGCGGTGCTGCCGATCCTGATCGGGCTGGCGGTCGACTACGCGGTCCAGTTCCAGGCGCGCACGGAGGAGGTGTCGGGCGACGTCGCGCAGGCGGCGATCGTCGCGGCGCCGACGATCGCCACCGCCGCACTGGCCACGGCGGCGGGATTCCTGGCGCTGCTGCTCTCGCCGGTCCCGATGGTTCGCGGGTTCGGTGAGTTGCTGATCGTCGGGATCGCGATCGCGCTCGCGTGCGCGCTGACGATGGGGTCGGCGGCGCTCGTGCTCGCGCGCCGCCGGCGATCGGCTCCGCGCTTTAGTCCACCCTCACTCGGCATCGTCGGCGCGTCAGCGCGCGGCGCAGGGGAGATCATCGAGGATGCACGGTCGTCGGTCTCTTCGCGCGGGAGCTCGGTCGCGCGCTCCGCGGTGGCAGCGGCGGCCCGCCGGCCTGGACGCGTGTTGTTGGTGGGGCTGGTGCTGGCCGCCCTCGGCTGGGTCGCCGACACGCAGATGCCGGTCCAGTCCGATGTGACCAAGCTCGTGCCGTCGAACATGCCGGCGCTGCAGAACCTGCGGACGCTCGAGCGCGTAACCGGCGTGTCGGGCGAGATCGATGTGCTCGTGCACTCGAGTAACGTCGCGACGCCGAGGACGATCAGCTGGATGGTCGGGTACGAGAACACGCTGCTCGCGCACTTCGGCTACGTCGAGGCGAAGGGGTGCTCGAGCGCGACGCTGTGCCCGGCGCTGTCGCTGCCAGACCTGTTCTGCTCGGGGAGCCAGGCCACGGCGAGCTCGTGCGGCAGCTCGTTGTCGACCGCTGAGATATCGAGCCTGCTGAAGGCGGTGCCGCCGTACTTCTCCCAGGCGGTGATCACGCCCGGTCATCGGGAGGCGACGCTCGCGTTCGGGATCCGCCTGATGCCGCTGTCCCGGCAGCAGAAGGTGATCGACTACATGCGGGCGCATCTGCACCCGCCGCCCGGGGTCAGCGCCTCGCTGGCCGGCCTCCCCGTGCTCGCGGCGCAGGCGGACGCGGCGCTTTCCTCGTCGGCGCGCCGGATGCTGATGTTGCTCGCCGGGCTGTTCGCGGTCGGGCTGGTGCTGTTCGCGGTCCTGCGGACGGTTGAGCGGGCGTTGGTCCCGCTCGTGCCGATCGCGCTCGCCACCGGCTGGTCGTCGCTGATCCTGTTCGCGACGCGGATTCCGCTCAACCCGATGTCGGCCACGCTCGGGGCGCTCGTGATCGCGATCTCCACCGAGTTCAGCGTGCTGCTGTCCGAGCGCTACCGCGCCGAGCGGCGGGCGGGCCTCGAGCCGGGACAGGCGCTGGCGCGGACCTACCGGTTCACGGGCTCGGCCGTGCTCGCGTCGGGGATCACCGCGATCGCGGGGTTCGGGGTGCTCACGTTCTCGAGCATCACGATGCTGCGCGACTTCGGGCTGGTGACGCTCGTCGACCTGACGGTGTCGCTCGGAGGGGTGATGCTCGTGCTGCCGTCGGTGCTCGCGGTGTCCGAGCGGCCGGACGCCGTGGGGAGCGCGGGTCGGCGGGTCCGCGAGCTCGCGGGGCGCGTCGCCGGCGCGCTACCGCGGCGGCGGGCGCGCGTCGCGTGAGCGAGCCCCCGACTCCGTTCCAAGCCCTCATCGACAATCGCCGCTACGCGTGGATGGTCGGCGTGCTCGCGGCCGTCCTGGTGATCGGGTTCCTGGTCTACGCGCTGACCACTCATCCGTCGGGGTCCGGGACGCCGGGGGTCGCGGCGGGGCAGCCGCTTCGCGACTTCGCGGCGCCGCTCGCCGCGTCTGATTTGAACGGCAATGCCAACCTGAGTCCGCCGTGCACGCTCGCTCGGCACGATCCGCGCGCGTTGAACGTGTGTCTGCTGGCCAAGCGCGGGCCGCTCGTGCTCGACTTCTTCGTGACCGGATCGGGCGCGTGCGAGCGCGAGGTGAGCACGCTCCAGGCGCTCGCGTCGGGTTCGGCGACGCGGGGGGCTCAGTACGCCGCGGTGGCGGTCAACACGAGCCATGCCGCGGCGTCTAAGGCCGTTCGTAAGCATGGCTGGACGATCCCGGTGGCCTACGACGCCGACGGCGGCGTTGGCGGCCTGTACGGCGTCACCGCCTGCCCGCTGGTCGAGCTCGCCTATCGTGGCGGGACGGTGGCTCAGCGGTTGATCGGCGAGCACTGGCTCTCGGAAGCGGCCCTGGAGGCGCGGGTGCAGGCGTTGCTGCGTCGCGGGTGACTGCCACGTGAGCTCGGTCGGCGGTCACGTGGAGGCCAGGCTGGCGGCGGAGTTTCCCGGTCTGCGTCTTCAGTGGACCGGGGTCGATGCCCGCGTGCGCGGCAGAGCCCCGGCGGTCCGGCAACGCCTGCGCGAGCTGTCCGACCGTTACCGGGGCGCGGGCGTGGTGGCGATGCGCACCCAGCCGATCCCGCACGCATATCGGACGTTCTTCCGCCAGGTCGGGGTCGATCCGGACGCGGCACGGATCCCGAGCGAGGCCGCCGCGGTCGGGCGGCTCTTGAGAGGGGGCTTCGAAACGCGGGACGCGCTGGCGGACGCGCTGCTGGTCGCACTCGTCGAGACCGGGGTGCCGGTGTGGGCGCTCGACGCGAGCGTCGTCGACTCCAACAGCCTGGGGATCAGGCTGTCCGTATCCGGGGACCGGATGGGGAGCGACCCGGCGGGCGGGGTTTCGTTGCCCGAGGGCCAGCTTGTGGTCGCGGATGCGCTGACGGTCCACGCGGCTCTGTTCGGCGAGCCGGTGTCAGGTCACGCGCCGGGGCCGCAGACCCGCCGGATTGTGCTGTTCGCGGTCGGCGTCGACGGCGTCCCGGCGATCCATGTCGAGGAGGCGCTGTGGGTGGCCTCAGATGTTGTCAAGACGGCCTGAGGCGGGGTAGAGGAGGCTGGTAAGCTGGCCACGGGCTCGCGAAAGGGTCAGCGTTGGCGCTTCTCGAACAGGATCAGGCCACGACGGTCGCCCCACCGGTCGCCCCCGACAGGGATGAGCTGGCGGCGCGACGGTCGCTGCGGGCCCAGATCGACAAGCTCGAGCGCGAGCTGTCCGACGCGTTCGTCACCGCCTACCCGATGGGCGGACTCGACGAGCCGCCGACGCGATCGTGCGCCGCGCCGCGGTTGCTCGGCCTCGGTGAGCTCGAGCGCGTCCGCGACGACCTGGCGGCGCGCGTCCAGGCGGCGCGGGCGTCGATCGCGCAGCGCGCCGATCAGCAGGCGGAGAGGCGGGTGGCGCTCGAGAAGATGCTGCTCGACCCGAGCCGCTATCGGTTCGTGCGGATCGCGAACCGCGAGATCGGTGAGCCGGGATGCGGCGTGTGGTACGTGAAGCCGCGGCTCGGGCTGATCGGGATGCTGATGGGCTGGTGGGAGGTCAAGCTCTCCTCGGGCTGTCCGTTAGCCGCCGCCGCGCGCTCGTGACGGGCGCCGCGGCGTTTTGGTGGAGGGCTACCCTCGGCGCTACGTGCGAGAGCTACTACGGACAGGCGCCGGCGCAACGCTGGTACTGCTGATCATGGTCATCGGCAGCCTCGTCCTGTGGATCGGGACGCCGCTGCTGTGGCTATGGGTCGGGTCTCAGGTCCAAGGTGCGACGTCGTCGCTCGGGACCGCGATCGGCGTGAGCTTCATCGGCGTGGTGGCGACTATCGGCCTGCTCGCCGGGGTGCTGGCGAAGCTGAGCGACGTCTACCAGGCCAACCGCCGCTCGCGGGGCCTCGCCGACACCGGGCACTACGTGCTGGAGACCGTCCTCGTGATCAGCGCGGGCCTGACGCTGGCGGCGTTTGTGATCTGGTTCTTCTTCTTCGCCGGCGCCAGCCCGGTGCCGGTCGGCATCCAGATCTGAGGGTCGCGGACCCTAAGGCCGGGTCCCGCGCCACTACCCAGCCGGGGCAGTCGCGCGGGCCCGTTGCGGCAGGTCTAAATGCTGAGCAGCTCGAGC
This sequence comes from uncultured Solirubrobacterales bacterium, assembly GCA_963822855.1. Taxonomy (GTDB): domain Bacteria; phylum Actinomycetota; class Thermoleophilia; order Solirubrobacterales; family Solirubrobacteraceae; genus Palsa-465. The sequence goes on along the minus strand of CAWGJE010000015.1, from coordinate 21,397 downwards.
GCTCGATCGCTACAGGACTCGAGCTGGCCTGCGAGGAGTCGACGCTGGCGGTCGGTTAGGGCGCCAACGCTTTTTGTCTCGGTGATGTGATATCGCGAGAGGAACTTCCTGCATTTGGTCGTGCCCCAGCGCCGCTGACTCATCAGCAGCTCCCCAATCGCCCAGCTGAACGCTTCAGCGGGGGGATCCAAAATGATGTCCGCGGCGGAAGCTTCTCCCTCAGCGATCCTTCGCTTTAGCTCCGCGCGGGCGAGCCTGACCGCGTTGGCCCGTTCCAACGCTCGCAGTCGTTGCGGCGCTGGTGTCATCGTGGCGGTCTCACTCATCTGGTGCTTCGCTTCCTCCCATTCGGTCCGACGCGGCGGACACATGTTTTTACAGTCGGGCAGGGGCTAGCGAGGCCCCCTCCCGTGGGTCCTAGATCTGCACAACTGCTTTTCCCACACGCCGAAAAACGCGCGGTTCCTACACCCCCATCTCCGGCCTATCCCTACGTTATCGACCTCTGCTCTGCTTGGCCGTTTGGGTAGAGAGAAGCTACGACATCGGCGCGAGTAACAGCAACGTCACAAGTGCTGCCCATGCGCTTAGAGCGAGGTTTTTGTGGAGCCGGATCCTTGTGCGAGTGTGGACAAGGCGAGGGACCGGACCGCCCCCCAGCCGATTGGGGTGGGCGGACCCGAAGCGCTTTCCGGAGGATTGGGGCGCGGTGTTACGCGCGTGCCGGGAGCGGGCCGTGCTCGCTCTCGAAGCTCTGCTTGGCCTCGGCGAAGATCTCGAGCGCCCGGTCGAGCGTGGCGTGATCGTGCGTGGCCATCACGCTCGTGCGCAGCAACGCACCCGCCGGCGGCACCGCCGGATGGAGCGCGACGTTGACGTACAGGCCGCGGTCGTAGAGCGCCTTCCACAGGAACGCGGCTTTCCAGTCGTCGCCGACCACGACCGGGACGACCGTGGTGACGATCTCGGTGCCGTCTGTGAGTTTCGTCGGCTGTACCACCCGGAAGCCGAGCTCGTCGAGGCCTTTGTGCAGGTACCGGGCGTTGCTCAGGACTTTGTCGAACAGCTCGCGGCCCTCGGCGGAGCGGCAGATCCGGACCGCCGCCAGCGCCGCTCCGAGCGCCGCGGGCACGGCCGAGGCCGTGAACATGAACGGGCGCGAGGAGACGCGCAGGAACTCGATCACGTCCGCGGGGCCGGCGATCACGCCGCCGCACGACGCCAGCGACTTGGAGAACGTCGCCATCCGGAGGTCGACCTGGTCCTCGACGCCGAACAGCTCCGAGGCGCCGGCTCCTCGCGCGCCGAGCACGCCGAGCGCGTGGGCCTCGTCCACCATCAGGCGGGCGCCGTAGCGGTGACTGAGCTCGGCGATCTCGGGCAGCCTCGCGACGTCGCCTTCCATCGAGAACACGCCGTCGACCACGACCAAGATCCCGCCGCCGTCGCTCGCGGCTCGTTCGAGGCGTGACTCGAGCAGGTCCAGGCGGCCGTGCCGGAACGCCCGCATCTTGGCGCCGGAAAGAATGCAGCCGTCGAGGATCGATGCGTGGTCGCCGGAATCGACCACGACCGTGTCGCCGGGGCCGAGGATCGTCCCGAGGGCGCCTAGGTTAGCCTGGTGGCCGGTGGTGAACACGAGCGCGCCCTCGGTGCCGAACCAGTCCGCGAGCTCCGACTCGAGTTCGAGGTGAAGGCGCGTGGTGCCGTTCAGGAAGCGCGAGCCGGTGAGCCCGGTCCCGTAACGGTCCAGCGCGGCGCGCGCACCCTGGTGGACGCGTTCGTCCCCGGTCAGCCCCAGGTAGTTGTTGGACCCGAGCATGATCCGGCGCTTGCCCTCCATCTCGACGACCGGCAGCGTCGGGCCCTCGAGCACGCGGAAATACGGCACGAGGTCGAGCTCCCGGGCGGCTTTCAGCTGCTCGAGGCGTTCGTGCTCCCGGGCCTTGGCGAAGACATCGATCGAGGTGGACATATAACGTTCCGAGTCAGATGGCGCTAGACGTGACGCTGCCGGCTCGTCAGGTGTTGGAGATACGCCCTGTCGCGAGCGAGCGCGAGCTGAATACATTCATCAAGCTGCCGTGGCGGCTTTATCGTAACGAGCCCAACTGGGTCCCGCCGCTGGTGTTCGACCGCAAGCGCTTCTTCGACCGGAACCGCAACCCGTTCTTCAAGCACGCCGAGGTCGAGTTCTTCCTCGCCTGGCGTGGCGATCAGCCGGTCGGGCGCATCACCGCGCAGGTCGACCGCCACTTCAACGAATTCCAGCATCACGACTGGGGGATGTTCGGATTCTTTGAATGCACGAACGACGTTCAGGCCGCGAACGCGCTGCTATCGACGGCTGCGGAGTGGCTCAGCGAGCGGGGGCGGGATCGGATGGTGGGGCCGATGGACTTCACCACCAACGACGAGTGCGGGGTCCTCGTCGACGGCTACGACCTGCTGCCGACGGTGCTCACCAACTGGCACCACCCGTACTACCCGCGCCTGATCGAGGGCGCCGGGCTGACCAAGGCGATGGACCTGTACATGTGGACGCTCGAGGTGGCCGATCGGGCGTCGGTGAGCCCCGTTATCTGGCGAGCCGCCGCCGACGTGGAGCGCAAGTACGGGATCACGGTCCGGCCCATGCGCAAGAAGGACATGGAGGCTGAGATAGGCCGCTTCCTCGAGGTTTACAACGCCGCCTGGGAGCGGAACTGGGGCTTCACGCCGCTCACCGAGGAGGAGGTCCGCCACTACGCCAAGGACCTCAAGCCGGTCCTCGACGAGAACTGGGCGTTCATCGCCGAGAAGGACGGCGAGCCCGTGGCGGCGGGGCTGACGCTGCCCGACTACAACCAGGTGCTGATCCACCTAAATGGGCGCCTGCTTCCGTTCGGGTGGGCGAAGGCGCTGTGGTATCGGCGCAAGATCGACCGGGTTCGCGTGTTCGCGCTCGGGGTCAAACCGGAATACCAGCACACCGGGATCGGGGCCAAGCTGTACGAGATGCACTACGACGCCGCGGAGCGCACCAACCAGAAGAAGGGCGAGACCGGCTGGATCCTCGAGAGCAACAAGTCGATGAACCGGGCGATGGAGCGCATGGGGGGCAAGATCGTGCGTACCTACCGGGTATACGAGAAGCTCCTTTGAAGTTGACCGCCGGCGCTGTCACCATGTCGCGGGCATGACTGAGCCTTTCGCGGACGAACAGGCCCCTGGGGTGGATGCCTCGGAGGCCGCTGAGCCTGGCGTGGTCGGGGCTGAGGCCTCGGGTGCGGTCGAGCTCGATGAGGAGGTTGTCGACGGGCTGCCGGTGATTGCGGAGGTCCGGACGATCGACCGGCCGAGCCATGCTTCGCTGCCGGCGGTCCAGGCTGCCGCCGCGGCCGCCACCGGGTTCGTCGCCGGCGCCGCCACGATCGCGCTGATCAAACGGCGGTCCGCACGCAAGGTGGCGCGGAACGGCAAGGGCGGTGCTCGCCGCGCGATCGACCTGCTGCCGATCACGGCGTCGCGGTCGTTCCTGGTCGACGTGCATGTGATCGGCAAGCAAGGGGATTGACCGCGGGGGTCGAGGCCCGCGTCGGGGTCGAGGTCCGCGTCGAGATTCGTCCTCGGTGGGCGTTCGCGCTACCGCTGCGGAACGGGATGGACGGCCTGACGCGGGTGCGTGGCGGGGTGCTGCACCGCCTGATCCACTTCGGAGGCGAGCTCCCCGTGCTCGTGCGGGTCGCGCAGCCGTCGCGTGACCGGGTCGTGTTCGGGGCTCAGGCCGGGGAGCGCGAGGCGGCCGAGTGGGGGATCGAGCGGATGCGGCTCGCGCTCGGGGTCGACCAGGACCTCGCCCCGTTCTACGAGCGCTTTCGCTTCGATCCGCTGATTGGGCGCTCAGTCCGGTCCGCGCCGAGCCTGCGCGTCGGCGGCAAGCCCGACCCGTTCGAGGCGCTCGCCTGGGCGATCTGCGAGCAGTTGATCGAGTTTTCGCGGGCGGCCGCGATCGAGCGGCGGCTGATCGCGCGGCTCGGCCGCCGGTGCTCCCTCAGCGGTATGCGCGATTCTCCGACCGCCGCGGTGCTTGCGGCGCAGTCGCCGGCGCTGCTCGAGTCGATGGATCTGTCCGGCGGGCGCGCGGTCACGCTGGTTCGCGCCGCCCGCGAGGTCGCCAGCGGCCGCGTCGACCTGTACGACGGTGACCACGAGCGCGGGTGGCGCCGGCTCCGCGCGATCCGCGGCATCGGCAGCTGGACGCTCCAGATGCTGGCCCTGACCGGCCAGGGGCGCCTCGACCAGTTGCCGTGCGGGGACGTCGGGTATCTGAAATTCGTGGGGCGGCTTCAGGGGGGCGGGGATCCGTGGGCCCGCGCCACCGAGGAGGAGGTAGCCGAGTTCTTCGCCCCGTACGCGCCGTGGGCGGGATTGGCGGGGCTGCACGCGCTGCGGGTCGGGGGCGGGTCGGCGGCGACTCGCGCGGCGGCGTAACGGCGGCCCTTGGGCGCTCCCGACGTCCTGTCCGAGTCTCGCGCTCTATGTAAGAGTCGGCAGACCTCCCCGCCGAGCCGGACCGCGGCGAGATAAGCGCCACCCGGGCGCTTATGTGTACCGTTCCGGTGGGCGGGTAACGGCCTTGGCACGTTCTGCACCCGCCGACGGGCAGACGCGGAAGGGTTCCGCGCGCCCGGCGACCAAAAAGGGGGCGCCACCATGAGCTTCGAGCTGCAAGAGACGACGATCCACGGCCACCGGGTCGCCTACCGGATGGCGGGCAGCGGCCCGCCGATCGTGCTGATCCACGGCATCACTGCGTCATCGGTGGTGTGGGAGTCGGTGGCGCCGCGGCTGGCGCGCCACCACACCGTGCTGGCACCCGACCTGCTCGGACACGGCCAGAGCGCCAAGCCACGCGGCGACTACTCCATGGGCGCGTTCGCGTCGGGCATTCGCGACCTGGTCCTGTCGTTGGAGCTCGGGCCGGTCACGCTCGTGGGCCATTCGCTCGGTGGCGGGGTGGCGATGCAGTTCTCCTACCAGTTCCCCGAGCGCGTGCAGCGCCTGGCGCTGGTATCGAGCGGTGGTCTCGGGCGCAGGGTGAGCGGCCTGCTCCGCGCGGCGACGTTCCCAGGGTCGGAGCTGGTCCTGCCCGTGCTCGCCGGGCGCCACGTGCTGAACGCCGGCCGCGCCGTCGGACGGACGCTCGGTCGGATCGGGATCCCGCTGGGCAACGACGCGATCGAGATGGCTCGGGGTCACGCCTCGCTGGGGGATCCCCAGAGCCGCGCTGCGTTCGTCCACACGCTGCGCGCGAGCGTCGACGTGGGTGGTCAGCGCGTCCAGGCGGTCGATCGCCTGTATCTCGCGGCCGAGTTGCCGCTGCTGATCGTGTGGGGAGCGCGGGACCGGATCATCCCGGTCGACCACGGCCGTCGTGCGCACGAGCTCGTTCCCGGCAGCCGGTTCGAGCTGTTCGAGCGCGCCGGCCATTTCCCGCACCTCGACGAGCCCGACCGGTTCGTAGCCACGATCGAGGACTGGATCGCCACGACCGAGCCGGGGCGGGGCGACGAGGCGGGGTTTCGCGCGGCAATTCGCCGCAATGGAGCATCCCGCCGATGATTTCTTGGCCGAATCGCGGTCCTTTACAGGATGGCAGCGTCGCGGCCAAGGACGATCACGTTCGCGATCAGCGGCCCGCTCGCGCGAAGTGACCTGCCGGCGCTGTATGAGCGTGTCTGCGCGCTGCTACGGGGCGCCGCTGCCGACGTGGCGGTGTGCGACGTTACCGGCGTCGCCGCGGATGCCGTGACCGTCGACGCGCTGGCGCGTCTGCAACTCGCCGCTCGCCGACACAGCTGCCAGATCCAGCTTCAGCACGCGTCCGCTGACCTGCGCGCGCTGATCGCGTTCATGGGACTCCAGGACGTGCTGCCGGGGTAGACCCGGCGGCCGGCTCGAGCTGATCCCGGTCGGCGCTAGGCGTCGAGGCGCGGCGGGAGCCCCCACAGCGGGAACAGCCGCTCGGTCGACAGGAAGAACGTGAACTCGACGATCTTCCCGTCGTCGATCTCGAGCACCTGGAGCGCCCACGGGTCATAGCCGGTGCCCGTTTCGCTCGGTTTGTACTGACCGAACGCGATCGAGCCATTCGCCGTCTCGACGGGCACCACGCGCGAGCCCTGGCACCCGATTCCGGCGCCAAACCACCACTTGAGAACGTCCTCGCGGCCCGACAGCCACATGTCAAACGGCGGCATCGACTGGGTGGCGTCCTCGCGGATCAGCGAGGTCAGCGCGTCGATGTCGTAGCGCTCGAACGCGTCGACGTAGCGGGCCAGCAGGTCCCTCTGGGTCGCGTCCATCGGCGCCGCGGCGTCGGTGTCATCGATGTCGCGTTCCTCGAGCGTGGCCCGGGCCCGCTGGAGGGCGCTGTTGACCGACGCGACGCTCGTGTCGAGCAGTTCCGCGACCTCGCTGGCCTTCCAGCGCAGGACCTCGCACAGGATCAGCACCGCCCGCTGGCGGGCCGGCAGAGTCTGGAGCGCGGCCACGAACGCCAGGCGGATCGTGTCGTGCTGGACCGCCACCTCGGCGGGGTCGCTTTCGACGCTGACGAGGCTCGTGGGGATCGGCTCGATCCACGTGATCTCGGGCAGCGAGTTCAGGCTCGACTCCACCGGCTCCTGCGCCGGGCCGAAGTCCATCGGCCGCGCGCGGCGCGAGCGGCCGTTCAGCATGTCCAGGCAGACGTTGGTGGCGATCCGGTAAAGCCACGAGCGCAGCGCCGCGCGGCCCTCGAACCGGTCGATCCCGCGCCACGCGCGCAGGAATGTGTCCTGGACGGCGTCCTCCGCCTCGAACGGCGAGCCCAGCATCCGGTAGCAGTAGCCGGTCAGCTCCGTGCGGTGCTGCTCGAGTTGCCGCTCGAGACCACCCTGCGCGACTGCAGGTGGGGATTCCTGCACGACCGTCATCGTATGTGATCGAGCATTCGCCGGGGAGTTGATATGCGAGCTCTCATCGCGTCTGGGCCTCCTGTTCGCATGCGCTTGGTGTGTAGACCGCCCGCGCTCCGGAAACTCATCGGTGGCGGTGGCGGTGGCGGTCGCCGGTCGGCGGCGAGCGACGCGTCAGAGCCCCTGACCGGCGAGCAACTCGTTCGTCGAGGCGTCGAGCACGGCGTTTGGAACGGAGATCAGGTGATTGGTCAGCATCCACTGCCCGTACGCGTTCCACTGATTCGGGTCCTGCCAGCCCCAGGGATTGGCGGGATTGCTCGGGAAGAACGCCGGCAGGGTGGCGTCCACGCTGGCGAGCTGGAGCTTCGGGTCGAGCCCGGGGCTCGCGTGAATGAGGTTGTCGACGCCCGCCTGCGGATCGCTGCGGACGGACTCGTAGCCCCGCGCCAGCGCCTGGATGAACCGGCGGACCAGATCGGGCTGTGTGACGATCGTGTTCTTGCGCACGACCACGACGAGCTCGTCGTAATCCGGGACGCCGACGTCCTGCATGTGGATCACGTTTGGATGCTTGTGGAGCTGGGCGAGCTGGATCGCCTCGTAGTTCCAGTAGGCGCCGAGCGTGGCATCGACCCGGCCCGACAGCATCGCCGGGACCAGGTTGTCGCCGACGTTGATCTCCTTGACCGAGCCCGCGGGCACGTGCGCCCGCGCGAGGATCGTCTGCAGATAGGCATGCTGATATGGAATGCCGGCGTCGCCGACGCGCTTGCCGCGCAGCTGCGACGGCTTGGTGATGTGCTTGGAGCCGATCGACACGATCGAGGTGAGAGGCTCCTGGACGATCGCCGCCACCGACACCAGCGGCAGCCCCTGGTTGCGCGCGAGCAGCACCTCGGGCTCGTAGGAGATCGCGGCGTCTACCTTGCCCGCGGCGAGCAGCTTGAGCGGGTCAGACGGGTCGGACGGCACCTCGATGTGGACGTTGAGGTCCGCCTTCGTGAAGTCCCCTTCGGCCTGCGCCTGGTAGATGCCGACGTGGTCGGCGTTCGGGAACCAGTCGAGCATCAGCGTCAGCGACTGCGCGCTCCCCGCGCTGCCGGTGGTCGCTTCCTGCTTCTCCCCGCAGCCGGCGAGGGCGACGGCCACGACGGCCGTCAGGATCGCTGCGACCGTGCGCCTCACGCCGCGCGCTCCAGGCGAGGACCGTAGGCCCAGGGCAGCGCGACCCGCTCCGCGAGCGCCAGCGCGGCGAACAGCACGATCGCGAACACCGACAGGACCACGGTCGCGGCCACGGCGCGCGCGATCAGGAGCTGTGGCTCTGACACCAGGATCAGGTAGCCGAGACCCGAGTTCGACCCCGTGTACTCGGCGAACACCGCTCCGATCACCGACACCGCGACCGCGATCTTCGCCCCGGCGAACACGCTCGGGAGCGCCGACGGCAACTCGACGTGCCGGAACGTCGTGAGTCTCGAGGCGTCGAAAGTTCGCATTACCTTGATCAGGTCGGGGTCGACGGCGTCGAGACCGGCGGTTGTCGTCACGACGATTGAGAAGAACGACACGACCGCGACCACGAGGAGCTTGGGCAGTATGCCGAAGCCGAGCCAGAACGCGAGGATGGGTGCGAACACCACGACCGGCACGGCTTGCGAGCCGACGATCAAGGGGTAGGTGGCTCGCCGGAGCGTCGGCGAGAAGTGGATCGCGACCGACAGCGCCGCGCCGATCGCCACCGCCGCCAGGATGCCGAGCAGGACCTCCTGGGCGGTCACCAGGAAGCTGCTCCACAAGACCGAGCGGTCGTGGTAAAGGGAGCTGGCGACCTGGTGGGGCGCGGGCAGGATCGCCAGCGAGAAGATCGAGCCCTTAAGGTCCACGTACAGCTCCCAGATGCCGATCAGGACTAGCACCAGAATCACGGCCGGCACGGCCCGCAGCGCGCGTCTCATGTATCGGCTCCCAGCGCCGCCAGCGCGCGCTCGCGCAACTCGACGACGACCGCGTCCGTCCGACGACGAGGCCGGGGGAGCGTTACGTCGATCTCGCAAACGGCGCGGCCCGGCCGTGGCGACATCACCACCACGCGGTCGCCGAGCATCACGGCCTCCTCGACGTCGTGCGTGATGAGGACCACGGTCCGCGGCTCGCCCTCAAGCACACGTGAGAGCCAGCCTTGCATCTCCTGCCGGGTGATCGCGTCGAGCGCGGCGAATGGCTCATCGAGCGCGAGCACCGGCTTGCCCGCGAGCAGCGTGCGCAGGAACGACACGCGCTGGCGCATACCGCCCGACAGCTCCGCCGGCCGGGTCCGCTCGAACTGCGACAGTCCAAAGCGCTCGAGCCACGGCGCGGCGACTTTGCGCGCCTCGTCGCGGCCGACGCCGCGGGCTCGGAGCGCGAGCCCGGCGTTGTCGATCGCGCTCAGCCACGGAAGCAGCAAGTCGCGCTGGGGCATCAGCGCCGCCGGTGCCGTGCTCACCGTCCCGGCGTCCGGGGCCTGCAGACCGCAGATCAGCTCGAGCAGCGTGGTCTTGCCGCACCCGCTCGGGCCGACGACGGCGATCATCTCGCGCGCTCGCGCGCGCAGTGACATCCCGGCGAGCGCCTCAACGGGCCCAACCTTGGTCTGGAACACACGACTCACGAGCTCGACCTGCACACCGTCCGCGGCATTAAGCTCGTGAGGCTCCTCGGGAGGAGCCTCGACCATCTGAATTGTCGCTCCCTTCGCGGGCATTACCCCACAGGTTCTAAGGGTCAGCGCCAGGTCGCATGATGCGGAGGGCGCTATCTCAGCCGGCTATTCCCGCCAGCACCCCTGTTGTCGAATTGCGTTTTGCATCCTACTGCGCGCGGCCTTGGATCGTCGGTCGCGGCCGGGCTCAATGGCGGATCGTGCGCCGGAACTGCCTGGACAGGCGGCCGACGGTGTTGTGCTGGCCGCTAGCGAGGCCGGTCACCCCCAGCAGCGTCACGAATACGCCGGCGACCAGCGCCAGCAAAGCGAGCAGCGTGGGCCAGTGCTTCTGGAGCCAATCGCGCGCCCTCTCGATGATCGCCTTGGCCCCGTCTCCCGCGACTCCGAGCACGATGATCATCAGGATCAACGGCAATACGAACGCGACGTTGTAGAGCGCCAGCGCGATCAGCTGGCTCGCCGCGCCGAGGCCGGAACCGATGATCGCGGCGATCGCCGCGAAGTAGGGGAACGCGGTGGGGAGCTCGACCGCGCTGATCGTCAACCCGAGCGTGATCGCCGACTTGCCGTCCGCGGACGGCGACGGGAGCTTACGCTGGCGCAGGCCCTTGCGCTTGAACCACAGCACGGCGGCAGCGATCAGCATCACCGCGCCTGCGATCGTCTCGAGGATGTATCTCGCGGTGGCGTGGGGATGCGGAACGAGGTGCAGGATCACCTGTCCCGGACCGAGCGCGATCACGGCACCGCCCACGAGGTTGACCGCGAACACCGCGAGCGTGAACTGGATCAAGCTGCGCCGGGCCCGTTCGCCCACCGCCAGATACAGCCCCGGAGCGATCGTGCTCGGGTTCATCGAGTCGGCCAACCCGATCGAGACCACGATTCCGAACAAGCGCAGCATCGCGCGGATCTTCCCCGAGACGGCGGGGCCTCGCCACCCGGGGTGATTTGGCCCAGGCTCGGGTGTCGGACGGCGGTCAGGACTGCGGGTGGACGGTTCGTGCCCGCCTCACGACTACGAACCGTGGCGAAGGTCGTTTCATGTGAGCGGCGGCAAGGACGCGATCCGAAGACACGTCGGTCCAAGGCGACCGATGCGCGCAGGCGCGCGACCACGAGCGCGGATTCAGCGGTGCTGTGGCGCCCTTCGACCAGGTATGCCACCTCACCAACGTTCAGCCAGCTTCATGCACGGACGTTCGGTCTCGAATGCCTCCTCTACGAGAGCGGCCGCCGGCTCGTCACCGTCGAGCCAGGCGAGAACCCAGCCATGAGTCGAGGCAGACGCTCACTTAGGCTCTTGCTCGCGGTCTTCCAACAGGGCCGCGGCTAAGCCGATTGCGGCGTAACGACCACGCAGCCCTCGCGTGGCTGCCAGTCCGGCGGGAAGGATGCGCACGGCGCCGCCATCGCGCTCGAAATCGACCTCAGACCCGGGTTGCAAGCCCAACTCATCGCGAAGGTCCTTTGGAATCACGACCTGTCCCTTCGCACCCACACGCTGAGCCATACTCAAGGTATACCGCCGTGGGAGCGATTCGGTTCGCTTCATCCCGACAAAGCCGCCGCCAGATCGGCAGGTGGCATCTGCGCAGGCGAGCGCGTCACCCGTGATGCGTGCCGGCCCGGACGAGGTAGCTCTGGCCCGCGTGGATGATGATCGTCTTGTGGTGGACGAAGTCCGTGACCGCGACCGAATCGGTCAGGTCATGGATGAGCGTGCCGTCGCAGCGATCGGCGATCGTCCACTTGGTGCCGAGCACCGTGGCGGCGCCGTAGCGCCCCTTGGTGGTGAACTTGCCGTGCGCGCTCGCGTGCAGCAACTGGAGCGTCTTCTTCGCGGACGCCGCGGTCGCCGACAGGTCGGCGGCGATGTGTGCCTTGCAGATGCCGAACGACGGGCCATGCCCGAACACCCCCTCGAGCAACGTGAGCGTGGTGAGGCCCTTTTTCTTGCCCGTGCGCACCTGGGTGAGCCGGATGACCGCGCCCCCGAAATCGCCGTGCTGGGTCTTGCCCTTCTGGCCGGTCGCGGTGATCAGGTTGAACGTGCCGTGGGTCGCGTCGATGACCGAGCCGAACGGAATCTGCCCGAGTTCGGTGAGCGGCACGAACTTGCCGTTGACCTCGATCAGCACGAGGCCGCTTACCGGGGAGACGTTGAACGTCTTGCCGACCGTCGGGGCGCTCGGCGCAGGCCCGGCCGCCGTGGTGAATGTGACGTCGGGGCCGAACGTCGTTCCGTCGAGGTTCGTAGCGACGAGTCGCACGTGATACAGCGCGTTCGAGAGCAGACCGGACACCGCGACCGGGCCAATCGTGTGGGTGACGAAGTCCGACCCGACGGTTTGCGCCGGGGTTGACTTGTCGTACACGAGCGGGCCGCCGCCGGTGTACTTCGGATCGAGGGCGTACTGGAAGTACGCCTGAGTGAGCAGTCCGTTCGGCGTGACCGAGCCCGAGAATCCGGCCCCAGTTACGCTGACGGTCGGGGCGGTGGTAAGGGCGGTGGGGGAGGCCTGCTGCGCGGCCGGTGGCGTGTTCGGCGTTGGCGGCGTTGCCGCAGCTTGCACGACGGCCGTCTGACTCGACGCGACCGGCGTCGATGGGCCGGTGATGTTGGTCGCGGTGACGAGCACCTGGACGGTGTGGCCGACGTCGCTCTGGCCGAGCATGTAGCTGTTGGTATCGGTGCCGGTGTTAGTGCAGTTCTGTCCGTCGCAGTCCTGCCACTGGTAGTCGTAGGAGGTCGGGTTGTTGTCCCAGGATCCGGTGGTGACGGTGAGCGTCTGGCCCTGCTGGGCGATGCCGGTGATCTTCGGCAGCGGCTCGGTGCTGGACGGCGGAAGCGGCGTGACCGTCGCGGTCGGGCCGACCGTCTCCGGCGTGCTGCCGCCGGCATTGACCGCGGTTACGGTCACTTCGATCGTGCTGCCGACATCGTCGCCCGTGAGCGTGTAGGTGTTGGCGTCGTCGCCCGTATCGGTGCAGTTTTCGCCGTTTTGGTCGCAGTCCTGCCACTGGTAGTGATAGGAGGTCGGGCTGTTGTTCCAGGAACCGGTGGTGACGGTCAGCGTGTCGCCCTGCTGAGGGGACGTGTTGGAGATCTGCGGTAGCTCGGTGTTCGACGGTGCGGCCGGCAGCACGGTGGCGGTCGGGCCGGACGTCGCCCGGACGCTGCCTCCGGCGTCGTTCGTCGCGGTGACGATCACGTCGATCGTGTCGCCGACGTCGCCTGGGCCGGGCGTGTACGTGGGCGCGTCGGCGCCGACGTTCGTGCAGTTCCCGTTCTGGTCGCAATCCTGCCATTGGTAGTCGAACGACGTCGGGTTGCCGTCCCATTGTCCGCTGTCCGTGCTCAGCGTCTGGCCCTGTTGGGCTACGCCGGTGATCTGGGGTAGCCCGGTGTTCTGGAGGCCGCCGGGCGCGGGAGCGATATCCGCGTACACGTCGGTGGTCGTTCCGAAGTCGCCGTAGTTGATCTGGATCAGATAGCTGCCGGGCGCGCTGTACGTGTGCGAGTCGGTCACCGTGTAGTCGACCTGGTCCTCATCGCCGTACTGGCACTGGATCTGGGCGTTGTTGTCGCTGCTGTCATCGCCCCAATCGACCGTGACGGAGTCCTGGCTCGGGCACTGATAAGCGGTGCCGCTGTCGGTTACGGTCACCGGGCTGCCGACGACGCCGGTCACCTGCTGGTAGGTGTTGAAGGTCATGTCGCCGCTGTTGACGCCGTGCTGGACGCCGTTGCCCGCGTACACGGCGAAGTGGTATGTGCTATTCGGCGTCAGCCCGGTCAGGGTCACAGACAGGTTCTGGGGTCCTCGGGGCGATCCGAGGTCGGTGGGCTGCGAGAAGTAGCCGTAGTTCTCGTCGGGTCCGTACGCGACGAGGTAATCCGTGTCGGAGCCCTCGGGGTCGATCGAGAAGTTGATTGTGGCGGTGGTGTCGGTGATCGAGGCGACGGTGACGTTCGAGATGATCGGCGGGCCGGCTGCGGTCGTGAACTGCTCGACCGCGCCGGCGGTGGACGCCGTCGCATTGTCGGCCACGGCCTCGTAGTAGTAGGTCGTGGCGGGGGACAGGTTCGAAAGGGTCTCCGTCTCGGGTGTGTCCGACGAGACGACTCCGGCTGCGGCTTCGGGGGACGACGAAGTGAGCGCGCTCGGGCTCGTGCCGTAGATGAAGTTGTAGCCGCCGGCCTCGCCGTCGAGGTTGATCGTCGCGGCCAGATCCGCGCTTGTTTCGGCTGACGTTCGTCGCGTCGCCCGTGGTGGCGGTCGGCGGCCCGACCAGCGTGGCCTCGAACGCGCCGATGTCGCAGCTCCCATCCGGGCGGTCGACGCCTCGCTGGTCCTGCGCGGGGCAGTTCGAGCTGGCCGGATCGCCGAGCGCCGGACTGCCGGCGATCAGCGCCTCCGTGAGCGTCGGCCCACCGTTGTCCGCGATCGGCACGAGCCCGGGGTCGACGTTCGAGAAGTCGCTCGCCGCGGTCAGGGCGCACGAGCTGCCTTGGTCGATGTTGTTGCCGCGGTCGCTGGTGATGGCGGTGCCGGTCCTCCCGTTATTCGTCCCGTCCTCTCGGCCTGCCGGCTCGCAGGCGGGCCTGCCTTCGGTTCCGAAAATCGTGTTCTCGGCCGTCGTCGTCGCGCTCGTGTCCGTCTGGATGTCCGACGGGTTGTCTGACAGCGTGTCGTTGTCGAGCGTCAGCGCCGCTTGGCCGTTGGCGATCGCGGGGGTGCCGTCGAGGCCCGCGGAGTCCACGACCGTGGTGTTCTCGAGTGTCACCGTGGCGCCGCCGTACAGATACGCGGCGCCCCCCTCGCAGCAGGTGGTGCGGTCGTCCTGGAACGTGATCCCGTCACCGGTCACGGCGCCGCCGCGGACGAACAGCGCGCCGGCGACGCCGCTGCTGTTGTTCGTGAACGAGACGTTGTTCATGGTCAACGTCCCGTACGCGGTACTGACCGCGCCGCCGATGGGCGCGCTCGAGACGTTGCCCGTGAACGCGACGTCGTCGAGCGTCACGTCCGCGTCGTTGTTGAACAGGGCGCCCCCGCCGTCGGCGTCGAGCACGCTGTCGCAGCCGTTGAGGCATCGAGCGTCACGTTCGTCGACTCCGCCGGTGAAGGTCAGGTTCTGGATCGTCACGCTCGCGGGATAGTCGACCTGGAGAATCCGAGCCGTCTCGCCGTACTCGTTCGTTCCGGAGTTCTGCGAGCCGTTGATCGTCGTGTCCGAGGTCGTGTCGCCCTCGATCGTGAGCGACTTCGTCACGTCTACGTCGGTGCCGAGCGTGAGGCTGTAGTTGCCGGCGGGCAGCTGGACGGTGTCGCCGGGCTGCGCGGCGTCGACCGCCTGGCGCAGCGAGCAGTCCCCCGGGTTCCCCGAGCATTCGCCGGCGGTCGGCGCGGCGTCCGAGGTCGTGTTCACGGCGATCGTGCTCGCCTCAGCGGACGCCGCGGACGCGAGCAGCACGAACGCGGCGAGCACCGTGGCAACCAATGAACGCCGCAGGCGTGGGTGTCTGTCCGCTCCGGGTTCCATCCCTAAGCCTTCCGTCATATGAACGCTGCGATCCGGCTCGCGCTTTCGCGTGAGCCGCGGCGGGCCGGTGCGTTCAGGGCTTCGCTTTGGCCAGATAGCTCTGCCCGGCGTGGAGGACGATCGTCTTGTGATGGACGAAGTCGGTGACGGCGACGGAGTCCGTGATGTCGTGGACGAGTGTCCCGTCGCAGCGGTCAGCGATCGTCCACTTGGTGCCGAGCACGGTGGCAGCGCTGTAGCGACCCTTGGTGCGGAATTTGCCGTGGGCACTGGCGTGAAGAAGTTGCAGCGTCTTGCTCGAGGCGGCCGTGGCGTCGATGGCCTTGTGCGGCTTGCAGATCGCATACGAGGGCGCGCCGCTGAAGGCTGCCTCGACCAGCGAAAGCGTGGCGAGGCCCTTGCTGGCGCCGCCGCGCGTCTGGGTGAAGGTGAACACGGCGCCCCCGAACACGCCCTCCTGGGTCTTGCCCTTCTTGGCGGTTGCGGTCGTGATCTTGAGCGAGCCGTGGAGCGCGTCGATCTCAGCGCCCGAAGGGATCTGCTCGGCTCCGGTGAGCAGCACGAACGCGCCTGACGGCAACTTGATGAACACCGTGCCGCTTACCGGCGCCGTGTCCTCGGTCTGACCTAGCACCGGCGGCGCCGGCGCGGGCGCCTGCGGGGTCGTGAACGTCTGGTCGGTTCCGAACGTCGTGCCGTCGCTATTGGTCGCGACCAGGCGCGCGTGGTAGAGCGCGCCTGGCACGAGCCCGGTCAGCGAGGCCGACACGGTGTGGCTGGCGGAGTCGGCGCCGACTTGCTGGACTGGGGTGGACTGGTCGTAGAGCGTGGTCGAGGCGCCGGGGCCGCGGTCGCTGGGGTCGAGGCCGTACTCGAAGAACGCCGTCGTGGCCAGGCTCTCTGGGTTGACCGTGCCAGTGACGCCGGCGCCGCTGCTGGTCTCGGTCATGGGCGACCCGCCGGACACGGCTGGCGGAGAAGACGGTGGCGATGCGGGTGGCGGCGAGGACGGTTGCGCGGGCGCGTTGTACGTGTACTGGTCGGCGGCGCTCGTGGGGGTGGTCCCGCCCGGAGTGGTCACGGTCACGTCCACGGTCCCGGCGGATCCCGGCGGGGGCGGTGGCGGTGATGCTCGTGGCGCTGTCCACCATGAAGCATTCGTGGCGGGCCGTAGACCCGAACTCGACCGCGTGGCCCGTGAGGTTGGCTGCCGGTGATCGTCACCGTGTTTGCACCGGCGAGCGGTCCGGCCGCCGGGGCGACTCTGCGTGACGCCGGCGCGGTGGTGTAGGTGTATTTGTCTGCGGAGCCGGTGGCGCTCGTGCCACCCGGGGTGGTGACGGTGACGTCGACGGTGCCGGCGGTCTCGGCGGGGGCGGTGGCGGTGATGCTGGTGGCGCTGTTTGCGTTGAGTCGCGGCGGCCGTGGATCCGAACTTGACCGCGGTGGCGCCGGCGAGGTTGGTGCCACGGATCGTGACCGTGTTCCCGCCGCTCGCAGGCCCGGAAGTCGGATTGACGCCCGTGACGCTCGGGGCGGCGATGTAGGTGTATTTGTCTGCGGAGCCCGTGGCGCTCGTGCCACCGGGGGTGGTGACCGTGATGTCGACGGTACCGGCGCTTCCGGCCGGGGCGGTGGCGGTGATGCTGGTGGCGCTATCGATCTTGATCGTCGCGGCGTTGGAGCCGAACGTGACCGCGGTGGCGTCCGCGAGGTTGGTTCCGGTGATCGTGACCGTGTTCGTGCCGGCGGTCGGTCCCGCTGCCGGGTTGACGCTCGTGACGGCGGGCGCCGTCGTGTAGGTGTATTTGTCGGCGGCGCTGGTGGCGCTGGTGCCGCCGGGGGTGGTGACCGTGATGTCGACGGTGCCGGCGTTCCGGCCGGGGCGGTGGCGGTGATGCTGGTGGCGGTGTCGGCCTTGATCGTCCCGGCGTTGGTGCCGAACGTGACCGCGGTGGCGCCGCGAGGTTGGTCCCGGTGATCGTGACGGTGTTCCGCCGGCCGGTCGGCCCGCGATGCCGGGTTGACGCCGGTGACGGCGGGCCCCGTCGTGTAGGTGTAGTTGTCGGCGGCGCTGGTGGCGCTGGTTCCGCCTGGCGTCGTCACGGTTACGTCGACGGTGCCGGCGGACCCGGCGGGGGCGGTAGCGGTGATGCTGGTGGCGGTGTCGGCCGTGATCGTCGCCGTCGTTGGTGCCGAACTTGACCGCGGTCGCGCCAGTGAGGTTGGTCCCAGTGATCGTGACGCTCGTCCCGCCGGCCGTCGGCCCAGCGGTCGGGTTGACGCCGGTGACGGTCGGGGCCGCGACGTAGGTGTATTGGTCAGCGGCGGTCGTCGCGCTAGTCCCCACAGGGGTGGTCACAGTCACGTCGACGGTGCCAGCGCTGCCAGCCGGGGCAGTCGCGGAGATGCTAGTGCCGCTATTTACGGTAAAGGTGGATGCACCGGCGGTCCCGAAGCTCACCGCGGTCACGTTTGTGAAGTTGGTGCCGGTGATCATCACGACGGTTACGCCGGAGGTCGGGCCCGACGCCGGACTGACCCCGGCAACCGCGGGAGCGCTGCCGATCGCGTACTGGCCCGAGGTCACGGGGGCTGGGTCCGAAGTGGTCGCCACCGACAGCGTGTCGCGACCGGCAGTCGACGGGTTGCCGACGCCACCGAGCTCGACGGTAAGGCTAGCACCGGCGGCGACGGTCTCGTTGGCGAAGAACCCGCAGGTGGCGGTTAGGTTGGCTTGGGAGAGGGAGCAGCTGCCGATGTTGGTGCTGTTGGCGGTGAGGATCTGCGAGCTGTTGACGCTGCTCAGCGAGGTACCGGATGGGAACGTGATCGTGATCGAGCTGTTGGCGAGCGTAGAGAGTGCCCCCGTGGAGGATGTGTTGAACGCGACGGCATAGGTCACCCCGGTCGCGCCTGGCGTCGTGTTGCTGAGCGCGACCGACGGCTGCGAGACCAGGTTGTTGGCAACTACTGGGAAGCTGCCGTTGACCGGGGTCGGGTCCGAGGTCGTTTGCACCGAGAGCGTCTGGGACCCAGTGTTCGTTGTGTTGGTGACACCGCCGAGTTGGATGGTCAGCAGGGTGCCGGCGGCGACGGTTTCGTTGGCGAAGAAGCCGCAGGTCGCGGTTAGGTTGGCTTGGGAGAGGGAGCAGCTGCCGATGTTGGTGTTGTTAGCGGTGAGGATCTCCGAGCTGTCGACGTTGCCCAGCCCGGTACCGGACGGGAAGGTGACCGTGATCGAGCTGTTCGCGAGCGTCGACATCGCGCCGGTGGAGGACGTCGTGAAGCCGATCGAGTAAACGGTCCGGCCGCCCGCTGCGTCGGTCGGCGCGGTGTTCGTGACGGACACATTCGTGACCGGGTTGTTCGAGACGACAGGGAACCTGGCGCTCACCGGGGTCGGGTCGGAGGTGGTCTGCACCGAGATGTTTGGCGATCCGGTGGTCGTCGTGTTGGCGACCCCGCCGAGCTGAACGGTGAGGGGACTGCCGGCGGCGACGGTTTCGTTGGCGAAGAAGCCGCAGGTCGCGGTTAGGTTGGCTTGGGAGAGGGAGCAGCTGCCGATGTTGGTGTTGTTTGCCGTGAGGATCTGCGAGCTGTTGACGTTGCTCAGCGACGTGCCTGATGGGAACGTGATCGTGATTGAGCTGTTCGCGAGCGTCGACATCGCGCCGGTGCCGGACGTGTCGAAGGTGATCGAGTAAACGGTCCGCCCGCCCGCCGCCTCGGTGGGCGACGCGTTTGTCACCGACAGTTTCGTAAAGGGGTTGTTCGCGACGACCGGGAACGAGCCAGAGACGGGCGTGGGGTCCGACGTCGTCTGGACCTGAAGGGACTGCGTCGGGAGGCCGGTGGGATTGACCGGCGGGTTCACCACGCCCCCGAGCTGGACGGTGAGGGGACTGCCGGCGGCGACGGTTTCGTTGGCGAAGAAGCCGCAGGTGGCGGTTAGGTTGGCTTCGGAGAGGGAGCAGCTGCCGATGTTGGTGTTGTTGGCGGTGAGGATCTCCGAGCTGTTGACGTTGCTCAGCGAGGTACCGGACGGGAACATGATCGTGATCGCGCTGTTCGCGAGCGTCGACATCGCGCCGGTGGTGGATGTGTCGAAGGTGATCGAGTAAACGGTCTGCCCGGCTGCGGCGTCGGTGGGCGTAGAGTTCGTCACCGACAGCTTGGTAATCGGATTGTTCGCGACGTCCGGAAACTGGGTGGTGACCGGGGTTATGTCCGACGTGGTCTCGACATGAATGGGGTACCCGCCGCCGGTTGGGTTGACCGGCGGATTAGTGACGCCGCCGAGTTGGATGGTCAGGGCACTGCCGGCGGCGACGGTTTCGTTGGCGAACAAGCCGCAGGTCGCGGTTAGGTTGGCTTGCGAGAGCGAGCAGCTGCCGATGTTGGTGTTGTTGGCGGTGAGGATCTCCGAGCTGTTGACGTTGCTCAGCGAGGTACCGGACGGGAACATGATCGTGATCGCGCTGTTGGCGAGCGTCGACATGCCCCCGGTCGATGAGGTGTCGAACGTGACCGAGTAGACGGTGCGGCCGCTCGCGGCGTCCGTGGGCGAGGCGTTCGTCACCGATAGTTGGGTTATCAGGTTGTTCGCGACGACCGCGAAGGTGCCGGTGGCGAGCGTTGTGTCCGAGGTCGTCTGCACCGAGAGGGTTTGGGAGCCGACGCCCGTCGTGTTGGCGACGCCCCCAAGTTGAACGGTGAGAGCGGCACCGGCGGCGACCGTTTCGTTGCTGAAGAACTGGCAGGTGGCGGTTAGGTTGGCTTGGGAGAGGGAGCAGCTGCCGATGTTGGTGTTGTTGGCGGTGAGGATCTCCGAGCTGTTGACGTTGCTTAGCCCGGTGCCGGAAGGGAACGTGATCGTGACCGTGCTGTTCTGCGCCGTGGACAACCCACCCGTCGACGAGGTGTGGAAGCCAATCGAGTAGACCGTCCGGGCGCTCGCGGCGTTGCTCGGCGAGGTGTTGGTCACCGACACGTTCGTCACCGACGACGCGTGGGCTACGCCAGCGAACACGACCATCAGGAGCAGCGCCACAAACGTGAGCGAGCCGAGCATGCGCACTCGGCGAACGAGCGACATCCGCTGCGCCCTCAGCACGGGTCCTGCATCAACTTCCAAACGGTCCCTTCCGGTCACCCCCGGAACGCGTGCGCTCCGCTCAAGCCCGCGGGCGCAGCGCTCCCGGCCTCTGCGGCGTCAAACCTAACTGCTCACCCAGACAAAGTCAACAATCCCTCCGCATACCTGTGGATCGCTAGCGCTACTCCTCCGGCGAGATCGCGGGGGCGTGAGCCGCTCATTTGTGCTTTCGCGGGCCCGGCGCGAGATAGCTCTGGCCGGCGTGGAGGATGATCGTCTTGTGCCGGACGAGGTCGGTGACGGCGACCTCGTCCTTGATGGCATGGGTAAGCGTCCCATCGCAGCGCGCCGCGACGGTCCAGATCGTGCCTAGCACCGTGGCTGCGCTGTAGCGACCGCTCGTGCGGAACTTCCCGTGGGCGCTCGCCTTCAGGAGCTGGATCACCTTGCTGTTGGTCTTCGCCGCGTGGGCGTCCCCGGCCGCGCCGTTGTTCTTGCAGATCGCCTGGCTCGGGGCGCCCTTGAACGCGCTCAGGGCCAGCATGAGCGTGACCAGGCCCTTTCCGGCACCGCGGGTCTGCTGGCTGAGCCGAAAGACCGCGCCGCTGAACTCGCCGGTCTGCGTTTTCGCGCTCGCATCCCGCGCGCCGCCGCCACCGCCGGTCGCGGTCGTTATCTTCAGCGTGCCCTGGCGGGTGTCGATTGGCACGCCCGACGGGATCTGGGTCAGCTGCGTGACGGGCACGAGGTGCCCGTTGATGTCGACCAGCACCAGCCCCGACACGGGCTGGATGTTAAACGTGGTTCCAAGCGTCGGAGCGCCGGGCGCCGGCGCCATCGCGGTCGTGAAGGTGATGTCCTGGCCGAGCGTCGTCCCGGCGCTATTGGTCGCCACCAGCCGCACGTGATAGAGCGCGTTGCGGCACCAGCCCGGCGACCGTCACCGGGCCCGACGGCGTGGCTTGTGAAGTCGGACCCGACCATCTGCGGCTGAGTCTGCCAGGTGTAGTTCGGCCCTGATGCGCCCACCTGGCTGTAGCGCTGGTCGAGGCCGTACTGGAAGTAGGCGGTGGTGGGCAGGCCCTCCGGGTTGACCGA
>CAWGJE010000014.1:0-74664 GCA_963822855.1 uncultured Solirubrobacterales bacterium | reverse complement strand
GACAGCCGCATCGGACGACCACACCTCGGAGGTCAACTCGGCGCCCAGCTCGCCGCCTCCCTGCACCAAAAAGGCTGGGTCGAGCCCACCGCGCAGCCACGCCGTCTCGAACTCACGCCAGCCGGCAACAAAGCCCTACACCGCCTCGGCATCCGCCTCGACTCAGCGTCCGATCACCCAAGAGCCGTACCGAGCGACGCTGAGTGATCATCGCTTGATCCCGCATCGTTTTAGCGGGACCCGCGCCGATCAGCCGACTAGCGATCGGTCCCGAACGATCCGAATGTTGCTCGTCTGGGCTTTGAGGCGGTCAAGCGCCTCGTCGAGATCGGTGGAGGGCGGCTCGGTCGACCAGCGCTTCCCGACCTCTCGGATCTCGCCGGACGCGGCCAGCTGGTTCAGCCGGCGAAGCGTTTTTTCCTGCGGTAGTCCGGCGGCCTTGGCGATCCTCCCGGTGGTGTACTCGCCGTCGGGCAGCTCGCGGAGCGCCTTCCTCACGCGATCTTCGCGCTCGGGAGCGCGACGCGGGGGTGTGGCCGGGATCGAGTCCGCGACCCGGTCTGCCCGCGCCTCGGCCGGCTCGCTGGCCGGTGGTGCGGGTGGGGCGTCTCCGTACCGGGCTCGACAGGCAGCGCACATGACTACCGGCTCGCGACCGTCCTGCCGTACAACCGTGAACTCGCGCCAGCGGCGGCCGCTGCGGCAAACCGCGCACCGGCGTCCGACACGGTCGATCGCGGCCAGGTCCTCGGGATCCAATGGCTTCACTCCCCTCACGATAGAAGACGTCCGACGCGGGCCCGTTACCTTTTAGGTTATGGCCCCGCCGGAACACCGTAGCGCCGAGGCGCCGGGTCCGCAGCATGTGGCCGCGACCGCCATCAGCCAGATCGATGCCGGCCCCCTCAACGTCGGGTATCTCGACAGGGGGCCGGCGGACGGGCCGGCGGTTGTCCTGCTTCACGGCTGGCCGTACGACATCCACAGCTACGCCGACGTCGTTCCGCTCCTGACGGCGACTGGCCACCGGGTGATCGTCCCCTACCTCCGCGGGTTCGGAACGACGCGCTTCCTTTCCGAGAAGGGCGTCCGTAATGGCGAGCAGGCGGCGCTTGCACACGATGCGATCGCGCTGATGGATGCTCTCGGGATCGAAACGGCCGTCGTCGCCGGGTTCGACTGGGGAGCGCGAAGCGCGGACATCGTCGCTGCGCTCTGGCCCGATCGGTGCCGCGGCCTGGTCTCGGTGAGCGGCTACCTGATCGGCAGCCAAGCAGCCGGCAAGCTGCCGTTGCCACCCGAGGCTGAACTGCAGTGGTGGTATCAGTACTACTTCGCGACCGATCGCGGCCGCGACGGCTACGACAAATACCGGCGCGAGTTCGCGAAGCTGATCTGGCGGACCGCCTCGCCCAGGTGGGACTTCGACGACGCGACGTTCGAGCGCACCGCGGCTTCCTTCGACAATCCCGACCACGTGGCGATCGTGATCCACAACTACCGCTGGCGAATCGGGCTCGCCGACGGCGAACCCGAGTATGCCGAGCTGGAGGAGCGGCTCGCCGCCGGCCCAGCCATCAGCGTGCCCACGATCACGCTCGAGGGAGACGCAAACGGCGCACCGCATCCTGAACCCGACGCCTACTCCACGAAGTTCTCGGGCAGCTACTCGCACCGGACGATCGAGGGAGGAATTGGGCACAACCTTCCCCAGGAAGCGCCGATCGCGTTCGCGGAAGCGGTCGCCACCGTCGGTGCCGCACGGTGATCGCCTCGAGGCATCCAATGGATCGGGACGGAACGCACCCGCATCGGCAAAAGTAACGTTCAACACGCGTCGCCGTCGATGACGGGTCGTCGAGGTCGGCTAAGGCGACCGGTTCCGCTGGTCGGCCGCCACCACCCGAGGCGACATCCCGGGGCGCTGGCAGCGGAAGGAGGGATACGACGATGACCGCGCGTGAAGCGCATGCTGGTTCCAAGCCGAGCGTTCGCAACGTCGTGCTGGTCCACGGTGCGTACGCGGACGGGTCTTCGTGGTCGGCGGTGATCGAGCGACTGCACGCCGCCGGGATGAGGGCGACCGCGGTGCAAAACCCACTCGGCTCGCTGGCGGACGACGTCGCACACACGGTTCGTGTTTTCGACCTCCACGATGAACCCACGATCCTGGTGGGTCACTCGTTCGCCGGCACCGTGATCACCCAGGCCGGAGTCGACCCTCGAGTCGTCGGCCTCGTGTACGTCGCCGCGCGGGCGCCCGACGCCGGTGAGGACTATGCGGCGCTCGCGAAGCGTTTCCCGGAACCTCCCGCCAACGCCGGGCTCGTCTTCAAGGGTGGCTTCGGCGGACTTACCGAAGAGGCTTTCCTGGAAGACTTCGCAAACGGTGTCGAGCGAGACCGAGCGCGCACGCTCTACGCCGTGCAGGGACGCGTTTCGGAAACGCTGTTCCACGACCGCGTAAGCGAGGCCGCCTGGAGGACGAAGCCGAGCTGGTACGCGATCTCGAGAAACGATCGCACGACTTCGCCGGAACTGCAGCGATTCCTCGCCAAACGGATGGGCGCAACATCCGTGGAAATCGAGTCGGGCCACCTCTCCCTCATTACACATCCCGAGCAGATCACAACGATGATCCTCGAGGCCGCCCGAAGTGCGCACCTGGCGCCTCACGCTCCCGACACCATGGCACCGCCAGGCTGAGCCCACAGGAACTGGCGTCACGATATCGGGCAAGGTTGGGGGCGACGCCGAGAAACCTCAGTCGTCGTTGTGGTCTTCCTCATCGCCGATGTCGAACGGCGCGACCTCCCCGGCAAGCAGGCATCCGAGTTCGTTATCCCAGTCGACGGGGTCCGCCAGGTGGACGTTGAGCGTCGCGAGGTCGACCTCGAGGGCCGCAAGCTCGTCGTTTAGGAGCTCACGAGCATTCTCGTCCAGGTCTGTGCCGCGGGTCTCGAGCGCCTGAGCGACATCGGCAATGGTGCCGCCGGACCAGGCGATCAGGCGACGCAGCTCCCAGACCAGTTCGCCGCACCCAGCATCGGCCGACCATGCCGGATCAAGACGCGGATTGCCGGAATCCTCGCGCTTATGGACGACGAAGCGGATCTCAGCGGCCTTGACCTCTGCGCCGTCGAGGTCCTGTAGGAGCCGGTCGCACAGTACGGCGAGCGCTTGCGAACGTTCAGTGGGCAACGGCACGAGTTCACGTTCCCGAGTCTCGCCGTCGCTGGGGAGAGGATCCGCCGTGGTTTGCGCCGGAGCATCATCCGCAGCTCGCGTCAGCTGACCCGCGGGCTCGCGGTCAGGAGTATGTTGGTCGTGACGGTTCGCCAGGATTTTCCGGCGAAGGTCATCGGAAAGGAGCGACTCCCAGACGTCGGCCAAAGCCTCGCGCCAGCGTTGCACGAGCCGGTTGAGGGTAATGGCGCGCTGTGCGTCGACGCCGGGGAACTCTGTGTTGCCGCTGGTGGTCCTCATGATTACCGCCTCGCTCGGTCGCTATGTCCCGGTTGCTCGGGCCAGGCCGATGGTCGTTGCTGTGCCTACCGTAGGTACTTCCGGTGTAGCAAACGGGTTACCGACGACCAGAGAAGACTTACCGAACTCATAAGCGCCCCCGGAAAGCTGGAAAGATCTCTTCCCCCATGCAGGCTGAGTGCGCCGAGGAGGCGCCGAACCGAATCAAGCTGTCACGCGGCTGGCGCAGATTCGGCGTGGCGATCATCGGCGCGATCTCGGTCGGCCTGATCGTCTGGTTGGCGCCTCCAGCGAAGGTCCTGGACGAGATCGGCCGCATGAACCTGTCGTGGACGTTGGTGGCAGTCGCGCTGGAGATCGGGTCATGTCTCAGCTACGTGATCGTGTTCCGGTACTTCTTCCCCGAGCTTTCGCGCCGGAACAGCCGGCGGGTCGCATGGATCGCGATGGGTGCCGGAGCGGTGCTGCCCGGGGGGAACGTGTCTTCGGCTGCGGCCACGGGTCTGATGCTTCGTCGTCACGGTGTGGGCACGCGGCAGCTGCTGGTGCGCTGCGCCGGTCTGTTGTGCCTGCTTATCGCGGTCGGCTTCGCTGTGAACGGCGCTGCCGGTGGGCTCTTGCTCGCGGGTGTGCCCGACGGCCCCCTCGACCTCAGTCACGCCGGCATACCGGTCGCCGTGTCTGCGTTTGTCCTGTCCGGGGCCGCGATCGTGATGCTCGCGACTCGCCACTTCGGGGGACGAACGCCACGGTCTGTGCGCGCAGTCGCGGCGGGGCTTGAGGGCGCTTGGGCGGCGGTTAGGAATCCGAACTGGCGGCTGCTCGGCGCGCTCGGCTTCCTGTGCCTCGACATGGGCGCCCTGTGGGCTGCTTGCGCGGCGACCGGGCACCGGCTGGGCTTCCTGGCGGTGTTGATCGCCTACTGCATCGGCTACCTTGCCACCGCCATTCCGATGCCGGCCGGTCTCGGTGTTCTAGATTCGGGCCTGGCGGGCGCGTTGATCCTCTATGGCCTCCCCGCGACGGCCTCGGTTGGCGCCGTGCTCGTGTATCACGCGATCTCGATCTGGGTGCCGGCACTGGGCGGACTGATCGCGTGGCTGTCGACCCGACGATCGCAGACCGTCGAGCGGCCACCCATCGCACCGGCAGCTCTGGGAACGCTCCGGCTCGCGAACGCGGGCGAGGCCGACGGCTGAGCCTCATCGCCCGCGAGGCACCCAAAGAGCCATCGGGCCGGTCAAAGTCCGCTGCTCGGCAGGCTGCTGGTACACGCTCCCGGCCGAGGACCCTTTCACCCGCGCCCGCCCAACCTGTCCCGCCCGCTCGCTCAACGCGAGAGAACGTGGCGCGCGGCGTCAGGAGCTGCCCGGAGGTTGGTTGAGGATGGAGAGCGAGCTTGGCTCGACGTTTGCGCACGCTTTCGTCGCACGTTGGAACTGCGGCGCTTGCTGGTCGACCCCGGACGGGAGGGTGAAGACTCCGTCGTGGTCGGGGTCGGGGAAGTTCGTGACTCGGTGCGTGCGCATGCAGGACGCGTAGCGCAGGTCCTGCGCCTGCTCCTGGGGGCTGACGGCACCGGACGGTGATCCCCCGTCGGGCAGCAGGTGACCGCAAGCGTGCGTGGCGGACTTGAACGCCGGGGAGGTGGGATCGAGTCCGCCCGGCGAGATCCTGATCTGCACGTGGCCCGTCGATTGAGAAACCTGTGGGTCCGGATAGCTGGAGAGCCCGTGCGAGCGCATGCAGGCCGCGAACGCCATCGCATTCCCAGCAAGGTCGGTCCCCGCGGCGGCTGGCGTGGCTGAGCTGGCCGGCGGAGAGCTGCCTCCGCCGCAGCCGGCCGCGAGCACCGCGACGGCGGCGACTGCGATGGTGAAGGTGGGGATGAGTGGACGACGGCAGCGCATGATGTTCGGGTCCTTTCGGTTGAGAGCGGAGACGGCCGCGTGAGTCCGACCGACCACCGCCGGAGCGTGCGCCGCCCCCCGCTACAGGCCGGTTACCGTGTTATGCCGCTGTTATCCGCGCTGCGGCATCGTCTCTGCCATGAAGATCGGCCGAACGCTGGACTAGCCCATCTTGGGAGTGCTCCATCCCCATCTGACCGTCCGCTGGCGGCTGACGCTGATCTACAGCGTCCTGTTTTTGATCTGCGGCGCGGCGTTGTTGGCGATTACGTACTGGCTGTTCACCAAGTTCACGTTCGGGTATTACCCGCCGGAGCCAAACTTGCCGCTGTACGGCAAGCCACCGAATCCGGCCATTGTGGCGTTCGCGGAAGCGCTCTCCAAACAGCGCTCCGTCGACCTGCACCGCCTGCAGGTTGGGTACGGGGTGGCGCTGGCGATCATGGCGCTCGTCTCCGGCGTGCTCGCGTGGTTCGTCGCGGGGCGCGTGTTAGCGCCGCTGCGGACGATCACCGCGACCGCCGAGCGGATCTCGGACACGAACCTCAACGAGCGGCTCGCGATGCGGGGTCCGCGCGATGAACTGCGTCTGCTCGCCGATACGATCGACCGGCTGCTGGAACGTTTGGAGGCGGCGTTTGACGCGCAGCGACGGTTCGTCGCAAACGCCTCGCACGATCTGCGCACGCCGCTGGCGATGATGCGCACGACCCTCGACGTCGCGATCGCAAAGCCCGGCGGCGTGCCGGTCCAGACCCGTGAGCTGGACGCCGAGCTGCGCGTGGACCTCGACCACGCTGACCGGCTGCTGGAGAGCTTCCTTACGCTCGCCCGCGCCCAAAACGGACAGCTCGACGAGCGCAACCAGGTCGCAATCGAGCCGCTCATCACGGCCGCGCTCGCTGCCCGCGCCGACGAGATCACCGCCAGTGGTCTGACCGTCGAGACGCATCTCGTCGCTGTCGAGGTCGCGGGCAGCGCCACGCTGCTCAGGCGCATGGTTGAGAACCTCATCGAGAACGCCTTGCGCCACAACCGGCCGGGCGGCTCGGTCGAAATCACACTCACACTTCTAGACGGGCAGCGAGCGCGACTGATTATCGACAGCAGCGGCCCGATGCTCGACCAATCCGCGGTCGCGGAGCTCGCCCAGCCGTTCAGGCGCCTCGGCCAGGACCGAACCGGCTCGCAGAACGGTCACGGGCTCGGACTCTCCATCGTCGCCGCCGTCGCTGCCGCGCACGACGGCAACCTCGCGCTCCACGCCCGTGCCGAAGGCGGACTCAGCGTCCAAATCACCCTCGGATCCGCTACCGCACAACTCCCAGCAACCATCAGATGAAGGTCCTTGTCGTCGAGGACATGCCCCGCTACGCCAACCGGATCGCCGAAGGACTGCGCGACCAGGGCATCGTCGTCGACGTCGCCTACGACGGCCTCGAAGCGGCCTCGAAGGTCAACCTCAACCCTTACGACGTCGTCCTTCTCGACCGCGACATCCCCGGCATCCACGGCGACCGCCTCTGCCAGATGATCACCCGCAGAGAAGATCCCCCCATGATCCTGATGCTCACCGCCGCGGGCGACCCCGCTGACCGAGTCAAGGGGCTAATGCTCGGCGCCGACGACTACCTCCCCAAGCCCTTCCACTTCCCCGAACTCGTCCTGCGCATCCGCGCGCTCGCGCGCCGCAAACCCACAGCCAGGAGCCGCACACTGCACGCAGCCGGGATCGAACTCGACGCGCTCACCGGCACGGTCACCCGCGACGGGCGGACGATCGAGCTCCGCGCGAAAGAGCGCGCCGTGCTCGAAGCCCTGCTCAAAGCCAGCCCCGGTGCACTCAGCGCAGAGCAGCTCCTCGCCCAGGCCTGGGACGAGAACGTCGACCCATTCACCAACACCGTCAGGGTCACCATCGCTCGGCTCAGAGGCAAACTCGGCCAACCCGACATCATCCACACCACCCCCGGGCTCGGCTACCGGATTACCGAAGCACCCTGACCGCCGGGACACGCTGCGGTGACCTCGACGGCGTTTAGCCGAGTGAGGCGCTGGCTGCGCGTAGTTCGTTCAGGGCCGGCAGCGTGTAGTGCGCGAGGTCGTTGTCGGCGTCGCGATCGCCATCTGACCACTGGGCGTAGCCGCGCTTGAACGCGAGGAGACCGAGTTCGGCCGCGAGCTGGGCGGTCGTATCGGTCACGCCGCGGGCGATCAGGGCGTTCGTCATTGCCGCCGCGAGGCCGACGCTCTTGAGGGCTTCTCGCTCTTGGAGTTCTGAGCTGGCGGCGACCGCGGCCTTCATGCGGGGACCGAGTTCGCGGTTCATCGGGCCCATCGCAGCCGAAACGCGCTGTAGGCCGGCCGCGATTGCCTCGAGTGGGGTGGCGTCACGGGGCGCCTCGGCGATCCCTTCGGCCAGCAACCGGCTCAGTGTCTGTTGTCCGGCCATCAGGACGTCGCGCTTGTCGGGGAAGTAGCGGAAAAAGGTGCTTCGGGTGACCCCGGCACGCTCGGCGATCTGCGCGACCGTCGTGGCGTCGTACCCCTGCTCCGTGAAGAGGTCGACAGCAGCGATGACGAGTCGTTCACGCGCTCCTGGTTTCCACCGTGCCATGTGCCCATACTAGCGATGGGACTCTTGTCTCATCACTTTGATACGGTGACAAGACAAAAGTCCCATCACTGTTTCAGGAGAACCCCATGAACGTCTTCCTCACGGGCGGCACCGGCCTGATCGGCTCCGCGGTCGTCGTCGAGCTCCTCGCCAACGACCACAGCGTTCTCGCGCTCGCCCGCTCTGAGGCGTCCGCGCTGGCTCTCAAGTCAGCTGGCGCCGAACCTGTACGGGGAGATCTCGTCGACCTCGACGCGCTCCGCAGCGGCGCCGCGGAGTCCGTCGGCGTGATCCACCTCGCATTCAGTCACGACTTCAGCAGTCCCGACGCCATCGCTCGGGCAGTCGCTGAGGAAAGCTCCGCCGTCCGGCTCGGGCAGCCAGTCGAGACGGTGCCAGCGGAAACCTACGGTCCGCTCGGCCCGATCTTCGCCATCGACCAGCCCGCCTCCAGCACCCACACACGGAGGACGCTCGGCTGGGAACCGACACACGCGAGCCTCCTCGAGGACCTCGAGAACATCCAGGCCTGACGAACGAAACCAAGTCCCGTGACCGATGGAGGTCTACGTATGAGTCGAGCAGTGATTTATGAGCGTTACGGAGGTCCCGATGTCCTGGAACTGCGGGACGTTCCCGATCCGCACGCCGGACCGGGCGAGATCCGGATACGGGTTGCGGCGGTTGGCTTGAACGCGATGGACCCGGCGTTCGCCGCAATGCCGGAGCTCGCGGCGCGGTTCAACATCACGCTGCCGTCCGGATTCGGCTACGACTTCGCCGGGTCCGTGGACGAAGTTGGTGATGGCGCCGCCGGCTTCACCGTCGGAGACCGTGTCTATGGCGGCGTGATGGAGCGAGCCGCAGCCGACTTCGTCGTCATGAAAACGCCCCCCGGAGCAGACGGCGTGCTTTTCCACACCCCCGACGGTCTGACCGACGCGGTCGCCGGCACGCTATGCATCGCCGGCGCCACCGCAGCCGCCGTCCTGGCGGTGCTCAATCTCGGACCCGCCGACACGGTTCTCGTCGGCGGCGCTGCGGGCGGGGTCGGCGTTTTCGTCGTACAGCTGGCTCGGCTCACCGGCGCCCGAGTGATTGGAACAGCGTCGAGCAGCACGTTCCCGTTCCTGCGGGAGCTCGGAGCGAAGCCCGTCAGCTACGGAGCCGGCCTCGAGGATCGCGTACGGGCAGCCGCTCCCAGCGGCATCACCGCCGCCATTGACCTATTTGGCACCGAAACCATCGAAACCGCGCTCGGTCTCGGCCTCGCTCCCAATCGCATCGCCGCGATCGCCGCCGGCCCCAACCCTCCCGGCAACGCACGCGCGGTCTTCGGCAACGACGCGGGACCCGACGCAGTGCCCCAGATCGCCGCCGCGATCCTCGCACACGAGGTAACTGTGCCGATCGCAGCAACGTTCCCAATCGAGCAGATCCGTGAGGCAGCAACGCTGCAAGCCAACCGTCACGTTCACGGCAAGATCGTGATCACGCTCTAGCCTTGGTGCCGTCGATGATTCCTCGGGGCGAAGTGATCCTGCGCCCTGCGACCGCCGAGGATATTCCGTCGGTCGCGTCGATCTGGCACCGCGGGTGGCAGGACGGCCACATCGGGCACGTTCCCGAGGAGCTGACAACCGCGCGCACCGAGCGGTCCTTCTGGACCCGGGCCGCGCAGCGGCTACCCGACACGACCATCGCCGAGATCGAGGGCGCAGTCGCGGGATTTGTGATGGTCGTCGACGACGAAGTCGAACAGGTTTACGTCGGCGAGGACCACCGAGGCTCCGGGGTCGCGAATGTCCTGCTCACCGAGGCCGAGCGGCGCGTACAACGCGGCGGGCACGACACGGCGTGGCTGGCCGTCGTAGCCGGCAACGAGCGCGCGCGTCGCTTCTACGCCAAGTGCGGCTGGGTTGACCGGGGGCCCTTCGACTACCAGGCACAAGGTCCTGAGGGCCCGATCACGGTGCCCTCGCATCGGTACCTCAAGGCAGTTGGGCCCCACTGACCCCGTAGGTATCACCGGAAGCGGCGGTGGGCGGTCTCCGCAGAGACCGCCCACGTCGATCTATCCAGACGCCGCGAGTCAGCCGGTCAGCACTGGTGGGAGTGCGAACGGCCCGAAGACGGCCTCAGGGTCGTCGCCGTAGCTGAGCCAACTGGCGATCGGCGACCGCACGCCGACGCCCGGCCGGTTGTAGTCGCAAACGCCGGTCGGGAAGGCTTGACGGAGCTCGGCCTGTTCGGCTGCGGTGAACGCCGCCGGGTAATCGCGGAAGTTCAGCGGCTTCAGGCTGCACTTCAGGGCGGGCATCGTCAGTGGCTCGCCGGCCACGAGGCGCGGGTTCGAAGCCACCGGGTAGGTGGCGCCGCACTCCCCGGTCCCCGGGTCGGTGAGAGTCTGGTGCACCAGGTCAGTGGCCGACATGAAGCAGCCGTCAGTCAGCCCGGCCGGCTTGTCGTCGAGCACCTTCCGCCGCGCACCGCGGTGCGAATGATCGTTCTCGATGTTCGTCAGCCAGGCGTCCATTTCGGCCAACTCGTAGGTGTTAGCCGCGGCGACCTCCGCGGCCGTCGGCATGTTCTCGATGATGACCTGGTTGCCGTCAGTTCCGTTCGACGCGAGCATCCGCGCTCGGATGATGAACGACCAGTCGGTGGTGTGGATGTCGTTTCCAAAGCCGAGGAAGTCGAGGTCGTCGCGCTGGTCGATGACCGGCGTCGTGCGCAGCCCAAGTGACGCGCTGTTGACCAGGTCGTCGGCGTAGACAGCCCGCAGCGCCTTCAGGCTCGCCTCGGTGCGCTGTGGAATCGGCGCGCCGGCGTAGTTCATCCCGCCGATGCCCGCATTGAGCGCGGCGAACTCAGCCGGCGTGATGGCTCCCGAGTCCAACGCGGCCAGCCCGTACTGCACGCCGACGTTGTCAAGCGGGCTGTTGGGGAAGCCGGTCGCGGGATCGACCCCAAGCTGGTTGACGATCTGCTCGTCGGAGCTGCAGATGATCCCGTTCGGGTTCGTGAGGCTCCACTGCTCGGCCGGCGGGATGACCGTCGGGTCGCAACTGCCGGTGGCAGTAGACCGGTTCGCGAACGTAAGGTCCCACGAGTTGCACGTGGTGTAGTCGTTGTAGCCGGCGACGGCAGTCCTCTGTGCGGTCGTGAACGATGATCCGTTCGCCCCGGCGAAGAACGAGTCGAGCAGCCTGCAGTCTGTGACCGGCCCGGCGGTCGTCAGCGGGTCGGGGAACGAGATGCTCGGGACGATGCCGTCCAAGATGCCGGGGTAGGAGTCGGCGATCTCGTACTGCTGGATGGCGCCGCCCGAGCCGCCCCAGCCGATGGTGAACTGCAGCGGCCCGTAGGTGTCGATGAAATGCTCCTTAACCATCATCGCGGCCTCGGCCGAGATGATCGTCGAGCAGTTGTTGTCGAGCACGTTGAGCGTGGATGACGCGACGGCGTAACCCAGTGACAGGAACTGATCGTCAAGCACGCCGCCCGTGGCAGTGCCCTGGTGGTATCCAGAGTTGCAGCCCCCACCGAAGGTGTAGATGAGCTTGCCGTTCCAGCTCGTGTCGGGACGAACCGGCGACGGGGCCTGACCGTCGTACAGCGCCGCGATCTGGTAGACGGCTCGGTCGATTACCCCGGTCTCGACCCGCACGATGTACGGCACGCGCTGCCCGTTCACGCTCGCCATCGCCGCGTCAGCCGGAACGGAAGTCGAATCGGCCAGCGGCACGAATGCTCCGGCGGTGTTCTTATACGCGTAGGAGACCACGGTGGGAGCGAAGCAGTCGGGCGGACTCGAAGCTGCCAGACCGAATGCGGTCGTCTGGCATAGGAACGGAAGTTGTTGCTTGCCCGAGAAGACCGGCCCGTTGATGGAGTGGTCAATGACGTCAAGCGACGCCGCTGACCATCGGCCTGCCGAGGCGACGAGCCGGTTGCGGCCGATCACCAAGCCGCTGACCAGTCCCAGCAGGCTCCCGTCCGACTGCGCGTGGAAGCTCGACGTGACGTCGCGGCCATCTGAAGTTATCCGCACGGCAGCTGGGTTGATGCCCCTGCCGACATCGACTCGCACGAGCACCTCGCCGCCGCTGACCAACTCAGGGCGAGGGTTGGACACGGTCACCAGCGCGAGCCGCCGTGGTGCGCGCCAGTTCGCCGGCGCCACGTTCGCAGCGGCCGTCGACGCGAGCACGAGCGCTATCAGTGAGACCGCCGCCAAACACGCCAGGAGCCGGCCTCGCGTTTGGCGCGACCTCACAGAGAAGGGACTAGGTCGACCAACGTTCTGGTACCTCCGCCCACCGGTCAACACGAACCCGGTCCTACGCGTCCCACTCCTGAGCATCGCGGCACCTCAATCCCTCGCTTGCCTCTCCCGGCCGCCAGATGCCACACACACTATCCCGAGCGGCCTGCCGCGTCCATCGCCGCGGCAAGCGCTCACTCAAGTTTTGAGTGGATCGTTGCTTGGCCACGTTGCCAGGGCGGAGCCAGCCCCCTCACGATGCCCGGTAATCGAACAATTTGACAGTTGATTAGATTTCCAGGTAGTTCGTAGATGGGCGGTACTGGGCTCGAACCAGTGACCTCCTGCTTGTAAGGCAGGCGCTCTACCAGCTGAGCTAACCGCCCCGCGAGAGCTCGATGGTACTAATGGCGGCCCGTCGCGCAGCAGCGTCCGCCCGCGGACCCGCGCCACCGTGCCATGGTTGGTTTTCAACGGGCTCGCTTGGAAGGCCCAACGAGCGAACTAAATTTTGGCGACGGAAACCGGGGATGCTTGGCGATGGCAATGAATCGAGACCCAGACGCGATGAGAATGGAAGAGGAGAGCGCAGAGAGCACACTCGATGCGCTTGAGAGCGCGGAGACCGCCACGACCGACCGCAGCCCGATGCTCGAGATATCGAACGCCATGGTGGCCCTCTACAAGGAGGCGTTCGGACGCGGTCCGACCAAGGCCCGCGCCCAGTTCGCCGGACAGGACACGCTCGTGGTGATCCTGGAGGCGAGCCTGACCGTGGCCGAGCGCAACCTGGTGGCGATGGGGGAACACCAGCGGCTGCGCGAGGCGCGGCTGTTCTTTCAAAACGCGCTCGAGGATCAGTTCCGTGGGATCGTCGAGCAGGCGCTCGGCCGGCGCACGGTGGCGTTCGTAAGCGGGATCGATACCGAGCGCGACGTGGCGATTGAAGTGTTCACGCTCGAGCCGGCGGAAGCGCCCGAGCGTCCCTCGAGCGAGACGTGACCGGGCGCTAACGCCTCATCGTTCATACCTGCGCGGTTCCCGCCCAGGCGGGCCCTAAATCCAAGACCGCTACGCCACGCGTCTCCTTGACGAACTCGAGGAATGCGTCAAGCGTCATGTCTGCGCGCTGGGCACGCCCGCCTCTCGATGAGTCTTGCGGACCGGCGAGGTCTAACCAGGCATGAAGACCCGCCGACTCGCGAAAGGAGCCGACCGTGACCTCCGATAGCCGACACCGCTGGACTGCCCTTGTCCTGCTCTGCATGGGCTCGCTGATGATCGTCCTCGACACCACGATCGTGAACGTGGCCCTGCCATCGATCCGCAGCTCCCTGGGTTTCTCCCAGACGTCGCTGGCGTGGGTCGTCAACGCGTACATGCTCACGTTCGGCGGTTTTCTGCTGCTCGGCGGGCGGCTCGGTGACCACTTCGGCCACCGGCGCTTGTTCGTCGCCGGGATTCTGCTGTTCACGGTGGCGTCGCTCGCCTGCGGACTTTCGACGGCGAAGGGAATGCTCGTCGGGGCGCGCGCGGTTCAGGGATTCGGAGGAGCGATCGTGTCGGCCGTATCGCTGTCGCTGATTGTGTCGCTGTTCGTCGAGCCCACCGATCGGGCCAAGGCAATGGGCGTGTTCGGCTTTGTCGCAGCCGGTGGAGGCACGCTCGGCGTGCTGCTTGGCGGCGTGCTCACCGACGTGCTCGACTGGCACTGGATCTTCCTCGTCAACGTCCCGATCGGGATCGCAGTCTGCGCACTGGCTCCGCGAGTGCTTCCGGCGAGCCGCGGTCCGCGGTCGGGTGGTCGCCTCGATGGCGCCGGCGCAGTGATCGTGACCGCGGGCCTGATCCTCGCCGTGTACGCGATCGTCAACGGCAACCAGGTCGGGTGGCTGTCGGGCCGGACCCTCGGGCTGCTGGCGGGATCACTCGCGCTCCTGGTCGTGTTCGGAGTCGTCGAATCGCGCGTGGACTCGCCGCTGATGCCGCTCGGCCTCTTCCGCCGCCGGAACCTCTCGACCGCCAACGTGGTCGGCGTTCTGTGGGCAGCCGCGATGTTCGCGTGGTTCTTCCTCTCAGCGCTTTACCTCCAGCTGGTGCTCGGGTACACCCCGCTGCAGGTCGGGCTGGCGTTCCTGCCCGCGAACCTGATCATGGCCGCGCTGTCGCTCGGCCTGTCGGCGAAGCTGGTCATGCGCTTCGGGATCAAGCGGCCGCTCGCGGGTGGGCTCGCGCTCGCGGCTCTCGGACTCGCGCTGCTCGCCCGTGCACCGGTGCAAGGCCACTACCTGACCGACATCCTGCCGAGCATGGTCCTCCTCGGGTTCGGCGCCGGTGCGGCGTTCAATCCGCTGCTGCTGGCGGCGATGGGCGACGTCGAACCGAGCGAGGCCGGCCTCGCCTCCGGCATCGTCAACACCTCGTTCATGATGGGTGGCGCGCTCGGACTCGCGGTCCTCGCGAGCGTGGCGGCGTCGCGGACCAACCACCTGCTTGCCGTCGGCGCTCCCCACCTGAGCGCGCTCACCGGCGGCTATCGTGTCGCGTTCGTCATCGGCGCCGGCTTCGCAGTGCTGGCCGCCGCTCTGAGCGCGCAGAGGCTGCGAGCCGGGGCTATCGACGCGACCGGCGAGGCCGCCGGCGGCGCGCCGTCACGCGAGCCCGCGCTCTCCGCCGGAAACCTGTAACTCAGCCCGGTTCAGCCGGTTCGCAAGCCCGCGCCCGCGCGCACCCTGCCGGGCCCCGTGTTCGGCGAAGCGGCCGCCTGAGCGCGCGGCCGCCACGCCCCATCGGCCTGGTGGAACATCGCGTTCGCGACTCCGGCATAGGGACCGCACGACCCCGCGCGATCGAAATCCGCGTGGAGGTACGTCGGCCGGTCGCCGACCAATGTGACGCCCACGCAGCGAGGTGGAACTACGGACGCCGCCGGGACGCCGGCGGCTCCGCGGTCGCGGTGGCTCGCGCTGCCGCGTGACGAGACCGCCCCGCGGTCGACGGTCAGCATGAACGCGAGGATGGCCACGGCCACCGCCAAGCTGAGCACGAGCTCGATCAGCGCTCGGGCCGAGCGCGCGGCGGGGTCGGTCACGATCGTGATCTCGACCGTGGACGGCGCGTCCGCCGGACCGCGCCGAGGGTCGACCCTCGTCTCGCGCGACACACAAGCAGTATCGCGAACCCAATAAGTCGATAGGCTCGACCGCCGCCACCCAACAAGGAGGAACCGATGGTGAGATTTGTGGTCCTGTACGGTCAGCCGGAGGACCCGGCGGCATTCGACGAGCATTACGCGAACACGCACATTCCGCTCGTGGAGAAGATCCCGAACCTTCGTAGGTTCGAGGCGTGCAAGGTGCTCGGGACGCCTGACGGGGGTGCGCCGGCGTTCTACTACCACGCCGAGCTGTGCTTCGATGACGCCGCGGCGCTGGAGTCGTCGCTCGCAAGCCCGGAGGGGCAGGCCGCAGGGGCCGACGTGGAGACCTTCGCCACCGGCGGGGCGACGGTCTTAATCACGCAGGGGTGAGCCTGGTTACGACATCGGCCTAGCGATAGGCCAGAATCTGGACCCCGTCGGCACTCACACCGATCCACGGGGCATGAGCATTGGATCAATCAGTGGGCTCGCGGCGGCGCAGTCGAGTTTCGGCGTCGCGGCGCAAGCAGCGGGGAGCGTTGGCTCGGCGGGTGCCGGCGGCAGCGACAGTGGGGCCAGCGCGTCGGCGGGCAACGTCGCCGAGCAGGCCGGCGTCGCCGTGCTGCGAATGGCGCTCGACCAGCAGCGCTCGCTAGTCAACATCCTGGCCTGAAGCCAGTCACCGGGGCCGCGTGACGGTCACCGTGCCGACGCCTTTACAGGTAAGGCAGGGTGCGCTCCGGCGACGCGTTCATCCCACCCTGGGGATACTCGGGGGCCGTCTCCGGGCCGAGGTCGATCGTGCCCGCGTAGTCCTCGGCATTGTCGACCGGATGAAAGCCGAGCCGGTAGCCAGGAGTGAGGTCCCACCATCCGCGCGTGTTGGCGGATACCGCGTAGAACACCGCGTAGGTGACATCGGTCGCGCGCATCGCGGCGAGGAACGCAGCCTCACAGTCACGAGGACTCAACCAGGTGCTGAGGTGCCGCCGGTCGAACGGCGCTTGCTCGAAGCTGGCTATCCGGATCGCGATCACCGAAAGGTGAAACTTGTCGGCGTACAGGCTGGCCAGGCCCTCGCCGGCGACCTTGCTGACGGCGTAAAGGCTGTCGGGCCGGGTCGGCATGTCGGGCCCGACGATCGTGCTTACCGGATAGAACCCGGTGACCCGATTGCTACTGGCGTAGACGCAGCGAGCGACGCCGGCGAGCCGCGCCGCCTCCAACACGTTGAACGTGCCGAGGATGTTGATCGCGGACAGATCGTCGAACGGTGCTTCGTCCGCGAGGCCGCCGAGGTGCAGCACACCGTCGGCGCCCGCGATCACCTCCCGCATGGCGACGGGATCGCGCAGGTCCGCTACCACCGACTCCTCGCGGTCGTGCTCGGGCGTAACCGATACGAGGTCTACGAGCCGGAGCCGCGCGACCTGCTCCGCGAGCGCCGCGCGCAGGCTCGTCGCGATCCGGCCGGCCGCGCCGGTGAGCACCCATGTCTGATCGCCAAGCACTACGACGCGGGATCCCACCGAGCGGGAACGAGCACGACGCGAAATCCGTCTGGGTCCTCGAACGTGACGCCGTGCTCGTCCCAGTAGCCCTCGTGATCATGAAAGCCGCCGCGGATCACGTCGGGTCGCGGTTGCGTTCGCTCCGCCGGGCGAGGCCTTCGCCCGCGCTCCGGAGCACGTCGCCGGCCAGCGCGGGCTCGAGGTCCAGTTGCGTCGTGGCCATGATCCGCCCGACCATCATGTACTGCCCGATCACGAGCAGGAGGTGCATGATCTCCCGCGGGGTAAAGCGCGCGGTCATCGCCGCGAACGTGTCGTCGTCGGGGGTGGCGTCACGCACGACCTGAGAGGTGAACCGGACGACAAGCCGACCGTCGTCGCCGAGCACGGCGGCGTCGAGGTCACCGCGCTCGATTGCGTCCAGTTGCTCCTGGGTTCCACCGACGGCGAGCGTGATCGCGGCGTGCTGCACCCACTCATACTCCGCGCCCGGAGTCATCGCCGCGACCCGGGTGATCGCGAACTCGCGCAGCAGGTGGTCGAACTCATCGCCGTCGAACAGCGCGCCGCCGAATCGCATCCAGGCCGGGAACGTCCCCTGCGCGTTCGCGACCATGCGAAAGATGCCGAGGTCGGGGGCCTTGCCGAGCACGGCGGCCACGTACGGTTCCGCCTGGTCGGGGTCGAGGTAAGGAAGCCGCGCCATCGCCAGGATCGACCTTATACCGGACGCGCGGTCGGCGGTCAGGACTCGCGGCCGCCGAATGGAGGCGGGCGAGAGCATCGCCACCGATCAGGAGAAGTGTCAGCTCGAGCCGCTCGGTCCGGCGCCGGGGGGCTCAGGTGGCGGATGGACGAGCCCGTCGTTCGAGGAGTGGTTGAGCCAGTAGCAACCCGGCTCACACAGTGATTCCCGGGGCGGCCGTATAGGCTGCCCCGGCCAATCACGTCACAGGAGCCATCAACGTGAACGTTTCCTCGAGGTTCGACGTCGCCGGTTTCGGCGTGATCGTCACCGGCGGCGCCAGCGGCCTGGGGCTCGCCTATGGAGAGGTGCTTGCGGCGCACGGCGCGCGAGTCACACTGATCGACGTCGACGGTGACGCGGTAGAGGCAGAAGCGTCACGACTCCGGGATGAGGGACTCGACGTGCGGGGGACGGTCGCTGACGTCACCGACCACCCGCAGCTCGATCAGGCGATCGACGACGCGGCGGAGTTGTACGGCCGCCTCGACGTGGCCTTCGCCAACGCCGGCATCGATCCCGGTGTCGGCTTCGCCGGGGCCTGGGCGGGGGGCCAGCGGCCTCGGGTGGAGGAGGGCGCGCTCGAGCGCTACACCGACGAGCGCTGGAACCGCGTGATCGACATCAACCTGAACGGGATCTTCGCCACCGCGCGAGCCGCGGCTCGACACATGCGCCCGCGCGGTTTCGGCCGGATCATCATCACGACGTCGCTCGCCGCGACCGTGACCGAGGGCGCGATCGGGTCCGCCTATATGGCCGCGAAGGCCGGCGCCAGGCACTTCATGCACTGCGTCGCGCTCGAACTCGCGGCCTATGGCATCACCGTCAACGCGATCGCCCCGGGCTTCTTCGTGACGAACATCGGCGGCGGCCACGCGCACAATCCCGACGTGCAGGCGGCGCTCGCGAAGGACATCCCGATGCATCGCGTGGGCTTCCCGGACGACATCAAGACGCTGGCCCTGTTCCTCGCCTCGCCGGCGTGCGAGTACATCACCGGACAGGAGATCGTGATCGACGGCGGCTGGGGGCTCGGCGTCGCCGACTGAGCCGCGCCGACCGCTAGGCCGCCGGCGTTTCGATCCCGGTGGCGCGACGAGCGCGCCGGATCGCCTGACGTCGCCTCGTGCCGGCGGCCCGGTCCTCATCGATCGCCCCGAGCTCAAGCGCGCGCGCCCGCCCCTTGCCGCCGAGGTCGTAGTGGTCGTTCTCCGGGCGCCCCGGCTTTGACTGAAACCACTCCCGGCGCAGCCCAAGCCGGTCAGCAAACGCGTGGAGCTCCTCGACCGTGTCGGCCTGGAGGTGCCCGCCGCCGCTCCATCGTCCCCAGTCGCCGACCGCGAACGCGTTGTCGATGTAGACGCTCAAGGTGTGCACCGTAGCGGCTAGAGACCCGCTACCAGCGAGGTAATGGCATTACCTCGCTGGTAATCGACAGTGCGCTCGCCGGCCGTCACATTGGCCGGCATGACGACACAATCGAATTCATCCACATTGGCGATCCCAGCAGGTGCCGCGTCCCGGCCGGCCGAAGCGAGCCGCTGGGCGGCGCTACCGGTCCTTCTGGCCGGCACGTTCATGGTCGTGCTGGACTTCTTCATCGTCAACGTCGCGCTCCCCTCGATGCGGCGCGACCTGCACGCCGGCACCGGCGCGATCGAATGGGTCGTGGCCGGGTTCGCGCTCACCTCGGCGGTGTTCCTGATCACGGCCGCGCGGCTCGGCGACCGGATCGGCCGCCGGCGCATGTTCTCGATCGGTCT
The DNA here is from genome assembly GCA_963822855.1 of uncultured Solirubrobacterales bacterium. GTDB lineage: Bacteria > Actinomycetota > Thermoleophilia > Solirubrobacterales > Solirubrobacteraceae > Palsa-465. The sequence goes on along the minus strand of CAWGJE010000014.1, from coordinate 55,223 downwards.
CGGCGTGTTCACGCTGGCCTCGGCCGCATGCGGGGCTGCCGGCACGCCGACCGTGCTCGTGGTCGCGCGGCTGGCGCAGGGATTCGGAGCCGCGCTGCTGATGCCGAACGTGCTCTCGATCATCAACGTCACGTACAGGGGCGAGGACCTTCCGCGAGCGCTCGGCATCTATGGGCTCGTGATGGGTCTCGCCGCGGCGTGCGGGCAGCTCATCGGCGGCGGTTTGATCCAGGCCGACGTCGCCGGCCTCGGCTGGCGTTCGTGCTTCCTGATCAACGTCCCGGTCGGCATCGCCGCGCTCGCGCTCGCGCCGCGGTTCGTATCCGAATCGCGCTCTGAGCGGCGTAGCCGGCTCGATCCGCTCGGGACGGCGCTGCTGACCGCCGGACTGACCGCCATCGTGCTCCCGCTCGTCGAGGGACGCCAGCACGGCTGGCCGGCCTGGACTTGGATCTCGCTCGTTTGCGCTCCGCTGCTGCTGCTCGGCTTCGCGGCTCAGCAGCGCAGGCTTGCCCGGCGCGGCGGCGAACCGTTGCTGGTGCCGGCGATGTTCCGCGCGCGGACGTTCACGGCCGGGCTGGTGACGCAGCTTGCGTTCTGGTGTGGCCAGGCGTCGTTCTTCCTCGTGCTCGCGCTGTACCTCCAGCAGGGCCGGGGCCTGAGCGCGCTCGGTGCCGGACTCGTGTTCACGATCATGGCGGTGGCCTACGTTGCGGCGTCCGCGCAAGCGCCGGGGCTAGTCGTGCGATTCGGACGCCGGCTACTCGGGATCGGCGCGCTCGTGCTCGCGTGCGGCCACGGCCTGCTGCTCGCCGCGGTCGCGCACGTCGGCGTCGGCGGCTCGATCGTGGAGCTGTTTCCCGGGCTCGCGCTGATCGGCGCGGGGATGGGCCTGCTGCTCGTGCCACTGACGACGACGATCCTGTCGAGCGTCGACGTCCAGTACGCCGGCAGCGCCTCCGGAGCGGTAACCACGGTGCAGAACGTCGGGGGTGCGTTGGGTGTGGCGATCACGGGCGTGATCTTCTTCGGCGCCCTGCACGGCGGGTACGCCCACGCCCTCGAGCTAAGCCTGATCGAGCTCGGCGCGCTGCTGCTCGGGGTGGCGGCCTTGACTCGTCTGCTGCCGGCGGCGCCGCGGCGCTGACCGGACCGCTACACGTGGCGCCTGATGGCCAAGACGGGAGGCCGCCCGAGCACATGGCCTCCCGCTTGGCTATCGGCGTCGAACCCGCGAAGGCATGGAAATCTGCGGTCGAAGCTCGCGCGCCCGAACCTCGGATCGTGAAACGCAATTCCGACGCTCACGCACCCCCTCGCGCTGGCGCGCAACGTGAGCCCCCCAACCGCGGCGACCGCAAGAGCGACGGCCGCAAGGCAGGCGATCATGCGGGTACTCACACGCGGCAAACGAGCGGCGATCCGTTGCCTGACCGTAGGGCCGCGAGGACCGGCGACGATCGTCACCTGGACGTGCGCGGGCGGCGGCCCGATCATGGATCCGAAGCGCCCGCCTCGGGCTCGCCCGCCTTGCGCTGTCGGCGGAACCCGAAGAAGTGCTCGGCGTGCTCGACCTCTTGCTCGGCGCGCTGGACCTCGTGCTCGGCCCCGGCCAGCGGACCGAGGAGCTTCACGAGGTCGCGCATCGTGTCGGTTAGGCGATCAACCGAGTCGGTCAACGGGCCGACCGAGGTCGCGAGCACCTCGATGACCTCGACGTGTCGCTCGATCGACTCCGTCGCATGATCGATCGCGCGAACCGCATCGAGCGTCTCGCGCTCGGTCTGTTCGAGCGGCTTCATCGCGTCTTCGTTCAGCACCCGTACGACCGACTTGACAGGTCTCAAGACGAAGTCGAACACCGAGCGAGAATGCTACTCGGCTCAGAGCCGCCGGCCCGAGGCTCTGATCTACTCGCGCGCGCACGCGGGTGACGCGCGCCCTAGCCCGCGAACAGCGCCTCCTGTCTGAAGCCCGGCGCGCGCTCGATCTCGAGCATTCGCCGCTTGGTCACGATCCCACCCGGCGCGGAGAAACCATGGAGCGCTCCACTCGCCGAGAGCACGCGATGGCAGGGCACGACTATCGGAAACGGGTTCTGAGCGAGCGCGACGCCCACTTCGCGGGCCGCCCGCGGCTCGCCGATCGCGCCGGCGATCTCTCCGTAGCTGGCGGTCGAACCGGGTGCGATGTCACGGGTCGCCGCGTACACGCGCCGCCTGAATGCGTCGAGGTTCCGTTCGTCGAGCGCGACCTCGCGCAGGTTCGGTCGATCGCCGGCGAGCAACGCCACCATCCCCGCAATCGCATCGCGGATCGAGTCGGGCACGTCGCTCGATGTCTCGGCCCGCTCGCCGCGTAGCCCGCGGGTGCGTGGCATGCCGACCTCGGTGATCCCAACCTCGCTCCACCGCACGCCGCACGTTCCGATCGCTGTCTCAAACAACACCATCGTCATCGAGAATAGAAACGGCCGGGGACGCAACTTTGTGAGATCCGCCCTCGACCTATAGTCCAGGTCGATGTCCCCGCTGACCGAGGTCTCTGACCGGATCGACCAGCTCGCGCAGGATGTTCGCCACCACCGCCGGCTCTACTACTCCGGGGAGCCGGCGCTCAGCGACGCCGAGTACGACGCGCTCGAGAACGAGTTCCGGTCGCTGATCGGCGAGCACCCGGAGCTGGCCCCGGCGGACAACCCGCTCGAGGAGGTCGGCGCTGAGCTCGCCGACGAGCTGTACGCCGACGCGCGCCACGAGGTGCCGATGCTGTCGCTCGAAAAGGCGACCACGGACACCGAGCTTGACGCGTTCCTCGCGCGCTTCCCGGACCAGACGTTCGCACTGTGGCCGAAGTTCGATGGCCTGTCGGTGTCGGTGCTGTACCGGGGCGGCCGGCTGGCTCGCGCGGCTACCCGGGGGAACGGCGAGGTCGGGCAGAACGTGACCGTCAACGTCCGCGGCGGCGAGGTGCACGGGATGCCGGAGGTGCTGCCCGAGCGGATCGACTGCGAGGTCCGGGGCGAGGTCGTGATGTTGCGCTCGGACTGGCGCGCGTACAACGCCGCCCACGAGGACAAGCCGCTGGCCAACGCGCGCAGCGCCGCCGCGGGCACGCTGCTCGCGAAGGACCGCAGCAAGGTCGCCGAACGGCCGGTGACGTTCTACGCGTTTGACCTGATCCGCCTGAGCGACGGAGCGGCCGAGCGCACGCTCGCCGAGGAGCTAAGCGGGCTCGGGTTCTTCGTCGAGGGCTACGCAGAGTCGCGCGACCCCGACGCGATCCGCGCGTACATCAAGCGCATCCTCGACCGCCGGCTCGAGGTCGACTACGAGCTCGATGGCATCGTGATCAAGCTCGTCGACCGAGCCGCCTACGAGGCCGCCGGACAGACCAGTCATCACCCCAAGGGCGCGATCGCGTTCAAGCTGCCGCCCGAGGTGGCGGTCACGCGCCTGCTCGAGGTCGACTGGACGCCGGGGAAGACCGGCCAGCTCACGCCGCGTGGGCGGGTCGAGCGCGTATTTGTGTCGGGAACGCACATCGAGCACGTGAGCCTCCACAACCTCGCGGTGATCGAGGCGCGCGACATCCGCGTCCGCGACCGCGTGTACATCTTGCGGCGCGGTGACGTGATCCCGTTCGTGTCCGGCGTCGTCGATCCCGCAGAGCGTGACGGCAGTGAGCGGACGATCGAGCCGCCGGACACGTGTCCGTCGTGCGGCGCGCCGCTGGTGCTCGTGGGTGAGTCACAGGTCGTGATGTGCGAGAACACGCAGGGGTGTCCCGCCCAGCGCCTGCGCCGGTTGATCCATTGGTGCTCCCGCGCGGGCGCCGACGTCGAGGGCCTGTCCGAGGCTCGGCTCGAGCAGTTGATCGACGCTCGGCTCGTGTCCGCGCCGTCGGACATCTACCGGCTCGACTACGACACGCTCATGCCGGACGGACAGGCTCGGTTCGAGGGATGGGGCGAACGGTCGGTCCGCAACCTGCTGACGGCGATCGAGCGGAGCAAGGCCGTCGGGCTCCGGCGGGCGCTCGTCGGATGGTCGATCCCGCTCACCTCGGAGGGGACGGCGAAGCGGATCTGCCGGCACGGCTACGAGTCGATCGAGCAGCTGCAGCGAGCCACGGTCGAGGAGCTATGCGAGGTCGACGACGTCGGCCCGGTCGTCGCGGAGGCGTTACGCGAGTTCCTGGAGCAACCGGCCACCCAGGCAGAGATTGCGGCGCTGCGCGAGCTCGGGGTAAGCCTCGACGTGCGCGACGAGGACCGTCCGGTTGAGGTCAGCTCCGATTCCCCGTTCGCCGGCAGGACCGTGGTCATCACCGGCACGCTGTCGGTCGACCGAAAGGAGTTCCAGGCGATGCTCGAGGCCGCCGGCGCCAAGGCCTCGGGGTCTGTTTCGGCCAAGACCGACTACCTGATCGCGGGCGAATCCGCAGGCTCGAAGCTGACTAAGGCGCAAAGCCTCGGGGTCGCCGTGCTCAGCGAAGACGAAGCTCGCGCGCTCCTCGGCGAGCCGTCCCCCGAGGAGTAGATTCCTCGCACCAACAAGCCCCGGGGAGGACCACGATGCCCGAGCCCACGACCTTGCGAGCCCTCGCCGGCCTGCCCGCAACCCCGGCCAGCCTGGCGGACTCGACGCTCGTCATGATCGATTGCCAGAACACCTACACGCGTGGTGTGATGGCGCTCGACGGAGTGGACGCCGCTCTCGATGAGGCCGCGAAGCTGCTAGAGCGGGCGCGCGCGGCCGGCATCCCGATCATCCATATTGAGCACGACGACGGCGACGGGTCGCTCTACGACATCCGAGCCGAAATCGGCCAGATCGTCGACCGGGTGGCACCCCAGGGTGATGAGACGGTAATCGTCAAGAACTTTCCGAACTCGTTCGTGCAAACCGAACTCGACGATCGCCTGAAGGCAGTATCGGCGAGGAATCTGATCCTCGCGGGGTTCATGACCCACATGTGCGTGAACTCCACCGCCAGAGGGGCCTTCAACCTCGGCTACGCGCCCACGGTGGTCGCCGGCGCGACGGCTACCCGTGCGCTTCCGGGCCCGGCGGGCGTGGTGTCCTCCGAGGCGCTTCAGGCGGCGAGCCTGGCCGCGATCTCCGACCTGTTCGGGATCGTCGTCCCCGATGCCGCCGCGATCCCCGATTGATGAGTTGACACCTAATTAGCCCGAGGTTTGAGCAGAGATAGGGAGGTTGACGGAAAATAAAAGAGGCGGGGAGCGAGATCGGACATAGAATGGCCTCCGCACGGGGGTGCACGTGGAGAACCAGACTGACGTCAGTGGGCCCACGGAGACTGTTCATCGCAGCCTCCGGATCTTTCTGAATTACCGACGCAAGGACACAGAGGACACGGCGGGGCGCCTGTTCGATTCGCTGTGCGCGCACTTCGGCGAAGAGCGCGTGTTCATGGACATCGACGATATCCCGCCGGGTGTCGACTTCGACGAGGTCGTCCACGAGGCCGTCGGCAAGTGCGATGTCCTCCTCGCGCTGATCGGGCCGTCCTGGCTGACCATGGTTGACGAGCATGGGCGTCGCCGTCTCGACGACCCCGCCGACTTCGTCCGAATCGAGCTCCAGACTGCACTCCAGCGCAACATTCGCGTGGTGCCGGTCCTCGTCCACGACGTCGCGATGCCCAAGGCGGAGGATCTCCCCGACGGCCTACAGCGACTGACTCATAAACAGGCCCTCAGTCTGACCAATACGCGATGGAAGTACGATCTCGGGAAGCTCATCGAAGCGCTCGAGAGCGTGCGCCCGGGCAGGGTGTATCCGTCCGACGTGCTCCGGCCGGAGCTTCCCGAGCAAGCCGTGGAGCCGACGACGGCGTGGGGCGAGCGGGCGGTGCAGCCCACGAATGCGTCGCCGGAGCCGGCGCACGCAGCGCCAGCAGGCGGGCCGCCGCCGCAGAGAGCTGTCGGTCCGAAACGCCGTCGCTGGTTGTGGGGAGCAGGCTCGATCGTCGCGATCGTCGCGATCGTCGCGATTATTGGGGCCGCGAGTGGCGGCGGCGCTAGTTCTCACACCACTACGGCCGGCGCTAACGCCGCATCCCACGTAGCCTCGATCGGCATCGCCGTGTCCACGAGCTGCACGGGCTCGTCAAGCGGCAACGAGACTCAGGCCGCGACGATCACGTGGTTGAACTCGACGAAGTCGCCCGCGACGATTTACTGGCTGACGTACAGCGGCGCGCGCGACGTTTATGACAAGCTCGCGCCCGGTCAGTCGTACTCGCAGCAGACGTACGTCGGTCACCGCTGGCTCGTCGTCGAATCTGGTGCCTGCTCCGCGATGACCGTGATGAAGCCAGGCACACAGATGTTCACGATCCACTGAACCTGCGAACCTTTTTCCTCGTTGACGGGGTCAGACGGAAAATGAGCAAGTTGTCCGACCGAGCGCGCTTCGAGCGCGACCACCGGTGGGCGCCGGAACACATGTCCGGATATCTAGACGGTGATCTCGCCGCGCGCGCACGAGCGCGAATGGAGCACCACCTCGCCGAGTGCGGGCACTGCCGTCGCCTGCTCGCCGGCCTACGCGCGGTCGTCGGCGGCCTGCACCGCCTGCCGGCGCCAGACGGCCTCGACGCGGTCCAGATCGCTGCGCTCGTGCGCTGGCGTTTGAACGAGCCGCCGCCGGATTGACTGAACCGTTGTGCGGCCGACGCGGGTCAAACAACGCATGAACAAGAACATCGATACCCAGAACCAGACTGACTCCACCCGCGTCGAGAAGACCGAGGCCGAGTGGCGCGAGCAGCTGACGCCGGGCCAGTACGACGTGCTGCGAGGGAAGGGAACCGAGCGGCCGTTCACCGGCGCATACGTGCATGAGAAGCGTGACGGCAGGTACCGCTGCGCCGGGTGCGGCGCGCAGCTGTTCTCCTCCTCGACTAAGTTCGAGTCCGGCACCGGCTGGCCGAGCTTCACCGAGCCCGCCGACCGAGCCAATGTCGAGCTCGTCGACGACTACAGCTTCGGTATGCACCGGATCGAGGTGAACTGCGCCGCGTGTGGCGGGCACCTTGGTCACGTGTTCCCCGATGGTCCCGGCGTGACCCGGGAGCGCTACTGCATCAACTCCTGCTCGCTCGAGTTCGACGAGAGCTAAAGCAGTTCCGCCGCCGGCGGCCGGCACGTTCGCGTGCCGCCCGCCGAGCAGGCGGTATAAACGAGCCCGTGACCGGCGGACCGACGTCCGAGAGCGAGCTGATTCGGAGGGCTCGCGCCGGCGACGAGGAGGCGTTCGCGGAGCTGGTCATGCTCCACGCCGACCGGGTGTACGGGGCTCTGCGCCGGTTTGGGCTTGATGCGGCCGAGGCCGACGAAGTCGCCCAGGAGGTGTTCCTCCGCGCCTGGCGTGGCCTCCCGCGCTTCGAGGGGCGCGCGCAGTTCTCAACCTGGCTGTACCGGATCGCTTTCAACGAGGCACAGCGTCGGCTGAGCCGCCGGCCGCCTCGCCGAGCCGACGTCCCTCTGGATCGCGAAGACCCGATCGCGTCCTTGCCGGCATCCCCGAACCTCAGCCCCGAGGCGCAGACGCTCGATCACGAGTTCGAGCGAACGCTCGAGCGGGCGCTGGATCAACTCCCTATGGAGTGGCGCGCGGCGGTCGTCCTGCGAGATATCCAGGGGCTGTCCACTCACGACGCGGCCGAGATCGTCGGGGTCGGCGAGGCCGCGTTCAAGAGTCGTCTGCACCGCGGCCGCATGCAACTGCGCGCCCTCCTCGAGCCATACCTTCGGCTCGAGGAGGGCTGACGCGGAGACGCTTAGGCGGCGTCTACCGCGACGGACGGCTCGAGGCCGAGTGCGAGCTCGAGCGCGTCCTTCGGCTGAGCGCCGATCGCCTCAGCAACGAGCTCGCCGTTTCGATAGAGCACGACGAGCGGGATGCTGCGCACGCCTGCCTGCGCGGCCAGCGCCGGCTGCTCGTCGACGTTCACTTTCCCGACCTTGATCGTGCCCGGGCGCTCCTGCGCGATCCGATCGACCACGGGGCCCAGCAGGCGGCACGGTCCGCACCAGGGCGCCCAGTAGTCGACGACCACGGGCACATCGGAGGCAAGTACCTCCTGGTCGAAGTTGGCTTCAGTCAGTGTGATCACGTCTGTCATGCGTTCTCTCTTTTCGGATGTGGGCGGCTAGCGAAGCGTGGTGGCGCAAACCGCGCCGCCATGCTTCTCGAAGTAGCGCTGGTGGTAGTCCTCGGCGTCATAGAACAGCGAGGCCGGAACGATCTGGGTCACGATCTGCCGGCTCAGGTTTCCCTGACGGCCCTCGCGCGAGAAGATCGCCCGTCGCTCCTGGTCGGCGTCGCGGAAGAAGATCGCCGAGCGGTATTGACTGCCGAGATCCCAGCCCTGCCGGTTCGGGGTGGTCGGATCGTGGATCGACCAGAACACGCTCAGCAGCTCGTCGTAGCTGACTACCGCCGGGTCAAACCAGACGTCCACCGCCTCGGCATGGCCGGTTCTGTCCGAGCAGACCTGCTCGTAGGTGGGCTCGGCGGTCGTCCCGCCGGTGTACCCAACCTTCGTCGCCACAACTCCCTCGATCTCGCGGAATGAGGCCTCGATGCCCCAGAAACAGCCCGCGGCAAAGGTTGCGCGCTCCAGCCCCTCGAACTCGGGACGATCGGCCGGCGCCATGGCGCTCGGGCTCTCAAGGTCGTGGTTCATAAGTCCTGTCCTTTCTTCTGTCATCACGCACGTTCAGACCCTCGGTTGGGCAGAAACGGTTCGTCCCCGGTGTTGCCAGGACGGCGCGTCAGTGGTAAACCAAGCCGGTCAGTAACTGCTCGTGCGGACGAGGAGCACCCCAAGGCAGGTTTCGACCGGCGGAGAGGAGCAACACATGTCTTTCAGCGAGGACCCCACCCAGGGCATGGAACAGGGCGCGACTGCCGGCGAGGACCCGGCCGGAAGCGGTGCCGCGGACTCGACGGCTGACCCGTCCGGCGGCATCGAGGTCGGCGAACAGCCTGACGAGGACCCCAGTCAAGGTTCCGAGGTGGGCGAGGGCGCGTACGAAGACCCGACCCAGGGCGACGAGCAGGGAGCGGCGGCGGGCGAGGACCCGATGGCGCCGTCGACCTGAGCGCGCGTCGGGGCCGCCGCGCATGACGTATGTTGCGCGAAGCGTGTCCGGCCCCGAACCGCAGCCGATCCTCAGCATCCCGACCGAAGCGGCGATCTTCCTGGTGCTGACGGTCCGTCCGGGCTCCGAGGCCGAGGTCGGAGCCGCGCTGGCGGACGTCTCGGGACTCAAGCGCTCGGTGGGGTTCCGCGTGCCCGAGGCCGAGCTCACGTTGGTGGTCGGGATCGGCGCCGCGTTGTGGGATCGGCTGACTCGCCGTCCCCGCCCCGCGGACCTGCATCCCTTCCGCGAGCTCAACGGCGCGCGGCACCAAGCGGTCGCGACGCCGGGCGACCTGCTGTTTCACATCCGCGCCCATCGATTCGACCTGTGCTTCGAGCTTGCCCAGCGACTGACCGAGCGGCTCCGCGGACTCGTGGACGTGGTTGACGAGGTACACGGATTCCGGTCCTTCGACGAACGCGACGTCCTCGGGTTCGTCGACGGCACCGAGAATCCAGAGGGCCAGGCCGCGAGTGAGGCCGTCCTGATCGGCGACGAGGATGCCGCCTACGCCGGCGGCAGCTACGTGATCGTCCAGAAGTACGTCCACGACCTTCGCGCCTGGGATGCGCTGTCGACCGAAGAGCAGGAGCTCGCGATCGGGCGCACGAAACTCAACGACATCGAGATGCCCGACGAGGACAAGCCGCCGAACTCCCACCTCGCGCTCAACGTGATCGAGGGTCCCGACGGTGAGGAGCGCCAGATCATGCGCTTCAACATGCCGTTCGGTCGCGTCGGCGCCGAGGAGTTCGGCACCTACTACATCGCATACGCGCGCACGTCCGAGTTGATCGAGCTGATGCTCACCAACATGTTCATCGGAGACCCGCCCGGCAACACCGACCGCATCCTCGACTTCTCCACGGCCGTCACCGGCACGCTGTTCTTCGTCCCGTCCGGCGAGCTCTTGGAGGGCCTCGCGCCCGACGACGAGCCAGACCCCGGCGACGCCGAGCAGCCGGCTGACGAGACCGGCGGTGCGGGCGACCCGGGCGAGCCCGGCGAGGGATCGCTCGGCATCGGCAGTCTGCGACCTGCATAGCGCGCCAATTGACCCGCGCGCACGGGACCGTGGCCCGTGGCGCATGCCCCACATGCCTGACCGGCCACGGTCGGCTCAAGACGCATCCGTTGGCGCGTCATGCAGCGTCACCGAAGCGTGGCGCGCAACACAATCGCCCCGGGCGCATCCAGTTGTCCACGCCCCGGGGCGGCCGCGACCGCGATCTGACGCCCGCGAACATCGGCCGGAAGGTCGTAGGACTTCAGTATCTCGTCGTGCTTGATATTCACCGCGCCGAGCGCAGTAGTCCTGCCTTGCGGGCCCAGCAGCCAGACGCCGTAGCGGCCGGGCCTGAGCCCGAAGGCGAGCAGATTGACCCCGCGCTCGCCGTCGTGCGTGAGCTCCCACACCCGGCCGCTCGCGCGCGACCCAGATCCCCGCGGTGCGATGAGCGGAAGTTGTGCCGTCGCCGTGGCCAGCGGCGCGTTCGGGTTGCGACCCTGGCTCTCGCCGCTCTCGGAGGTGGCGGTCACGAGCGCGTGCGGGCGGCAGGCGCCGAAGCGCGTCGTCGTCGTGAGCTGGGTCGGGTCGTCGTCGAGTGAGCGGGTGATGTCAGGGGGCAGGCCGGTGACGTCGGTCGAAATGGCTGTCACCGACAGTTCGCGGTAGGAGCACGCCGGCCGCGGGAGCGCCGCGATGAAGAAGAACGTGTCGACGACGCGCGTAGCGAGCGGGGTGCTGCCCGCGGAGACGGTGACGTGGTAGCTGCCCCCACTGGTCACATAGCCGTAGACGATCCCATACGAGCCGGCATTGACCAGGCCGAACGGCACCGGCACCGACTGCCGGCTGCACAGTCCGTACTGAACGCCGCCGAGGAGGAGACGGCCGTGCGCGACCGCCCCGGGTAGTGCCGTATCGGGCTTCAACCGGAGTTGCCAGGCGAGCCCGGATAGTCGTCCGGCGGCGGCGCGGATCGGCCCGGCGGGTCCGATCACCGGTGGACCGTGAGGGGCGGTTCGGGCCGGGATCCGGCAATTTCCGCCGCTGAGAGCAAGTCCGGCCGCCGCCGGCTCGACGCCGGTCGCCGAATGGTGTCCCCCTTGCTTGTGCGAAATGCCGACGAGAGCAATCGCGACAACCACGATCGCAACCGGGACCGCGACGGCCACGGCGAGAGCGATCCGCCCGGGCAGGCTGGCGCCAGACGACAAGCGTCGCCGCCCGAACCCAGCCGCGCCGGCGCGCTCGATCCGCTCGAACTCGGCGCCCAACTCGCGGGCAAAGTGCAAATCGCTCATGTGCGTAGCTCCTCTCTGCTCTTCGCGGTTTCGAGCACCGACCGCAGCGCGCGCAACCCGCGGGACACGCGGGCGCGCGCGGCCTGCTCGGAGATGCCGAGCGCCGTCGCCACCTCCGGGTAGGGACGCTCCTCCACCACCCGCAGGCGCACCGCGTCGCGCTGCCCTGAGTCCAGTCTCACCAGCTGTGCGCCGACCTCGGCACGCAGCGCGCTCAGCCCCGCGCGCTGCTCGATCAATTCGATGTCGTCCTCATGGACCGTGGGCACCTGGATGCCTAGTCGCCGCACGGCGCGCTGCTCGGCGCGGGCGCTGCGGAAGTACCGGCCGACCTGCCGCCGCGCGACCGTGAACAACCACGCCCGGACCTCCTCGTCGCTACGCCCCTCCAGCTTCGGCCAAGCGCGGAAGGCGAGGGCGAACGTTTCCGCGGCCAGATCCGCCGCGAGCGTGACATCGAGCGTTCGCCGCGCGAGGAAGATCAGCACCCGCTCGATCTCGCGCGCATATACCGCGCTGAAGTCCGTGTCGGATCCCATCCACTCCGAAGCATGCCGCGGGCGCCAGATCCTGTGACAGATCCGCCTACCTGTCTCGAGCGAGCCTCATCGCTCTGCCGCGAGCATCCCGGATCAGAACCGATGCCGGGCCAGGCGGAGTCCGCCGCGCTGTCGCTTCCCTCCGGCGAGCGAGGCCATCGCCGGCACCATCTCGCTCGTGACCAACCCTCCCTCGTCGGTCAGCGCATCGACGATCTCGAACGAATCGGCGATCCGCTCCGGGGTGTCGACGATGATCGTCACGACGGGAACGTGGCGGCGCAGTTGCAGCAAGCGGTCTCCATGCGGCGCGTGGTCGCCGTGGAAGCCCCACATCCCGCGCAGGCAGGTCACTCCGCTCGCGCCGCTCGCGCGCAGGCGGCGCACCAGCGCCACGTGCAGCGGGCTGCGGCCGTGGCGCGCCTGCTCGGACGCGTACACCATCAGTTTCTGCCACATCGCCAGACCCTGCTTATCGGTCGCCGGCAGCGGCGTCGGCGGGGAGAGGAGCTGGCCGTCGCGCTTGCACACGGTTACGCGCTCGAGCGTGAGCAGCGGGCGCTCCAGCAGCCCGCCCAGCTCCGGCAGCACCCGCTTGATCTGCTCGCCGCCACCGATCGCGATGATCATCATCGGTACCTCGGCGTTGCGCCCGAAGAACCGCGCCCGCTGGCGCACGCCGTGGGCGGTCCCGTCTACCCCGAGGAGCGCCGTCGCGCCGGCGATGCCTCGACGATGGAGCAGGTCGCACACCGCGACGAAGGCCGGAGCGCCGGCGACCCGCTCTTGGCGCCCGACGTAGATCGTGAGCTTGGTGGCCTCGTGTAGTTCCTCCGGCAGCGCTACCGCTCCCACCTTGCCGGTCAGCATCCGCGCCCGCTCGAGCGTGATCAGTCCGTGGCGCTTGATCGTGACTACCTCCTCGAGCACGCTCTCGATCCGCGATCGCGTATCGACCGCCACCGAGACCAATGGGAGATCCTCCGACAGCGTGAGGATCCGGTCCGTTCGGAGGTGGTGCTTGAGCCCGAACCCCTCTGCGCCGCGCAACATCACGCTCACCTCGACCTCCCTGCGCCCGTACAGGTCGAGCAACGCGTCGGCGACGAACTGGCCCTCGGTCCGGTGGCGCTCGCTGAAGTACGTCGTGAGTTTCAGGCAGTCGTCGTTCACACGTGAGCTCCGATGAAGCGACCGAGTGCCGCCGCGCCAACACCGAAGACGAGGCTGATCACGACGTTGGCGCCGGCGAGAACGAACTCGCCGTCCTCGACGAGTCGCTGCGTCTCGAGCATCCAGGTCGAGAACGTCGTGTAGGAACCGAGCGTCGCTGTGCCGGCGAGCAGAAGGCGGGTGCCGGTGAACCCGAGGCCGACCAGCAACCCCAGGAGCGTCGCGCCGGAAAGGTTGACCACCAGGGTGCCGAGCGGGAAGTCCCGTCCCGCGCGAGCAGCGACAAGACCGTCGACGAAAAACCGAGACAGCGCGCCGATCCCACCCAGGAGACCGACCGCGATCCAGACGGGAAGGCTCACGCGATCGCCCTCGCCCTCCGGACATAGAGCGTCGCGAGGTGGACGCTGCCGTAGCCGAGGATCACGCTCGACGCGGCATACGCGATCGCGAGCCCGTAGCGGTGGGCGTCCAGCATCGTCAACAACTCGACCTGCATCGTCGAGAACGTGGTGAACGCGCCGCAGAATCCGGTTCCAAGCATCGGCCGCCGATAGGCCGAGAGCGGCAGACGCTCTTGCAGGCGCGTGGCGAAATAGCCGAGCAGGAACGTACCGAGGATGTTCTCCGCGAACGTCACCCACGGCCATCCAGGGGCCGCGCCGGCGTGCGTCTGGTTCAGCGCGACCCGCAGCAGCGCGCCGACGACCCCCCCGACGAAGATGGCCGCCAGTTCGCGTCTGTCCCGACCCGGCACGGATCGGGATGCTAATTGGCGCGGGCGGTCTCGACGCTCGTGCCGAAGATCTTGCGGTAGGAGTCCTCGCCGTAGCTGGTCGGCAGTGGCGCCGCCTCGGACAGCTTGAACGGGCGCGCCCCGTCGGAGCCCCGCTCGGCGCGCAGGAACAGCGCGCTGTCGAGATTACGCTGGTAAAGGCCGTCGGCCAGATCGAACATGTGTGTCACGAACAGCACCTTGATGTCCTGTTCGAGCAGCGCCGTCACCACCTGGCGCGCTATCTGTGACCCCTCGCGCTCGTTCGTGGCCGCAAACGACTCGTTGCAGAGAAGGACACAGCCCGGGGTCAGCTCGTTCGCGATCTCGCTCATGCGCGCGAGTTCCTCGTCGAGCTTCCCGCTCTCCATCGCTTCGTCCTCTTCTCGCTTGTAATGCGTGAACACGCCGTCGCAGACGTTTACGCGGAATGACTCGGCGCCGACGAACATCCCGCATTGGGTCATCAACTGAGCCAACCCGACGCTTCGCAGGAACGTCGACTTCCCTCCCTGATTGGCGCCGGTGATCATCACCAACAGCTTGCCGTCGGCGTCGACGTCGTTGCCGACGACGCGCTGACCCGTGGTCAGGGCCAGGCACACGTCGTACAGGCCCTGCGCCGACAGCACCGGCACGCCCGGTGCGACCGGGACGGGCAACGCGGTCAGCTCTCCCTGCTCGTCGAGTCGAGCCTTCAGGTTCAGGCAGGCAACGTAGAAGCCGATCTCACAGCGGAGCAACACGAAGAAGCTGTGCACGTGGTCGACCGCCTGCGTCAACGCGTTGGCCACCAAGTTCACCGCTCGGTCCTCGAGTTCCCCCAGTGCCTTGAACCCGTTCTGGTCGCGTTCGGGAATCGTGAAGCTGTAGCCCGACCGGTCGAACATCCGCCCGAGCAACCCTTGCTCACGAGCGCGTCGGAGCCGGTACCGCTTGCCCTTGTTTCCGGCGGAGAGCTGCGCGCTGATCAGGATCCCACCCTCCAGCTTGAGCACCTTCACGTGCTCCTCGACCACCCTGAAATAGTCCTCGTCCAGCTCTTCCGCGAGCATCGCGAAGAATCGAGTCAACCCGGGTGAGCTGAACTTTCCGGCGTGCTCATCGGTCATCTTGCGCAGCTGCCTGAGAAAACCGACGAACAGCGCCATCTTCGCCACCGAGGTCGACAGCATCGTCCTCGGCGAGTCTCTGAGGATGCTCACCCACAGGCCTTTCTCCGCCTTGAGCGCCTCGCCGGCGAGGTCGTAGAGCTCTCGCACGACCTCGGGCTGCGCTAGGCAATCCATCAGCACCTGCTGGCGGTAACCGATCGCCTCGGTATCGGACAAGCTCAGGAGCAGCCCGCGCTGCCCGATGTCGAACAGGAAGCGGTCGCCTCCCGCCATCGCGGTTAGCATCGTCTCCAGCTCGAGGTCTCGGGTCAGCGCCTCCGCGTTCGGCGGCAGCTCGCCATCGGTGTCGAAGTCCGAGTCTCTGTGCATCAGGAATGCCTTCATTTGGCAATCCGTTTCCTCAGCGCCGCGTACGTGAGCCCATATTTCTCGGCGATCGCCGCGGCGTAGGCCAAGCCGTCGGCGCGCTTTCGCACCACCTTGTAGGTGCGCACGGCGGGGTCGTCGGGCACGACGGTGCTCATCATGCTGACCGTGGTTGGACCGAGCCTGGATAGCTCGTCGACGAAGGTCACGAACACGCACAGCGCATCGAGGTCGATGATCCGCCGCATGACCTCCGTGCCCACCGTCAGCGCATCGCGCAACGTGGTCGAGCCGAAGCTCTCGTTCATGATCAACACGCTGTCGCCGGTCGCGTGCGCGAGGATCTCGTGAATTCGGAACAGCTCGTCCTCGAACTTCCCGCGGAGCGTCTCGATGTCCTCCTCGCGCTCGAAGTGGGTGAAGATCCTGTCGGCTAAGAACAGCCGCACCTCTTCACCGGCTACGGGCAGGCCGAGGCCGGCCAGGTAGTGCAGTTGCCCGAAGGTCCGCGCGAAGGTCGTCTTGCCGCCGTTGTTCGGGCCGCTTACTACCAAGATTCGCTCCGCGTCGGTGAGGTGAAAGTCATTTGTCACCACTGCGCCGCTGTCCTCAGTGAGTTTTGCGGCCAGCGCGAGATCGAACGTTTCGGTGCCCCGGACATCCTTGGACCGCCCCGATACCCGGGGATACGAGAATGCAAGCCCGCTTGCCCTGAACGGGGCAATGTGCTCGAGGTAGGCGAGGTAGAACTGCACCTCGCGGTCGAACCTGCCGACCGTATCGTTGAGATACCCATGATTCCTTGCGCAGCACTGTTCGAGCCGTGCGAAGGTGTCCGGATTAAGCTTCGCCACCAGGTCGAGGATTCGCCCTTCGACGTGGTTCATGACCGCCCAGTCCGGGATCTTCACCCGGTAATCTCTCAGCGGCGCTTGTTTGAACTTCGCGAAGATCCGGTCGACCTGTTCGCTCATGTCCGGCTCTCCGTCGTAGCGATCCACGCGGACGCGGTTGCCTTTGATTTGCAACGAGTAACTGACCGACGCGAGCTCGTCCACCACCGACTGCGTTTCCGCGACGAGCGAGGTGAACCTTTCGGATGCGACGTAGCCGGTCAGATACTCACGTAAGCCAACGAACCCGCGCGAGCGCACGTCGACGTTGACGAGCTTCTCGGCGAAATCAGCCACCGCACGGCAGTAAGTGACGAGCGCCTCGACGAACCACCGCTGCTTCTGGAGGACGTGGTGCAGCTTGGCCTCCAGAGCCAGGTGCTTGCGCATCTCGCGCATCTCGTCGGCGAATTCTCGGACCGCCTCGAGCACCGGCACCCGCTCGAGGTCGCGCAGCACGTGGTGACGGTAGTGAACAGCCTCGACGTCATGCAGCGGTCGGTAGAAGAACGGTGCGAGTTCGTACTCCTCGCGTCCCGCCGTAACGGAGGTGACGATCTGGTCGAGATGTAGATCACCGAAGCATCCCGGCTCGTTCACGGCTTCGGTACCGACCGCGTCCTGCACGAACAGGATGCTGCGGAATGACGTGGCTGTGGCGTGGCGATCAGTGATCAACGGGCTTCCACCGTTTCTCCGTTTCGGTAGAAGCCATCAGCCGCGGTCCGGCAGTTCAGGCGGGCCTCATCGCCTCCGATCCATGATACGTCACTATTGCGGGAGGCCATGGCCAAGACCGAAAGCTCGACGCAGCCGCTTCGCGCCGCCGCGGTCGTGGCCGGGATCACCGCCGCAGCCGCAGTCGTCGCCGCGGCGGCTCGGGGTCCGCTGTCGCGATCGACCCCGATTGACGCCTCGTCGGCGAGTGCGCCGGTCACCGCGCTGTCCTTCCTGTTGCTCGGAGCCGGAATCGTCGCGCTCACGGCGCTGGGAATCCTCGTCTTCAGGCAGCGCCGCCGCAAGAACGACCCCGAGGACCACGCGTCCGAGCCGCCTGAGATCTCCGGGATCTGGAAGGTTGTCGCGATCCTCGCGCCGTTCGCGCTCGGCGCGGCCTTGATCCTCGCCGCGGTCACCGGCAGCAAGAAGCTCTCCGTCGCACCCAATCTGAACGGAGGATTTGGCGGAGGGTTTGGCGTGGCATCGGGGCGCGCCGCGCCGCCGGCCGGCGGACGGACCGGCTACGTCCTGCCAGCCTGGCTGCCCTGGACGATCCTGGCGATCGTGCTCGTGGCGATGCTCGCGGGAATAGCGGTGCTCGTACTCCGCCGCGGGCCGGCGCAGGCCGACGCACCTGAGCCGGCCGCAGCCGGCGAGGCGGTACAGGCGGCGATCGCCGCGCTCGAGGCGAACACCGATCCACGCGGAGCGGTGATCGCCGCATACGGGGCGATGCAGCGGACGCTGGCCGCGCACGGTCTCGTGCGTTCGCCGTCAGAGGCGCCGCGCGAGTTCTTGCGACGCGTGCTGGTGACGAACAGAGCCGCCGAGCAGGACGCGGGCACGCTGACCGGCCTATTCGAAGAGGCCCGGTTCAGCACGCATCCGATCACGGAGCGCACGCGCGAACGCGCGCTCTCGGCCTTCAGGTCGTTGCAGCTCCGCCCCCAAATCGGCGGCGCCAAATGACCCTGCTCGCGGAGATCGCACTCGTCGTGGTCGCGGCTGTTGCCGTCGTGGTGTCGGTCGCGTTCGTGCCCGGCGTGTCGCCCGGCCGGCGTCGGGCGGCGGTGCCCGATCCCGCGCGACCGGGCCAATTGGTCGCGAACGAGCGGTTGGTCGTGATGGCCAGAACCAGCGCTCTCCAGGTGCATGCGTATCTGCGCCCGGTCCTGGTCGAGATCGCTACGCAGCGACTCGTCGCGAACGGACAGGCGCTCGACCGGATGTCAGACGTCACCGGCCGGCGGATCCTCGGCGACGACCTCTGGGAGATCGTGCGCCTGGATCGCGGCTTCCCGGAAGACAGGCACGGTCCCGGCGTGAACCCGCAAACGCTGGAAGCGATGCTCGACGTGCTCGAGCGGCTATGAACGGCGCGCTGTCGCCCCGAATGCGCGGGCTCCTCGCGCTTGGTGGGTGCGGGCTCGTGGCTGGACTGGCCAGCGGGCACGCGGAGCTCGCGGTGCTCGGCACGCCCTTTCTCGTGTTCCTCGGGCTGGGCCTCATGCTCGCCCACGAGCCGCACCTAACTGCGCACATCGACCTCGAACGCACCCGGTTGCTTGAAGACGAGCAGGTGACCGCGACGATCACGCTGGTGAACGACGGAGCGCACGCCGCCGAGCTCGGGATCGCGTTGGTGCGCAGCCGCAACCTGGTGGTTAACCCGGCGGGGCCGATCCTGCTGCATCTGGCGGGCGGGGCCACGGTAACGGTCGAGGTTTCCCTGCGGCCGGAGCGGTGGGGCGCTCACAGCGTGGGTCCGCTCGTAGTCCGGGCGCGCGACCCGCTCGGAGTCATGACGTGGAATCGACAACTCGGGGAACGCCTGGCGGTGCGCGCGTTCCCCCGCGAGCAACGGCTCCGCGAACTCGTCGCCCCGCTGCGGATGCAGCCGTTTCTGGGCGCACACGTTGCGCGCTCGCGCGGCGACGGAATCGAATTCGCCGACACTCGGCAGTTTCAGGCGGGCGACGTCGCGCGGCAGGTCAACTGGCGAGCGAGCGCCCGGCGCGGCACTCTGCACGTGACCGACCGCCACCCCGAGCAGGCCTCCGATGTTGTGATCCTGCTCGACACGTTCGAGGAGGCGCGGGAGGGCTCGCGCGGAACGCTCGACGCCGCCGTTCGCGCAGCCGCGACGCTGGTCCGCACGCATCTCGCACGACGCGATCGGGTTGGGCTCGTCGACTTCGGCGGCACCCTGCACTGGATCGAGCCCGCGTTCGGGACCTCGCAGCTGTACCGGATCATCGACGCACTGCTGTCGAGCCAGATCGCGTTCAGCTACGCGTGGCGAGCCGTCGAGAGCATCCCGCGCCGGGTCCTACCGCCCGGCGCTCTCATCCTCGCCGTCACACCGCTGCTCGACGAGCGCTCGATCCGACTCGTCGCCGATCTGCGCATGCGAGGCTGCGACCTCACCGTGATCGAAGTGTCGCCGCTCGAGCACACGACGCCGGGGCCGACCCAATTGGACGGTCTCGCGTTCCGGCTCTGGCGGCTGCAGCGTGCAGCGCTGCGCGCGCGACTCGAGGCGCTCGGGCTCGGCGTGGCCGTATGGGGCCTCGACGAGGCGCTCGGGCCCGCGGTGGAGGGGGTGAACGCATTCCGACGCTCCGCTCGGCACGCCCTGCGCGCATAGCTACTGCGATCGCGGCGTTCGCCCTGGTCGCCGGGCTCGGAGCGACCGTCGCCGGCGACGCGGGCCGGTGGATCGCGCTGGCCTGGTCCGGCGCCGGCGTCGCCGCGCTGCTCATCGCGTGCGGACTCGCGGCAAACTCGTCCGCGCCGGTGCACTGCGGCGTCGCGGTGCTCGGGGCGATGCTGTTGCTCCGCCACTCCGACCGGCTCCTCCTGGCCCCGCTCTACGGCGCCGGACTGGTGCTCGTCGCCGAACTCGGGGTCAGGTCGATCGAGCTGCGAGGGGTAAGCCTGGTCGGCCCGCAGTCGATCGGGACGCGGCTTGGCGCCGTGGTCAGCGTCGCAGCGGTGGGTGTCTGCGGCGCGGCGTGCGTCGCGATCGCTGTGACCGGCGCTCCGGGCCGCTCGCTCGTGCTCACCGCAGCCGGAGCAATCGCGGTCGGCGCTGTGTGCGGCGCGCTCGCGCTCTCGGCCCGCCGCCGGTGACGCCGGCGCGGGCTATCGACGGAGCGTTGCGACGAGCGCGCGCGGCTCCAGCAGCAGATCGAGCGCGTCCAAGATCGACACGCACACCACGTCGGCCGCTCGTATCGCCGCGGAGCTCGCACCCTCGGCCCCGATGACCGTGATCCCGAGCGCGGCCGCCTCGAGCACAAGCACATCGTTGGCGCCGTTGCCGATCACTGCCGTCTGCTGAGGCCCGAGCTTGTCGAGCGTGCGGAGCTTGTCGTCGCCCGAGGCCGCCCTGACCCCGGTCGCGCGCAGCAAATCCGCGATCGAGTCGAGCGTCCCGAGCGTGTCGGCGGACACCAGGTGTATGTCCAGGGACGGAAGCAGTTTCGCGACCGCAGCCGTGACCCCGTCAAGGAGCGCGCCCCGGTTCGTGAGCGTGCCGTTCACGTCCAGCATGAGGTGGTCCAGCCGAAGGTCCTCGCCACCAGGTATCGGGATCGCAAGCGTCATGCGCGCGCTCGGCGCGATCGTACCGAGACCGCCCTCGGTATATTGCGTGCTCGCTTGCAGTACGGCGATGGAGTTCGCCGGGCCGTGCGGCCGAACCGCCTTCGGGCTGATGGCTCCTACGCATAGAGCGTCCAACCGCCCGCGTAGGAGTCCGGTTTCACCAGATCATGCTGCCGCCATGGGGAGTCCAGGTCTGCCAGGTGCTGGCGTTGCTCGTGTTTGCGCCCGTGATCAGCGGCGTGATCGCGAAGGCCGAGGCGCGTGTCCAGTGGCGGACGGGCCCGTCGATCTTTCAGCCGTACTACGACATCTGGAAGTTCTTCCGTAAGGAGTCGGTACGGCCCGAGACCGCGTCGCCGTTCTTCGAGCTTGCGCCGTTGATCGCGTTTGCGTCGTACTGCTCGATCGCGCTGCTGATCCCGGTACTGACCAACTTCCCGCTCCCGCTGGGCACCGCGGGTGACATCCTCGGCGGGGCGCTGCTGTTCGGGCTGGCCGGGTTCGTGACCGCGTTCGCCGGCGTCGACTCGGGCTCGGTCTATGCCGCGCTCGGCTCGAGTCGAACCCAGTCGGTGGCGACCCTGGTCGAGCCGACGCTGATCTTCGTGTTCTTCACGGTCGCGCTGGTCACCGGGACCGACCTGCCCTACGCGCTCAACGCCACACTGGCCCATTCGAGCTCGGAGTACTTCCGTCCCAGCCACCTGCTCGCCGCCGCGGCGTTCTTCGCGATGCTGCTCGTCGACACCGGCCGGGTGCCGATCGAAAGCCAGGGATCCACGCTCGAGTTCGGGATGATCGACGAGGCCCGCCTGTTCGAGCACTCAGGCCCGTCGATGGCGCTGTTCCGGTGGGCCTCGACGATGAAGCAGTTCCTGCTGTACGTCGTGTTCCTCAACGTCCTGGTCGTGCCGTGGGGTCTGGCGAGCAGCCGCACGGTTGGCTCGGTCGCGATCGGACTGGGCTGGCTCCTGGTGAAGATGGTGGGGCTCGGGCTCGTGATGGTGATCATCGAGTCGAGCTTCGCGAAGCTCCGGTTGTTCCGGATCCCCGACTTCATGGGCGCGGGGTTCGTGCTGTCGGTCCTGGCCATCCTCGTCTTCTACCTGGCGAACGGCTGACGGTGCCCGCCGCCCCGCATTACGACTTCGTCCACGCGACCGCCGCCCTGATCGCGATCCTCGCGCTGCTCAGTGGCCTCGCGCTGCTCGCGGTCAAGCAGGTACACGAGCAGGTGCGGGTGTACGCGGTGCTCTCAGCGTTCGCGGCGGCTTACACGCTGCTGGTCGGCGTGAACCGCGGCGACGCCGCGTTGATCGTGCTTGGCGTGTGGACGGCCGTGATCAAGGTGATCGTGATTCCGATTGCGATCGACCGGGCGGTGACCCGACAGGTTTCCGAGCACGAGGTTCCGCTCGTGGTACAGGTACCGATGTCGCTGCTGATCGGAGTGACGCTCGCCGGACTCGCCTACTGGTCGGCGTCCGCGCTGCCCATCCACGGCGCGCTGCTGCCCACGCCCGCGCTCGGCATGCCGCTGTCGCTTGTGCTGATCGGGTTCTTCTTCATGATCACCCGCCAGAACGTGATCAGCCAGATCGTCGGGCTGCTAACGCTCGAGAACGGCGTGTTCGTGGCCACGGTGGCGATCGCGCCAGGACTCCCGTTCGCGATCGGCTTCCTGCTGCTCCTCGATCTGCTGCCCGCGGTCCTGTTCTACGGCGTGTTCGCGCGACTGATCGCGGCGCGCGCCAAGACCACGAGCATCGAGGACATGGCGGTGCTGCGCGGCTGATGGCGGTGTGGCTCGTGATCATGCTCGCGCTGCCGCTCGCGGCGGCCGCTGCCGGCGTCGTGCTCGGCGACCACCCCGTCTCCGGCTGGCTGTCGACGGTGGCAGCGGTCGGATCGTTCGCGGCCGCGCTGGTCGCGGTGTTCGCCGACGATGCCGCCCGCGGTCGGCACAGCCTGGGCAACACCTTCTTCGTGGACGGCCTCAGCGGCGTCTTCCTGATCGCAGTGGCGTTCGTGTACGCGGTCGTCGCGGCGTACTCGGTCGGTTACCTGCACCCGGCGATCGGTCACATCCGCCTGCGGCGGTGGTACTGGCCGCTGCTTGACGTGTTTGGGCTGGCACTACTGGCCACCCCGGTCGTCGCCAACCTCGGTGTGCTGTGGGTCGCGGTCGAACTGACCACCGTGGTGAGTGCACTTCTGGTCACCGCGGAAGGCTCGGACGAGTCGCTCGAGGCGGGCTGGAAGTACATCGTGATTGGATCCGCCGGCCTCGCGGTGGGGCTGCTGGGAATCGTCCTCATCTACGCCGCCGGCGTGCCGAGTCTGGGCGATAGTTACACGCCGACGTACACCACTCTGGTCCACGCGGCCCCGCACCTGAACGGTCCGCTGGTGCGGTCCGGGTTCGCATTCGTGCTCGTCGGGTTCGGCACCAAGGTGGGGCTCGTGCCCATGCACGCGTGGCTGCCGGACGCCCATTCGGAGGGCCCGAGCCCGGTCAGTGCAATGCTCTCGGGCGCACTGCTGGCCGCAGCGCTGTACGCGGTATTGCGGTTCGGCGCCGTCGCCCAGCTTGCGGTCGGCCCGACCTACGTCCACGTGCTGCTGCTGGTGTTCGGCGGGCTGTCGCTGCTCGTCGCCGCGTTGTTCGTCCTCAGACAGAGCAACTACAAACGCCTACTCGCATACTCCTCGATCGAGCACATGGGAATCGTGTCGCTCGGGCTCGGTATCGGCGGTCCAATCGCTGCCTACGGCGCGTTTTTGCATGTCATCGTGCACGCGGCAGGCAAGACCCTTGCGTTCTTCGGTGCGGGCGGAGTGCTGAGCCGCTACGGGACACGCGACGCCGACAAGGTGCGCGGGGTCATCAGGGTGGCCCCCTTCACCGGCGTTATGGTGCTCCTGGGCGCGCTGGCGATCACGGGCGTTCCTCCGTTCGGGATCTTTCGCTCCGAGCTGCTGATCGTCACCGGCGGCTTCTCGCATTCGAGGTACGCGCTTGCCGGCCTGCTGGTTCTGTTGGTCAACGTCGCGTTCGTCGGGGTGTACCAGCTGTTTCACCGGATGGTGCTGTCGCCGGGCGTGGACACCGCGATGGAGCGGGCGCGGCTGAGCCGCCGCGAGCAGCCGCTGATGGCCGCGGCGATGCTCGCGAGTCTGGCCGTCGTCCTAGTGCTCGGGGTCTGGATCCCGAGCCCGTTGAACCGGCTCCTGCACGCCGCGGCGAGCGTGATCGGAGCACGCGTGTGATCACGACGGAGGAGCGCACCGTGGATGCCGATGGGCTGGCGCTCGCGCTCGCGCGCATCGGCGGTCGGCTGATGATGCTGTTCGTCGCCGGCGGTTCGGGCCCAGGCGACCGCGAGCTGCGCGCGATCGTGCGTGCGGACGGGGGTGTCACCGTCGTACGCGCGCGCGTCAACGGGAACGCGTATCCCGCAGTCACACCACGTGTGCCGGCGGCGCACTGGTTCGAACGCGAGATCCATGATCTGTTCGCGATCGTGCCGGAGGGCCATCCGCGGCTCGAACCGCTCGTCCGCCACCCGGCGGACGAAGGCGAGGTCAGGCTTCCCGAGGAACAGGAGGACGTGCGGTTGGAGCACCGCGGCGCTGAGCGGCTCGCTGGCCCCGGCGTGTTCGTGATCCCGTACGGCCCCGTCCGCTCGGGCGTTTTCGAGACCGCGCAGTTCCTGGTTCAGACCGGCGGCGAGGACGTCGCCTACTGCGCCCAGCGGCTGTTCTTCAAGCGGCGCGGGGCCGAGCGGCGGATCTGCGAGGTCCCGCTCGACCAAGCCGTGCTCGTCGCCGAGCGCGTGTCCGGGACTTCCAGCGTGGCGCACGCGCTCGCGTTCTCGCACGCCGTGGAGTCGTTGGCCGAGACCGACGTGCCGCCACGGGCGCAGGCGATCAGGCGGATCCTGGCCGAGCTCGAACGCCTCTACAACCACCTCGAGGTGACCGTGCGCGAGTGCGAGGATGCCTCGCTGGCCGTC
The DNA here is from genome assembly GCA_963822855.1 of uncultured Solirubrobacterales bacterium. Lineage (GTDB taxonomy): Bacteria > Actinomycetota > Thermoleophilia > Solirubrobacterales > Solirubrobacteraceae > Palsa-465. Next base: position 30,532 of record CAWGJE010000014.1, on the reverse strand, counting down.
GCTCAGGCCCAGTTCGCCGTGCTCAAGGAACGACTGCACCGGCTGGCCGGTGAGGTGGCGGGCAACCGCTACCTGCGCGGCGCGATCGTTCCCGGTGGCACGCGGCTCGACCTCGACGCTGGCGGGGTCGACCTGATCGCTTCGACTCTCGTGGGTTGGGAGCGTGAGTGGCGACGCGTGCTTTCGGTCCTACTGCGCACGGACTCGTTCCTCGACCGCCTGGTCAGCACCGGCCCGCTCTCCGAGCAGGACGCGCGTGACTTCGGCTGCGTCGGTCCGGTCGCGCGGGGCTCGGGCGTCGACGTCGACACGCGGCGCGAGCTCCCCTATGACGGCTATCCGCCGTTCGAGGTCGCGACCCATTCCGATGGGGACGCGATGGCGCGTATGGAGGTGCGCTTCCAGGAGGTTGACGCCTCGCTAGGCCTGATCCGCGAGGCAGTAGGGTCGCTCGACCCGGGCCCGATCCGGAGCGTGCCAGGCCCGTTCACCCGCGAGAGCGCCCTCGGGGCGGCCGAGTCGGCGCGGGGGGAGACGCTCTACTGGCTCGATGTCGGCGGCGACCGGAGCGTCGGGTTCTGCAAGCTGCGGGCCGCGTCGTTCGTGAACTTCGGCGTGTTCAACCGCGCGTTCGATGCGCAGGTGCTGACGGACTTCTCGTTCATCGAGCACAGCCTCGGGCTCTCGCCGGCGGGGTGCGACGCGTGATCCGCTGGTTTCTGCGCGGCGTGTCCCGTCCGCGGGTGACGACCCGTTATCCCCGCGGCGAGGAGCCGCCGCCCGCAGGGTTCCGCGCTCGCGCGCTGCTCGATCCCGATGCGGTCGGCCAGGAAGAGGCGGCGGCGCTCGCCGCGTCGTGCCTCCCCGGCGCGCTGACAGTAACCGACGGTGGGGGCCTGCGGCTCGACGGCAGCCGCTGCATCGGCTGCGGGCTGTGCGTGGCCGCGAGCGAGGGACGCGCGGTGACGATCGATCCGGGCTATGAGCTCGCCGCCAGCAGTCGCGAGCGACTCATCGTGGGCGACGACGCCCGCGAGGCCGACGTCGCGGCGGCGAGCCTTACGGGACCGTTCCGTCGCTCCATGCACATCCGCCACGTCGACGCGGGGTCGGACGGCGCGATCGAACAGGAGATCGCCGCGCTCCTGAACCCGTACTACGACATGCAGCGACTCGGTTTGTTCTTCACCGCGACTCCACGGCATGCGGACGTTCTCCTCGTGACCGGTCCGGTAACGCGCCCGATGGAGGGGCCGCTCCGACGCACCTACGAGGCGATGCCCGAGCCGCGGGTCGTCGTCGCCGCCGGAACCGATGCGTGTAGCGGGGGCATCTGGACCGAACCGGAGGTCCTCGGCGGTGTCGACCGGGTTCTGCGAGTCGACGTGTACATCCCGGGGGACCCGCCGAGCCCGATTGCGCTCTTGCATGGGCTCCTGCTCGCAGCGGCGCGCGTGCATGAAGCGACCGCGCCGCGCCTCCGGAACGAAGACAGCGGTCCGGTGGCGCGCGCCGGAGGGGCGGCTGCGTGAGCGCGCTCGCGATTCTCTTGATCGTCGGCTGCGCCAGCCTTGCCGTGGCGTCCGCCCTGGCGGCAGCACGCACCGCCGTGGCTTGGCAAGTCGGAGCCGGGGTCGCCATCGGTGGCTCGCTGGCCCTGGCCGCGGCCGGGTTCGTGGCGGTCTTCTCCGAGCAGTTGGTGTGGCGGCCGTTCTACTGGTTCGGCCTCGGGCGAGGCGGAGTGCACGTCGACCAGCTTGCCGGGCTGTTCCTGATCCTCACCGGCGCCGTCTCCGCGCTGCTGTTCCTGGCCGCTTCGACGCAGGGCCCCCGAGCGGCAAGAACGCTGCGCCCGTTGCTCGTGCTGTGCGTGATCGGCGCAATCGTGGTCGACAACGTGTTCGAGTTCCTGATCCTGTTCGAGCTGACGGTCGTGGCGATCTACGCCTTGATCAGCGTGCGTTACGAGGATTCGGAGGCCCGGCGCGCCGCCGAGCTCACATTGACTCTCGCCAAGCTGGGCGGAGGGGCGGTGCTCGGCGGCCTCGTGTTACTCGGAGTCGACGGAGGCAGTTTCTCGTTCGAGCACCTGGCCGTAAGCGCTCCGCATCTCTCCGCGCCGGTCCGAGGCGTGTGCTTCGCGCTGCTGTTCGTCGGCTTTGCGGTGAAGGCCGCCCTGATTCCGCTCCAGACGTGGCTACCCGGCGCGTACGGCGGCGCCGACGCCGACAGTTCCAGTTTCGTCGCGGCGGTGTCGTTGAACGTGGCGTTCTACGCGATGCTCCGCGTTTGGTTCGGATTCCTCGGTCACCCGGCCGTGTGGTGGGCGGTGGTCGCGCTGCTCGTCGGGGCGCTGACGGCCCTGATCGGGATCCTCGGCGGCATCCTGCAGCGCGAGTTCCGGCTGTTCGTGGCGTACTCGTCGATCGAGAACTCCGGGCTGATCGTCACCGACCTGGGGCTCGCGCTGATGGGCAAGGCGCAGCACCGCCCCGGGCTGATCGGAGTTGGCCTGATCGCGGCTGCGTTCCAGATAACCGCCCATAGCGTCGCGAAGGCCGGCCTGTTCGCCTCGGTCGCGACCGTCGAACACAGCACGGGAACAAGCGACATGGAACACCTGGGCGGTCTGTACCGCCGGCTCCCAACGGCCGCGATCGCGACGCTCGCCGGCGGCGCAGCGCTCGCCGCGCTTCCGCCGTTCAGCGGCTTCGTCTCGGAATGGCTGGGCCTCGAGGCGCTGATGCAAGGGTTCCGGGTCAGCGGCACCGGCTCTCACCTGGCGATCGCACTCGCGGGCGCGCTCGTCGCGCTCACCGCCGGCCTGGCCGCGCTCGCCTTCGTTCGCGCCACCGGGATGACGTTCCTCGGGATGCCGCGAGACCGCTCGATCGAGCCCGGGCCTGAATCGCGAACCTCCCGTTGGGGGATGGGATTGCTCGCGATCGCCTCGCTCGCGATCGGAGTCGGGGCGCCGTGGGTGATCAAGGTTCTCGAGCACGGACTGGTGCCGGTGGGCGGCGCCACCGCGATCGGCCACATCAGCCAGCCCGGCTGGTTGGTCGAGCCCGGTTACGCACACTTCGCGAGCATTAGCCCGACCGCGCTCGCGCTCACTTTGATCGGGTTCGCCCTGGGCGCCGCGTGCATTCGTCGCCTCGCGAGCCTCCGCCGGGCCAGGCGGGTGCCGGTGTGGGCATCGGGTGTGGCGGTTTCCGGACGTCGCGTCCAGTACACCGCGATCGGCTACGCGAACATGGTGCGCGTGATCTTCAACGTCGTCTACCGCGTCCGGACCCAGCTTCGGACGATCGGCGATCAACGCTTCCCGGAGCGGCTCAGCATGATGCGAGCCGAGCCCCGCCTGTTCGATCCCGGTTGGCTTTACCGGCCGATCACCGGCGCGTTCACGAAGGCGGCCGACGCCGTGAGGAACATCCAGGCCGGTCCGCTCGGCCTGTACCTGCTGTACCTGTTGCTGGCGTTCGTCGCGCTGTTGCTCATCGCCCCGCGGCTGGGGTGACCCTCACCGCCGCTCCGGGTCGGTCGCCGGCACCGGCACCGTGGCGAGAAGTTCTCTGACGACATCCTCGGACTGGACCCGTTGAACCCACAGCTCAGGCCGGAGCGCGAGCCGGTGCGCGAGAGCCGGCACCGCCGCGGCCTTGACGTCGTCCGGCACGACGAAGTCGCGCCCATCGAGTGCCGCCTTGGCCCGGCTCAGCTTCATCAACGCGAGCGAGCCCCGCGGGCTCGCGCCGACCTGGACGCTGGGGCTCTCGCGGGTGGCGCCGACGAGCGCCACGATGTAGCGGCCGACGCCATCGGATACGTGCACATCTTCGATCGCGCGCTGCATCGCGATCAACTCGCCGCGGTCGACGACCGCTCGCAACTCGGCCTCGTCCTCGCGGCGCTCGAGGCGACGCTCGAGCATGTCCCACTCGTCCTCGGCAGACGGATAGCCGACCTGCATCCGGATCAGGAAGCGGTCGAGCTGGGCCTCCGGCAGCGGATACGTCCCTTCGTACTCGATCGGATTCTGCGTGGCCAAGACGAGGAATGGCCGTTCGAGCGGACGCGTACGCTCGTCAATCGTCACCTGGCGCTCGGCCATCGCCTCGAGCAGCGCCGCTTGGGTCTTCGGCGGGGCGCGGTTGATCTCGTCGGCCAGGAGCACGTTGGTGAACACGGGGCCCGGACGGAACTCGAACTCGGCCGTGCGCTGATTGAAGATCGATGCGCCCGTGACATCCGAGGGCATCAGGTCCGGCGTGAACTGCACGCGAGAGAACCCGGTGCCGGTCACGGTCGCGAACGATCGCGCGATCAGCGTCTTGGCCAGCCCCGGGTAGTCCTCGATCAGAACGTGGCCGTCGGCCAGCAGCGCACACAGCGCGAGCTCCAGCGCCGGTCGCTTCCCGATGACGGCCCGCTCGACCTCGTCGAGGACTCGGTCCGCGCGCGACGCGACCTCTGCCAACTCAAGTCGCTCGAACGTCTCGGTCACGCGGGTTCCGACTCGGGTCCGAGCACGCCGGCCGGCGCACAGCCCCCCTCGAACACGCGCCCGTCGATCTGGGCCAGCGCTCGTAGCCACGCTTGCTGCTCGTCGCCGCTGCGCTCGTGACGGTAAGCCCAGGCGTATTTGCGAGCGGTCTCGCCCACCTCCCAGGCGAGCACGCCGAGTCGCCCGTCGACGTGGCGTCGCGCGAGCCGCGCGGCTGACCCGTCGGGAAGTCGGGTCGAGTGGTACACGCACAACCCGTGGCCGCGCTCGTATCGCTCGCGCGGCACCGACAGCGCCAGCGCCGCGACCACGAGATCGAGCTGAGAGCGCTCAATTCCGTCGCGAGCGTGACAGGCCGGGCAGTAAGGGGTCGAGCCAACGTCTTGCGTCCGCGTAATCCTGCCCATCGCTGCCGCGCGCTTGTGCTCGATCGCCTGGGCGGCGACTGCTGGGTCGGCGAGTGCCAGATCGTGGAGATGGCCGGAGCACAGCTCGCCGGGGTCATTGCGAAGCGATGGATCGTTACGCGCGGTGTGCTCGACGACCCAGCGGACGTAATCGCATTCCGCCACCCCGGTCGGTAGACAGACGGGGCACGCATCGGTATCGAACCGAGCGCAGACATGGTCGAGGGTCGAGTTCGCGCGCGATGGCTCGGGAAGGCGGGCGCGCCACCGGACCCGGCGATGCGCGTCGCGATCGACGCCGCCGAGCAGTGCGACGAGCTCAGAGTTCTCGCTCTCGACCAGGCTCCGGAGCAGGCGCTCGGAGAGCCGCGTGAGCGCCGCGGGCTCGAGCACGGGGGCGGCGTCAAGGAAATGCACGAGGCAGATGCCACCGTGACCGGAGTAGAGGCGTGCCAGGGCTGGGTCGTTCAGCCCGTCGACGATCATCTGGCGCGCACGCTGCGCGCCGAACGCAACCGCCTCGCATGCCGGGCACGACCCGGCCCCGAGTCCGTCCCGGAGGCGCCGGCGGGCTCCGGCCAGCGCCTCCCGTATCAGGATCGTCATCACGTGACCCTCACCGATCTCCTCGACGAGCCGGCGCGAGTGGACCGGACACATGCCCATGCTGGCGCGCAGCCGCGCCTGTACCTCGGCGACGCTGAAGCTCTCGATCTGAAGCCAGGAAAAGAAGCTCCGCTCCGCCTCCTCGACGTACGCACACGCCGGGCATCCCGGCTGGCGAAGCAACCGCTCGAGTTCGGACAGTACGTGCGGTCCTGTGGATCGGACGCCGCCGGCTGCCTCATGATCCGCGGGCTCGGTCCGCGGGTTCCTCCGTGATTTCAGAAAGCTCAGCTCATCACCTCCTGGTTGCGAACGCGCTGGCCAAATCAGGCCGGCCGTAGAAGCCATCAGCGCCAGGAGGCGCGGTCCAAGGCGAGCTTCATCGCCTAGCCCAAGGATACTGGAGCCAGACGCGACGCCCTCTCTGTTGCGCGGGCACGACTGAGCGCCGCAACCGCGATCAGGGCGACGAGCCCGAGCCCCGCGGCGAGGTAGGCGGCGCGGGGTGAGAACAGCATCGTGAGTGCGCCGCCCAGGACGATCCCAACGCCCGGCGCGAGGGCAGCCATCGACTCGAGCACGGCCGCGACCGGCAGGCGGAAATGCTCGTCGACGAACTGGTGCACGGCGGTCTCAACCGAGGCCCACTGTGTGCCGTTGCCAATTCCGCCGAGCACGCTCGCCGCACAGGCGAGGAGCAGCGTGGGGGCAACGGCGGTGCCGATGTACGCGACGGCGACCGCCGCAGTTGAGACCAGAATCGCCGCGTGGCCAACGCGGCGCGCGAGCCGGAGGTGCACGGTCGAGCCGATCACGGCGCCCGCGCCCCAGCTCGCGAGGATCGCCGCGTACCCCGCCGGACCCGCGTGGAGCGAGCGAACCGCGTAGATGACGGTCACGGGAACGACGAGATAGAAGAAGATGAACGCGAGCGCCTCACCGAAGATCAGTACGCGGAGGGTGGCGTCGCCCGCGATGTAGCGCAGGCTCGCACGCACCTGTCGGTGACTCTTCGTGCCGGCCGCTCCGGAGTCGGTCCGCGCACGCAACCCGGGCGTGGCGGCGATCAGAATCGCCGCCACGAGGAACGACACCCCGTCGACCGCCAAGGCCGTGGAAGGACCGAGGAGCGCGATCACGGCGCCTCCCAGAACGGGGCCGGCGACCGTGGCTACGGCAAGCGCCAGATTGAACGCGGCCTTTCCCTCGGGCATGAGGTCGTGCGGCATCAGCGTCGACGCTGTCGTCGCGCGGGTGACGGAGCGCCCGGCGAACGCGAGCGTCCCGTCGGCGAGTGCCAAGACGAGGATCAGCGCCACTCCCACGTGTCGCGCGACCGCGGCCAACACCAGGAACAGGCACGCTTCGACGAGGTAGCACAGAGGCAGAACCCGACCCGATGCAAGGGCGCCGATGCGGCCGACGAGGAAGGGACCGACGAGGCCGGGAACGAACTGGGTGGCCAGGAACAGCGCCGCGACCGCGATCGCCGATCTGGTCGTGCCAAGGACCACAACGGCCAGCGCCAGCGCGCCGAAGACGTCTCCCGCACGGTTGATCACGTACGAGACCAAGAGCGCTCGGAACTCGGCGATCCGCAACGCCTTCCGCATCCCGGTCACGGATCAACCGCCTCCGACGGCGACTTGCGGCCTCGCCAGTTCGCGGATCCGCTCCTCCAGCGCGAGCTCCTTTTCGAAGTCCGCGTCCTCGGTGTGGGTGAAGCCGATTCCCTGGCGCTCGAGGATCTCGATGAACAGCTCGACGAAGCCGCCGTCAAGCTGACTGCCGGCCACGTTGCGCAGCTCGGCGATCGCCTCGGAGCTCGAGATCGGCGGGCGATATGTATCGCGCGCGGTCAGCACGTCGTATGTATCGGCAACCGAAATGATCCTCGCGAGGGCTGGGATCTCGTCTGCACGCAATCCGTGCGGATAGCCGGTCCCGTCGACTCGCTCATGATGCGCGAGGATGACCGCGGCGATCTTGTCGTAGCCCTCGATCCGGCGCACGAGCTCGGCGCCGTTGACCGGGTGCTGATGCACGATCTCGAGATCGGCCTCGCTGAGAGGGCTGTCGGCCATGAGGATGCGGTCGGGAAACGCGAACTTGCCGATGTCGTGCAGAAGGCCGGCGGTGTGGACGATTCGAAGTTCGTCCTCCGAGCAGCCGGCGGCTTTCGCCACTGCGTACGCATACCGCGCGACCGCAGCCGAATGCCGCGCGGTGTACCGATCGCGCAGCGACAGGGTCCGGACCATCGTCACGAGCACGCCGAGCTGGAGCGACGCGAGCTGAATCGTGCGCTGTTCGAGTTCTTCGCGCCGTCGCTGGGAGTTGAGCAGCTCCACCATCAGCACGTAAAACGCGGCCAGGAGCGCCAGGACGAGGATCAGGGAAACGCCGCCGGCGCGCACGTAGAACGTGGCCAGCGCTCCGGCCAGCAGGTTCGGTGCCGTAATCCACGGGAGCGCCGGAACGAAGCTCTCGCGGAATTGGACGCGCAGCGGTGTGCCGACGTGGACGCGAATCCAGATCGCCGCGAGCAGGAAGTTGAGCACGTTCGCGACACTCACCACGACCGCCACCACCAGCGCGAACGCGGCGCTCCCGCGCGCCACGCCCGCATCGACGGCAGCTCGGATCGCCAGGCTCCCGAGCAGCACGTCGATGTACATGCCGAGGTTCCAGACGAGCGCCAATCGGCGCCCACGGAGCCGGAGCCCATCCGTCTGGATCGCCTGAGAGATCCGCGAGATGAAGCAGATGAGGACAGCCGGCGCGGGACCGAGCAGCGCCATGGCGAGCGCGACGATTGTCAAACCTGCCGACAGTCGCATGCGCCCGGTGTAGGCGTGTACTCGGTCGCCGAGAACCCCGAGAACCGCGAGCGTGATGAACAGCCACAAAGGCCGCCAATCGGCGGCGCGTGAGCTGAAAGCCGCGCCGGCCACCGTAACCGATAGCAAAGCGACGGCCGCAAAGCGGAAGACTTGGACGGACTTGGCAGCCACTGTTCCCCGAGCTAGCCGACGGCCCCGATCCTATCGCGCCCGCTTCGGTCAGCGGGGGGCATGCTGCACCGCACCTTGCGAGTCACAGATGTCAGATGCTCCAGTGCATGTCCCAATTCCTCCCTAGATCTACACACGAAAGGTCGTAGCCGCGGTGATCGTCGCCAGACGCCGGTCCTTGAGCGTTCGGCGCTCGCGCTGGACGAGAGCGCGGCGAGCGTGACCCGACCGACGCGCGGTTCACGGCGCGCTCGCCGGAGCGCTTTTGCACGCGCCTCGTGCCGTAACGTGCGTCTGGTGTTGACGTTCTCGGGAATGGCGCTGGATCGCGCGGTGGCGGAGCGACTGGACCCGCTATGGGTCGAGCGTCAGCTGGACGATCCGGCGAGTCAGGCGGTCGTGGCGAGCACCGAGGGCGTGCTGATTACGAACGCTCGATCTGAGTCGCTGCTGCGCGTGCCGGCGCCCGCTGCCGCGAACCATGCGGCGCACGACCCCGGGCCGGTCATGCTCGGGCTCGACGACGGCGCCGCCCTGTTCGCAATCGACTTCGACGCGCAGCCGCCCGAGATGCGACGTCGACTCCTCGAGCAGGGCCGGATCGCGACGCTACGCGAGGCGGGACGGATGCTCCCGGCGCAGGAGGCCGCGCTCGCCGCCTACCTGGTCGCCTTGCTCAACTGGCATCGCCGCCACCGGTTCTGCCCCGCGTGCGGGACTGCCCTGATGGTCAGCGACGGCGGGTTCTCGCGTACGTGCCCAGGCTGCGCCGCGCAGCATTTTCCGCGCACCGACCCGGCCGTGATCGTGCTTGTCGAGCACGATGGCCACGCGCTGCTGGGACGGCAGGCCGGATGGCCTCCCGGGCAGTACTCGGTGCTCGCCGGGTTCGTAGGACCGGGGGAGTCACTTGAGGAGGCGGTGATTCGCGAGGTCGAGGAGGAGTCCGGCATCACCGTGCACGATCCGCGTTTCGTGACCTCGCAGCCATGGCCGTTCCCGCAGCAGGTGATGCTGGGCTTCGAGGCGCGGGCCGACGGCGGCACGCCGACACCCCAGGACGGGGAGTTGGAGGACGTGCGGTGGTTTACCCGTGAGGAGGTTGGCGCGGGGCTCGCCGGGCGGAGCGCCGAGCTCGTGCTCCCGCCGGGGATTTCGATCTCGTATTTCCTCGTCGAGCGCTGGTTCCGAAGCCCGTGAGCGGCCACAGGGTCCCCGGAGGAGTCGTACATAAATTGCCCGCGGATCTGCGGACGGCGCTGATTGGCAACGCCACGGCACTCGACGCCTGGAAGGACATCACGCCCTTAGCCCGCAACGAGTTCATCTGCTGGGTCGAGGAGGCCAAACAGCAGAAGACCCGCGAGCGCCGCATCCGACGGACCCAGGAGGAGCTCGAGGAAGGCCAGCGCCGGCCTTGCTGCTGGCCGGGGTGCAAACACCGCGAGCGCACGGGCCGGTAGCCGCCGGCCGACTCGCCGGCGGGTCCAGTGGTCGTTCGGTAGCTTGTCAGGTGATGCCGGACCGTTTCAGCGACCGCGGCCCTGACCAACCGTCGAACGACGACGTCCGCGCGCAGGCAGCGTTCGCGGCAAAGCGAAGCCCGGCTGGGATTGGCGCGGCGGTCGAGCGCTCCGGCTACAGCGACGGCGCGCACTTCTGGGAGTGCATCATCAGCGATGGCACTCAGTGGCACTTCATCCGCGTGCTGGGAGTTGATCTGCCGCCGGCCCCCGGACTGGGCACCGACGACATCGAACACGGCATCGAGGCATTCGCGGCCACGTTGCCCGAGTTGGATCGCATCGACGCGCTGCTGAACGCCAACCCCTTGCACGTGGACCGCAGTGGAACGGTTAGCACCTGACCGTTGTCCGGGCGGCACGGGGCACGATCAAAGACGGTTCTGATGCTCACGCGCGAGACAGTCACATTCCGGGACGCCGATGGGTGGAGCTGGGAGTTCGACCTGACGTTCATGTTGTCCAACTACCAGTGCATCTGGGGGCGCGGGTGTCCCGATACCAGGCAGGAGCACACCGCCCGCGGCTGCTGCGTTGAGGGCGTCGAGATCTACCGGGGCGAGGGTGACACGCCCGGACGAGAAGATCTCAAGCAGATCCGCGGGCACGTCACGCACCTGAGCGACGAGGACTGGCAGAACCGCCGGGTGGCGCTGGCGCGTGGCGGCCGAGACCCGTGGGGTAAGGCGCGGTTCAAGCGCGATAGCGTCCACACCCGCCTATACCGGGGCGCGTGCATTTTTCACAACCGCGCGGACCATCCCGGCGGGGCTGGCTGTGCGCTCCACGTCGCGGCGCTGCGCCGGGACGAGGACCCGATCGACTGGAAGCCGCGGACCTGCTGGCAGGTCCCGCTGTTCTTCGATACCGACGACGACACCAAGACCACCACGGTGCGCGCATCGCGGACTGTCGACTGGGGCGCGGAAGGGATCCTTGACTGGTGGTGTACCGAGCAGCCGGACGCGTTCAACGCCAGTCAACCGTTGTACGTGACCATGGAGGCGGAACTCCGGCGCGTCTGCGGCGCTGCTGTGTATGACGAGTTGGCCGCCTACTGCCGCGCGCGCCGGACCGGCGAACCGCGCGAGCTGACGCTGCTCCCGATGCTCCCCTAGCTCGGGGGCTCTCCTGCGGGGAGCTCGGACGGCTGGGTGCCGGAGCCGATCTCGGCCTTGAGCTTCGCGAACTCGTCGTCGACGGCGCTCTTGGCGCCGAGCTCGTCGAGTTGGCGGTCGACGTCGTCCTGCGCGGGACCGAGCGTGGTCAGGTCGTCGAATGTCCCGGCTGCCTGCAGTTCCTCGACTGCCGACGCGCGCGCCTGCATCTGATCGGTCTTGTCGATCGCGCGCTGCATCGCCGCGCCGACGTCCGCCATCTCATCCCCGACGCCCGTGGCCGCCTCCGAGATGTGCACCTGAGCTTCGGCCGCCGAGTATTGGGCCTTAATGACCTCCTTCTTGGACCGGAACTGCTCGATCTTGGTCTGGAGCTGCTGTTCGGCTGCGGTCAGCTTGTCCTGCTCTGACCCGAGCTCTGAGATCTGTTGGTCGAGCGAGCTTGTCTCCTGGACGATCATCTGCTTGCGTTCGAGCGCCGCGCGGGCAAGGTCTTCCTGACCTGCGGACATCGCCTCCCGCGCCTGGCCGTCGAGCTTGGCGGTCTGCTCCTGAAGCTGCTGTTCCTGCAGCTGGAGCCGCTTCTTCGCTGTGACCACATCGGCGATGCCCTTCTTCACGTTCTGCAGGTCCTCGAGCTGGCGCTCGTAGGCGTAGTCGAGCGTCTCGGCTGGATCCTCGGCGTGATCGAGCATGTGCGAAATCTTCGCCTTGGTGAGTGTCGAAATGCGGCCAGCGAGTCCAGGCATCGTGTCCTCCAGACGGAACGAACGGCGCAGAAGTGCAACCACACTCAAGCGTACTCCGGCCCTCATGGCGTTAGGGTCCTGTACCGATGTGCTTTTCGCCGGAGGCCGATTTCGTTGCCGGCGCGGCCGTCGCCGCCGTCGGCGTCGAGACCTTGCGTCGGGTGCGGTTCCGGCGCGAGCTGGTCGTCGGAGCTCTACCGCTGCTGTTTGGCGTCCATCAGCTAGTCGAGGGATTCGTGTGGCTGGGACTCAGGGGCCAGGTTCCCAGCGGTATTGGTGACGCCGCCAAGCAGATCTACATCGTGTACGCGCACGCGGTCCTGCCCATGATCGTTCCGTTGGGCTTCGCCTTGCTCGAGCCCGACCGCTCTCGGTCGCGGTGGATGTGGCCGCTGGTCTGTGTCGGTCTGATCTTGGGCACCTACCTGCTGTGGCAAGTCACCGCTTACCCCGTGGGAGCCCAAGAACAGGCGAGGTGCATCGATTACACCACTCACACGCCGAACGACATCCTCATCGGAGTCCTGTACGTCGCCGTGACATGCGGTCCGGCGTTGCTATCAAGCCGTCGCTACCTCCGCTGGTTCGGGTTGGCCAGCCTCGTTGGCGTGGTCGCGGTCGCGCTCGTCCGGGCCGACGAATTGACTTCGCTCTGGTGTGTATATGTCGCCTTCGTAAGTGTGCTGATCCTCGAGCACTTCCGCCGCCAGCGGTCCGCCGAAGCCCACCGCGACCCGGTGCCGAGCCAGGCCCTTCGGCCTGACGTCGGAGCTTGATCGAGGGGCCGCGAACCGTCCGGCGATTCCGTCGCGTACTCCGGAGAGCAGCAACAAGCACTGCTTATCGGACGATCGCCTCGCAATGAGGCTGTGACGCGAAGGAGGACTTGTCACCGACGCCCACCTAGCGAACTCGTCACTCACCATCGATCCCGGCACGCGGCTCACCGGCGGCGGCGCAGTCTCGCTCGGGGCTCCGGCACGCTCAGCGTCGATCCCACCGTCGTGCAGGACCGAGTCACCGGCGCGTGCGTATCCGGTAATGCGATCTCGTCGATCAACCGGGACGGCAGCGTCGGCTGCCTACCCCTGGGAGCGCGAGACACCGGGGCGGTGTCGAGCGGCACGCCCGTCTCATTCAGCTCCTAACCACTCGAATTCCAGATAAGCACCTGGGACACGACGGGCGCGCTCTCCAATAACGTGCCCTTCACGGCAGTCATCCTGTGACGCGCCGGCGGGGCGGCTCACCGGAGCCGCCCCGCCTTCGGTTGTCGGCCTCAGCGGGCAGGCGCAGATCCAGAGGCGTGCCCGGATCAAACTCCCCCGCGAAGCTGCGGCGGTGGATCTCGGCGGCGTCGGCGCCGGACTTCCACGCGTCGAGCAACATGTCCGGGTCGGTGTTGATGCCGATCGGGTTGGTCTTGAACTCGGGGGCGGTGCGCATCCACTCGCTCGAGGCATTCCAGTCGCCGAAGTTGTCGACCTGAAGCTCGACGCTGTTGCCGTCCGGGTCGACGTAGTAGAGCGACGTCGTTAGCCCATGATCGAGGCACGCGTGCGGCGTGATCCCCTGCCCTTTGAGGCGCTCGTACGTCGAGAGCAGTCCACCGATGTCCCCGTACTCGAATGCGAGGTGGTGCATCCCGGTGTGGGCGATCTTGTCCGGATCGTCGTCGAGGCCGGGCGCCACGAGCAGAGCGACCCGATGGTTGGCGGCATCGTTGGTCAGCCAGGCGCCGAACGGGCCGTAGTGGTTGGGCTCGAGCCCAACTGCGTTGTGGTACCAGTCGGCCATCTCCTGCAGCCGAGTGGTCTTCAGCGTCACGTGGTGAAGTACAGGGTTGGCCGCGCTGCTGGTCATCGATCTCTCCTTATCGGTGCTGTAGAAATATGATCTGACGTGGCCGACGTGTCGAACACCGAGACTCCGCTGGTCGTTGACGCGGTACCCGACGTCGACCTCGACACGCTCGCGACGGTGCAGCGCCGGGTGCTGTGGCTCGCGACGAGCATCATCCACCACGCCAATAAGGTTCGGAACACCCCCTCGGGGGTGAAGGTCGGAGGGCATCAGGCGTCGTCCGCGTCGATGACCTCGATCATGACCGCGCTCTACTTCGCCCACCTGCGGGGCCCGGACCGAGTGTCGGTCAAGCCACACGCAGCGCCGATGCTCCACGCGATCAACTATCTGCTCGGCCGCCTCGATCCGCGGTATCTGACCGAGCTCCGGGCGTTTGGCGGCCTCCAGAGCTACCCGAGCCGCGCCAAGGATCCCGATCCGGTCGATTTCTCGACGGGATCGGTCGGAATCGGCGCGACCGCGACGATCTGGAGCGCGCTCGCGCACCGCTACGTCGCCGGCCACTTCGATGTGCCGCGCGGCGGCCGACAGGTGGCGCTGCTCGGCGACGCCGAACTCGACGAGGGCGCGATCTGGGAGGCGCTCGTCGATCCGATAGTCCCGCGTCTCGGCGAAGTGCTGTGGATCGTCGACCTCAACCGGCAGTCACTCGACCGGGTCGTGCCCGACATGGCGGCGGGGCGGATCGGGGCGATGTTCGACGCCGCGGGCTGGCAGACGATCACCGTCAAGTACGGCCATCGCCTGCGCGAGCTGTTCGAGCGGCCGGATGGAGACGCCCTGCGCCGGCGGATCGACGAAATGAGCAACGAGGAGTACCAGCGGCTGCTCCGAACGCCGGTCGAAGGCGTCCGTGCGCGACTGGCTGGAGAGGGCCGCGGACGGCCCGCGCTCGAGCGACTGCTGGGCGACCTCGAGGACCGCGAGATAGCCGTGGCGGTCCGGGATCTAGCCGGTCACGACCTCGGCGACCTCCTCGCAGCGTTCGCAGAAGCCGATGCCGCCAAGGATCGCCCGTCGGTGATCTTCGCCTACACGATCAAGGCATGGTCGCTGCCCACCCAAGGGCACCCGGCCAACCACTCGGCGCTCCTCACGCCCGCCCAGTGGGAAGCGCTGGCGCATGACCTGGAAGCGGACAGCAACGATCCGTGGGCTCCGTTCCCCGAGCACAGCGCCGAGGCCGAACTGTGTCGCGAGGCCGCCCGGCGACTGACGCGGCCGGAACATGCGCGCCGGGACCCACCGGCGGTGGTCGAAGAACTCGGTCGAGAGCACCGCGGCCTCGCCTCCACCCAGCAGGCGTTCGGGCGCTTCTTCGTCGACCTCGCCCACAACGCGCCCGCCGTCGCCCGGCATGTCGTGACGGTCAGTCCCGACGTCGCGTCGTCGACGAACCTCGGCGGTTGGATCAACCGCGTCGGGATCTTCCACCTCGGCGACCGGATCGACTGGTTCGCCGATGACACCGAGACGCTGATCCACTGGCGGGAGTCCGAGCACGGTCAGCACCTCGAGCTCGGGATCGCCGAGGGCAACCTCGTCGGCGCCCTGGGCGAGCTGGGCGCCACCTGGTCGCGCGACGGCCAGCCGCTGCTGCCGATCGGGACGATCTACGACCCGTTCGTGAACCGTGCACTCGAGCCCTGGTCGTTCGGTATGTACGCCGGCGGCCAGTCGATCCTGGTCGGCACGCCGTCAGGCGTGACGCTCGCGCCCGAGGGGGGAGCCCACCAATCGATCATCACGGCGTCGGTCGGGATCGAGCAGCCGAGGTGCGTCGCGTGGGAGCCCGCCTTCGGTCAAGACCTCGAATGGACGCTGCTGGCGGCGCTCGGGCAGCTGGGGCGGGTCGACGGCACATCCGGCTACTTCCGGCTCAGCACGCGCCCGATCGACCAGGCGCTGGCGGCCGTCCCGGACGACCCGGCCGCGCGCGAGGAGCGTCGCCGGCACGCACTCGCCGGTGGCTACCGCATCCGAGCCGGTGCAGGCCCGGCGGTCACGCTGGTCGCGGTCGGCGTGATGGTGGTCGAGGCGTGCGCGGCCGCCGACCAGCTTGCGGCCGCCGGAGTCGACGCCGACGTGATCTGCCTCACCTCGCCCGACCTCGTGTTCCGCGCTCAGCAGGGACGCCAGGGCCTCGCCGACCATGACGACGGGATCCTCGACGTGCTCTTCCCACCCGAGCGGCGGACGCCGCTCGTGACCGTGCTCGACGGACATCCGCACACGCTCGCGTTCCTCGCGGGCATCGCCAGGACGCCGATTGCGTGTCTCGGCGTACAGGATTTCGGCCAGTCCGGCGACGTCCAGGACCTGTACCGCTATTTCGGCATCGACGCCGACACGATCGTCGGCGCCGCCATCGACCTCCTCGGGTGAACCTCACATGACCGACATCCTCATGCCCCGACTGACCGACCAGATGGAAGCCGGCACGGTCATCGCCTGGCTCGTCGAGGACGGGGAGACCGTCGACGTTGGGCAGGAGATCGTCGAGATCGAGACCGACAAGGCGACGATCGCTCATCCCGCCGACGCCGCCGGCGTGCTCGAGACGGTCGCCCGCGTAGGTGACAGCGTCGCGGTCGGCGAGGTGATCGCGCGCGTAGGCGTGGCGCCGGAGCCGATTGGCTCAGGGAGCCGGGCTGGCGGAGGTGTGAGCACCAGCCCAGCCGCGGGCGACGACGAACCCCCGCGAGCGCCCTCGTCGGTCCCGGCGGCCGCGGCGCCGGTGGCATCCAATGGCAAGGCGGCGGGAGCGCTCGTCACCCCCCTGGCTCGGCGGCTGGCCGGAGCTCATGGAATCGACCCGGCGGGACTGGCGGGCTCCGGTCCGGGCGGCCGCGTCACGAAGGCCGATGTGATGCGCGCGGCCGGCATCGAGGTCGCACCAGAGCCAGGCCGACCCGACCCGGCCCCGGTCGCCGCACCGCGCACGCCGGTCGCTGATACGAGTGGGCCCGCGTCCGATGGGAGGCCGGGGACGCGCGTCCAGCAGCCGACCCGGCTCCAGCAGATCGTCGCCCGGCGGATGGCCGAGGCGATGGCGACCATCCCCCACTTCCAGGTGCAGACCGAGGTCACGATGGACGACGCGCTCGCGCTTCGGGTGCAGCTCAAGGAGGCCGCCGGCGACGGTACCCCGGCGCCGTCGATCAACGACCTGATCGTGAAAGCGTGTGCTCTGACGCTTCCGGACCATCCGCTCGTCAACGGCTCGTTCAAGGACGGCGCGTTCGAGCTCCACGATCACGTGCACGTCGGCATCGCGGTCGCATCCGACGATGGGCTGGTCGTGGCCACGATCGCCGACGCAGCCATCAAGTCGTTGGGTCAGATCGCACGAGACAGCCGGCGTCTCGCCGAGCGCGTCCGGACGCGAACGGCAACTCCGCCCGAGCTCACCGGCGCGACCTTCACCATCTCGAACCTCGGTATGTTCGGGATGACCGCGATCACCGCGGTCATCAACCCGCCCCAGGCCGCGATTCTCGGCGTCGGCGCGTCACGACCGACGCTCGCTCGTGGACAGAATGGTGAGATCGTCGACCGGCAGCTTCTGACACTGACACTCAGCTGCGATCACCGGATTCTCAACGGCGCCGACGCATCACGGTTCCTGCTCGACGTCAAACGCTGCCTTGAGTCGCCGCTGCGACTCGCGCTGTAACCGAAGCTGGGATTGGTCGGCGAGTAACGACGTGAGCGGGGAGGCGATGTCATCGCGAGTGGAGGCAGTCTGGGCGGCCTCCGGGGCAATCGCTGTTGCACTTTTCGCTTGTGGGCTTCTGTTTGGCGACCTACTCGCGACGACGAACTTCCCGGCGCTGAACACGACGCCCTCCCAGCTGCGCGAGTACTTCCTGCGCAACGTCTCCGAAGTGCGGGCCTTGAGCTTCTTCCATCTACTCGCGGCTGCCGCGCTCGCGGCATTCGCGTCATACCTATATGCACGGCTGCGATCCGCTGGCATCCGCATCGCCGCCCTAGCGCTCGCTGGCGGGATCATCGCCGCAGTGTTCCTCGCGATGTCAGCGCTCTGTTATCGGGTGCTCGCGGAGCATTCAGTGGCGAGTGATCCGGCGCTGGCTCATGCGCTGGTGGTTCTCTCTTACCTCGCCGGCGGCCCGGCGATCGGGGTGCCGCTCGCTCTTACCGCCGGCGCTTTCGCGGCCGCGATCCGGCACGAGCCGACGCTCCCCGGATGGCTGTGGTGGCTGAGCATCGTCGCAGTCGTCCTCGGGGTCGCGAGCGCCACGACCATGCTCGGGCCGACAAACAACGGCTCGGTTGTCTACGGCGTGTTGCTGCTGGCAGCGCTGCTGCTGTTCGCGTGGCTTGTGGCGAGCAGCCTGGTGCTGGTCATTCGAAGCCCTTCAAGAACACGCGATCGGCCCCGCGAGTTCGGGTGAACTGCCGGTCGGCGATCCCGATTTCCTCGACGATCCCGCGGCGGACTTTGAGCACTGCCATGGACTTGCCGTTTGGCGCCAGGTACCAGTAGTTCAGGCCGACACGGAACGGCTTCTCCAGTTTGAGCAGCTTGCGGGCGGCCTTGATTTTCATGCCCACCCGGACGCCGTGGACGGCGTAGTAGGCGTTCGAGGTCGATGCCCACGAGGCTCGGCCGCGGAAGGCCTTGCGCTTGCCGGGTGGAACCGTCCGAAGCAATTTCGGACTGGGGTAGCCGACGCGCACTCCCGTCGGGATCAGGCAGAAGAAGTCCTGATAGCGCCCGCGGCGGTCCGAGCTGCGGGTGTATGCATGGCGCACCCGCGCCCGGGTCATTCCAAGGCGGACCAGTCCGAGGGTGTTGCCCTTCAGCTTGCCGGTGGCAAGCGGGCAGGCCGCGGCGGGAGAGCCTGGTGGGGCGCCAGCCGAAGGCACAGTCAGAGGAGCGAGCGAGTTGCCGGCCCCGATCGATGCGCATCCGTCGACCGGGGCGGACCCGGAGAACCTCGCCTGGAGAAACGCGAGCGCGCCCGATTCAAAGGGCGCGATCGCCTCCTCATGATCGAGGTTCTGGTATTCGGTGAACTCAACCGGGACGCCCTGCTGACAGTACTCGTGCGCCAGCGCCTCAACGTCGGCAGCGACCATGACGCCATCCCCGGTTCCGTCCGAGTTTCCGACCCCCATGAAGAGCGGCTCCGTCGGGTCGCCCGGAGCACTGCCCATGATCAGGCTGTTGATGACGTTGGCGAAGGTCGGGATCGCGAGGAAGTTCTGATACCGCGGCTTGAGGAGCTGCTGGATGGTCAACCCCGGATAGGAGCCGGCGAAGTTGTTGATGCATTCATCGGTCACCTCGCCGATGACCTGCTGGCCGTAGGCCGAGAGGTATGTGTTCAGGTTTATCCCATACGCGCGCGACACCCCCACTAGCACCGCCGGGATGACACCGGCCCAGCCGTCGTTGTCGCCGTTGATGTAGGTCAGGTTGTGCGCGTAGTCGACCGGGATCCCGCCTTCGGCGACTCCGACGATGTTCAACTCCGGAGCGTAGGCGGGAGCGAGCTCACTCGCCCACTCCGTAGCGATCGAACCGCCCGAGTACCCCACGATCCCGACCTGCGTCGAACTGGAAACACCGAGCGCGCTCTCCGCGGCGCGGATCCCGTCGAGCGTGTTGTAGCCGGACTCCTGCCCCGCCGCCCAGTCGAGGTTCTCGCCCTCATAGTCGGCCGTGACGACCGTATAGCCCGCCTGCAGGTAGTCCTGCATCAGCGCCGCGTCGTCCTGCGCGTCGCTGTAGCTCGGGTTACCCCCCTGAAGGGTGTAAGACGGGTCGCATTCCGATCCGAGCGCGTCATAGAACGTCTGGTAGGAGATCAGCTTCGTCGCTCCCACCGTCGCCGCCGGCTTGACGATCGTCGCTACCGTCACGGTCGGCTGACCGAGCTCACCGGTCGTCCGGTACAGCACCTGCTCCGCGCTGTACGGGGTCGGCACGCTCCCGATCACCACTTGGACCGAACGGACCCTCAGCACGGCGCCCGGGGCGATCTGGGCCAACGGCGTCGAGCCCGAGTACGTGTAGAACGGGTCGCTCGACGGCAGCGTGGGAGTCGCCGCGCGCGCCGGCGTCACCTGCGCCCCTATCGCGAACAGCGCGAGCAGGCCGGCCACAGCAGGAATCCGGCGCACGACAACCTCCCTCAACCCACCCGAAAACCGCAGATCAGGGCAGCCTACCATCCGGCCCCGCCGCGGGCGCCACACCGCCGTGGGTGGCGATGTAACGAGGCCAGGAGGGTGGCAGCGGGCAGCCTCGCCTCAGGCCAGTCCCTCTACCGCGACCATGTTGAATCCCGCCGCGCCCTCGCGCAGCCGCTTCGCTTCCTGATACGAGGGCGATGCGTAGAACCGCTTCGCGGCTTCAAGATCGGGGAACTCGAGGAGCACCAGGCGCTTGGGTTGCCAATCGCCCTCCAGGATTGCCAGCTCACCGCCGCGCGCAATGAAGCGGCCTCCTCCGGCTTCCACGGCGGCAGGCGTGGCCTGCTTGTATAGCTCGTACTGCTCAGGATCATGGATGTCGATCTCGGCGACGACGTATGCGGGCACAGAGACTCCTCTCTGACTCAATGGTGGGCTAAGGCTTTCATAGATGCGCCGGCGCCTACATGGTGTTCGGGGCTGTCGCGCGGGTAGAGGTAAAGCAGTGACTGAACGGGGTTCACCGGATCCACCGGACCGGAACGAAGTCTGGCCGGATACGTCGGAGGCGCGCCCCACCGAGCCGTCCATGACCCCGGAGCCGATCCCGTCGCCCGCGGCGCGCCCAGAACCGGCGGCGCCGCCGGCCACCAAGACCGGGGTCGCGTTCAGCGCGCTCATTGCCGGCGCGATTGTCCTGATCGTGCTGCTCGTGTTCATCCTCGAGAACACCGCGAGCGTGCGGATCAGCTTCTTCGGAGCGAGCGGCCAACTCCCGCTCGGGGTGGCACTGCTGCTGGCGGCGATCGGTGGCGCACTGCTGACCGGCATCGTGGGCGCGGCCCGCATCGTCCAGCTCCGTCGCCACGTCAAGCGCCGTCCGCGACGGCGCTAGAAGCCCCTCTGCGCGACCTGCACAAGTCGGTTGACATCGCCGCGGCCCACTGCGACGCTTGCGAGCGATCCTCGAGCGGCGACTCGCCAGGTGAACAGAGGGACGCGGTGGACGCTTTCGCGCTGGCCTACGAAGGGTTCGATCCGGATCGGGAGGGGCTTCGTGAAGCTCTGACCTCGACCGGCAATGGGTATCTGTGCGCTCGCGGCACCGCCGAGTGGGAGGACGCCGACGGGGTGCATTACCCCGGCACGTACGCGCACGGGGTCTACAACCGGGAGACGACGATCCTGGGCGGACTGCCCGTGCTCAACGAAGATCTCGTCAACCTTCCCAACTGGCTCGTGCTCAAGCTGCGGATCGAGGGCGAGGACGCGATCAGGCTCGCCGACGTCGAGCTGCTCGATTACCGCCACGAGCTAGACATCCGGAGCGACATTGTGGTGCGCGAGCTCCGCTTCCGCGATCGCGGCTCGCGTGAGACGACGCTGCGTAGCCGGCGGTTCGTCAGCATGGCGGACATCCACCACGCCGGGATCGAGTGGACGCTGATCGCGGAGAACTGGTCCGGGCGTGTTGAGGTCGTGTGCGCGCTCGACGGGCGCGTTACCAACAGCGGCGTCGCCCGCTATCAGCAGCTCGAGGGTCGGCACCTCGATCCGGTCTCGCCTCGCACGTTTGGGCCTGAGGTGATCGCGCTGAAGGTGCAGACCCGGCAGTCGAACCTGTACGTCAGCCAGTCAGCGCGTAGCCACGTCTTCGAGGGTGCCAACCCGGTCACGGTGCAGCGCACCCTCTACCAAACGGAAGACTACATCCAGCAGGTGCTGGCGTTCGACGTCCAGCAGGGCGCGCCGGTGCGCGTCGAGAAGATGGTCGTGTTCTCCACCTCCCGGGACCCGGCGACTAGCGACTCGCTGACCAAGGCCGGTACATCGGCGGGACGTGCCAGGGATTTTGAGGCCGAGCTCGAGCGGCATCGGTCGGCCTGGGGGGAACTCTGGCGGACGTGTGAGCTGCAGGTGCAAGCGGACCAGGAGGTGCAGCGCCTGCTGCGACTGCACACCTGTCATCTACTGCAGGTGTGCTCGCATCACACAGCCGACATCGATGCGGGGGTTCCGGCCCGCGGCCTCAACGGCGAGGCCTACCGTGGCCACGTGTTCTGGGACGAGCTGTACGTCTATCCGTTTCTCAATTATCGGATGCCGGAGGTCACGAAGGGGCTGCTGATGTACCGCTACCGGCGGCTGGGAGAGGCGCGCGCAGCAGCTCACGAGGCCGGCTTCCGCGGCGCCATGTTTCCCTGGCAGAGCGGAAGTGAGGGCAAGGAGGAGACGCAGCGCGTCCACCTCAATCCGCTCTCGGGCCGCTGGGAGCCTGATCTCAGCCGCAATCAGCGCCACGTCAACGCCGCGATCTTCTACAACATCTGGCATTACTTCCAGGCCACCCAGGACCTGGCCTTTCTGCGCGACTACGGCGCGGAGATGATGCTCGAGATCGCGCGCTTCTGGGCGTCGATCGCGCACTTCAATCCCGACCGCGGACGCTACGAGATCCACGGGGTGATGGGGCCGGATGAATTTCACGAGAAGTACCCGGGCGCGGCCGTTGGCGGCCTTCGAAACAACGCCTACACCAACGTGATGGTGGCGTGGCTGTGCGAGCTTGCGCAAGAGGTTCTCTCGCTGCTGCCCGGAAGCCGCGCGGACGCACTCAGGGACAGGCTCGGGCTCGGCGACGACGAGCTCCGGACGTGGGATGACATGAGCCGGCGGATGTTCGTGCCCTTCCAGGACGGGGGCATCATCAGCCAATTCGAAGGCTGGGACCAGCTGGAAGAGCTCGACTGGGACGCCTATCGCGCCAAGTACGGGAACATTCAACGGCTCGACCGGATCCTGCGCGCCGAGGACGACGATCCCGATCGCTACAAGCTCTCCAAACAGGCCGACACCGTGATGTTGTTCTACCTGTTCTCCGGCGACGAGCTGCAGCGGCTATTCGATCGCCTCGACTACGACTACGGGCCGGACACCGTGAGCAACAACGTCGCCTACTACGACCGCCGCACGTCGCATGGTTCGACGCTGAGCTTCATCGCCTTCGCGGGGGTGCTCGCCGGCCTGGACGCCGAGAGCTCCTGGAATCGGTTCCTGGTAGCCCTGAACAGCGATGTCGACGACGTTCAGGGCGGGACGACGAAGGAGGGGATCCACGTGGGAGTGATGGCCGGCACGCTCGACCTCGTCCAGCGCAGCTACATGGGCACTCACGTCCGCGACGGGATCCTTCGGTTCGATCCCAGGCTGCCGGCGCCGATCGACGGCGTGTCGTTCTCGATGCAGTTCCGCCGGACCCCGCTCCTGGTGACGCTCACCGGTCACCAGCTGACGGTGGCGGCCCATCCGGAGGGAGTCAATCGGCCGATCAAGGTTGGGCTCGGAGATCAAGTTCGGGACTTCCGCCCCGGGGATCGTCACACCTTTGAGTTGAACCCGGACCGGACCGTCGAGCAGCAACTCCACAGCTAGAGAGAGGAGCACCCGTGCCGAAACGATTCCAAGGTGCGATCTTCGACGTCGACGGAGTGCTCGTCGACTCTCCCCACGAGAAGGCCTGGCGCGAGTCGCTGCGTGAACTGATGGAGAACGACTGGAGCGATATCCGCGATCAAACCACCTGGTCGCCGGAGGCGTTCACCTCGCGAGTCTACGAGGAGCACATGTCCGGCAAGCCCAGGATGGACGGCGCCCGCGCCGCGCTCGAGTACTTCCACGTGCCCGATGACGACGACCATCGTCTCGCCCAGTACGCCGACCGCAAGCAAGCGATGGTTGTGCGCCTCATCGAGGCCGGCGACTTCACCGCCTACCCCGACGCCCTGCGCTTCATCATCCACGTCAAGGACGCAGGGATCCGAACCGCCGCCGCCTCATCGTCCAAGAACGCCAAGCTGTTCCTAAGCCAGATCAGGCTCGACACGTTCGCCAAGGAGAACGGGATCACCTCGCCGTCGGTGCGACCGGGTCTGACACTGCTCGACTACTTCGACGCTGACGTCTCGGGCCGGGATTTCGCGCACGGAAAGCCTCACCCCGACATGTTCCTGGCCGCGGCACAGGAGCTCGGGACGGCGCCCGAGGACTCGATGGTGATGGAGGACGCGGCGGCCGGGGTGCAGGCCGCCAAGGCCGGGCACATGGCAGCGATCGGTATCGCCCGTGTTGATGACGCGGAACTCCTGGCCGCGGCACACGCCGACCTCGTGGTGACGAGCCTCGACGACGTGGATCTCGCGGCGCTGCGCGATGGCCGTCTTGCCGCCAAGCAGGCCTAGCCGCGGCAGTCCCGGCTGGTGGGCGTCACCGTGAACAAAGCGTCGGCTCAGCGCCAGGAGCAGAAGCCCCTACAAGGCTTTGTCGATGCGGCGGTGTCTCATGATCGGGCGCCTCGGCCCCGGCCAGCGCACGGGCTTCCACATCGATCTCCGAGTCGCCGCGGACGCATCGCCGGGCAACTTGCCCAACATTGCCGATCTCACGCCCAGCGAGCCGCCGGGCCTACTTGGCTCAGCCGGGGTGCCGCTACCGGACGTGCCGGCGAACGTGGCGGCCGCGATCGCCGCGGCCCCGCCCATCACCAAGGTGAAGGTCCTCGTGAAGATTCTCCGGGCGAAGCGGGCTGCACCGCCACCCGTAACCGGATAGTCAGCGTCGCCCGCCGTCGCCTTCTCTGAGCGCGGGGGACGCACGGCAACTCTCAAAGCCGCGGACTCGTGTGCGAGGTAGCCGATCGGGCAACGACATTCACGTCCCCACCGAACATCGAGCGCGCGCCGGCGCCGCTCGCGTGCGTAGCATCAGGAGCATGCGAACAACCCAAGAGATCGTGGAGTCAATAGACAATCGGCTTCGCGAACTGAACGACGAAATCAAAACCTTGGACGCCGCCCGAGTCGCGCTCGATGGGCGCGAGGACCGGCCCTCTCGGCGTCGTGCCGCCGGCGTGACCAAGCGGCGCAGCTCGGCCCCCCGCGCAAGCTCCCGGCCTAAAGCTTCCGCGCAGTCGACACGTGAGGCATCACCACACGTCGTTTCCGCACCAGCGTCTCGGCCGCGCAAGCGCGCTCGGAAACCATCTCGCCCAAGGGCCCGTCCGACATCGAGGCTCATAACCGCCGACCGGCTCGAGTCGCTGCTCTCAACCAATGGCGGGCTGACGACGTCCGCGCTTGCCGAGCAAGCCGGCGGGAACCGCGACCACGTGCTCAGGCTGCTCCGCGACTTGGAAACGGCTGGCCGGATCCGCCGGACCGGCCAACGCCGCGGGACGCGGTGGCACGCGATCACCGACGAGGATCGCATCCGCGAACGCGCCGCGGAACTCGAAGCCACACGCAAGCGCCGGACCTAACGGCCGCGCCCAGACCGCGAGCTGCAACCGATTGCGAGGCATCCCTCCGAGCCGAACTTGATCCCGCGGTCAGGGCGTCACAGTGACCTTCAGGAACGTCGCAGGAATCGAGGTGGGGGCCTTGGTGCCGTAGGGGTTATGTTCGCTGAATAGGGCCTCCAGCTCGTTCTGAAGTTCGGTCTCGCGGCCGCTGGCCGCGGCTGCCTCGAAGGCGTTCATGGTCGGTCCGTAGTACGTCCTGAACTCGGACAGAAGCTCGGATGGCGGGCCTGAGAAGTTGAACGTGTAGGTGGCCTTTTCGAATGAGATCTTGTCTGCGGGCACACCTGCGCCTGCGAATCGCTCGATCACGTTCTCCTCGACGCCCCACGTCACCGGGCTCACGAACCCGGCTGGGGGCGGCGGTGAATAGGAGGCGCTGATCTTCAGGAGCTGCGCTACGAGCGTCGGGTCATTGGGGATCCAGTTCCCCATCACGATCCGACCGCCGGGCCGCGTCACGCGGACAACCTCCTTGGCTACGTCGAATGGGCGGGGCGCGAACATCGCTCCGAAGATACTGATGACGAGGTCGAATCGGTCATCCTCGAGCTGGTGCAGATCGGTGGCGTCGCCCTCCTGAAACCTGCAGTTGGTTATGCCGAGACTGCGCGCCCGCGCGTTGCCGGCCTCGATGAGGTTGCTAGCGATATCGACACCCAACACTTTCGCGCCCAGCATCGCCGCTGGCAACGCTGTGGTTCCGTCGCCGCATCCCAGGTCGAGGACCTCGAGCCCATCGGTGATCGCGAGCTCGTTGACGAGCGCCTCACCGCTCTTTCGCATGCTCGCCGCGATCCGGGTGAAATCGCCTTTTTCCCATAACGCCTTGTTCGGATTCAGCGTCGCAACGCCATCTGGATTCATCACCTTCGTTACCTCCGTGTCTTCGAGCTCGACTGGCCGGGGTCGCTTGTAGCCGCAGACGAGTTAGGTGTGACCTATGCCGGTTTCATGCCGTGCGCGCCCAGCGCGAGCAGTGTCAGCCGGTAGAGCCCGGGCGGTGCTCAGCAACGCGGACCGCGAACTCGACGATCTCAGGCTGAGGAACTCCACGTCCGGGCGGGACAGGCGCCGCGCGCCGCGGAGCTGGCAGGTCCCCACGGAAACCTGCATGGCTGTCGAGCCGCGCTCTGATCGGTCCGTAACGTTGACCCCCGTGGGCATCACGACAACTATGGAGGCCGTGCCGGCTTCGATCGACTGGGAGGCGGCGAACGGGATCAGGAGCCGCTCGCCGCGGCGCTAATCCCGGCCAGGATCGTGAAAGTCGTAATCGCGGCGCACGAGATGCCTAGCCGCCCACGTGCCCGAGCCTGGCCGTCGAGGGCCAGGCTCGGGCGCGTGAAACCAGCCTGCTACGGGACGGTGACCACGCTGTTGGTCACGTGTTGGAACACGTTGTGGCTCATGTTGGCCGTCACGTGTCCGCCCGTTCCCAGCCACACACCGTTGGTGTTGTTGCGGATCCGGTTGTGAGCGATGTCGACCTTCACGGCAACGGTGCCGGAGAACACCAAGATGCCCGTCGTGGTGTTGTCGGCCGGCGATGCGGGGCTGTCGAGGGAATCTCCGTCGACGTTGTTCTTCGCGATCGTGTTGTCAACGATGCGGTTGCCGTTGAGGTCCTCGAACTGGCCGGGCGCGAGCGTGTGTGCGTGCATGGTCACGCCCGAGAGCCCATTGCCCGCGATGTAGTTGTGCTCGACCAGGTTGTCGTAGGAGCCCGTGCCTGCCGCCGCGTTGGCGAACAGCACGCCGGCGCCCTCACCCTTGATGCCGTTGTCGGTGACCCGGTTGAAGGCGATCACGTTGTTGTAAACGCCGGCCTTCGACGGCTGGGGATTGCCGCTGGCGTCGAGCGCGAACGGATTGTGGCCCGGCACGGTGATGCCGCAGTCGTACTGGTTCTTGGTGACGACGTTGTGGGATACGACGTTGTCGTGGGTCGGCCCGAACTCATCGGTCAGCAGGACACCGCCCGAGTTGCCCGAGACGAAGTCATCGCTCACTGTGGAGTGAGCGACTCCCATCAGATGGATGCCCTCGCCGCAGTCGCCAGGGGCCGCGCCGAACCCGGCGCACTGCGGGTAGGTCGTGTTGCTGGCCGGCGGGATGCCGCCGGTGTCATTGCCGACCACCTTGTCATCCGCGATCGTCACGTGGCTGATCGAACCGCCGGCCAACGAGCCGGTCGCGAGGATCCCCTCGCCAATCGCGCCCGTGACCTTCAGGCCCTCGACCTTCACGTCGCTTGACTTGATCGTGATCGCGGCGAGGCACGGCGCGCTGCCCGGGCCCTTGGGTCCGAGCTGGTCGCACATGCCGTTGGCGGTCGACGAGCCGTGGATCACGGCGCCGTGCTCGCCGGTGAGGGTCAGCGGCGCGGACACGATCACGTCCTCGGTGTAGGTGCCGCGACAAACCACGACCGTCCCGCCGCTCGGCGCGGCGGCCACCGCGGACTGCACACTCGAGTAGGCCGCGGACTTGCAATTGCGATCCGCGGCCCCGGTCTTGCCGCTGGGAGAGACGTACAGCGCTCCCTTGTGGCCATGACCGGAGTTCGACCGGCCCTGCCCATGGCCATGCGCCAGGGCGGCGCCGGTCGCCGAGCCGAGGGCGACCAGGCTCGAGACGAGCACAGCCGCACCCCGGACAAAAGTTCGATGCGAACGCATCAACACACCTCTCTATATCTGTTGATTACCCGCGTCGTGCGGGTCTGACTGTCTCCGGTCAAGCATCCGCAAAGCAAATGCCAACGCGATTCCTGTTGCCCCTCGAGAAACCCGGCCGACCGTGGCCGGCGGCGGAAACCCCGGAACGATGCCTACGACACGCTGAGGACCCAAAAGTTGCGCACAATCTCTCCCACGGAGCGCGGGTGGAACCCGCCCGCCGCCGGAACTAACTCTGGATGACTCCCTCGTGACTCGCGGCACCGCTGCTGCTCGCACGAACCTTCGGCAGTCTCGTCTGCGCGGCAGATCGCAGGCGACGCTGCTGCTCTGCGCGCGGAGCGGCAACCACAGCGCCGTGGCCGGAGCGGCGTCACGCAGCGCCGACAGCGGGCCACCCTCGGTGGCTCCGTTCGAGGGCCGTGGTTGCTGTGCTCGCTATCTCGCTCGGGGGACGCTTACACTCGGGTTGCATGAGCCACCGAGGATCGACAGACGATCAATTGTTGGGGCGGCTGCTCGCGCCCCCGGATCTGGATGATGGAGTCGGGTCGCTCGATTACTGGCACCGCCGATGTCGGAAGCTGTCGTGGTGGCGGATCCGCGCGCGACGGGAAGCAGTGCGGATGACCATTCGCTGGGAGGAGCGCGTCGGCGCGGCGGTCGTCTCGCAGCATTGGACGCCGCTCGACGCCCGGGCGTCGGCCGCTGTGCTTCTCGCACGCACGCGGCTCGCGCGTTGGATCCGACGGGCCGGGGTCGCCGTGCTGGCCGTGGTGATGACCGTCGTCGTGTTCGCGGCCGTTCAGGTCGCAGCGGCGCTCGTATTCCTGCTCCACGTGTTGTGACCGAAGCTCCCCGCTGATCGAGGATCCGCGTACTCCCGCGCGACCGACGTCAAGGCCGGCGTCGACGGACGCGGGCGAGTCGCGCCCGGAACCTGTCGCCCGGCCTCGCGCCGTAGCGCGGCGCGTGACCGCGTTGGAGGAACCGTCCCGGCCAGCGGGGGCATTGGCTGCGGTCGTCGGCGGGCGGCCGGCGTGCAGTTTCCGGATTCTCGGGCAAGAGCAGCGTTCTCCCCACCCGAGGCCACGCTGCTGGGGATCGTCCCCTGCGAGAGCGGACCATCCGGCGTCAGGATCGAGCTTGCTGTGACGACAGGTGAGGATGCACCGAGCGGTGGTTGATGCTTCCAGCAGCTCTGGATCTTCGCGGGAGCGACTTCGGTCCCGCAGTGGAAGGGGCGCTGTCGTCGAGCGGGTTTCTGGCTGCTCGGACGAGGTCCTGACGGGTTGTCGTCCGAGTGGTCCTTGGGCTCTTAGTATCTGGCGCGTGAGCGACGGAATCGCGACGGCCCGGCGGGCAGGTGTTCGGTGGCCGAACGACGTAACCGGCTGCACCTCGCCGTCCCATTCGGCGAGCCAATCCTGTTCGATCGGTGGTCGCGGACACTTGCGGTGCCGTGGAGGATTTTCGTCATGACGACGCAGTCGACCGCGGAACGCAGATGACGCTCTCACAAGCGCTTGCGAGCGACCGATTCGTGCTCACGGCCGAATTCGGTCCTCCGCGCGACCCCGACCCCGCGCCCGTCCGAGCGGCCGCCAGGCTCTTGGGGCGACTGGTCGACGCCGTGAACGTGACGGACAATCAAGCGGCGACGGTCAAGGTCTCGGCGCTTGCCGTGGCCGCCTTACTGGCAGCGGAGGGGGTCGATCCGATACTGCAGCTGACCGCGCGGGATCGAAACCTAATGGCGCTACAGGCGGAACTGCTCGGTGCCTGGACATTGGGCGTGCGTACGGTTCTGGCACTTCGCGGCGACCCGCTGCACGTCGGCCCCTACGCGTCGCTCGCTACTCACGTGGGTGATGTCGATGCGGTTGCGCTTATAGAACTGATTCGCGATCTGAACGACGGTCACCTGGCGGCAGGCGAAGAGCTGAAGACCCCCACAAATTTCCTCATCGCGGGCGCGGCCAACCCGATGCTCGACTCCGTCGAGCATCTCGAGCGCAAGCTCGACGCGGGCGTCAGCCTCCTTCAGTCGAACGTCGTCTATGACATCGATCGCTTTATCCGCTGGTTTGCGCCGATTGCCGAGGCGGGCATCGTCGAACGCGCCCCGCTGCTAGTCGGAGTGATGCCGCCGCGCTCAACTCGGATGCTGCGCCACATGCACGACAACATCCCCGGTGTCGAGGTCCCCGACGCGGTCTTCGCCCGTATGGACGGACACCAAGATCAAGCCGCCAAGGACGAGGGCACACGGATCGCTGCAGAGCTCATCGATGCTCTCCGCAACATCGAGGGTGTGTCCGGTGCTCACGTGATGGCTCCCGGCTGGGAGACCGAGGCGGTGCCCCGTATCGTGGAGTCGCTGCACGCAAGCCCTGGCCCGGCGTGTATGGCCGAGGACTGAGCTTGCGTCGATCGTTGCCCACGAACGTCGCGCCGCGCACCCAGCGTCGCCTGAGGCACATAGCCGGCAAAGAGAGGTACCCCCAGCCGGATTCGAACCGGCGATCTCCTGCGTGAAA